>NZ_JBHSKD010000007.1:0-367759 GCF_042657275.1 Nocardioides taihuensis
ATCGAGAGCGGCGAGTAGGGCACCGAGGATCCCCTCAAAGCCCACCACCCCGCGGGGCTCTGTCCTCGATCAGCCGGGTCAGGCAGCGCACCAGGGTGGACTTGCCGGAGCCGGAGAGGCCCATCACCACGAAGACCTCGCCGGGTGCCACCTCGAACGAGACGTCCTTGACGCCCACCACGCAGCCGGTCTTGGTCTTGAGGTCGGCACGCGAGAGGTCGGCGTCGGGCGTGCCGATGATCGTGTCCGCGCTCGGACCGAAGATCTTCCAGAGCCCGTCGACCCTCATGGCGGGGCCGTCGCCGGAGGCGCTCGTGGTGGTGGTGCTCGGCGTGGTCATGGTCATGAGGAGACCTCCGTGTTCCGGGCGTCGCCCGGGGGATACAGGGGGAGATCCGCGCCGGAGCGGTACCAGGGCACCTCGGTGGCGGGGAGCGGGGTGTTGCCCAGGATCAGGTCGGCGGCCTTCTCGGCGACCATCATCACGGGGGCGTAGATGTTGCCGTTGGTGACGTAGGGGAAGACGGAGGCGTCGACGGCCCGCAGGCCCTCGACCCCGTGCACCCGCAGCGAGAGCGGGTCGGTGACGGCGTCGTCGCCGACGCCCATCTTGGCCGTGCAGCTCGGGTGCAGGGCGGTCTCGGCGTCCTTGCGCACCCAGTCGAGGATCTCCTCGTCGGTCTCGACCGACGGGCCCGGCGACAGCTCGCCGCCGTTGTACCTCGCGAACGCCGGCTGGTTGAGGATGTTCCGCGCGACCCGGATCGCCTCCACCCACTCGCGACGGTCGGTGTCGGTGGTGAGGTAGTTGAAGAGCATCTTCGGGTGCTGCCTGGGGTCGGTGCTGGCGATCCGCACCCAGCCGCGGGTGTCGGCGTACATCGGACCGACGTGGACCTGGTAGCCGTGGCCCTCGGTGGGCGAGGTGCCGTCGTAGCGGATCGCGATCGGCAGGAAGTGGAACATCAGGTTGGGCCAGCGCACGTCGTCGTTGCTGCGGCAGAAGCCGCCCGACTCGAAGTGGTTGGTGCTCCCGAGCCCCTTGCGCCGGAACAGCCAGTCGAAGGCGATCTTGGGCCGGCGGTGCCAGGCCAGGCCGGGCGCGATCGACACCGGCTCCTTGGAGGAGTACTGGACGTAGACCTCGAGGTGGTCCTGGAGGTTCTCGCCGACGCCGGGCAGGTCGTGCACGACGTCGATGCCGAGCGGTTCGAGCAGGCTGGAGGCGCCGACGCCGGAGAGCTGCAGCAGCTGGGGGGTGTTGATCGCGCCGCCGCACAGGATCACCTCGCGGGCGCGGGCGAAGCGGGGCCGGCCGGCCCGTCGGTACTCGACACCGGTGGCGCGCGTCCCGTCGAAGCGCACCCGGGTGCCGAGCGCGTAGGTCTCGACCGCGAGGTTCTTGCGGTGCATCACCGGGTGGAGGTAGGCGCGCGCCGCCGAGAGCCGGCGGCCGCGCGAGATGTTGCGGTGGAACGGCGCGAAGCCCTCCTGCCGGTAGCCGTTCACGTCGTCGGTCAACGGGTAGCCGGCTTCCTGGCAGGCGGCGAAGAAGGCGTCGATGAGCGGGTTGTCGGCCGGACCCCGCTCCAGCACCAGCGGGCCGTCACCGCCGCGCCAGGGGTCGGCCGCGACCCGCCCGTGCTCGTCGAGCGTGGTCTCCATCCGCTTGAAGTAGGGCAGGCAGTGCAGGTAGTCCCACGTCTCCATGCCGGGGTCGGCCGCCCAGCGCTGGTAGTCCATCGGGTTGCCGCGCTGGAAGATCATGCCGTTGATCGACGACGAGCCGCCGAGCACCTTGCCCCGGGCGTGGTAGACCCGGCGCCCGCCGAGCTCGGGCTCGGGCTCGGTCTCGTACTTCCAGTCGTAGAGCCGGTTGCCGATCGGGAACGGCAGGGCCGCCGGCATGTGGATCAGCGGGTCGATCTTGTAGTCGGAGCGACCGGCCTCGAGCACCAGCACCGTCGTCGAGGGGTCAGCCGAGAGGCGGTTGGCCAGGGCGCAGCCCGCCGAGCCGCCGCCGACGATCACGAAGTCCCAGGTCTGGTCGCTCAATCGAACCACCCCTGCGGCTCGGCCTTGGTGTTGTGCCACAGGTGCTTGGTCTCGCGGTACTCCTCGAGGCCCGCGAGCCCCAGCTCGCGGCCGAAGCCGGACTGCTTGTAGCCGCCCCACTCGGCCTGCGGCAGGTAGGGGTGGTAGTCGTTGATCCACACCGTGCCCATCCGCATCCGGGCGGCGACCCGCTCTGCCTTCGCGGTGTCGGTGGTGACGATGCCGCCGGCGAGGCCGTAGATCGAGTCGTTGGCCAGGCGTACGGCGTCCTCCTCGTCGCGGAAGGTCTCGACGGTGAGCACCGGGCCGAACGACTCGTCCTGCACGCAGCGCATGTCGGTGCGGCAGCCGTCGAGCACGGTCGGGGGGTAGAACCAGCCGTCGGCGAGCTTGCCCTCGGTGGCCCGCGCGCCGCCCACGCGCAGCACGGCGCCCTCGGCGACGCCGTCCTCGACGTACTTCGCGACCTTGGCGAGGTGCTGCTCGGAGATCAGCGCGCCGGTCTCGGCGTCGTCGTCGAAGGGTCCGCCGAGGCGGATCCGGCCCGCGCGCGCCACCACCTCGTCGACGACGGCGTCGTGCACCGACTCCTCGACCAGCAGCCGGGCGCCGGCCGAGCAGACCTGGCCGGAGTGGAGGAAGACCGCCATCAGGACGAGGTCGACGGCGAGTGCAGGGTCGGCGTCCGCGAAGACGACGAGCGGGTTCTTGCCGCCGAGCTCGAGGGCCACCTTCTTCACGGTCTCCGCCGCGGCGACCATGATCCGCTTGCCGGTCACCAGACCGCCGGTGAAGGAGACCAGGTCGACGCGGGGATCGGTGGCCAGCGGCGCCCCGGCGTCGGCGCCGGCGCCGAGCACGAGGTTGCCCACGCCGGCCGGGAGTCCGGCCTCCTCGAGCAGCCGCATCAGGTGGATCGCCGTGTGCGGGGTGAGCTCGCTCGGCTTGAGGACGAAGGTGTTGCCGGCACCGAGGCAGGGAGCGACCTTCCACGACACCTGCAGGAGCGGGTAGTTCCACGGGGTGATCAGGCCGCAGACGCCGACGGGCTCGTGCACGATCCGGCTCTCCACGTCGTCCCGGCCGGTCTCGACGGTGCGCGGCTGCTCGCCCCCGGCGATCAGCTCGCCGTAGTAGCGGAAGACGGAGGTGACGTCGTCGATGTCGTACTCCGCCTCGGCCAGCCGCTTGCCGGTGTCGAGGCTCTCCATGCGGGCGAGGTCGGCGCGGTCGCGCTGGAGGAGGGTGGCCACGCGCAGCAGCAGGTCACCGCGCTCGGCGGCAGTGGTGTGGGGCCAGGGGCCGTGGTCGAAGGCCCGGCGCGCCGCGGCGATGGCGGCCTCGGTGTCCGCGGCCCCGGCCTCGTCGACCGCGGCGACGAGCGTCCCGTCGGCCGGGCACCGGATCTCCCGGCGCGCGCCCTTCTGCGCCGAGACCCATCCCCCATCGATGTAGAGCTCCGCCACGATGACCTCTCCTGTTGCGCATCACGCATCGGGGTGTGTGCCACGCAACATCTGGGACTGAGCATCGGGGAACGCCCACCGCTCGTCAAGGCTCTGTCCGGGCCGTTGTCGAGCCGTGACCCGTGGTCGGTCAGCCGTCGCGCGGGGTCACCGGTGCCCCCAGCCGAGCCGGTGGGAGACCTCGAGGGCGACATGGACGAGCGCGTCGGTCGCGGCGTCGAGCTTGTCGCCGGCGAGGCGGAAGGTCGGGCCGGAGACGCTCATCGAGGCGATCACGTCGCCGTGCGCGTTGCGGATCGGCGCCGCCACCGCGGTCAGGCCGATCTCGAGCTCGTCGGCCGCGACGGCGTACCCCTGCTCGCGGACCTGCGCGAGCTCGCGGCGCAGCCGCTCCTGGCCGGTGATGGTCGCGTCGGTGTAGGCCTCGAGCTGGTCGAGCAGCTCGTCGAGGGCGTGCTCCTCCAGACCGCTGAGCAGCACCTTGCCGTTGGCGGTGGCGTGCAGCGGGATCCGCTGGCCGACCCAGTTGTGCGACTGCAGGGCCGAGGAGCCGGCGACCTGGTCGAGGTAGAGGGCGGCGCGGTCGGCGAGCACGGTGATGTTGACGGTCTCGCCGGTGTCGGCCGCGAGCTTGCGCGCCAGCGGGCGGGCCTCCTGCACGACGTCGAGCCGGGCCGTGGTGGCGCCGGCCAGGCGCAGCAGCCCGACTCCGAGGCGGTACTTGCCGCGGTCGCCGGTCTGCTCGACCAGCCCGTGCGCCTCGAGGGTCGCCACCAGCCGGAACGCCGTCGACTTGTGGACGTCGAGGTCGGCGGCGAGCTCGGTGACCCCCGCCTCCCCCGAACGGGCGAGCTGGCCGAGGATGTGCAGCGCCCGGTCGACCGACTGCACGGTCCCGGTCGCCCCCCCCGGCGGCGCGGCCTCCGCCTCGGCGTTGCTCATGGCGCAACCGTAGCGAGCATCACGCAACAGGGCTAGGCGGAGGCGGGAGGGGGCATTTCGCTGGTCAACCCGCGAATTGGTCGCTGTCGGACCGAGATAACCATCAGAGAGCGGGCATTTTCGTCCGAGAGTCCACCCAGAGTGACAGGTGGTACGACGCCGTCCGCGGTGCGGGCCCGGGCTCAGCGGAAGACGACGGTGCGGTGGCCGTGCCGCAGCACCCGCGACTCCGCGTGCCAGCGCACGGCCCGCGACAGCACCTGGGCCTCGACGTCGCGCCCCGCCGCGACCATCGCCGCCTGGTCGTGGGCGTGGTCGACGCGCAGCACGTCCTGCTCGATGATCGGGCCCTCGTCGAGGTCGGCGGTGACGTAGTGCGCGGTCGCCCCGACCAGCTTCACCCCGCGGTCGAAGGCCTGGTGGTAGGGCTTGGCGCCCTTGAAGCTCGGCAGGAACGAGTGGTGGATGTTGATCGCGCGGCCCTCGAGCCGGCGGCACAGGTCGTCGGAGAGCACCTGCATGTAGCGGGCGAGGACGACGAGGTCGATGCGGTGCTCCTCGACGAGGTCGAGCAGCGCGGCCTCGGCCTGCGGCTTGGTCTCGGGCGTCACCGGGAGGTGCACGAAGGCGCGCCCGTGGTGCCGCGCGAGCGCCTCGGCGTCGGGGTGGTTGGAGACCACGAGCGGGATCTCCACGGGCAGGGTCCCGGTGCTGTGCCGGAAGAGCAGGTCGTTGAGGCAGTGCAGGTGCCGGGAGACCATCACGAGCACCCGCCGCGGCACGGCGGTGTCCCACACGTCGTAGGTCATCGAGAAGCGCTCGGCGACGGGCGCGAAGTCCGCGGCCAGCCCCGCGGCGCTCACCCCGGCGCCGTCGGCGATCGAGACGTCCATGCGCAGCAGGAACCGGCCGCTCTGCGCGTCGCCGTACTGCTGGCTCTCCAGGATGTTGGCACCGCGCTCGACCAGGAAGCCCGTCACCGCGTGCACGATCCCCGGCTGGTCGGGGCAGTCGAGCGTCAGCACGAACCGCGCGTCCGTGGTCGCCATGGGGGGTCCTCCTGCCGGTCCCGCGGACCGGCAGGGCGTCAGTCGCCCAGCTCGGCCCGCCGGCGTACGACGTACTCCTCGAGCTCGGCGCGGATCGCCTCGTCGAGCGGCGGCGGCTCGTACGCCTCGAGCCGCTCGCGGTAGATCTTCCCAGCCCGCTCGGCGGCGTCGGCGCCGCCCCCGCGCATCCAGCGCTCGTAGTTCTCCGACGACGACAGCATCGGGCGGTAGAAGCAGGTCCGGAAGCGCTCCATCGTGTGCATCGCGCCGAGGAAGTGCCCGCCGTGACCCACCTCGACGTGCGCGTCGTACGCCATCGAGGCCTCGTCGATCTCCAGCGGGGTGAACTCGTGCTGCAGCATCTGCAGGATCTCGACGTCGACCACGAACTTCTCGTAGCCCGCGACCAGGCCGCCCTCGAGCCAGCCGGCGGAGTGCATCACCCAGTTCGCGCCCGCCAGGAAGGTCGGCAGCATCGTCATCAGCGCCTCGTAGCCGGCCTGGGCGTCCGGCACCTGCGACGACGTCAGCCCGCCGCCGGTGCGGAACGGCAGCCCGAACGACCGCGCGATCTGGCCGGTGCAGAGCAGGCCGATGCCCGACTCGGGAGTGCCGAACGTCGGGCTGCCCGACTGCATGTCGATGTTGGAGAGGAACGACCCGAAGATCACCGGCGTCCCCGGGCGGATCAGCTGTGAGAGCGCGATGCCGGAGAGCGCCTCGGTGATCTGCTGCACCAGCGCGGCCGGGATGGTCACCGGCGACATCGCGCCCATCAGGATGAACGGCGTGAGCACGACGGGCTGCCCGGCGGCGGAGTACTCGAACTGCGCCTCGAGCATCCGGTCGTCCCAGCGCAGCGGCGAGTTGCAGTTGACGAGCGAGATCGAGCAGGGAGTCTCCTCGATCGCCTCGCGGCCGCCGAAGAGGATCTCGCCCATCCGGATCGTGTCCGCGGCGTTGACGCCGGAGACCACGTTGCCCATGTAGACCTTGTCGGTCAGGGTCTGCAGCGCGTAGGTCATGTCGAGGTGGCGGCTGTCGAGCGGGGTGTCGTTGGGCTCGCAGATCACGCCGCCGGCGGAGTCGAGCGCGTCGAACGACTGCGCGAGCTTGGTGAAGTTGGTGAAGTCCTCCATGGTCGCGTCGCGCCGCACCTCGCCCTGACGCACGAACGGCGGGCCGTAGACCGCGCCGAACGCCATGTGGTCACCGCCGATGTGCACGTTGTGCGCGGGGTTGCGCGCCTGGACGTCGAACTCGCGCGGCGCCTTGGCCACCTGCTCCAGCACGAAGTCGGGGTCGAGGAAGACGGCGTTCCCCTCCACCTTCTGCCCCGCCTCGCGGAACAGCGCGAGCGCCCGGTCGTCCATGAACTCGACGCCGACCTCGGTCATCAGGCGTCGCCAGCCGCGACCGAGGGTCTCCATCGCGTCCTCGGAGAGGATCTCGTAGCGGGGCATGCGGTTGACGAACATCGGCGGGCCCTTCCGGACGGTTCGAGATCGGCGGCAACCCTTGACCGGGTGAGCGCGTCGCCTCATCATGTGGAATCAGGTTCCACATCATGGAACTCCACCCGACGAGAGGTCAAGGACCGTGCCCGACCCCGCAGCCAGCGGCACCCAGGCGGTGGACCGCGCCGCGCTGCTGGTCTCGACGGTCGTGCTGGCGGCGGAGCCGCTGGCCTCCGCCGAGCTCGCCGAGGAGACGGGCCTCCCGCGCTCCACGACCTCGCGGCTGCTGACCGCCCTCGAGCGCACCGAGCTGCTCCAGCGCGACGACTCCGGTTCGTACGTCGCAGGCCCCCTCTTCTGGCTCTACGCCAGCCGCCACGACCCCTGGGCCGAGATCGCGCGGCTCGCGCGCCCGGTCATGGAGGAGATCGGCGAGGAGACCGGCGAGACCGTCAACCTCGGCATGGCCCGCGCCAACCGCGTCGTGCACGTGGCCCAGGTCGACTCCCGCTTCCTGCTCGGCACCCGCGACTGGACCGAGCTCGACGTCCCCCCGCACGCCTCCGCCCTCGGGAAGGTGCTGTACGCCGCGGGCGTGCTGCCGCTGCCCCGCCGCCGGCCCGAGCGGGTCACCGAGCGCACGCTCGCCGACCTCGACGCCCTGCGCCGCGAGCTGGTCGGGGTGCGCGAGCGCGGCTGGGCCGCGACCGTCGACGAGCTCGAGGTCGGCCTCACCGGCGTCGCCGTACCCGTGCACGGCGACCGCGGCGAGGTCGTCGCCGCCCTCGGGGTCTCCGGACCCACCCAACGCCTCGCCGGTCGGCTCGAGCCGACCGGCGCGCTGCTGGCCGACGCGGCCGGTCAGCTCTCGGACCTGCTGGGCGGGTCGCCCCGGACCCGCCCCGAGACCACCCGCAAGGAGGGTGTGGCATGACTCCTGAGGAGATCCTCCAGGGCCTCTACGACGAGACGCTCATCGGCAACGCGCCGCGCGTGCTCGAGCTGACCAACGAGGCCCTCGGCATGTCGATGGAGCCGCAGTCGCTGCTCTTCGACGCGCTGATCCCGTCGCTCGAGGAGGTCGGAGCGCGCTTCGAGCGCGGAGACTTCTTCGTGCCCGAGATGCTGATCGCCGGCCGCGCCATGGCCGGGGCGATGGAGGTGCTGCGGCCCCTGCTCGCCGACACCGGCGTCGAGACGGTCGGCAAGTTCCTCATGGGCACGGTCAAGGGCGACGTCCACGACATCGGCAAGAACCTCGTCAACATCATGCTCGAGGGCGCCGGCTTCGAGGTGATCGACCTCGGCGTGCAGGTGGCGCCGGAGAAGTTCATCGCCGCGATCGAGGAGCACCAGCCCGACATCGTGGGCATGTCGGCGTTCCTCACCACGACGATGCCGATGTTCAAGGCCAACATCAACGCGCTCGAGAAGGCCGGCCTGCGCAACGAGGTGATCGTCATGGTGGGCGGCGCCCCCGTGACCCAGGAGTACGCCGACGCGGTCGGCGCCGACGGCTACGCGGCGGACGCCTCGGCCACCGTCCGCAAGGCCAAGGACCTCCTCGAGCAGCGCCGTTCGCTGGTGTCGGCATGAGCGCCGAGAACGTGCACTTCGAGACCCGGATCCGCTCCGCGAGCCAGGAGGTCGTGATCGGCCGCGGCCACCGCTTCTGCCTGATCGGCGAGCGGATCAACCCGACCGGACGCCGCATCTTCCAGGAGCAGCTGCGCGCCGGCGACCTCTCGGCGATCGACCGCGACGTGGCCGCCCAGGTGACGGGCGGCGCCGACGTGCTCGACGTCAACATGGGCGTGCCGCTCACCGACGAGGCCGACCTGCTGGCCAAGGCGATCATCAAGATCCAGTCGCTGACCGACAAGCCGATCTGCATCGACTCCTCGGTCGTCGAGGCCCTCGAGGCCGGTCTCTCGGCGTACCAGGGCCGGGCGCTCGTCAACTCCATCACCGCCGAGGACGAGCGGATGGAGCAGATCCTCCCGCTGGTCAAGAAGTACGACGCCGCGGTGATCGCGCTGCCGAACGACGTGGACGAGATCCCGATGGAACCGGAGAAGCGGCTGGCGCTCGTGCAGAAGATCATCGACGTCGCCACGACGGAGTACGGCATCGCGATGCACGACATCGTGATCGACCCCCTCGCGATGCCGATCGGTGCCGACACCGCCAGCGGCGTCGCGACCTTCGAGACGATGCGCCGGATCCGCGACGAGCACGGGCTCAACATGACCTGCGGCGCCTCCAACGTCTCCTTCGGCATGCCGGGGCGGCACTCGCTCAACGCCACCTGGCTGCCGATGGCCATGATGTGCGGCCTGACCAGCGCGATCATGGACACCCGCACCCCGCAGATCGTGGAGGCCGTCAAGGCCGCCGACGTCTTCCTCGACCACGACGACTGGGGCATGGAGTGGATCGGCCGTTCCCGCGCCGCCAAGGCCGCCGCGGACGCTGCCGCCGCTCCGGCCGGGGGCGCGTGACGGACATCCCCGAGCCGCGCTTCTCGCTGGACGAGGTCCGGCGAGAGGGGCTGCTGCAGCCGCCGGCCACGGCCCGGACCCCGCACGACGGGACCGGCCGGGTCGACCTGGCGTTCACGGTCGCCGACGCACCCGGCAAGGAGCCCACCCAGCGCGGCGTCCGGGTGCCGCCCGGGGTGACGGTCTTCGACGCCGCGTCGTGGAACGGGATCGCGATCGACTCCACCTGCGGTGGCCACGGCACCTGCCGCAAGTGCAAGGTGCGCGTGGAGGGCGGCCGCGTCCCGCTCACCCAGCACGACGTGCGCACCTTCTCGGAGAAGGAGCTCGCCGACGGCTGGCGCCTGGCCTGCCTGGTGCGGGCGACCCACGACCTGCACGTCGACGTACCGCCGCTGACGACCCGGCCCAAGGCCGCGACCGTCGGCGTCGGGCGGCAGGTGATACTGCGGCCCGCCGTGCAGAAGCGGTACGTCGAGCTCGCCGAGCCCACGCTGTCCGACCAGCGCACCGACCTCGAGCGGCTGCTCGCGGCGATCGACGACCTCGAGCTGACCTGTGACCTCGCGGTGCTGCGGCGGCTGCCGAAGGTGATGCGCGAGGCGGACTTCAAGGTGACCGCGGTCGTCGTCGACGAGGAGCTCGTCGAGGTCGAGGCGGGCGACACCTCGGCGGTGCGGCACGCGATCGCCTTCGACCTCGGCACCACGACCGTGGTCGCGACGCTGCTCGACCTCGACACCGGGACGCCGCTCGCGGTGGCCTCGATGCTCAACCGGCAGCAGCCCTTCGGTGGCGACGTGATCACGCGGATCAGCGCCACGATGATGGACCCCGACGCGCTCGGGCGGCTCCAGGAGGCCGCGGCCGCGACGCTGCGCGAGCTCGCCGACCAGGTCTGCGCGGAGGCGGAGGTCGACCCCGCCCACGTCTACGAGGTGGCGCTGGCCGGCAACGCGACGATGACCGCGCTGGCGCTGGGGATCGACCCCGAGCCGCTGGGCGTGGCGCCGTTCGTGATGACGACGGCCTCGCCGCCGACCGCGCTGGCCTCCGACCTCGGCCTGGCCCTGCACCCCCGGGCCCGGGCCACCATCTTCCCCTCGCTCGGCGCCTACGTCGGCGGCGACATCGTGGCCGGGATGCTGGCCACCGGCATGGACCGCGACAAGCGGGTCCGGCTGTTCGTGGACGTCGGCACCAACTGCGAGATCGTGCTCAGCGACGGCGACACCCTGCTGGCCACCGCGGCGCCGGCGGGCCCGGCGTTCGAGGGTGGCGCGATCCGGTGCGGCATGCGCGCGGCCGACGGCGCGATCGAGACCGTGCGCCTCGAGCCCGACCTGCTGGCCGAGCACGCGCCGGTGACCCTCGGCGTCATCGGCGACGTCGAGCCGCGCGGCCTGTGCGGCTCGGGGCTGGTCGACGCCGTGGCCGAGCTGGTCAAGGTCGGCCTGGTCGACGCCAGCGGCCGCTACGTCCCCGACGCCGACGCGCCCGGCATCGCGCCGGCCCTCGCCGACCGGCTGACCAAGGTCGGCGACGAGCGGGTCTTCGTGCTCCACCGCCCGGACGCGGACGCCGACCCGGCCGAGTGCGTCTACCTCTCCCAGCGAGACATCCGCGAGCTCCAGTTCGCCAAGGCCGCGATCTCCACCGGCTGGACGCTGCTCATGGAGCAGCTCGACCTGCGCGCCGAGGACGTCCAGCAGGTGCTGCTCGCGGGCTCCTTCGGCTCCTACCTCTCCCCCGCCTCGGCGATCCGGATCGGCCTGGTGCCGACCCTGCCCGTGCTGCGAATCGTCTCCGCGGGCAACGTCGCCGGCGAGGGGGCGAAGATGGCCCTGCTCTCCATGCGCGAGCGCGAGGGCGCCCGGGCGCTGCTGGAGGAGGTGACCTATGTCGAGCTCTCCGACCGCCCCGACTTCAACGACCGCTTCGTCGAGCAGCTCGCCTTCTGAGGGCGGCGAATTTCCGGTAGTCCCCGACGAGATGGCCGGGTTACCGGCCAGTAAGGGGGCCAACTCGTCGGGGACTACCGCCAATTCGGTGGCCCTGATCGCGTGCGGGGCGATCGCGCAGCCGGCGGCACGGGCGGTGGCACGGCACGGGTGGCCGGTCGACGTGCACCCGCTGCCGCCGCTGCTGCACAACGCTCCCCGCAAGATCTCGGGAGAGGTCCGGGCGCTGGCCGAGCGGCTGCGCCCGTCCTACGACGCGGTCGTGGTGGGGTACGCCGACTGCGGGACCTACGGCGCCCTCGACGACGTGTGCGAGGAGCTCGGGCTGGCCCGGCTGCCGGGCCTGCACTGCTACGACCTGTACGCCGGGCCGGACCGGCTCGAGCAGATGCTCGCCGAGCAACCCGGCACCTACCTCTTCACCGACTTCCTGGTCCGCTCGTTCGCGCGCACCGTCGTGCAGGAGCTCGGGCTCGACCGCTACCCCGAGCTGCGCGACGACTACTTCGGCTCCTACACCCGCGTGGTGTGGCTGGCGCAGGAGCCCGACGACGAGCTGCGCGCGCTCGCCGAGGAGGCTGCGACCGCGATCGGCCTGCCGCTCGAGGTCGTCGCGACCGGTCAGTCGGGCCTCGAGCGCGCGCTCGCCGACCTGGTCACCTGACCAGGCGCGCCACGCGTCCGGCGCTGCCCGCGGCCCAGCACGACCCGTCGGGCGTGCAGTCGACGGTGTGGAAGCCCGCGCCGAAAGCCGTCCAGGTGCGCCCCCCGTCGGTGCTGAGGTGGCTGGCGCCGACGCCGCCGTACTCCCCGACCGCGACGAGCGTGTGCGGCCGCCCCGAGACGTACGCCGCGTCCTCGCCCAGGGTGGTGAGGTCGCCACCACCGACCCAGGTGCGCCCGTGCCGGGTGGTCGCCACGGCGTCCTCGCCGTTGCCGGGCTCGAGGAAGTCACCGCCCACCGCGACGCCGCGGAAGGGCGTCTTGAACGCGAGGCCGAAGACGCCGCCGCCGTCGCCGGCCGCGATGCCGGAGTCGGCGGCGGTCCAGGTGAGGCCGCGGTCGGCGGAGTGGAAGACGCGCGCCTGCGCGCCGCCGGAGCCGAAGTAGGCCTGCTGCCCGCGGATCACGAGGCAGTCACCGCTGGCGGAGAAGTTGAACTCGCCCGTGGAGTCGGGCATCCCGTCGGTCGGGAGCTCGTGCCACGACCGGCCGAAGTCGTCGGTGGCGATGATCCGGAAGGCGTCACCGACGGCGTCGCTGACCGCGAGCCCGCGCCGGCCGCCGGGGTAGAAGTCCATGCAGTTGTAGAACGCGTCGGGGTTGCCGTTGCGGAAGGTCTCTGCCCAGCTCTGCCCACCGTCGGTGGTGCGGTAGATCCGGGAGGTGTCGCCGGGCCCGATCGCCAGCACCGAGGCGGTCGAGGCCGACCGGGCCTCGACGTCGCGGAACAACAGCCCGGTGACGCCAGTCGGACCGACCTCGCCCCAGGTGGCGCCGCCGTCGGTGGTGCGCCACACGCTGGGGTCGCCGCCGTCCACGCTCTCGCCCGCCACCCACGCGGTGTCGCCGTCGACCGCGTCGAGCCCGCGGAAGCTCTGGCCGGGGTCGAGCACCCTCTCGTCCCACGACGGCGTCGGAGCCGCACCGGCGTCGGACGGCGGGGCGAGCAGGAAGGGCAGGCAGGCGGTGGCGGCCGCGACGGCCGCGGTACCGAGACGGAGTCGCATGACCGCACCTTCCCGCGCCGGGGCGCGGCTGTCCAGAGGCTGGGCGGCCTCAGCCCTCGAGGCGCTGCAGCCAGTCGCGCCGCCAGGCCTCGGTCTCCTCGACCTGGTTGAAGGTGTAGACGTGCAGGCCCTCGACCAGCGCGCCCGGTGCACCCAGCGTGGGCGCGCACTGCTCGAGGAACCGCTCGCCGGTGAAGCCGCCCGGCGCGACGAGGCGCGTCATCATCCCCTTCTGCTTGGACAGGAAGCGCGTCGAGTCGCCCACGCCGATCCGGGTCGCCATGGTCAGCAGCTTGGCACGGTCCACCGGGCCCGGGAGGCCCAGCAGCAGCGGCAGCGTGACGCCGCGGTGACGCAGCCGCTCGAGCCACCTGCGCATCACCTTGGGGTCGAAGGTCAGGTTGCTGACCACGTGGGTGGCGTGCCGGCGCTTGTCCCACATCGACTGCACGGTCAGGTCGTCGTGGATGGTGGGGTGCGACTCCGGGTAGCCGGCGATGCCGACGTGGGGGAACGGGCTGCCCATCGCGGCGAGGTCCTCCAGCAGCGCCAGCGCGTCGGGGTAGCCCTCGTCGGAGGGCTCCGCGTCACCGCCTGGCACGAAGATGCTGTCGATCCCCGCCGCCTGCAGCCGGGCCACCACCTCGACCAGCTCGCCCTTGCCGTGGACCATCCGCGCGGCGAGGTGGGGGACGACGGCGTAACCCTCCGCGGTGAGACGCTCGGCCATCGCCAGGGTCTGCTCGAGGCCCTTGCTCGGGGAGGCGGTCACCGTCACCGGGACGTCGCGCGGCACCGCCGCGAGCACCTTCTCCTCGATGGTGGGCGTGGGCAGCACCTCGTAGCGGGCGTGGGCCAGCAGCCGCCGGACCGTCTCGCGGTCGTGCGCCGCCTTCTCGCGCCCCCAGAGCCTTCCAGTGTTGCGCATCGTGCACCCTGTTCCCTCATGCGCATCAGACAGGCGTCAGCATAGGGCGAGCCGGGGCCGGCGGGAAGGGCCTCGTCGTCAGGCGTTCTCCTTGCGGAAGGTGGCCGTGCCCCACCACACCGCCAGCAGGAAGAGGAGGCCGGCCCAGAGGGTGCCCCACAGCACCGCCGAGGTGGCGAGCTCACCGGCGAAGCTGTCGCGCACGCCGTCGACGATCCAACGGAAGGGCATGAAGTCGCTGGTCGACTGCAGCCACGCCGGCCCCAGGGTCATCGGCAGCAGGATCCCGCTCAGCAGCAGCACCGGCATCATCACCATGTTGATCACCGGCGCCATCACGTCCTCGCTCTTGGTGGTCAGCGCCAGCGCGTTGGAGGCGGCCGCGCAGGCCCCGCCCACGAGCAGCGTGAGCAGGATGCCCAGGGCCACCCCGGCCGGCGACCCGCGCAGGCCCATCAGGTAGCCGAGGCCGACCAGGATCAGCGCCTGCACCAAGAGCTGCAGCAGGTCGCGCGCGAGCCGTCCGGCCAGCAGCGCGGTACGGCTGGCCGGGGTGACGCGCTCGGCCTCGACGACGCCCTCGCGCCACTCGGCGATCAGGCCGAAGCCCGCGAAGAACGCGCCGAACATGCCCAGCTGCACCAGGAGGCCGGGCACCAGGAACGTGTAGGGGTTGTCGCTGGCCCCGGGGAAGGAGGAGACGATCGGCTCGAGCAGCGGGCCGAAGAGCACGAGGTAGAGCACCGGCTGCAGCGCGCCGATCACGACCCAGGCCGGGTTGCGCAGGTTCATCCGGATCTGGCGGCGGAAGATGATCGAGCTCTCGCGCAGGAAGCTGCCGGGCCCCCGTCCGGTGGTCGCCGGCGCCGGCGTCGTGCGGGTGGTGGTGCTGGTCGCGGTCATCGGCGGGCCCCCTCGAGCTCGTGGTCGGTGGCGTCGGCCGGGCCGTCGGCGGACGCCTCGGGCTGGCCGCTCTCGGCGTCGCGCAGCGACCGGCCGGTCAGGGTCAGGAAGACGTCGTCGAGGGTCGGCCGCAGCACCTCGATCGAGTCGAGCGCGACGCCGGCGGCGCCGAGGTCACCGAGCAGCCCGGGTACGGCGCGCCCGGCGCGCTGCACGCGGCCCCGGACGTGACGCCGGTCGACCTCCACCTGGCCGGGTGCGCCGATCAGCGTGCTGAGCCGCTCGGCCGCCACCCGCACGTCGTCGTCGGTGGCGACCTCGAGGTCGACGAGGTCACCGGCGACCTGCGCCTTGAGGTTGTCGGCGGTGTCGGAGGCGACGATCCGGCCCTGGTCGATGATCACGATCCGGTCGCTCAGCGCATCGGCCTCGTCGAGGTAGTGGGTGGTGAGGAAGACCGTGGCGCCGCGTTCGCTGCGCAGACCGGCGATGTGTTCCCACAGGTTGGCCCGCGCCTGCGGGTCGAGGCCGGTGGTCGGCTCGTCGAGGAACATCAGCGTCGGGTCGTGCACCAGGCTCATCGCGATGTCGAGACGGCGCTTCTGGCCGCCCGACATCGCCCGCGGCATCCGGGTCCAGAGCCCGTGCAGCTGCAGCTGCTCGAAGAGCTCCTGTCCCCGCGTGGTCGCCTGCTGCCGGCTCAGGCCGTAGAGCATCCCGTGGTCGACGACCTCGTCACCGGCACGTGCACCGCTGAAGGCGCCGCCCGTCTGCGAGACGTAGCCGATGCGGCGCCGCACCTCGACGGAATCAGCGACCACGTCGTACCCCGCGACGCGGGCGGTGCCCTCCGTCGGGCGGAGCAGCGTGGTCAGCATCCGCAGCGTCGTGGTCTTGCCGGCGCCGTTGGGGCCGAGGAACCCGACCACCTCGCCCTCGGCCACGTCGAGGTCGACGCCGTCGACGGCGCGGACCTCACGCTTCTTCTTCCCCTGCCCGGTGTGGAAGGTCTGGACGAGCCCTCGAGCCTCGATCATGCGTGTCCCCTCGTCGACGTCGATCGGTCACCAGTCCTACCGACCGCCACCGACACCCGGACTCATCGCTGCCCGCCGGCAACGGTGCGAGGTCAGTGCTGGGGACCGGCGATCGCCGCGGCAACCGCCTTGGGCACGTCGGGGTGGAAGACCGTCGGGATGATGAAGTTGGGGTTGAGCTCGTCGTCGGTGACCACGAGCGCGATCGCCTCGGCGGCGCGCAGCAGCATGTCGGTGGTGACGTGGTGGGCGCGCGCGTCGAGCAGGCCACGGAAGACACCGGGGAAGGCGAGCACGTTGTTGATCTGGTTGGGGTAGTCGGACCGCCCGCTCGCCACCACCGCGGCGTACTTGTCGGCCTCGGCCGGGTCGACCTCGGGGTCGGGGTTCGCCAGCGCGAAGACCACCGGGTCGGCCGCCATGTCACGGATCCACTCCGCCTCGAGCACGCCCGGTGCACTCACCCCGACGAAGACGTCGGCGCCCTCGAGCACGTCGTGCAGCGAGCCGGTGACGCGGCGGGGGTTGGTGGCAGCGGCCAGGTCGCGGTGGGCGGGCGAGAGGTCGTCGTCGTCCGCGCAGAGCGCGCCCTCGCGGTCGACCACGACGACGTCGACGGCGCCGGCCGCGAGCAGCAGCCCGACGATCGCCGTCCCGGCGGCCCCGCCTCCCGAGACCACGATCCGCACGTCGGCCAGGCGCTTGTGCACGCAGCGCAGCGCGTTGGTGAGCGCGGCGAGCACGACGATCGCGGTGCCGTGCTGGTCGTCGTGGAAGACCGGGATGTCGAGCGACTCGCGCAGCCGGCGCTCGACCTCGAAGCAGCGCGGCGCCGCGATGTCCTCGAGGTTGATGCCGCCGAACCCCGGCGCGATCATCTCGACCGCGCGCACGATCTCGTCGGTGTCCTGGCTGGCCAGGCAGATCGGCCACGCGTCGATGTCGGCGAACCGCTTGAACAGCGCCGCCTTGCCCTCCATCACGGGGAGCGCGGCGCCGGGGCCGATGTTGCCGAGCCCGAGCACCGCCGAGCCGTCGGTGACCACGGCGACCGAGTTGCCCTTGACCGTCAGCCGCCGTACGTCGTCGGGGTTCTCAGCCAGCGCCATGCTGACCCGGCCCACGCCCGGCGTGTAGGCCATGGACAGGTCGTCGCGGGTCTTGAGCGGCACCCGTGACGCCACCTCGATCTTGCCGCCGATGTGCAGCAGGAAGGTGCGGTCGCTGAGCTTGTGCACCTCGACGTCGTCCACGGTCTCCACGGCCTGCGCCAGCACCTGCGCGTGGTCGGCGTCGCTGGCCGAGCAGGTCACGTCGACGACGAGGCGCTCGTGGCTCGACTCCGCCACGTCGATGCCCGTGACGATGCCCCCGGCCTCGGAGATCGCCGTGGCGACCGCACCGACGACGCCGTGGTCGGGCGCGGTGTGCAGCCGCATCGTGATCGAGTACGACGAGGTGGTGGCGGCCATGTCGTCCAGCCTCGCGCCCCCCGTCGGTTACCGGCAAGTCGGGCCGAACCGTCACTCGGATCCGTCGAACCGTCAGTTGGTGCGCACGAACTGACGGCTCGCGCGATCTGAGTGACGGTTCGACCGTGTGGGTAGGTTCTCGACATGGCCGTGACCATCGAGGACCGACCCGACGACGACCGCTACGAGGCCCGGGTCGACGGTGACCTCGCCGGGATCCTGACCTACCACCGCCACGGCAGGCGCATCGCGCTCGTACACACCGAGGTGCCCCAGGCCTGGGAGGGGCAGGGCATCGCGAAGGAGCTCGCGGTGCACGCGCTCGACGCGGCGCGCCGCGACGGGCTCGAGGTGATCCCGTCGTGCCCGTACGTCGCGGAGTACGTGCGCCGCCACCCCGACCGGTACGCCGACCTGGTGCCGGAGTCCCGCCGGGCCGAGTTCGGGCTGTGACCTAGGAGGCGAGTGCCTTCTCGATGTCGTCGGCGATGGCCGACGGCTCGGTGCTCGGGCCGTAGCGCGCCACGACCCGGCCGTCGCGGCCGACGAGGAACTTGGTGAAGTTCCAGTTCACCCGGCCGCCGAGCACCCCCTTCTTCTGCGCGCGCAGCCAGCGGTAGACGGGGTGGGCGTCACGGCCGTTGACGTTCACCTTGGCGAACATCGGGAAGGTGACGCCGTAGTTGCGCTGGCAGGTCGCCGCCATCTCCTCGTCGGCGAGCGGCTCCTGCTTGAACTGGTCGGAGGGGAAGCCGAGCACGGTGAAGCCGCGGTCGGCGTAGTCGTCCTGGAGCCGCTGCAGGCCCGGGAGCTGGCCGGTGAACCCGCACTGGGTCGCGGTGTTGACGACCAGCACGACCTGGCCGTCGTACTCGCCGAGGTCGCGGTCGGTGCCGTCGAGGGCGCGGGCGGAGAAGTCGCCGAGGGTGTTCACACCGGCTCCAACGCTCGGACCCGACCGACCGTTACCCCGGGCCGGTGTGATCTGGTCCTGACCACGACCCCCGGGGGGTTTGGTCCCGCCGGGCACGGGGAACCTGTGCACCGTGATCGTCTCGCTGACCATGGGCCTGCTGGCCGGCTTCATCGTCCTCGCCCCGATCGGCATGGCGCTGCTCCTCGTGCGCGGCGTCGCGCACCCCGAGGACGACGCCCGGGTCCCTGCGGCCACGCAGCCGGAGACCGTCCCGGCCAGGAGCAGCTAGGGCGAGGGGCCGCCTCCCCGGGCTACTCCACCAGACGGCCGCGCACCTGCGCCGGCTGCTGCCAGCCCACGGAGTTGGCGAAGCCGTCGAGGATCACCACGACCTCGCGCAGCCCGGTGTCGAGCACCACCTCGTCGGGCTCGAGCCCGACCACCTGCCCGCGGACGAGCACCACGCCGTCGCCCTCCTCCTCGTACGCCGCGTCCGGCGGCCCGGGCTCGACGTCGCCGAGTGCGGAGATCCGGACGACGCTGGTGCGCGGCTTGCCGTAGCGGCGGGACAGGAAGACCATCAGCACCAGGAACACGTCGATCACCAGCGTGCCGATCAGCAGCACGGGGCTGCCGACCTCGCCGTCGATCGCGTAGGCGCCCGGCCGGTCCTCGAGCACGCGCACGGTCACCTGGCCGTCGGCGATCGCCGCGTCGTACGTCTCCCGGTCGACGCGCGGGCAGAGGCCGTTCTGCTCCCCCCAACCGGCCGCCGGCGGCACGCGCAGCGGGAGCAGCAGCCGGTCGCCCTCGGCGACGCAGGAGGTCTCCTCCTGGACCACGGTCGCGGTGACATCGGTGCCCGACTGCTCGACCCGCCACCCGAGGTACCACGAGTGGAGCAGGGGCAGGTTGACCATGAGCGCGAGGACCGCCAGGAGCAGCCAGGTCTTGCGCTGCCGGTCGAGGACTGCCATGGCGGTCAGTATGGCGGGCGGCCCTGAGCGCCCCGAATCCGCTCGACCGCGAGGGCTCCCGACCGGGAGGATGCCTCCCCAGGAGGGAACCCGATGTCCGACCCGACCGCGCACGAGGTCGCCGAGCACCTGCAGCACCCGGAGCGCGCACGCGCGCGCCTCGGCAGCCGTGCGCTCGCGCCCTTCCGCTCGCCGGGCTACCGGCGGCTGGCCGTCGCGCTGGTCTTCAGCACCTTCGCGAACGGCGTGTGGCTGGTCGGGCTGGTGTGGGAGGTCATCCGCACCGGCGGGGGTCCGACCCAGCTCTCCGTGGTCACCACGGCCAGCGCCGTCGGCGTGCTGCTGCCCGCGCTGCTGGCCGGCGTCGTCGCCGACCGGGTGCCGCAGCGCACGATCCTGATCGGGGTCTCCACGCTCGAGGCCGTCGGGATGGGGGCGGCCGCGGCCCTCTCCCTCATCGGCGCGACCGAGGTCTGGCAGCTGGCCGTGATCGCCTTCCTGCTCGGGATGGGGATGGCGTTCTACTGGCCTGCCTACACCGCGCTGGTGCCGGCACTCGTCCCCGAGTCGGACCTCCAGGCGATCAACGGCTTCGAGGGCATGGTCCGGCCGACGATCGGGCAGGCGCTCGGCCCGGGGGTCGCCGGCCTCGTGGTCGGGGCGGCCTCGCCCGGATCGGCGCTGCTGGTCGCCTCGGTCAGCTCGGTCGCGGGACTCGCGGCGCTGCTCGTCGTCCCGCGCACGCCACTGCGCCGCGAGATCACCGACCAGCCCGGCGCGCACCCCGTCCGCACCGCGCTCGCCGACGTGCGCGAGGGCCTGGTCTACATGCGGCACACGCCGTGGCTGCTGGCGACGCTGCTGTTCGCCTCGCTGATGCTGCTGGTCGTGATGGGCCCGCTGGAGGTGCTGGTCCCGTTCCTGGTCAAGGACCGCCTCGGCGGGGGTCCGGCCGACCACGCACTGGTGCTGATGGCGTTCGGCGTCGGAGGCGCGGTGGGGTCGATCGTGATGGGCGCGGTGCCCATGCCCCGGCGCTACCTCACCGTGATGAACGTGATGTTCGGCGCCGCCAGCCTGCCGATGATCACGATGGGCCTGGCCACCGCCGTCTGGCAGGTCGTCGTCTCGGCCCTGGTGTCGGGCGCGCTCTTCTCCGCCTCGTTGGTCATCTGGGGCACGCTGCTCCAGCGCCGGGTGCCGGCGCACCTGCTGGGCCGGGTGTCGTCCCTGGACTTCTTCGTGTCCCTGTCGCTGATGCCGGTGTCGATGGCGCTGGCCGCGCCGGTCAGCAACCTGGTGGGCCTCACCGAGACGTTCGTCATCGCGGGCGTGCTGCCGATCGGCGTGGCCGTGGTCGCGACGTTCTGGGCACGGCTCCCGGAGGACGAGATCGCCCACCCGCTGGACTGACCGACGCGGAAACGCCTTGAGGCAGGCGCGTCGTACGGCGATGCTGCCGCCATGGCCGTCCACATCAACAACGTCACCTTCGACTGCGCCGACGCCCGCGCCCTCGCGGAGTTCTGGCAGGTGGTCACCGGGTGGGAGCTCTTCTACGACGACGACCCCGAGGTGCTGCTGGGTCCGAGCTACCCCTACGACGGCACCGGCTTCCTCTTCATCCCGGTCCCCGAGGGGAAGACCGCGAAGAACCGGGTGCACCTCGACCTCGCGCCCGACGACACCACCCGCGACGACCTCGTCGACCGTGCTCTCGCGGCGGGGGCGAGCGTGCTCGGCGACTTCCGCGCCGACGACGGGTCGGGCTTCGTGGCGATGCAGGACCCCGAGGGCAACGAGTTCTGCATCGAGCGGGGTCGGCACGAGGTCGGACCGCGCCGACCGCGCGCGATCCGGCTCACGATGTAGCTGCTGAGGGTGTATGCGGGCGAAGGACACCGTCGACGCCATCAACAACCAGGAGGCGTTCGGAGCCTGACCCGCTGAAGCCGAGGCCCCGGGGGCAGACCCCCCGGGGGTCTCGTCCTGTCCGGAGGGGGTGGGGTGGCCGGCGGCGACGCTAGGTTGCCCGCATGTGCGACACGCTGGTCAGCCTCACCGGGGACGGCGTGCTGCTGGCCAAGAACAGCGACCGCGACCCCAACGAGGCGCAGGTGCTGCGGTGGTACCCGGCCGCCACCCACGACGAGGCGCGGGTGCGGTGCACGTGGAGCGAGGTCGACCAGGTGCCGCGCACCCACGCCGTCCTGCTCAGCCAGCCGTGGTGGATGTGGGGCGCCGAGATGGGCGCCAACGAGCACGGCGTGGCAATCGGCAACGAGGCGGTGTTCACCCGGGGAGCCGGCAAGGAGCGCGGCGCGAGCCCGTTGCTCGGCATGGACCTGCTGCGCCTCGCGCTCGAGCGCGCGCGCACCGCGGACGAGGCGGTCGGCGTGATCGTCGAGCTGCTCGAGCGGCACGGCCAGGGCGGCTCGTGCAGCCACGAGCACCCCGGCTTCACCTACGACAACTCCTTCCTCGTCGCCGACCCTGACGGCGCAGTCGTGCTCGAGACCGCGGGCCGCCGGTGGGCCACCGAGCGGGTGACCGGCCGCGGGCGCTCGATCAGCAACGGGCTGACCATCCCCGCCTTCGCGAAGGCGCACGCCGACCCGGTGCGCGGACGCGTGGCGCAGTGCGCCGCGCGGCGTACCCGCACCGAGGCCGCGGCCGAGCGGGCCGACGACGTCGCGGCACTGCTGGCCGCGCTGCGCGACCACGGCGGTCCGGCGCCCCGGTGGTCGCCGGTGAACGGCGCGCTGTCGGCACCCTGCGCCCACGCCGCCGGCTTCGTGACGACGACGCAGTCCACCGCCGCGTGGGTCGCCGACCTGCGGGGCGCGCCGCGGCACTGGGTCACCGGCACCTCAGCGCCGTGCACGTCGCTCGCCAAGCCGGTGCGGGTCGAGGAACCCGTGGACGTCGACCCGGCGTCGATGCCGACCAACACCTACGACCCCGCGTACCGCTGGTGGCGCCACGAGCGCCTGCACCGGCTCGCGCTGCGCGACCACGCGGCGGCGCTGGGCCGGTTCGGCCCCGAACGCGACCGGGTCGAGCAGGAGTGGCTGGCCGAGCCGCCGGACCCGGCCGCGGCGTTCGCCGAGGCCGACCGGCTCGAGGAGGGCTGGCTCGAGGACCTGGCGGCCGCACGGCTGCGCGACACCCGACCGGGGTGGCTGCGACGGAAGTGGCGCGCGACCGACCGCGCGGCCGGGATGCCGGAGGAGGACCGATGACCGTGGTCGTGGTGGGTGCGGGGCTCTCGGGCCTCGCGGCGGCACGCCGGCTGGTGGCCGGCGGGCACGAGGTCGTGGTGCTCGAGGCACGCGACCGCGTCGGCGGGCGCACCGAGGGCGGGCGCCTCACGGACGGCACACCCGTGGAGCTCGGTGGCCAGTGGATCGGGCCGACCCAGGACCGCATGTACGAGCTCGTCGCCGAGCTGGGCCTGGAGTGGTTCCGCACCCACAACGACGACGGCTTGCTGCTCGTCGACCTGCGCGGCCGCCAGTCACGGATGGCCCCGCACAAGGGCGCCGTCCCGCGGCTGGGGCCGTTCGCGCTCGCCGACCTCGGGCAGGGGCTGCTGCGCTTCAGCCGGCTCGCCGCCCGCACCGACCTCGAGCGGCCCTGGGAGTCGCCGGACGCCGAGGTGCTCGACGGGCAGACGTTCGCGTCATGGATCCACCGCAACCTGCGCACGCCGTCGGGGCGGGCGTACTTCAGGATCGCCTGCGAGGCGGTCTTCGCCGCCGACGCCAGTGACGTCTCGCTGCTGCACGCGCTGTTCTACAGCCACTCCGGCACCGACCTCGAGACGCTGCTCTCGGTCGACCGCGGCGCACAGCAGGACCGCATCGTCGGCGGGTCGGTCCGGATCGCCGAGACCATGGCCGCCGCGCTCGGTGACCGGGTGCGGCTCGGGCAGCCGGTGCGCCGGATCAGCAACGACGACTCCGGCGTGCGCCTGGAGACCCGCGGCGGGGAGGTCGTCACCGGCAGCCACGTGGTGGTCACGCTGCCCCCCACGCTCGCCGGGCGGCTGGAGTACGCCCCCGCCCTGCCGTCGTGGCGCGACCAGCTCACCCAGCGGCTGCCCGCCGGCTCGGTGGTCAAGTGCTACGCGGCGTACGACGAGCCGTTCTGGCGCGCCACCGGCCTCAACGGCCAGGCCGCCTCCGACCGCGGCCCGGTCAAGGTCACCTTCGACAACTCACCGCCCTCGGGTCGCCCCGGCGTGCTGATGGGCTTCGTCGAGGCCGGCGACGCGCGCCACTTCGCCCGCCTCTCCCCGGACGACCGGCGACGGGCCGTGCTGGAGTGCTTCGCCCGCTACTTCGGCCCCCGCGCGCTCGCACCGGTGGAGTACCTCGAGCGTGACTGGATGGCCGAGGAGTTCACCCGCGGCTGCTACGGCGCCCACTTCACGCCGGGCGTGTGGACGTCGTACGGCCACGCCCTGCGCGAGCCCGTGGGCAGGATCCACTGGGCCGGCGCGGAGACGGCGGCAGTGTGGAACGGCTACATGGAGGGCGCCGTGCGCAGCGGCGAGGCCGTCGCGGACCGGATCGGCGCCGAGGTGGCCGGCTGATCCCGCCGCCGGGTCACGACGCGTCGGGTGGCGGCCCCTCCGCCCAGCGGTCGGCCCAGGCGCCCAGCGGCCGCAGCGCGGCCTCGAGCTCGGCACCGAGCTCGCTCAGCCGGTAGCGCCGGTCGTCGCGCTCCACGAGCCCCGCCTCCACCAGCTCGCGCAGCCGGTCGTACAGCACGCTCGGCGAGACGTCGTCGCAGCGACTGCGCAGCTCGCGGGCCCCGACCGGGCCGTCGCGCAGCTCCCACACCACCCGCAGCGCCCAGCGCCGGCCGAGGAGGTCGAAGGCCGCCAGCAGGGGTCGCCCGCTCGCGGAGCCACGCACCGCCCGCCCCGGACGCGGGGTCGACGGTTGCTGTTTCGGATTTCGTAACGTACGCTCCTCAGCCATGATTACGGAAAGCATAACAAGGATCGCGCCGCTCGAGCCGCCGTACGACGAGGACGTCGCCGACCTGCTCGCCCGGATGATGCCGACCGGGGTCCCGCCGATCGGTCTCTTCCGCGTCCTCGCCCGCAACCTGCCGATGACCCGGGCCCTGCACGACTGGGGCAGCTACGAGCTCGGCCGCGAGCTGAGCATCCCCCTGCGCGACCGCGAGATCGTGATCGACCGGGTCGCCGCGCTCTGCGACTGCGAGTACGAGTGGGGGGTGCACGTGGCCTGGTTCGCCGAGCGCGCCGGGCTCGACGACGAGCAGGTCCGCTCGCTCACCGTCGGCTCGGCCGGCGACCCGTGCTGGACACACGAGCGGGAGCGGGTGCTGATCCGGGTCGTCGACGCCCTGCACGACGTCGGGGACGTCACCGACGAGCTCGGCGAGGCGCTGGCCGCCCACTACGCCCCGGAGCAGGTGCTCGACCTGGTCCTGCTCGCGGGCTGGTACCACGCGATCTGCTACGCCGCGAACGTCGCGCGACTGCCTCGGGAGCCGGGGTTCCCCCGGTTCGCCGACCGCCGCTGACCGTCCTGACGGACGGCCTCACGGCTCCGCACGGTCACCGGCCCAGGTCGCGCAGGCCAGCACGAGGGCCGCGAGCACCGGGTCGGTGCTCCCGGCCCGCCAGGCGACCACGAGGGTGCTCGGCGCGAGACCGTCGACAGGGACGGCGCGGATCCCGGGACGGGCGAACCGGGCGACCACGCTGGCAGGCAGGAAGGTCACCGCGCGGCCGAGCTCGACCAGCCGCAGCGCCTCCGCCAGTCCGTCGACGTCGATGCCGTGGTCCGGCGCCGGCTCCTCCGGGGCCGCCCCGCGGTAGAAGTGGTCGAGGTCCGCGGGGAGGTGCGGCCAGCGGGCGACGACCTCGCCGACCAGGTCGGCCGACGTCAAGGCGGCCCGCTCGGCCAGCGGATGTCCGGCAGCCAGCACGGCGTACCGCGGCTCGGCGAGGAGCAGGTCGTGCTCGAGACCCTCCAGCGCGACGGGCCCGGCGACGAGGCAGGCGTCCGCCTCGCCGGTGCGGACGGCCTCCGGCAGCAGGTGGGTCTCCCGCAGGAGCAGGTCGACCGCGTGGCCGGAGGACTCCATCGCCGGCAGCACCTCGGCCAGTGCTCCGGCGTCTCCGTCCGGCTTCACGGCGACGACCAGGCGGCCCGGCGCCCGGTGCGCCCGGCGGGTGAGCTCGACGGCGGCGCGCGCCTGGTCGAGCACCCGGGTGGCCTCCCGCTGCAGCACCTCCCCGGCGGGGGTCAGCACGAGTCCCCGGGTGCTGCGGACCAGCAGCGGCACCCCGAGCCGTTGCTCGAGACGGGCGACGGTCCGGGACACCGTGGGCTGCGTCGTCCCCAGCTCCCGCGCCGCTGCGCTGAAGCTGCCGGCGCCGGCCGCGAGGACGAAGGCCCGCAGGTCCACCAGCGTGGGCTCGTCCATGCGCGCAACGTATACCCCCATGCCCGTCGGTCATCTTCCGGCGTGCTCGCAGCCGGACCACCATCGGACGCGATCACCGAAGGAGAAGAAGATGACCAGCATCGGCTACGTCGTGGGCAGCCTGTCCCGCGCCTCGATCAACCGCCGGCTCGCGGCCTGCCTCGCCGACCGCGCACCCGCCGGGCTCGACGTCCGTGAGATCCCGATCGTGGAGCTCCCCCTGTACAACTACGACCTCGACGACTGCTTCCCGGCCGCCGCCGTCGCCTTCAAGCGGCAGGTCGAGGGCGTCGACGCCCTCCTGTTCGTCACCCCGGAGTACAACCGCTCGATCCCCGGCGTGCTCAAGAACGCGCTCGACTGGGGATCGCGCCCCTGGGGCGACAACTCCTTCGCCGGCCTGCCGGTCGGCATCGCCGGCACGGGGCTCAACAGCGCCGGCACGGCGGTCGCCCAGTCCCACCTGCGCAGCATCCTGGGCTACCTCGGCGCGAGCCTGCTGGGCGTCCCCGAGCTGTGCCTGCCGTGGCACGAGGGGGTCCTCGACGCGGAGGTGACCCACCACCAGGTGACGCGCTACTGGGAGGCGCTCACGACCCGGCTGCGGAGTGGCCGTGGACCAGACCACCAGGGCACGTCTGAACCTGCTGCCCTCGCCAGGCCTCTCCTCCTCCAAGGAAACTAGAGGACGACGGCGCTCGGGGTCGGGGTCACCGTGAGGGGTCGGGATGCGCAGGGGCGACCGGAGCAGGTACGAGGAGGTCTTCCGCTCGTACTACGCCTCCGTCCTGCGCACGGCGTACGTCGTCCTCCACGACCACGGCCGCGCGGAGGAGGTCACGCAAGATGCCTTCCTGCGGCTCTACGAGCGCTGGTCGCAGGCGAGCTCCTACGACCACCCGGCCGCCTGGGTGCGCACGGTGGCGGTCCGCGACGCCATCCGGCGGGCGGAGCGGGAGCGCCGCCAGGTGGTGAGCCTGCAGCTGGTCGACCACGGGGCGACCGACCGCCTGCCGGACCTCGACCTGTTCGAGGCGGTCGCCGCACTGCCACCACGCCAGCGGGCGGCCGTCGCCCTCTACTACCTCGAGGACCGGCCCGTGGACGAGATCGCCCGGCTCATGGACGTCTCGCCCTCGACGGTCAAGCAGCACCTGTTCCAGGCGCGCGAGCGCCTGGGCACGAGCCTGGCGGAAGGAGCGGAGGGAGGTGACCCCGATGCCGAGTGAGGACGACCTGAGGACGGCGCTCGCGCACGGCGTCGCGTCCCTCTACCCCGACGTCGACGCCGAGCTCGACCGCGTGCTGTCGACGGCGACGAGGCGCGAGCGCCTCCGCCGCACGTCGTACGCCGTGGCCGTGGCCGCGGCCGTGGCCCTGGTGCTGATGCTCGCCGGCCACGACTGGCGCCCGGCGGCCGCGCCGGAGCCGGCAAGGGAGACCCCGGTGTGGGACCTGCCGTCCGGGGTCGGGCGGTACGCGTCGCCCGTCGACCTGCTGCCCGGCCGCTGGAACGTGGACTTCCTGCCCGACCGCTGGCCGCACCGGGCGGAGGCGGACATCGACGTCCCCGTCGGGTGGGGCCAGGACGACCGCTTCTCCCTCGCCACGGGGCCTGGCGGCGAACGGGCGACCCGCCGCATCGACTTCATCGCCGGCAAGGAGCTCGCCCTGGCCTGGTGCCCGGGCCAGGAGCTCGGTGCGGAGCGGACGCCGCTCGACATCGCCCGCGCGATCAGCTCGGTGGCCGCCATGTCCGCGGACGCTCCGGAACCGGTCACCGTGGACGGCCACGACGGCTGGTTCGTCGAGCTCGGCGACACGCCTGCGAGGGAGACACCTGACTGCCGCCGGCCCGACACCTACCTCTACGCCGTGCCCGGGCTGGTGTGCCAGGCCCCCGGCTTCACGACCCTGATGTGGGTCTTCGACATCGACGGCCGTGAGCTGGCCGTCTTCGCCAGCTACGGCCCCCGGGCCACCGACCAGCAGGTCGAGGAGATGGTCCGCATGGTCGAGACCGCGAGCTACACCACCTGACGAGGGCGATCGAGAACCCCGTCTTCACCACCCCACCACTCGGGCCCGCCGCCGGACCCGATGAAAGGAGCGCGCCATGACGCGTCCACACCTGAGAAGCAAGACCGTCGCCCTGAGCGCCCTGGCCCTGGTCGCGGCACCCCTGGCGGTGGCCTCCACGCCGACGTCCGCGGCCGCCGACGGGCCGCGGGCATCCACCATCGCGGTCGCCTGGCAGCGGATCGCGATCCGCACCATCTTCACCGAGACGGTCCCGACCCCGGGACCCCCGGTGGGGGCGCTCTACCTGTCGTTCACCTCGCTCGCGGTGCACCACGCCGCCAAGCAGGGGCAGCGGCAGGGACGTGTCACCGCCTCCGCGGCCGTCGCGACCGCGGCCCACGACGTGCTGTGGGAGTACTTCCCCGCTTCTCGGGCCCACCTCGACGCCGACCTGGCCACGACGCTGGAAGGGATTCCCGACGGGGCCAAGGAGGACGCCGGCATCGCCATCGGTGCCGCCGCCGCTGACGACATGATCGCCTCGCGCGTCGGTGACGGCAGGGGCAACGCCTCGATCGTCTACTCCCAGGAGCCCGGCCCTGGCGTCTGGCAGCCCCCGGTCGGTGGCGGGATGGCCCTCGCCTGGTTCGGCTTCCTCAAGCCGGTGATCGACGTCCCGACCGTGACGCTGGACGGGCCCGACCCGCTGGGCAGCGCGGCGTACGCCCGGGACTACAACGAGGTGAAGCGGGTCGGCCGCGACGTCGCCGACCTGGCGGACCGCTCCGCTGAGCAGACCGCCATTGCGCGGTTCTTCGCCGGTACTCCGGTCGACAATGCGGTCGGGTTCTACCGCGACGCCCTGTGCCGGTACCTCGACGCCCATCCGCTCGGCCTGCTGCCCACCACGAGGCTGTTCGCCCGGATCGACGCCGCCGTCACGACGGCGTTCATCCAGACCTGGCGGCTGAAGTACGACGTCGGCTTCTGGCGCCCGTTCCAGGCGATCTCGGGGCAGTACGACGACAACAACCCGGCGACCGAGCCACAGCCGGGCTGGGCCCCGCTGATCCCCAACCCGGCGTACTCCGACTACACCAGCGGGCACGCGGCGGCCACCGCGCCGTTCGCCGAGGTGCTGCGCCAGAAGCTGGGCGACGACACACCGCTCGTGCTGCACATGAACGGTCAGGAGCGGTCTTACGCCACCCTCAGCGCGCTGGAGCACGACGCGCTGAACGCCCGCATCTGGGGTGGTCTGCACTTCCGTGACGCCATGGACGACGGCTACTACCTCGGGCACACCGTGGCCGACGAGGTGATCGCCGCGCTGCGCTGAGCTGCCGCTCGGCACCCGACGAGGGGAAGGCGACGGCCCCGGGTGGCGGCCCGGGGCCTTCGTCATGCCCCGGCCGTCCGGCCGTGCCCTCCGGGGGGTGCGAGCACGTGGGGCCTACGCGTCGGTCGGGAGCCGTCGTTGGTACTCACCGAGCCGTGCGACGGGACGGAAGCCCAGGGCGTCGTTGACCGCCACCATGTGGTCGTTGCCCTCGGCGTTGTAGGTGATGACGTGCCTCACGTCCGGGAGCCGCCTCTGGATGTGGCGGAGGTTGGCCACCTTGAGCGCGAGGCCGAGCCGATGTCCCCGGTCGGACGGGCGCACCAGGGTCCCCCACTGGTAGCAGCGGTCGGGCTCGTGGCGCGTGGCGACAGCCTCGGTGAAGGCAACGACGTCGCCTGCGGGGTCCAGCGCGACGACGTTGAACTTGAGGCGGCCCTGTCGAGCCAGGACCTCCTCGGCTTCCCGGACGTCTGCGACGGAGATGCGCTCCTCCTCGACGCTGAGCTCTCCCGCAGGCGCTTCGGCGATGAGCGTGGCGGTCAGCCGGGCCCAGCTCTCGACGAGGTCCTCGGGCACGGGCCCGGCGAAGGACCGGATCTCGTAGTCGCCCTGGCGCTGTGCCGCTCGGGCGGCAAGGTCGTCGAGGGCCTCGGCGTCGAGCGGGAGGTCCACGATCCGCTTGATGTCGGCCAGCGCCAGGCGGTAGCCGTTCTTGCGGGCGAACGCCGGTCCGGCCTGACCGATGCCCGTCGCGTTGTCGGCGGCATGGATCCACGAGGTCTGTGCGACGCACACGGCACGCCCGGCGTCGCGTGCCGCGCGCTCGAGGAACCTGAGCACGGCCGTTCCGAAGCCGTTGCGTGCGTGCTCCGGGTGCGTGTGGACGGCGATGTCTGCGCGACCGAGGTTGTCCGTCAGCGACACGTCGAGCATGCCGGCGCTGACGGGTCGCGCTCCCACGACGGCGAGGTACGCCGACGTGCGCCGCCTGGTCGTCTCCTCGGCGAGGAGGACCCTCAGCTCGTCGGCCTGGAGCGGTGAGCCGACGAGGGGTGGCGCAGCCATCTCGGCCGCCCGGTAGACGCCGAACCAGCGGTCGAAGTCATCGCGGGAGGTCGGGTCGACACGTTGGATGTCCATGCGCGTGGGTCCTTGCAGTTCGGTCGCCGCAGGGCAGCGGCGACGCACGTGTTCCGTTGCGGATGATCGGCAGCCCCGGTCTCTGCCGGTGACCGGTCGACCGCCCCGCCACGGTGGTCGGCGCCGTGGGGCGGGTGAGGCACGGCGTGGACCGGGGGTCCTACCAGCCCGGCCGGACCGGCGGATAGCCACCGTCCGCGGCATTCGTGACCGCCCGCTCGAGCGCGGTGCGGGTGGTCGACATGCGGCGAGGGCCGACGAGCTCGGCCCACTCGCGCTCGATCCTGTCCTGGATCTCGACCGAGGCCTGGACGGCCTGCCGGCCCTTCTCCGTGAGCAGGAGCGGCTTGCGTCGGGCGTCCTCGCCGCTGGCGTCGTCGATGGCCAGGTACCCCTCGTCGATCAACATCTGGACGAGCTTGGCAGCGCCCTGCTTCGTCATCCCGAGGAGCGGGGCCATCTCGGACACCGTGTTGCGGCCGTTGAGGACGGCGTTGAGCGCGTAGCCGTGGGCTGGTCGCAACACGCCGTGGCCCCGGTCGCTCAGCTCGGTGTGCAGCTCCTCCAGAGCCACCGTGACGGCCATCGAGAGGAGGCGGACGAGCGGCACGTCGGACACTCCTTCACGATATCCAGCGAGAGGTGGAAAGACAACCGAGATGACTATATGCGCAGAGGACCGTCGCTCCCCTGGGGCACCGGGGTCGCGTGGGGTGCCCTCGACCTGACGGCGATGAGCGTCGTCGCAGCCATGGCCACCAGCACCAGTAGCCCGGCCACGACCAGGAAGCCGGTCCCGGTGTCCGGGTGGTGCACCCCGACGGCGCCGTCGGTGCTGAGGCTCACCAGGACGGCCACGCCCACCGCCCCACCGAGCTGCTGCATGGTGGACGTGAGCCCGGAGACCACCCCCGCTTCATGCGGGGCAGCGCCCCTGAGGCACGTCATGGCGACCGGGACGAACACGAGGCCGAAGCCGACGCCTTCCAGTGCGATGGCCGGCAACATGAGCTCGGCGTAGCCCTGGCCGGCGTCGACGGTCGACAGGGTGCCCGCCGCGGCGGCGGCCACCGTGGCGCCGATCCCGATGAGCTTCCAGGGACCGGTGCGCGCCAGGAGTCGCGCCGCGAGCTGGGAGGCGATGACCATCCCGGCGCTGAAGGGGACGAAGCCGAGTCCTGCCCGGAGGGGCTCGAAGCCGAGGTCGTGCTGCATGAACTGGGTGGCGAAGAACAGGGTGGACAGCATGCCGGCACCCAGGAGGAACATCGCTCCCCACGCGACCTGCTTGTCGCGGATCCGCAGCTGCGCCTTCGGCAGGAGCGGTGTCACGCGCCGCGCCTCGAGGAGGACGAAGGCGGTGGTGAGGCCGGTGGCCGCTGCGATCCATCCGAGACTGCTGGCGTCCACCCATCCGACCGCCGGAGTGCGGGACACCCCGTACACGAGGGTCGCCACCGCGGCGGTGACGAGGACCGCGGAGGTGACCGAGAGGCTTCCGCGCCGTCTCGACGGCTCCGGCAGTGCGGCGGGAGCTGCGGCGAGGAGCGCCAGGGCGAAGGGAACAGCCAGGAGGAAGACCCAGCGCCAGGAGGCCCACTCGGTGAGCATGCCGCCGACGACGAGGCCGGCTGCCGCGCCGACGCCCGACATGGCGGCATAGACCCCCATCGCCCTGGCGCGCTTCGCCGGGTCGGGGAAGGCGGCGGGGATGAGGGCGAGCGCGGCAGGCGACGCGACCGCCGCGCCGACGCCCTGGACGATGCGGGCGAGGAGCAGCACCTCCTCGGAGGTTGCCAGGCCGGCAGCCAGGCTGGCGGCCGCGAAGACCGCGATGCCGCTCCTCAGCATCCGACGGCGCCCGTACACGTCGCCGAGACGACCGCCGAGGAGCAGCAGCCCTCCGAACGTCAGTGCGTACCCCGTGATCGTCCACTCGACCTGCTCGAGGGTCAGGCCGAGGTCCGACTGGATGGTGGGGAGGGCGATGTTGACGATGGTGACGTCGAGGACCATCAGGAGCTGGACGGTGGTGATGACGAGGAGCGCGAGGCCCGGCCTGCTGGTGCCGGCCACGGCCGGTGGCGGCTGCGCTGCCGGGTGGACCTCGGTTCGAGCCGTGGACGACATGTCGCACCTCGTCCCGGTCAGTTGGCCCAGGGGACGGGCACGGGGTCGGCATCACCGGCACGAGCGGTGCTCCCGGGTCGGGCAGCGGTCAGCGTGGTGACCCCCGAGGGACCCGCCGTCAGCTGTCGCGCCGCTCCGTGCGGGAGGAGGACGCAGTCACCCGCGCCGGCCTCGACGGCCGTGCCGTCGACCACCGCCTTCAGGAGGCCGTCGACGACCACGACGACGTGGTCGGTGTCGATGACGTGGACGGGCCCGGACGTGTCCGGCTGCATCTCGGTGCGCCACACGCTGACGTCGACGGTGCTGCCGGCAGACGGGCTGGCGTACGTGCGCATCGAGGCGGCCGGCGTCTCGATCGTGCGGGCTCCGCGGAGCGTGACGAGGTGGTTCATGACAGACCCTTCCGATTTAGACAACTGAGTTGTCTTACTGTGACAGATCGACCACTGAGTTGTCTAACTCTGGACTAGCCTGTCTCCAGGCAGGCCGAGGTCCACACGACCCGGAAGACGTCGCGATCGCCTGCGTGCCCGTGACCAGAAGGTGCCGAGCGTGGAGACGGCGCCCCGTGGCTCCCGGGGGTCGCTGGGATCACGGGACCGGTGCCGCTGGCCGGCCGCGTCCGCGCGCCCCTGCCGGACGCACGAAGGCCCCGGTGGAACCACCGGGGCCTTCGTCACACGTGCGCGAGGGGGGAGTTGAACCCCCACGTCCTTTCGGACACACGGACCTGAACCGTGCGCGTCTGCCTATTCCGCCACTCGCGCGTGAAGCGGGCCAAGGCTAACGCAGGCGCGAGACCATCCCCAAACCGGGCCGCACGGGCGGGAACGGGGTGCGGTCCGGTGCTGGTGGGGTACGCCGGGGTCACCGATACCATCGGTGCGACGACGCAGCCGGCGCCGTGCTGTGCCCTGCCCGGGGCCGGTCGGCTCGGCACGACGGGGTACGACGGGGCACGACCGGCAGAGCACGAGGCAGACGAGAGGAGGCCCGGACATGGGCGGGCTCCAGCGGTTCGAGCAGCGGCTCGAGCAGATGGTCTCCGGTGCCTTCGCCCGCGCCTTCCGCAGCGCCGTGCAGCCCGTCGAGATCGCGGCCGGCCTCCAGCGCGAGTGCGACAACAACGCACAGATCATGTCGCGCGACCGGCGGATCGTCCCCAACACCTTCCACGTCGAGCTCGCCCAGAGCGACCTCGACCGCCTCGCGCCGTACGACACCGCGCTGGCCGAGGAGATGGTGCGGCAGGTACAGGAGCACGCCGACCAGCAGGGCTACGTCTTCCCGGGCCCGCTCAGCGTCGGCTTCGAGTCGGCCGAGGACCTCACCACGGGCCGGTTCCGCATCCGCAGCGCCGCCCACGCCCGGGTCACCAGCCAGGCCACGCACACCCAGGTCACCCGTGCCCGCGCGCTGATCGAGGTCAACGGCACCCGCCACCCCATCAACGGACCCGGCCTGGTCGTGGGGCGGGGCACCGACGCCGACGTGCGCATCAACGACCCCGGCGTGAGCCGGCGTCACGTCGAGTTCACCGTGCAGGGTGGCGCCGACGGCGGGGTCGAGGTGAGCGCCCGCGACCTCGGCTCGACCAACGGGATGCTCGTCGACGGCCACCGGATCACCCACACCCGGCTGCGCAACGGCTCCGAGGTGAAGATCGGCAACACCACCCTCACCGTCCGCGTGGTCGAGGAGGCTGCCGGTGTCTGAGCTCACGCTGTTCCTGATCCGGCTGGCCTACCTCGCGATCCTCTGGATCTTCGTGCTGTCGGCGATCTCGGTGATCCGCTCCGACATGTTCGGCGCCCGCGTGCCCGAGGGCGCCCGCGGCCAACGCGCCGCCACGCCGTCGCGCTCGAGCCGCAGCAAGAGCAAGCCGCCGGCCAAGCGCCGCGGCAGCCCCACCCACGTGCTGGTCACCGAGGGTGCGAACGCCGGCGAGCGCGCCGAGCTCGACCGCGCGCCGATCCTGATCGGCCGCGGCTCGGACGCCGCGATCCGGCTCGATGACGACTACGTGTCCACGCGCCACGCCCGCATCGCCGCCAGCGGCGACGACTGGTTCGTGGAGGACCTCGGCTCCACCAACGGCACCTACATCGGCAGCGCCCGCATCACCCAGCCGACCACCATCACGCTCGGGACCCAGGTCCGCATCGGCAAGACCATCCTCGAGCTGAGGAAGTAAGTGGCCGCCGACCCGATGCACCTCGACTACGCCGCGATCTCCGACGTCGGCCGGTTCCGCAAGGACAACCAGGACTCCGGGTACGTCGGCCCGTGGCTGCTCGCCGTCTGCGACGGGGTCGGCGGCGCCGCCCGCGGCGACATCGCCTCGAGCACCGCGATCCACCAGCTGCGCAAGCTCGACGAGCGCCCCACCGACGACCTGCTCGGCCAGGTCGCCGGCGCGCTGCACCGCGCGCACGACCGGATCGGTGAGCTCGTCGACGAGGACCCCTCGATCGACGGCACCAGCACCACCGCCACCGTCGCGCTCTTCGACGGACGCCGCGTCGGCATCGGCCACGTCGGCGACAGCCGGGGCTACCTCTACCGCGACGGCGAGATCACCCGGCTCACCACCGACCACACCTTCGTGCAGTCGCTCATCGACGAGGGCCGGATCAGCGAGGCCGACTCGCGGGTGCACCCCCACCGCAACCTGATCCTCAAGGCCCTCGACGGCAAGCACGACGCCGACCCCGACCTCTTCTACATCGACCTCGTGCCCGGCGACCGGCTGCTGCTGTGCAGCGACGGCGTCAACGCCGGGCTCGACGACGGCCGGATCGCCGACATCATCTCCTCGGGCAGCCCCGACTACGCCGCCGTCGAGCTGGTCCGCTCCGCGCTCGAGGCCGGCAGCACCGACAACGTCACCTGCGTGGTGGCCGACGTGCTCGAGGGCGAGACCGCGCCCGAGCCGGCAGCGCCGGTGCTGGTGGGCGCCGCGGCCGACCTCAAGCGCCGCCGCGGTGGCGCGATGGGCGGGCTCTTCCGCGGGCACCGCTCCGGCGACACCGGCGAGCTCGAGCCGATCACCGCCGAGATCCCCGACGACGTGCCGTTCGCGATCTCCAGCGACCCGATCGACCCCGAGGAGGCGCGCTACGCGCCGCGGCCGCCGCGGCGGTTCACCTGGCTGAGCCGGCTCTTCGGCCTGCTGCTGATCATCGGCGTGCTCTGGGCCGGCCTCGCCGTGGTGTGGTCGTGGAGCCAGCAGCAGTACTACGTCGGCGAGGAGGACGGCGCCGTCGTGATCTTCCGCGGCGTCAACGCCTCGCTCCCGGGCCTGGAGCTGTCCTCGCCCTACGAGACCAGCGACGTCTCGATCGACCGGCTGCCCGACTTCGACGCCGAGCGCGTCCAGGAGGGCATCGCCGCCGGCTCGCTCGACGAGGCGCGCGAGACCGTCGCGAACCTCGCCCAGCGCCAGGACCCCGCCACCGCCGAGCCGTCCACCGGGTCCACGAGCCAGCCCTCGCCCGCCGGGTCCACCGCCACCGCCGGGACGGGGACCTGACGTGGCCCAGCAGTCGACCCTGATGGGCTTCGTGCACCGGCGCCGCCGGGGCGCGGAGCTGTTCCTGCTCGTCCTGGCGCTCGCCGTCGGGATCGGCGCCTACGCCGCCGTCGGCCTCGGTGTCCAGGGTGAGGTGCCGCCCGACATCGTCGGGTACGGCGGGTGGCTGGCCGCCCTGGTCATCACCGCCCACATCGTCGTCCGCATCACCGCGCCCTACGCCGACCCGGTGCTGCTGCCCGTCGTGGCCGCGCTCAACGGTCTCGGCCTCGCGGTGATCCACCGGCTCGACCTCGCCTACGAGGCGGCCGACCGGACCCACGGCTTCGCACAGCGGCAGCTGGTGTGGATGACCATCGGGGTCGTGCTCTTCCTGGCCACGCTGATCTTCCTGCGCGACCACCGGGTGCTCCAGCGCTTCACCTACACCACCGGCCTCGCGGCGATCCTGCTCCTGCTGCTGCCGATGGTCCCCGGCCTCGGCGCCACCATCAACGGCGCCCGGATCTGGATCCGGTTCGCCGGCTTCAGCTTCCAGCCCGGCGAGATCGCCAAGGTGCTGCTGGTGATCGCGTTCGCCGGCTACCTCGTGCTCCACCGCGACGCGCTGGCGCTGGCCGGCCGGCGCGTGCTCTTCATCGACTTCCCGCGCGGCCGCGACCTCGGGCCGATCCTCGCGATGTGGCTGATCAGCCTCGGCATCCTGGTCTTCCAGGGCGACCTCGGCTCCAGCCTGCTGTTCTTCGGGCTCTTCCTGGTCATGCTCTACGTCGCGACCGAGAGACCGGGCTGGCTCGTGGTCGGGGGGCTGCTCTTCGTCGCCGGCGCGACCGCGGCGTACTTCCTCGTGGACAACGTCACCAACCGCTTCAACTTCTGGCTGCACCCGATGGACTACTACGACAGGTCCCCGGGCAGCTTCCAGATCGTCGAGGGCATGTTCGGCATGGCCTGGGGCGGCCTGATCGGCCGCGGCTTCGGGGCCGGCAGCCCCGAGCGGGTGCCCTTCGCGGAGTCCGACTTCATCATCTCCTCGATCGGCGAGGAGCTCGGCCTGACCGCCGTGATCGCGGTGGTGCTGATGTACGGCATCCTCGTCGAGCGCGCCCTGCGCACCGCCCTGGTCTGCCGCGACGGCTTCGGCAAGCTGGTCGCCACCGGTCTGGCCACCGTGCTCGCGCTGCAGGTCTTCGTGGTCGTCGGTGGCGTCACCCGGCTGATCCCGCTGACCGGCCTCACCACACCGTTCCTCTCCTACGGCGGGTCCTCGCTCGTCGCCAACTGGGTGATCATCGCGTTGCTGCTCCGCATCTCCGACCAGGCCCGCCGCCCGGCGCCCGTCCTCACCGAGGACGACCCCGCCGAGGCCGACGTGGAGACGACGCAGGTGGTGAAGGTCCAGCGATGAACAAGCCGATCCGCACCATCTCGATCTTCGTCCTGCTGCTGTTCCTGGCGCTGATGATCAACGCGACCTGGCTGCAGTACTGGAAGGCCGGCGCCCTCGACGACGACCCGCGCAACCGGCGCGTGCTCGAGGCGGCGTTCTCCGGCGAGCGCGGCGCGATCCTGGTCGGCCGCGACCCCGTCGCCGAGAGCCGCGAGTCCGACGACCGCTACGAGTACCAGCGCGTCTACCCCGAGCCCTTCCGCTACGCCGCACTCACCGGATGGTTCTCCTACTACAGCCAGACCGGCATCGAGCTCTCGCAGAACCCCGTGCTCTCCGGTGAGGACTCCACGCTCTTCGTGACCCGACTCGCCGACCTGTTCAGCAACGGGCAGCCGCGCGGCGGCAGCGTGCAGCTCACGGTCGACCCGGCCGCGCAGCAGGCGGCGTACGACGGGCTGCGCGGGTTGGGCCCGGGTGCCGAGGCCGCCGTGGTGGCGCTCGAGCCGACCACCGGCAAGGTGCTGGCGATGGCGACCACGCCGACCTACGACCCCAACGAGCTGGCCTCCCACGACTTCGCGCAGGTCGAGAAGCGGGCCAAGGAGCTCGAGAACGACGAGTCGCAGCCGTTGCTCAACCGCAGCATCCAGATGCGCCTCGCGCCCGGCTCGACGTTCAAGGTGGTCACCGCCGCGGCCGGCATCGAGACCGGCCTCTACCCCGACGCCGACTCGCTCGTGCCCGGCGGCCCGACCTACCAGCTGCCGCTCACCTCCGGCCCGACCGGCCAGATCGACAACGAGGGCCGTGACTGCGGCTCGGGCAAGATCCCGTTCAAGCAGGCGATGGCCAACTCCTGCAACACCACGTTCGCCGCGATGGCGGTCGAGGTCGGGGCGCAGAAGATGCTCGAGCAGGCCGAAGCGTTCGGCTTCAACGCCCACTACCTCGACGACCTCGGTCCGCAGGCGGAGTCCTACTTCCCGCCCGACATGAACGAGCCGCAGACCGGCCAGGCCGGCATCGGGCAGTTCGAGGTGCAGAGCACCCCGCTCCAGATGGCGATGGTCGTGGCCGGCATCGCCAACGGCGGCGTGGTGATGCGCCCCTACACCGTCGACGAGATCCGCTCGCCCGACCTCGACGTGCTCGAGCGCACCGACCCCGAGGAGTTCTCGCGGGCGGTGTCCGCGGAGACCGCCGACACCCTGACCGAGCTGCTGGTCTACACGGTCACCAACGGCACCGCGTCGCCCGCCGCGATCCCGGGCGTGCCCGTGGCCGGCAAGACCGGCACCGCGCAGAGCGGCATCGCCGACGTGCCGCCGTACGCCTGGTTCGTCTCGTTCGCGCCCGCCGACGACCCGCAGGTCGCCGTGGCGGTCATGATCCAGAAGGCACCCGGCGTCGAGCGCGGCGAGATCGCGGGCGGCCTGCTCGGCGGACCGATCGCGAAGAGCGTGATGGAGGCGGTGATCAAGTGAGCGAGACCCTGGGCGGAGGCCCGGTCGAGCCGCGCTTCGTCGACGACGCGCGGCGCTACCGCATGGAGTCGCGGATCGCGACCGGCGGCATGGGCGAGGTCTGGCGCGGCACCGACACCACGCTCGGGCGACCGGTGGCGATCAAGGTGCTCAAGGCCGAGTACGCCGACGACGCGACCTTCCGCGCGCGCTTCGAGACCGAGGCCCGCCACGCCGCGGCCCTGCACCACCCGGGCGTGGCCGGGGTCTTCGACTTCGGCGAGGGCCGGGCGAGCGACGGCTCGGGGGCCCTGAGGCCCTACCTGGTCATGGAGCTCGTCGACGGCCAGCCGCTGTCGGCACTGCTGCGCCCGGGCGAGCCGCTCGACCCCGCCGCCACCGCGGCGCTGATGGCCCAGGCCGCCGACGCGATCGGGGCGGCGCACGCGGCGGGCATCGTGCACCGCGACGTGAAGCCGGCCAACCTCCTGGTGACCCCCGACCGCACCATCAAGATCACCGACTTCGGCATCGCGCGTGCCGCCGAGGGGATGGCGCTGACCCAGACCGGCCAGGTGATGGGGACGCCGCAGTACCTCTCCCCCGAGCAGGCCCAGGGCGGCACCGCGACCCCGGCCTCCGACGTCTACTCGCTCGGCGTGGTCGCCTTCGAGTGCCTCGCCGGCCACCGCCCGTTCGTGGCCGAGACCGCGGTGGCCACCGCGCTCGCCCACCTGCGCGAGCCGGTGCCCGAGCTGCCGCCCCACGTGCCCGCCGACCTCGCGGCCGTCGTCCGGCGGGCGATGTCGAAGTCGCCCGAGGACCGGTTCCCGGACGGCACCGCCTTCGCGGCCGCCCTGCGCGACCCGTCCTCGGTGGCCACCCTCGCCGCGGCCGGCGGCACCGTCGTCGGGGCGGTGGTCGCCGACGCGGCGACCACGCAGGTGCTCGACGGCGTCGCGGCCACGCCCCCCACCGGACCGGTCGGAGGCGGTCCCGACGACGAGCCGCGACGGCGCTGGTGGCTGTGGGCGCTGCTCGGGGTGGTCGTCGTCGTGCTCCTCGTCGCCGGCATCGCCTGGGCGCTCTCCAGCGGTGGCGACCAGCCCGGTGACCAGACGCCGAGCAGCAGCACGACCACCAGCAAGAGCAAGGACCGGTCCTCGGAGCCGACGTCGTCGGCGACGCAGGAGCAGATCGTGATCAACGCGGGCGACTACGTCGGCCGCGACATCAAGGACGTCTCCGCCGAGCTCAAGTCGCTCGGGCTCAAGGTCAAGCCGGTCCGGCTGGACAACCCCGGCGACCAGCCCGAGGGCATCGTCGACAGCCTGACCCCGACCGGCGCGCTCGACCCGGGCACCCAGGTCTCGGTGAGCTACTGGGGCAAGCCGCCGCCGCCGACCACGTCGTCGCCCCCGACCACCCCCACCACGTCGTCCACGCCGACCGACACCACGCCCACCGGGGCGACGACGGCGCCGGCGGACCAGACGACGTCCAGCACGACCAGCCCCCGCGGGGTGCCGACCACGTCGTCGTCGCCGGGTGCCACCGCGGTCGAGGGGAGAGAGCAGTGACCGGCCAGCTGATCGGTGGACGCTACGAGCTCGGCGAGCTGCTCGGCCGCGGTGGCATGGCCGAGGTCCGCAAGGGCACCGACACCCGCCTCGGGCGGGTGGTCGCGGTCAAACGGCTGCGCACCGACCTCGCCAGCGACGCGACGTTCCAGGCCCGGTTCCGTCGCGAGGCGCAGTCGTCGGCCTCGCTCAACCACCCCGCGATCGTCGCCGTCTACGACACCGGCGAGGAGACCGCGACCGACGGCACCGGTGTGGCCCAGCCCTACATCGTCATGGAGTACGTCGCCGGCCGCACGCTGCGCGACATCATCCGCGAGGGCCGCAAGATCCTGCCCGAGCGCGCCCTCGAGATCACCTCGGGCGTGCTGTCGGCGCTCGACTACAGCCACCGTGCCGGGATCATCCACCGCGACATCAAGCCCGGCAACGTGATGCTCACCCCGAGCGGCGACGTCAAGGTGATGGACTTCGGCATCGCCCGCGCGATGAGCGACGCGTCGTCCACGATGACCCAGACCGCGGCCGTGGTCGGCACCGCCCAGTACCTCTCGCCCGAGCAGGCCCGCGGGGAGAACGTCGACTCGCGCTCCGACGTCTACTCCGCCGGGTGCCTGCTCTACGAGCTGCTCACCGGCCGGCCGCCGTTCGTCGGCGACTCGCCGGTCGCCGTCGCCTACCAGCACGTGCGCGAGCCCGCGGCCCCGCCGTCGGACCACGACACCGACCTCTCGCCCGAGATCGACGCGATCGTGATGAAGGCGCTGGCCAAGCGGGTCGAGGACCGCTACCAGTCCGCCGCCGCGATGCGCAACGACATCGAGCGCTACCTCGCCGGCCGGCCGGTGCACGCGGTCGTGCCCCCGGCCCCGCCGGTGCTGCCGACCACCCAGCCGACCCAGGTCGTGACGCCGGTGGCGGACGACTACGGGCCCGACGACGACGACCACCGCAGCCACCGGGCGCTGTGGATCCTGCTCATCCTGCTGGTGCTCGGCCTGATCGCCGGCGCGGCGTACCTGCTGCCCCGGATGTTCGAGTCGCCCCCGGACGACGTGCGGGTGCCGAACCTGATCGGGCTGACCGAGAAGCAGGCGCGCACGGAGATCGGCAACGCCGGGCTCGCGGTCGGCGACGTCGAGTACCGCGACAACGAGGAGGTGCCGCGCAACGAGGTCTTCGAGCAGGACCCCAACCGCGACACCTACGCCGCCCCCGGCTCGACCGTGGACCTCGTGGTCTCCAGCGGCAAGCCGCTGACCGAGGTGCCGTTCGTGGTCAACCTGCAGAAGAAGGCCGCCGGCCAGCAGCTGCAGGCGGCGAAGCTGCAACCACGCTTCGAGGAACGCGAGTCCGACGAGAAGGCGGGCCAGGTGCTCGAGACCGACCCCGCGGGTGGCCAGCAGGTGCCGGAGGGCTCGGTCGTCACGGTCTTCTACTCCGACGGGCCCGAGCAGGTGCCCGACGTGGTCGGCCTGCAGCAGAAGGACGCCGAGCGGCTGATCAAGGAGGCCGGCTTCACCCCGGCGGTCGTGGAGAACACCAACACCACCGAGCCCAAGGGCACGGTGCTGAGCCAGACCCCGGCGGCCGGGCAGGACGCCGACCAGGGCGACACCGTGACGATCGTGGTCTCCGCCTACGAGGAGCCGAGCTCACCCACCGACGGCAGCTCGCCGACCGACCAGACGTCCGGGCCGCCGACCCCGACCACGAGCCGCGGACCAGCGGCGGGGAGGCTCAGCGGAGGGGCTGGGCGTAGGAGAGGTCGAGCAGGCCGGCGTACGCCGGTGCGGTGACCTCGGCCTCCTCCTGCTCGGCCCACCCGATGCCGATCGCGGGGTCGGCCGCCTGCTGGCGGTAGATGTCGAGGTACTCGCTGGCGTCGATCGCCGCCTGCAGCCGCGCGGGGTCGCCCACGGCCTGGATCACGTAGGGCTGGCCGTAGGGCACGCCCTGCAGCTGCACGGCGTTCCCCTCGCACTTGATGCCGGTGGTGGTGATGATCCGCTGGCCCTGGACGGTGACCGCGCTCGCCCCGCCGTTCCACAGTGCGTTCACCACGGCCTGGATGTCCTGCTGGTGCACCACGAGCAGGTTGAGGTTCTCCGTCGAGGCGTTGATCTTGTCCTCGGGGGCGTCGGAGAGGGTGATGGTGAGGCCCGGGCCGGTGCGCGGGGTGAGGCCGGCGGGGTCCTCGAGGCGCTCGGCCTGGCGGCGGTAGTGCCGGATCTCGCGGTTCTCGACCCGGCTGCTGAGCTGGCTGACGTCGTCCTCGAGCTGGTGCACGCGGGTCTCGAGCACGGCGTACTGGTCCGCCTCGGTCTCCACGAGGGAGGCCAGGTCGGTGTAGCGGCCCGGACGCAGGTCGGTGCCCTCGCTGTTGGCGGCGCTGACCGCCATCAGACCGCCCGCGAGGACGACCACGATCGGCGTCGCCACGCGCCACGCGGTGAGTCGCCGACGCGGACGCGCGTCGTCCTCCGCGTGCCCGACGTGGGCGCCGTGCTCCATGACGACTACGCTAGCCCCCGCGATCCAGCCGCCGAGAATCCCCAGGAGCAGTGGTGTCGAAGCCGAAGGCCAAGCAGCAGTTCGTCGATCCCACGGCGGGCCCGGTCTTCTCGCCGCGGTTCATCGTGTCCCTGGTGATGATGGTCGCCGGTATCGCGTGGATGGCGTACTACTACATCGTGGTCCGGGTCGACCCCACCGCCACCACCCCGGGCGACCCCGGGAGCCCGGCGTTCATGGCCGACCTCGGCAACTGGAACTACGTGATCGGCTTCGGCCTGCTCTTCCTCGGCCTCGCCCTCTCCGCGCACCCCTCGACCCCCCTCGGCCGCGGCCGCGGCGTCGTGGTCGGGATGCTCGGCTGCTTCCTCATCGGGCTGCTGTGGATCTGCACGTACTACGTCTTCAGCAACGACACCAGCTCCATCCCGGTCTTCAACGACCTCGGCAACTACAACCTGGTCGTCGGCATCGGCTTCATGGCCGTCGGCTTCACCTTCGCCACCCGCTGGGAGTAGTCCCCCCGCGCACCCCACGCTGACCCGCCGTTAGTTGACGGCGGGTCAGCGTGCATTTCGTCCACAGCTGGGGACACGGCTGTGGAGAACTACACGGATGTAGTTCTCCACAGGTTCCTCCCCAGCTGTGCACGAATCCGGCGCGGGGCGCCACGAGCCGTGTTCCCGACCGGCGCGTGTGGCCGAGCGTGGCGTCAGGTGAGATTCACCGCCCAGGCGGAGAAACTCACGGTTCACGAGCGAACCTTCGTGCCACACCCGTGAGATTCACCGCTCAGGCGGTGAATCTCACCGCCCTTGCCCCCTCCTCAGGACAGGACGGCGGTCCGGGCGGCGATCAGCGCCAGCAGGACCACGGCGACCACGACGAGGCCGACGACCTGGTACGTCGTGCGGCGGGGGCCGCGGGGAGCGTAGACGAGGATCGCGCCGGCGGCGGCGCCGCCGAGGAAGCCGCCGAGGTGGCCCTCCCACGAGATGTTGGGGACGGCGACGCTGAGCACGACCATGAGCACGAGCCACATCAGCACGTTGCGGACGTCGGCCTTCACCTTGTTCGCGATCACGAGCAGCGCGCCGACGAGGCCGAAGACGGCACCGGAGGCGCCGAGGGTGAGCTGGTACTCCGGGGCCAGCCAGTAGACCACCGCCGAGCCGGCCACCGCGGAGAGCAGGTAGAGGGCCAGGAAGCGCCAGCGGCCGAAGACCTGCTCGAGCTGCGGCCCGAGGAACCACAGCGCCAGCATGTTGCCGAAGATGTGCCAGATCGTCACGTGGGTGAAGGCGCTGGTGACCAGCTGCCACCAGGCGCCGTCGGAGACGCCCGGGAGCCACTGGGCGCCGGCGGCGACGCAGCGCGACTGCTCCACGACGAAGGCGCCCTGGTCGGTCAGGCACACTCCGCGCGGGCGCAGCCCGAGGTAGTCGACCAGCCGGCTCGACGAGCCGCCCGTGGCCAGGATCGCGATCCAGACCCCGGCGTTGAGGGCGATCAGCACCGTCGTGAGGAAGCCCGGGTTGCCGGGCCGCACCCCGCCGTACGCCGTGCGCCCGCTGCGGGTCTGCTTCGCGCCCTGCGCCACGCAGTCGGGGCACTGGAACCCCACGGCGGCGTCGCGCATGCACTCCGGGCAGATCGGGCGCTCGCAGCGCTGGCACCGGATGTGCGACTCCCGGCCGGGGTGCCGGTAGCAGGTGGGCACCCCGGTCTCGGCGCCGGCCTCCGGGGTCGGTCCGCTGGTCATCGGGAGGTGGGGGAGGTCGGGTCAGGCGTTGCGGATCTCGACCGACTCGATCACGACCGGGTCGGTCGGGCGGTCGCCCGGGCCGGTCGTGGTGGTCGCGATGGCGTCGACGACGTCGCGGCTGTCCTGGTCGGCGACCTCGCCGAAGATGGTGTGCTTGAAGTTCAGCCACGTGGTCGGGCCGACCGTGATGAAGAACTGCGAGCCGTTGGTGCCGGGGCCGGCGTTGGCCATGGCGAGCTGGTAGGGCTTCTCGAAGGTCAGCTCGGGGTGCGGCTCGTCCTTGAAGGTGTAGCCGGGGCCGCCGGTGCCGGTGCCGAGCGGGCAGCCGCCCTGGATCATGAAACCGGGGATCACGCGGTGGAAGCCCAGGCCGTCGTAGAACGGGCCGGAGCGGCCGTTGCCGGCGTCGTACTCCTTGGTGCCCTCGGCCAGGCCCACGAAGTTCGCGACCGTCTCGGGTGCGTGGTTCGGGAACAGGTTGAGGACGATGTCGCCCCGGTTGGTCTTCAGGACGGCCTGCTGGTCAGCCATGGACTACCTCTCGCACGAGTGGGTACGACGGGCCCAGTGGCCCGCCGACCGGTCGCTCACGATCCTCCCACGTCCGGCAAGCGTGCCGGGACGGGGGAGCAGGCAGGGCCGCGCTGGATGCGTCCCCACCGCCGTGGTCGAATGGGACCGAACCGACGAGAGGAAGTGCACGCCATGGGCCTTCGCAGGAACAAGTCCCTCATCGACCAGGCAACGGACTACGTCGAGGAGATGATCCCGCAGCTCGAGGCCGCGGTCCTCTCCGCGCGCGAGAAGGCCGCCCCGGTCATCGCCGACGCCCGCGACAAGGCCGCCCCGGTCATCGCCGACGCCCGCGACAAGGCCGCGCCCGTGATCGCCGATGCCCGGGCCAAGGCTGCCCCGGTGCTGGCCGAGGGCGCGGCGTACGCCGCCGACAAGGCGGCGATCGGCGCCGCCATCGCCGCGGAGAAGGCCCAGCAGGCCAGCGAGCTCGCCTCGGCCAAGGCCGCGGAGCTCCAGGAGAGCGCCGAGGGCAAGAAGCGCAGCAAGGTCAAGACGCTGCTGCTGCTCGGCGGCATCGCCGCGCTCGGCGCCTTCATCTACAAGAAGCTGACCAGCGACGCCGGCAACGACAACTGGCAGTCCTCCTACACCCCCTCGCCCGCGCCGAAGGCCACCACCCCGGCACCGGCCGCGGCCCCCTCGACGACCGAGGACGCCGGCGGCTCCTCGCCCGACGAGGCGCTCAGCGACGCGACCGACGAGCCGCACCCGCCGAGCACGCCGTCCGACCCGGCCGAGGTCGTCGAGATCGACCCCGGTGCGGCCGAGAGCAACGGCAGCGGAGCCACGGGCGGCGCCCGCAAGGCCTGAGCGGGCCCCGCACCCACCTCAGCGGTCCGGCCGGTCGACCCGCGGCGCCTCGCGCCCGGGCTCGGCCGGCCGGTTCGCGTCCACCCACGCGTCGATCCGCTCCCACCAGTCGAAGAGCCAGTCGATCCGCTCGTCGCGGCCGGCGGGGATCTCGTCGCGCGGCACCTGCCACCAGCGCATCACGATCTGCTTGTCCATCGGCAGCTCGCGCCACAGGTCCCTGACCGTGACCAGGTGATCGAGCCCGGTGTGCGCGACCAGCACGACGTCGGCCCCGGGCGCGGCGTCCAGCGCCGCGAGCAGGCCGCCGGGGCGGGGCGCGATCACGTGCTCCATCCGCTCGGCACGCTGCGCCATCTTCTCCAGGCCGAGCTTGCGCAGCCGCTCGATCCCGCGCTGACGGCGCTGCGGCGTGAAGTTGCCCCCCTCGGGGAAGATCACGAACGCGTCGTTCTCGTCGAGGCCCGTGGCCAGCGCCGCGATCTGCGACTCGAGGTCCTCGCCCTGCCCGGGGTTCGGGGTGATGAAGCGGGCCGGGATCCGGGCCAGCAGCACCCCGATCATCGGGTCCCAGGCGAGGGTGTCCTTGAGCACAACGCGGGGCTCGCGGCCGTACCAGTGCATCAGCGCGTGGATGAGCGTGAACGAGTCGCCCGGCCCGGCGTGCCGGCAGCAGACGAGGATCGGGTTGCCCGGGTGGGCGTTCGGCGACGGTCCGTCGGTGGTGATCTCGAGGGCCAGCACGCGCTTGGCCTCGCGGAAGAAGACCCAGGTGAGGCCCTGCACGAGGTCGTAGTGCACCCCCTCCCAGTACGGCGTGCGGACCCGCCACCCGAAGCCCGAGGCCAGCCACCACCCGAGCAGGACCACCAGGCTCACCGACTCGAGCGTCATCCAGAGGATCACGATCCACAGCAGCCGCAGCGGCCGCCAGCGGCCGGGCAGCCGCGGCGAGAGCGCGGCCGCGACCAGCAGCCACGCCGGCGAGGTGAGCCAGACCAGCACGGTGAGCACCACGACGGCCGGCGGCAGCACGCACCGGCGCAGCAGCCAGGTCACGCCCGCCTGCTCACAGGTGCTCCCTCACAGGTGCTCCTCCCCCCACGGTCCCTCACCGGGACTCCAGGTACTCGCGGCACGCGTCGTACGTCGCGTCGATGCGGCGCTCGACGCTGCCGAAGTCACGGTAGGCCAGCAGCGAGTCGTCGCGCGGCGACGTGCCGCGGGCCGGGAGCACGTGGCACTCGACGTCGTCGGGCAGCTCCGCGAGCTCGCGGGCGAAGCGGTGCCGGCGGGCGATCTCGAACGACACCCGCGCCACCTCCCACGGCTTGCGCGGCGGCTCGAGCGGCCGGTCGACGCGCCCGACCTGGAGCACGAAGACCCGCGTGGCGCCGAGCTGCACCGCGCGGCCGAGCGGGATCGAGTTGACGATGCCGCCGTCGAGGAAGTGCTCGCCGTCGACCTCCGCCGGCGGTAGCAGCCCGGGGACCGCGGCGCTGGCGACCACCGCCGGGACCACTGGCCCGGAGTCGAACCAGTGCTCGGCCGCGCGCTCGATGCTGGCGGCGCAGACCTGCAGCCGCACGGGGAGGTCCTCGATGCGCAGGTCGCCGAACTCCTCGCCGAGCCGGTCGATGAGCGGCTTGGGCGAGTAGATGTGGGTGCGGGTCGACACCGCGCGCCGCAGCGTGCGCAGCGCCCGGTCGCCGTACACCTCGCCGCCGCCGGCCACCTCGAGCCACAGGTCGGTGAGCCGCTCGACGACCGAGAGCCGTGGCTCGCGGGCAACCATCGCGCCGTTGAGGGCGCCGACGCTCGTGCCGAGGACGAGGTCGGGCGTGACCTCCCGCTCGAACAGCGCGCGCAGCATCCCGACCTCGACGGCGCCGAGGATGCCGCCACCGCCCAGCACGAACGCCGTGGTCACCGCCGCGTCCTCCTCGCTACGCCGCGGGTGCGCCGGCGCCGGGGCTGGCGTCGGCGAGGAGCTCGGGGTGCTCGGCCCGCAGCTTGAGGGTGACCCGGTGCTCGACCCAGAAGATCAGCAGCGGCACCAGGCCGGCGGCCAGCACCAGGAGGGTGAAGGCGATGCTCCAGCCCGCCTTGCGGGCCAGCAGGAACGACGCCACCACGTAGGCCATGAACAGCCAGCCGTGGGCCACCCACATGATGCTGGCGGTCTCGCCGAAGGACTGCAGGCTGCTGCCATCGGTGGTGAGGTACTTCAGGGGCATGGCGACCAGTGCGCAGAAGGCCAGCAGCACGCCGACGACGAGGGCCAGGGCGCGCTGGACGGAGTACAGCTTCACGCACCGACGGTACCGGGGTGGTACCGAAGCACCCCGGTCGGACCACCCGTTCGGGTGACTCTGGGGGAAATGCGTGCAAAGCCGCCCGGCGAGGCGTTACATGGACGTGTTACCCGGATCACATCCCCTGCCGCACCAGACCCGAGGAGGGGTACGACGATGTGCCGCCACTCGCCCACCTGCCCCGACGTCGACAACGCCGACTGCTGCACCGCCCACACCGTCTCGGACCACTCCGAGCAGGGCTGGTGCCGGTTGTGCAACGGGATCATCCTGTTCGACGACGGTCGCTACCTGCACCCCGACGGCCACGTCGAGGCCGTGCCGCGCCGCTCGGCCTGAGCCCGACGCCGGTCGAGCCTGTCGAGACCACGTCGGTCAGCCGACCGGCTCCTGCGCCGGCCGGCCGGCGGCGTCCTCCGCGGCGAGCGTGTCGCGCAGGTGCCGCCACCACACGAACACCGCGAAGCCGCCGAAGACCCACCACTCGAGGGCGTAGAGCAGGTTGCGCACGGCCGTGAACTGCCCGACGGGAGGCAGCTGGTCGAGGTCCGCGGCCTCCAGCCCGTCCTGCCCCTCCTGGGCGACGGCGTACGCGCCGTAGAGGTCGACGTCGACGCGCTGCACGAGGTCCGCGACCCGCAGGCTGGTGAGCACGTCGTCGGTCGGGTCGTCGTCGGGGGGTGCGCTCCCGTCGGGGGGCTGGAGCCAGCCGACCAGGGTCGCGCTGCCCTGCGGGTCGGGCGGCGCCGTGCGCTCCGGCGTCCACCCGCGCACGACGGGGATGGCCGCGCTGCCGTCACCGACGGCCAGCGGCGTCACCACCCAGTAGCCCGCGCGGCCGTCGTGCTCGCGGCCGCTGACCAGCACCGTGGCGCCGGGCACCCACGTGCCCTCGAGGTCGACCGGCTGGCCCACGAGGTCGCCGGGGAAGGGCTCGTCGGGCCCGAGCGCCTCGTCGAGCGGCACGGGCGCCGCCGTCGTCAGGTCCCGCGCCTCGGCCGCGCGGCGGTCGTGCCAGGCGTCGAGCTGCCAGAAGCCGAGGAGCCCGGCCACCGCCACGCACACCAGCATCAGCAGGTGCACCCCCCAGAACCGCGGGGCGAGGACGCGACGCACCGCTCGATCCTACGGAAGACGGCGCGACCGCCCGGTGCCGGGAGCCCGGCACCGGGCGGTCATCGGGTCGGGGTCCGCGTCAGAACACGGAGCCCCAGTCGACCGTCATGGTGAGCAGCTGGCCGTGCTCGACCTGGCGGACCGGGTCGGAGAGGCCGGCGGAGGTGTGCACCTGGGCGTCGAACAGGAACGTGCCCTCACCCATGAGGTCGGCGACGTCGATGATCGCGCTCGACTCCTCGTCGATCGTCGAGGGTGCTGCCGTCGCGCCCGGGGCGAAGTGGGCCGGGTCGAACTGCGCCAGCGTGGCGATGCTGCCCGAGGCCAGGTCGTAGGCCAGCACCCGCGCCAGGTGCGCGTTGCCCCCCGGGTCCTCCTGGATCAGCAGGTGGCCGGCGTGGTCGATGTCCATGTTGTCCGGCTTGTTGAGGTACGGCGCCTCGGTGCCGTCGAGGGGCAGCTCCAGGGTCGCGCCCTCGGCGGGGTCCTTGACGTTGTCGAAGCGCAGCCGCCACAGGCCGCCGCCGTCGCGCGACACCGGCGCCCCGGTGACCGGGTCGTTCTCGACCGAGGTGGTGCCGCCGCCCTCGGTGGTGAGGAAGTAGTAGTCGTTCGGGTGGCGGGGGTCGAAGGCGCCGTCCTCGATCCGGTTGAGGCTGAGGCCGGAGGCCGCCGCGTCGGCGTTCTGCGCAGCGCCGCCCTTCGTCCAGTCGATGCCGTGCAGGACGACCGGCACCGCCTGCTCCTTGCCGTACGCCGCGCGGTACTGCGCGTCGGTGGAGACCGCCTGGTCGGCGACGTCGATCACCGCGAGCGAGCCGTTGGTCAGTCCGGCGCGGTCGACGGCCGAGCCCGACTTCTCCTTCTTGCCGGTGTAGACCCGCAGCTGGCCGCTGCCGCCGTCCTCGTTGCCGAGCACCACGGTCGCCCGGGTGCCGGTGTCGGCGGCGAGGGTGTTCTCCCACGAGAAGAGGCCGAGCCGCGGCAGCTGGGTGGCCCGGCCGTCGTCGGTGACGCCGAAGGAGCGGCCGTTGTCGCCGTTCTCCTCGTTGGCGAAGTAGACCTGGCCGCCGTAGCCGTAGCGGCTGCCGCCCGGGCCGTCGAGCTGGCCGGGGTCGGTCAGCGAGCCGGAGCAGAACCGGCTGAAGGCCGACGAGAACGGCGCGGTCGCGGCCGCGGCGTAGGTGCCCGAGGCGTAGTCCCAGTAGGCGACCTCATCGATGAGGTCGCGGGTCTGGAGCACCTGGCCCGTGCCCGGGTCGATGACGTTGCGCGAGACGAACGAGCCCTTCTGGCCGTGGGCCCGCACCACGCCGGCGGCGGCGGAGAGCTCGTGGTTCATGTAGACGACCACGTCGTCGTCCTGCGCGAACGCGCCGAGGCCGTCGGGGACGCCGACCATGTCCACACCCGGGTCGGGACGGGCGGCGTCGTCGACGGTGAGCAGCGAGGTGACCGACACGCCGGCGTGGGCCGGGAGGACGTACGGCGCGATCGTGGTCGAGGGGCCGTCGCCGGTGGGCAGGGCGGAGGCGGGCGCGGCGAGGCCGGTGACGGCCGCGGCCAGGGAGAGGAGGCCGAGGCCCACGGTGGCCCGGCGGAGGTGGGTTGTCATGGCCCGGACGCTAGGAAGAGCGGGGGACGCCACCCCGGCGCCGTCGTGAACCGGCTGTGAACACCGCGCGGACACTCCGGGGCCGACGTCCGGATGGTGGTCTGACCACTTGACCACCTGTCGGAAGCCTCCGTACGGTCCGGCACCATGCCGCTGCAACCCGTCACCCGCCGCTCCGTCCCCGACGAGGTCTTCGAGCAGGTCCTCGGGGAGGTGGTGGACGGCGGGCTCGCCGCCGGCGAGACGCTGCCCAGCGAACGACGCCTGGCCGAGGTGCTCGGCGTCTCGCGGCCGGCGGTGCGCGAGGCGCTCCAGCGGATGGCGCAGACCCGGCTGGTCGAGGTCCGCCAGGGCGGGTCGACCACGGTGCGCGACTTCCGGCGCTCGGCCGGGCTCGACCTGCTGCCCCGGCTGCTGGTGCGGGGCGGTCGCCTCGACGGGGCCGTCGCCCGGAGCATCCTCGAGGCGCGGCTGGCGGTCGGACCGGCGGTCGCCGCGCTCGCGGCCGAGCGCGGGGGGCCGGTGCTCGAGGCCACCCTGGTCGACACGGTCGACGCCCTGGCCGCCGCCGACGGGCCGGACTCCGGGGTCGAGCAGCAGGTGCTGGCGCTCGCCTTCTGGGACCAGGTCGTCGACGCCGCCGACTCGCTCGTCTTCCGCCTGATGTTCAACAGTCTGCGCGCCGCCTACGAGCCGGCCCTCGAGGCGCTCGCCCCGCTGATGGCCGCCGAGGTCGGGCAGGTCGACGCCTACCGGGTGCTCGCCGCCGCGATCGGCGGGGGCGACCCCGACACCGCCCGGGCCGCGGCCGACCGCGTGCTCCGCCCGGCCACCGCCCAGCTGATGGCGGCGCTGGCTGCCGTCGAGACCACGACCCCGGAGGCGTGATGACCCGACCGACCCCCGAGGTGGAGCGCCTGGCCGCCGACCGCCTGGCCGCCGACGAAGCCCGCACCGGTCGTCGTACGTCGATCACGGTGGGCGAGGCGTGGCGCGAGTTCTGGCGCCACCCGAGCCCGCCGATGATCGCGGCGTTCCTCGTCGGCTCGGTCGTGGCCCGCGTGCTGGCCGGCCCGGGCGCGTGGTGGGAGCTCCTCATCCCGGTCACACTGGTGGCGCTCTTCCCGGTCATCGAGTGGGTGGTCCACGTGGTCGTCCTGCACTGGCGCCCGCGCGACCTCGGGCCGGTGCGCATCGACTCGCGGCTGGCCCGCGACCACCGGGCGCACCACGCCGATCCCCGCGACCTGCCGCTGGTCTTCATCCCGTGGAAGGTGCTGGTGTGGCTGCTCCCGGCGTACGTCGTGGTGGCGCTGCTGGTGGTGCCCGACCGCACCGCGGCGCTGACGCTGCTGGTGTCGGTCTACGCGACCAAGGCCGGCTACGAGTGGACCCACTACCTCGTGCACAGCGACTACCGCCCGCGATCGCGGTGGTACCGCGCGGTGTGGCGCAACCACCGCCTGCACCACTACAAGAACGAGCACTACTGGTTCACCGTGACCAGCGCCGGCACGGCGGACCGGCTGTTCGGCACCTGCCCCGACCCCGCGTCGGTGGAGCGGTCGCCCACGGCGCGGGCCCTGCACTCGTGAGCGCCTCCTGACGCAGACTGGCGCCGTGAGCATCACGACGCTGAACTCCACGCTGGTCTACGAGAACCCCTGGCTCGCGGTGCGCGAGGACCAGGTGGAGTACGCCGACGGCAGCCGCGGCACGCAGTCGGTCGTCGACCGGCCCGACTTCGCGCTGGTGCTGCCAGCCGAGCGCGACGGGTTCCACCTCGTCGAGCAGTACCGCTACGCCACGGGCCTGCGGTCGTGGGAGTTCCCGTCGGGCTCCTGGCCCCCGGGCAGCGCGGGCTCGGTGGAGGAGATGGCGGCCGCCGAGCTCGCCGAGGAGACCGGCCACACCGCCCGGCACTGGCACCGGCTCGGCGGCCTCCACGTCGCGAACGGCACCACGGGCCAGGTCGTGCACGTCTTCCTCGCCACCGACCTGACGGCCGGTCAGCCGCGGCGCGAGGTCGCCGAGCAGGACATGCGCGCGCAGTGGTTCCCGCGCGCCGAGGTCGAGCGGATGCTGCGCGACGGCACCATCACCGACGCGCCGTCGCTCGCGGCGTACCTCCTGCTGACGCTGAAGGTGCCGACCGTCTGACGTGCTCAGCCGGTGGGCTCAGCACGCCCGCCGGCAGGGCAGCGCCGACAGACTTCCCCCTCAGCACGGGCAGAGTCTGCCAGTGACCGCGTGCCGCGGCGCCTGCGGGGCACGGGTGGCCGTGCGGAAGATCGGGGTGGAGGAGGAGCTGCTGCTGGTGGACCCGGAGACGGGTCGCACCACGGCGGTGGCGCAGCACGCGGTGCGGGCCGAGCCGGAGGTGGAGGCGGAGCTCTACCTGCAGCAGATGGAGTCACAGACCCCGCCGGTCAGCACGCTCACCGAGGTCGCCGAGGAGCTGCGCCTCGAGCGGCAGGGCCTGGTCGACGCCGCGGAGGCCGCGGGCGCGGCGGCGGTCGCGGTCGGGACGCCGGTGCTCGTCATGGACGACGTCGCGTTCACCCCGACCGACCGCTACCGCCGGATCCGCGACGAGTACGGCGAGCTGGCCAGCTCCGCGCTGGCCTGCGCCACCCACGTCCACGTCGACGTCACCCCCGACGAGGCGGTGCACGTGGTGGACGGCATCGGGCCGTGGCTGCCGGTGCTGCTCGCGCTCAGCGCCAACTCGCCGTACTGGCAGGGGCGCGACACCGGCCACGCCAGCTGGCGCTCGCAGCTGTGGTCGCGGTGGCCGACGTTCGGCACGGGTCAGCCGTTCGGAGACCGCGCGACGTACGACGAGGTGGCCGGGCGGCTCGTCGACTGGGGCGCCGGGCTCGACCCCGGGATGGTCTACCTGCCGGCGCGGCTCTCGCCGCGGTACCCGACGGTCGAGCTGCGGGTCGCCGACGTGTGCACCGAGCTCGGCGACACGCTCCTGCTCGCGGCGCTTGCGCGCGCCCTGGTCGCGACCACCGCCGCGGCGCCGGCGACCCCGCCCGTGTCGGCCTGGCGCAGCGAGCTGGTGCGCGCCGCGATGTGGCGGGCCGCGCGCTACGGCATCTCCGAGCAGCTCGTGCACCCGGCCACCCGCGACCTGGCGCACGCCGACGAGGTGGTCGACGCGCTCGTCGCGCACGTGCGCCCTGCGCTCGAGGAGCACGATGACGTCGACGCCGTGCGCGACCTGCTCGGCGCGCTGCGCGCCCGCGGCACCGGGGCGACCGCGCAGCGCCGTACCTTCGAGCGGCACGGCGACCTCGCCGAGGTCGTCCACGACCTGCGCCGGCGGACGGCGCAGGCCGCGGTCGACTGAGCTAGCAGGCCTCGCGCAGCGCGGGCAGGAGCTCCTTCTCCGCCCAGCGCAGGAAGTCCTCCTGGCCGGCGTCGCCGACCTGCACCAGCGCGAGGTCGGTGAACCCGGCTTCCGCAAAGGCGCGCGCCGCCTCGAGGACCGGCTCCACCGCCGGGCCGCACGGGATCGACTCCGCGACGTCCTCGGGCCGCACGAACTGGGTGGCGCCGTCGAAGCCGGCGGTGCCGGGCAGCTCGGCGTTCACCTTCCACCCGCCGCCGAACCAGCGGAACTGATCGTGCGCGACCCGCACGGCGTCCTCGCGCAGCGGTCCCCAGCAGATCGGCATCTGCCCGATCGCCCGGTCACCGTGGGGCCCGGCCTGGCGCCAGCCCTCCACCAGGTCGGCCCTCGGCTCGACCGCGATCAGGTGGTCGACCATCGGTGCGAAGGTCTGCACCGACTGCTCGCCCGACACCGCGACGCCGATCTCGACGCGCTCGTCGGGGAGGTCCCAGAGCTTGGCGGAGTCGACCCGGAAGTGCTCGCCCACGTGGTTGACGTAGCCGCCGCCGAGCAGCGCGTCGATGATCTCGACCGCCTCGACCAGCATCTCGTGGCGCACGTTGACCGGCGGCCAGCCGCGGCCGACGACGTGCTCGTTGAGGTTCTCCCCGGCGCCGAGCCCGAGCGTGAACCGCCCGCCACTCAGCACGCCGATCGTCGCCGCCTTCTGGGCGACCACCGCTGGGTGGTAGCGAAAGGTCGGGCAGGTCACGTAGGTCATCAGGTCGACCCGATCGGTGACCTGGCTGATCGCGCCGAGCATGCTCCACGCGTACCCGGCGTGCCCCTGCTCGTCGAGCCAGGGGAAGTAGTGGTCGCTCATCACCTCGAAGTCGAACCCGACCTCCTCGGCCTGCGCGGCGTACCGCACCAGGCTGCGCGGCGGGGACTGCTCGGTCATCAGGGTGTAGCCGATGCGCACGGGGTGGACCTCCTCGAGTACGGCGGACGCGTCGTCCCGCCGTACCCCGAAATCACGCTGACCCGCCGTTAACTAACGGCGGGTCAGCGTGGAGGTGGTCGTTCGCGTGGAGCCTAGGGGACTCGAACCCCTAACCCCCTGCTTGCAAAGCAGGTGCGCTACCAATTGCGCCAAGGCCCCTGGGTCCTCCGGGGGCGGGAGCCCCGCGGGCCCGGAGGGGTGGGTCAGGCCTTGTGCTGGCCGGCGGAGCCGGACGCCGGGTCGACGGTGTCGGTGGCCGCGGCCCAGAGCGCCTGCTCGTGCTTGCCCTCGTCGAGCTTGCGCTTGGCGAACACCGCGCCGGCGACGGCCAGGCCGAGGAGGAGGATCTTCTTCACGGGAGGCTTGCCTTCCGGTTGCGCTGATGGGACAGGTCTGCGTCGCAGACCGGGAGTTGGAGCGTATCCAACCCCCGGCCGCGCGACATCATCGCCTCTGCTCGAGCGAGACCAGTCGCTGGTGGGTCTGCCGGATCTGTGCCCAGGACGCCGGCACCGTACGACGCGCCGCGGCGAGGCTGCCCGGTTGGAAGTCGGCCGGGAACCCGTTCTCGGCGGTCGGCTCGGGCCGCGTGCCGGTGTAGAGCCACGCGTCGAAGAACGAGCCGAGGTCCTCGCCCGACACCTGCTCGGCGAGCGCGATGAAGTCGGCGACCGAGCCGTTGCCGTAACGGCGCTCGGCGGCCCACCGGCGCATCGTGGTGAAGAAGGCGTCGTCGCCGACCCGGGTGCGCAGCGCCTGCAACGTCATCGCGCCCCGGTCGTAGACCGCGCCGTTGAACTCGTTGTGGGCACCGGGGTCCCCGATGATCACGCTCCAGAAGTCTGAGTTGCCGGCGTAGTAGTCCCAGTAGGCCGAGAACAGCTCAGCGCCGGTGCCCTCGTCGTGCTTCTCCGACCACACCCACTCCGCGAAGGACGCGAAGCCCTCGTTGAGCCAGATGTCGCGCCAGTTCTCGACCGAGACCGAGTCGCCGTACCACTGGTGCGCGAGCTCGTGCACGACGACGTAGATGTTGGGGCCGTTGCGCCAGAAGCCGCGCGTGTAGACCGGGCGGGTCTGGTTCTCCAGCGCGAAGCCGAAGTCGGCGGCGGGGGCGACCCCGCCCATCGCGTCGAACGGGTAGGGGCCGAACTGGCGGGACTCGAACCGGATCACCTCCGGCGTGCGGGCGAGGTCCGCAGCGGCGTACTCGCCCTCGCTGCCGCCGTCGGAGGCGACGGCCGTGACGACCGGCAGGCCGTCGGCGCGCCAGCGGGTGATGTCGAACTGGCCGACGACGAAGAAGGCGAGGTAGGTCGCCATCGGCTTCTTCTCTCGCCAGTGCCAGGTGCGCTCGCCGCGGTGGGTGTGCTGCGAGACCAGGACGCCGTTGCCGAGCGCCTCGAGGTCGCGGGCGACCGTCACCCTCACGTCGAACGTCGCCTTGTCGCGCGGGTGGTCGTTGGACGGGTACCACCACGGCGCGATCTCGGGCTCACCCACCGCCGCCACGCCGTCGTCGGTGCGGATCCACGGCGAGATGCCGTCGGAGGTGATCGTCGACGGCACGCCGGCATAGGTCACGTCGACGACCATGCGCTCACCGTCGTGCAGCGCCTTGCGCGGCGTGACGACCAGCTCGTGCTCGCCCTGGGTGTACGCCGCCGGGCGGCCGTTGACCCGCACCGACGAGACCGGCAGCACGAAGTCGAGGTCGAAACGCGAGAGTGCCTGCGTCGCGCGCGCCTTGATCCGCGTGGTGCCGGCAAGCTCGTCGGTGGCCGGCTGGTAGGACACGGCGATGTCGTAGTGACCGACGTCGTAGCCGCCGTTGCCGTAGTCGGGGTAGTAGGGATCGCCGATGCCGGCGGCACCGGGACTGCCGCCCGGTGGCACGGCCTGGGCGAGCCCGCCCGGTAGCAGCAGTGCCGCCCCGACGGCGAGGGCGGTGCGGCGCAGGCGCGCGTGTGGAGCTGTGGTCATGCTTCCTCCCGAGATGAGGTCCCCTGTGACGTGGACCACACAACCACAGCCGGCCGACACGGCGCGAGGGTCGACCGCGAAGGTCCGGAGAGCACGAACCGCCTCGCGCGGCGGGCGGAGGCGGTGCGGGAGTGAGGGTGGGCCTAACAGGACTTGAACCTGTGACCTCTTCCTTATCAGGGAAGCGCTCTAACCGTCTGAGCTATAGGCCCGGGGTGCCGGACTGCCGGCGGGGTCCCCGGCGTACGCCGGGCGACCGGGAGGTGACACTACCCCACCCCGCGAGGGGCCGACAAAACGGCCCGGACGCGGGGGAGGAGCCTCAGTGCTGGTCCTCCGCGAGGGTCAGCTCGATGCCGCCGAGGAGGGCCGCCGACATGTTGTACATGAAGGCGCCGAGGGTGGCGATCGCGGTCAGCAGCAGCACGTCGATCACCGCGACGAGCATGGTGAAGCCCATGACGCGCGAGAGCCCGATGTAGGTCTGCACGTCGAAGTCGTCGGCGCTGTCGCCGCCCACGACGTTGGTGACGGTCTGGTTGATCGAGTCCCAGACACCGGCGGCGCCGAGGACGGAGTAGACCATGAACACCGAGACCACGACCACGACGCCGGCAGCGATCGAGAGCAGGAACGACGTCTTCATCACCGACCACGGGTCGATCCGGGTCAGCCGGAGCCGGGCGCGGCGCGGGGCACGGCCGCGCGTCCTGCGCGCGGGCGGCGCGGGCTGGGCATCGGCGTTGGCGCGGTGCTCGTCGGCGGCACTGGCCAGCTTGGCCTGGATCCGCTCGGTCAGGGGCGGACGCCCTGCGGTGTCGTCACGGTCGACGGCGGGCCTGGCTGCGGTGCGTTCGGCTGAGCGCTCCGTCATCCGTCGTCACCCTCCCCTTCGCTCTCGGCGTCCGACGCGGCGCTCGCGGGCGGGTCGGCCACGTCGTCGGATTCGTCGATTGTTGCATCCGCAGCCTGAGAGGGCGATTCCGCGGGCTGGTCGACGCCCGTCCCGGTGCTCTCGTCGGCGCCCTCGTCGGCGTCCTCGGCGAGCACCTCCTCCTCGCGCGACTCCACCGATCGCGCGACCACGGCGACCGAGTCGCCGGCCTTGGGCGTCACGAACTTCACGCCCATCGTGGAGCGACCGGTCGCCCGGAAGCCCTCGTTGATGGGGCTGCGCACGACCTGGCCGCCGGCGGTGATCGAGAGGATCTCGTCACCCTCCTCGACGATGAAACCGCCGACGAGGCTGCCCCGCTCCTGGTTGGTCAGCGCCATCGCCTTGATGCCGAGGCCGCCGCGCGACTGGAGGCGGTACTCCGAGATCCGCGTGCGCTTGGCGAAGCCGCCGTCGGTCATGGTGAAGACGTACTGCTCCTTGACGTCGGGCAGCGCGCCCGGCTCGGTCGAGGCGCCGTCGGCCGCTGCCTGCGCCTCGGCGGCCTCCTCGGCCGCGACCTGCTCGGCCCGGATCACCGACATCGACAACAGCGAGTCACCGGCGCGGAACTTCATGCCCGAGACGCCCGACGTCGCGCGGCCCATCGGCCGCAGCTGGGTGTCGTCGGCGCGGAACCGGATCGCCTGGCCCTTGCGGGAGACCAGGAGGATGTCGTCGTCGGGGCCGACCAGCTCGGCGCCGATCAGCTCGTCGTCGTCCTCACGGAAGTTGATCGCGATCACGCCGGCCTGGCGCGGGCTGTTGTAGTCGCCCAGGCGGGTCTTCTTCACCAGGCCGCTGCGGGTGGCCAGCACCAGGTAGGGGGCCTGCTCGTAGTCGCGGATCGCCAGCACCTGCGCGATGTCCTCGTCGGGCTGGAAGCTGAGCAGCCCGGCCACGTGCCCGCCCTTCGCGTCGCGTGACGCCTCGGGGAGGTTGTAGGCCTTGGTGCGGTAGACCCGGCCGGCGGTCGTGAAGAACAGCAGCCAGTGGTGGTTGGAGGTCGCGATGAAGTGCTCGACGACGTCGTCCCCGCGCAGGCTGGCGCCGCGCACGCCCTTGCCGCCCCGCTTCTGGGTGCGGTACTGGTGGCGCAGGGTCCGCTTGGCGTAGCCGCCGCGGGTGATGGAGACGACGAGCTCCTCGTCGGGGATGAGGTCCTCCATCGACAGGTCACCGTCGGCCGGGATGATCTGCGTACGCCGGTCGTCGCCGTAGCGCTCGACGATCTCCGCGAGCTCGTCGCCGATGATCTGCCGCTGGCGGGCGGGGTTGGCGAGGATGTCCTCGTAGTCGGCGATCTCTTCCTCGATCTCGGCCAGGCGGTCGATGATCTTCTGCCGCTCCAGGGCCGCGAGGCGGCGCAGCTGCATGTCGAGGATGGCGTTGGCCTGCACCTCGTCGATCTCGAGCAGCGCGATCAGGCCCTGGCGCGCGTCGTCGATCTCGGGCGAGCGCCGGATCAGTGCGATCACCTCGTCGAGCATGTCGAGCGCCTTGACCAGGCCGCGGTAGACGTGGGCCTGCCGCTCGGCCTCGCCGAGGAGGTAGCGGGTGCGGCGCTGGATGACGTCGACCTGGTGGGTGACCCAGTTGGAGATGAACTGGTCGATCGACAGCGTGCGCGGCACGCCGTCGACCAGCGCCAGCATGTTGGCGCTGAAGTTGGTCTGCAGCTCGGTGTGCTTGAGCAGGTTGTTGAGGACCACGCGCGCGACCGCGTCGCGCTTGAGCACGACGACCAGCCGCTGGCCGGTGCGGTCGGAGGTGTCGTCGCGGACGTCGGCGATGCCCTGCACCCGGCCCGAGTCGGCGAGCTCGGCGATCTTCAGCGCCAGGTTGTCGGGGTTGACCATGTAGGGCAGCTCGGTGATCACCAGGCAGGTGCGGCCCTTGGCGTCCTCGTCGACCTCGATCACCGCGCGCTGGGTGATCGAGCCGCGGCCCGTGCGGTAGGCCTGCTCGATGCCCTGGTGGCCCACGATCAGGGCGCCGTTGGGGAAGTCGGGGCCCTTGACCCGCTCGAGCAGGGCGTCCTGGAGCTCCTCGCGGGTGGCGTCGGGGTGCTCGAGCGCCCACTGCGCACCCGAGGCGACCTCGCGCAGGTTGTGCGGCGGGATGCTGGTGGCCATGCCGACCGCGATGCCGGCCGAGCCGTTGACGAGCAGGTTGGGGAACCGCGCCGGCAGGACGACGGGCTCCTCGGAGCGACCGTCGTAGTTGGGCTGGAAGTCGACGGTCTCCTTCTCGATGTCACGGACCATCTCCAGCGCCAGCGGCGCCATCCGGCACTCGGTGTACCGCATGGCGGCGGCGGAGTCGTTGCCCGGCGAGCCGAAGTTGCCCTGCCCCTGCACCAGCGGGGCCCGCATCACCCAGGGCTGGGCGAGACGGACCAGGGTGTCGTAGATCGCGGTGTCGCCGTGGGGGTGGTACTGACCCATGACGTCACCGACGACGCGGCTGCACTTGGAGAACCCGCGGTCGGGGCGGTACCCGCCGTCGTACATCGCGTAGAGCACGCGGCGGTGCACCGGCTTGAGGCCGTCGCGGACGTCGGGCAGCGCGCGGCCGACGATGACCGCCATCGCGTAGTCGATGTAGGAGCGCTGCATCGACACCTGCAGGTCGATCGGCTCGATCCGGCCGCCACCCCCGCCGCCGCCGTCGCCGCCCATCAGGTTGTCGGTCTGCTCGGTCACGTCTCTTCGTCTCTCTGGTCGGCTCTACTCGAATCTAGGGATCTGACTAGAGACCTAGATATCGAGGAATCGGACGTCCTTGGCATTTCTCTGGATGAAGGAGCGGCGCTGCTCGACGTCCTCGCCCATCAGCACCGAGAAGATCTCGTCGGCACGGGCGGCGTCCTCGAGCGTCACCTGCAGCAGGATCCGGCCGTCGGGGTCCATCGTGGTCTCCCACAGCTCCTTGGCGTTCATCTCGCCGAGACCCTTGTAGCGCTGGACGGGGTTCTCCTTGGGCAGCTTCTTGCCCGCGGCCTGGCCGTCGCGGAGCAGGGCCTCGCGCTCGGCGTCGGAGTAGACGAACTCGTGCTCGTACGGCTTGTTCCACCGCAGGCGGTAGAGCGGCGGCTGCGCCATGTAGACGTAGCCGTGCTCGATCAGCGGCTTCATGAACCGGAACAGCAGCGTCAGCAGCAGGGTGTTGATGTGGTGGCCGTCGACGTCGGCGTCGGCCATCAGCACGACCTTGTGGTAGCGCAGCTTGTCGAGGTCGAACTCGTCCTGGATGCCGGTGCCGAGCGCGGAGATGATCGACTGCACCTCGGTGTTGGCGAGCACCTTGTCGATGCGGGCCTTCTCGACGTTGAGGATCTTGCCGCGGATCGGGAGGATCGCCTGGATCCTTGGGTCGCGGCCCTGGCGCGCCGAGCCGCCGGCGGAGTCGCCCTCGACGATGAAGACCTCGCACTCCTCGGGGTTGGTCGACTGGCAGTCGGACAGCTTGCCGGGCAGGCCGCCGCCGCCGAGCAGCCCCTTGCGCGAGCGGGCGAGGTCGCGGGCCTTGCGTGCCGCGAGCCGGGCCGAGGCCGCGGCCTGGGCCTTGCGCACGATGTCGCGGCCCTCCTGCGGGTTCTGCTCGAGCCACGCGCCGAGCTGGTCGTTGACCACGCGCTGGACGAAGCCCTTGGCCTCGGTGTTGCCGAGCTTGGTCTTGGTCTGGCCCTCGAACTGCGGCTCGCCGAGCTTGATGGAGATGATCGCGGTCAGGCCCTCGCGGATGTCGTCGCCGGAGACGCGGTCCTCCTGCTTCTTCATCAGGCCCCAGTCGAAGCCGGCGTTGTTGATCAGCGTGGTGAGCGCCGCGCGGAAGCCCTCCTCGTGGGTGCCGCCCTCGTGGGTGTTGATGGTGTTGGCGAAGGTGTGGACCGACTCGGTGAAGGTCGTGTTCCACTGCATCGCGACCTCGAGGCTCATGTGGTTGCCCACGCCGGAGGTCGCGTCGGCCTCGAACGAGATGATCGTCGGGTTGGCCGGCTGCTTGGAGCGGTTGAGGTGCTCGACGTAGTCGACGAGGCCGCGCTCGTAGCGGAAGATCCGCTCGATCCCGCCGCCCTCGCCCTTGCGGATCGCGTCGGCGCCAGTGCCGTCGACCTCGGGGCCCACGGTGTCGTCCTCGACCGCCTCGAGGATCTCGGCCGCCACGGGGCGCTCGTCGCGCACCACGATCTCGAGGCCCTTGTTGAGGAAGGCGTACTCGCGGATGCGCGAGGTGATGGTCTCGAGCGAGTAGGTGGTGGTCTCGAAGATGTCGGGGGAGGCCCAGTAGGTGATCGTGGTGCCGGTGCGCTCGCCGGGCTCCATCGCCCGGACCTCCTCGAGCTCGCCGTCGGGGACGCCGACGGAGAAGGTCTGGCGCCAGAGGTGCCCGCGGTTGCGCACCTCGGCCACGACGCGGCTCGACAGCGCGTTGACGACCGAGACGCCGACGCCGTGCAGGCCGCCGGAGACCTTGTAGCCACCGCCGCCGAACTTGCCGCCGGCGTGGAGCACGGTCAGCGCCAGCGTCAGCGCCGGCAGCTCCTGCCCGGGGGCGGTGTCGGTGGGGATGCCGCGGCCGTTGTCCTCGACCCGGACGCCGCCGTCGGCGAGGAGTGTGAGCACGATCCGGTCGCAGTGGCCGGCGAGGGCCTCGTCGACGGCGTTGTCGACGATCTCCCAGATCAGGTGGTGGAGCCCGCGCTCGCCGGTCGAGCCGATGTACATGCCGGGCCGCTTGCGGACCGCCTCGAGGCCCTCGAGGACCTGGATCGACGAGGCGTCGTAGGCGACCTCGGTGCTGCTGGTGGAACTGACCTCGACGGCGGTCTCGTCGGACACACGCACCCTCTTCGCACCCCGGCCGGCGACCCGGATGGTCGCGACTCGTCCCGTCGTGGCGGACGGTGGCCCGGCACGACGAGGGCCGCGGCTGCAGTGAGCCTCGACCCGGTCGCCATGGTACCCCGCAGAAGGCCGCTGAGCACGGACCCACCCCCGGAACGGGGGTCCGTCCGTGTCGAGGATGGCCCTCCACAGGCCCGTGAGGGCCGCGCAGACGCGCTCGGAGGGGGTCGCCCGGGTCCCCCTACCGTCGCGAGGCCCGCAGATCGGCCTCCGCGGGTTGTCGCGGTCAGCCGTAGGTGTCGCGCGGCCCGCGGCCGTCGCGAACCGATCGGGGACCCTTCTTCCAGGTCGGGCCGTGGGGTCCGAGCACCTCGATCAGGGTCACCGTGCCGTGCCCGAGCTCCTCGTTGAGGCGGCGTACGACGGTGGGGGCGAGCAGCCGCAGCTGGGTCGCCCAGGCGGTCGAGTCGGTGCGGACGACGAGACGCCCGTCGGCGAACGTCTCGGGCGTCGAGTGGGCGGCCACCTCGTCGCCGACGAGCTCGGCCCAGCGCCCGAAGACGCCGTGCACCTTGAGGTCGACCTCCCACCCGTGGTCGGCGACCACGCGCGGGACCGTGAGCCCCAGCGGCTGCGGGTCGCGCTCGTCGGGGTACGCGCCCGACGCCTTGCCGGGGACGCGACGCGGCCTACTGCCCGGGCGCGGCGTACGGCGGGCCGGGCCGACGCCGCGCGAGGCACGGGCCAGGGCGCGGGCGAGCTCGAGCCCGTCGGAGCGGTGCGGCTCCTCCGCCGGCTCCGGGGTCGTGCCCACCGGGGATCCGTCGTCAGCCACGGAGCACCGTCCCGTCGGCCACGACGTAGCGGGTCCCCGCGAGCGCCGCCGGCACGTCGGCGTCGACCGCGGCCGTCACCAGCACCTGCTCGGCGCCGGCGACGAGCTCGGCGAGCTGGTCGCGGCGCCCCGAGTCGAGCTCGGCGAAGACGTCGTCGAGCACCAGGATCGGGTCGTCGCCCTCCGCACGCAGCAGGTCGTACGACGCCAGCCGCAGCGCGAGCGCGAACGACCACGACTCGCCGTGCGAGGCGTAGCCCTTCACCGGCAGGCGGGTCTCGCCGTTGCCGAGGGTCAGCACGAGCTCGTCGCGGTGCGGGCCGACGAGGCACACGCCGCGGTCGAGCTCGTCGTTGCGACGGCGCGTGAGCTCGTCGAGCAGCGCGGGCTCGAGGTCACCGGCGGTCTGCGCGGCCGGGGGGAGCTCGAAGGAGGCGCGGTACTCGACCTCGGCGTCGTCGCGACCGGCCCCGCGGGCGACCGCCTGGTAGGCCTTGCCGACGTAGGGCCGCAGGGCGTCGACGAGCCGCAGCCGCTCGGCCAGCAGCTCGGCGCCGGCGCGGGCGAGCTGCCCGTCCCACACGTCGAGCGTGGCCAGTGCGGACTCGGCCGACGAGGAGCCGCGGCGCGCGGCGCCCGCGGTCTTGAGCAGCGTGCTGCGCTGGCGCAGCACCCGGTCGTAGTCGGCGCGGACGCCCGCGAGGCGGGGGGTCCGGAGCACCAGCAGGTCGTCGAGGAAGCGGCGCCGCTCGCCCGGGTCGCCCTTGACGAGCGCGAGGTCCTCGGGCGAGAAGACGACCGTGCGCACCAGGCCGACGAGGTCGCGGCTGCGGGGGAGCGGCGAGCGGTTGACCTTGGCGCGGTTGGCCTTGCCCGGCAGCAGCTCCACCTCGAGCACGGCCTCACGACCGTCCTTGACCACGGTGGCCCGGACGACGGCGCGCTCGGTGCCGGCCCGCACGAGCGGGGCGTCGGTCGCCACCCGGTGCGAGGAGAGCCGGGAGAGGTAGTCGATCGCCTCGACCAGGTTGGTCTTGCCCTGCCCGTTGCGACCGACGAATGCGCTCGCGCCCGGGTCGAGCGCCACGTCGACCTCGGCGTAGGAGCGGAAGTCGACGAGCTGGAGGCGGGTGACGTGCACGGTCGCGCGGTGGTGGGCTAGCTGCCCTGGCTGGGCGCGTCGCCGCCGGGGGGTGCGCTGGTCCGCATCGCGTGCCCGCCGAACTGGTTGCGCATGGCCGCGACCGCCTTCATCGCGGGGGAGTCGTCCTGGCGGGAGACGAACCGCGCGTAGAGCGCGGCGGTGATGGCCGGGGTCGCCACGGCGTGGTCGATGCCGGCCTCGACGGTCCAGCGACCCTCGCCGGAGTCCTCCGCCCAGCCGGCCACGCCCTCGAGCCCGGGGTCCTCGTCGAGCGCGGAGACGAGCAGGTCGAGCAGCCAGGAGCGGATCACCGTGCCCTCGCGCCAGGAGCGGAAGACCTCGGTGACGTTCTCGACCTCCTGCGAGGCCTGGAGCAGCTCCCAGCCCTCGGCGTAGGCCTGCATCACGGCGTACTCGATGCCGTTGTGCACCATCTTGGAGAAGTGCCCCGCACCGACGGGCCCGGCGTGCACCGAGCCGAACTCACCCTCGGGCTTGAGCGCGTCGAGGGCCGGCTGCACCTTGGCGACGTCCTCCTCTGAGCCGCCGTACATCAGCGCGTAGCCGTTCTCACGGCCCCAGACCCCGCCGCTCACGCCGCAGTCGACGTAGCCGACGCCCTTCTCGGCCAGCAGCTCGGCGTTCTTGTGGTCGTCGGTCCACCGCGAGTTGCCGCCGTCGACGACGAGGTCGCCCTCGTCGAGCAGGTCGCGCAGCGCCAACACGGTCTGGCGGGTGGGGTCGCCCGAGGGGACCATCACCCACACCACCTTCGGCGACGGCAGCGCCGCGACGAGGCCCGCGAGGTCGTCGACGTCGGAGAGTGAGGCGTCGCGGTCGTAGCCGACGACGGTGTGTCCGGCGGCGCGCAGCCTCTCGCGCATGTTGCCGCCCATCTTGCCCAGCCCGATCAGCCCGATGTGCATGGACCCACCGTAGGGCGTGGGCGGGCAGAACTCACAGGAGTCGTCGCGGCATCAGCAGGTAGCGGAAGCCGGAGTCCTCGCCGCCCTCGGTCACCGCGCCGGAGATCACGACCGGCTTCGAGGCCTGGGTGAAGGCGAGCTCGACGACGTCCTCGTCGATCGCGGTGAGCCCGTCGAGGAGGAACTGCGGGTTGAACCCGGTGGTGATGTCCTCGCCGTCGATGGTGGCCTCGATCGACTCCGAGGCCTGGGCCTCGTCGCCGGAGCCGGCGTCCAGGGTGAGCACCCCGTCGCTGAAGGCCAGCTGGACGGCGGTGTTGCGCTCGGCGACCAGGGCCACGCGCTTCACCGACTCGACCAGGGCGTGCTTGTCGAGGCGCGCCGTGGTCTGGTGCTCGCTGGGGAACAGGCTGCGGACCTTGGGGAACTCGCCGTCGAGCAGGCGGGTGGTGGTGCGTCGTACGCCGCCGGCGCCGGTGCCCTCGAAGCCGATGATGCCCTCGCCGGTGCCCGAGGAGCTGAGCGAGATCGTCACCTCGCCGCCCGCGGTCAGCGAGCGGGCGGTGTCGCCGAGCACCTTGGCCGGGACCAGGGCGGCCATCGACTCGTCCGGGGTGCGCGGCGACCAGTCGAGCTCGCGCTGGGAGAGGCGGAAACGGTCGGTGGCGAGCAGCGAGATCCGCGAGCCGTCGATCTCGAGGCGGACGCCGGTCAGCACCGGGAGCATGTCGTCGCGGCCGGCGGCCGTCACCGCTTGGGAGACCGCGTGCGCGAACACGTCGCTGCGCACGGTGCCCGTGGCCTGCGGCATCGCGGGCAACGTGGGGTAGTCCTCGACCGGGAGCGTCTGGAGCGTGAAGCGGGCCGAGCCGCAGGTCAGCGAGACGCGCGGACCCTCGAGCACCATGTCGACCGGCTTGGCGGGGAGGCTGCGGCAGATGTCGGCGAGGAGCCGGCCACTGACCAGCGCACGGCCCTCGTCGGCCACCTCGGCGGCGAGCGTCGCGCGCGCCGAGGTCTCGTAGTCGAAGGTGGACAGCTCGAGGCCCTCGTGGCCGGCCTCGATGAGGAGACCGGCGAGGACCGGGACGCTGGGGCGGACCGGGAGGCTGCGGGCAGCCCAGGCGACGGCATCGGCGAGCACGTCGCGGTCGACGCGGAACTTCACGTGGTGGGTCCTTCTCGGGCGGAGGGCTCGGAGCAGAGGGCTCTGGACTGAGCATCCTGCCATGCGGTCGGGGGTGACGGGTGTTTCGGTGTGATTCGAGCAGACCGGTCCGCCGGGCCGTCCGAGCCGCGAGTGCACAGGTCGGGGCCCAGGTGGTTGTTCACCGATGATCGAGCCAATTGGAGGTGAGTGGGAGTCACAGCAGGGGTGGAATCTGTGGAGGAGCAGCGTTCGTGCAGGTCACAACGGCAATGACCGGTGGACGCAGCCTGTGGAGGAGGGTGTGGTTCGTCGCGGTCGCGTGTGAACCGCGGTCGACAGCCGTGTGAATACTCCCGGCCTCTCCACAGTCTGTGCACGAATTGCGGGCGGTGCTCCGCAGCCCGTCCACAGCCGGGGCTCAGCCCTGACGCGCCTGCATCTTGATCCGGTTGGTGAGCTCGCTGACCTGGTTGAAGACCGCCCGGCGCTCGGCGAGCAGCTGGTTGATCTTGCGGTCGGCGTACATCACCGTCGTGTGGTCGCGGTTGCCGAACTGCGCGCCGATCTTGGGCAGCGACAGGTCGGTGAGCTCGCGGCACAGGTACATGGCGATCTGGCGGGCCATCACCAGGTGACGGCCGCGGCTGGGACCGGTGAGCTCCTCGATCGAGAGCCCGAAGTACGCCGCGGTCTGGGCGATGATCAACCCGGCGGTGATCTCGGGCTCGCCGCCCTCGGGGATCAGGTCCTTGAGGACGATCTCTGCCAGGGTCATGTCGACCTCCTGGCGGTTGAGGTTCGCGAAGGCCGTGACCCGGATCAGCGCGCCCTCGAGCTCGCGGATGTTGGTCTGGATCTTCGAGGCGATGAACTCCAGCACGTCCGGGGGCGCGGTGAGCCGGTCCATCGCGGCCTTCTTGCGCAGGATCGCGATGCGGGTCTCGAGGTCGGGGGGCTGGACGTCGGTGATCAGGCCCCACTCGAACCGGTTGCGCAGCCGGTCCTCGAGCGCCTCGAGCCGCTTGGGCGCGCGGTCGGAGGTGAGCACGATCTGCTTGTTGGCGTTGTGCAGCGTGTTGAAGGTGTGGAAGAACTCCTCCTGGGTCTGGGTCTTGCCCTCCAGGAACTGGATGTCGTCGATCAGCAGCACGTCGACGTCGCGGTAGCGCCGCTTGAAGCGGTCCTGCCGGTCGTCGCGGATCGCGTTGATGAACTCGTTGGTGAACTCCTCGCTCGACACGTAGCGGACCTTCGCCCCGCTGTAGAGGCTGCGCACGTAGTGGCCGATCGCGTGGAGCAGGTGGGTCTTGCCCAGCCCGGAGTCGCCGTAGACGAGCAGCGGGTTGTACGCCTTCCCGGGCGCCTCAGCGACGGCGACCGCGGCCGCGTGGGGGAACCGGTTCGACGACCCGATGACGAAGGTCTCGAAGGTGTACTTCGGGTTCAGCCGCGTCTCGAGCACCGGAGCCGGCCGCGTCGGCTCGGTCACGGGGTCGGCCGGCGGCGGGGCGTAGTCGAGGTTCGGCGCGAGCGGGGTGTCGATCTGTCGACTTGTCGACAAGACGTTTTCTCGATGAATCGGTTCCTCCACCACCGGGGGCGGCGTCACGCCACCCCCGAGGGTCGGGTTCACGGTGACCGCGATCCGGATCTCCCGCCCGAAGGAGACGGTCAGCGCCGTCTCGAGCTGGCCCCGCAGGCGCCCCTCGAGCTGGTTGCGGGTGAACTCGTCGGGCACGGCGACGATGGCGGTGCTCTCGTGGAGGGTCACCGGCTCGCTCGCCCGCAGCCAGGCGCGCTGGTGCGGCTCGAGGTCCTCGACGACGCCGCGCCAGGCCGCGCTGAGGTCGGGGTGCTGGTCGGCCGGGGCCGCGGCCGCGGCCGCGACGCCGGCGGTGTCCCCGCCGCCCTCGCGGTGCTCGTCCACGGGGGCGTCCGGGAGTTCGGGCCGGGTCTGGTCCACGGGTGCCGCCTTCGTCGCGAGGCCGCGTCCGCGGCCGGTGGTCGGTGCTGGGTCCACAAGTTTGTCCACAGGTTGTGAACCGGCTCGACCCGGGGTGGGTGAAGCCTGCCCGAGACACATCGCGACGTGCGCCGGAAGTAGCGTTCTCGCAGGTCAGAGGCCTGTCCCGGTGAGGGGTGAGCCACGTCACACGAGGTGGGGAAGCCGGTGTGGATCGCGGTGGGGGGAACCCCGGAAGGGGCGAAGGTAACAAGGCGGACGCGCTCCCGGCAAGGCTTCATCCACAGGCTGTTGCCCCGGGCGTCCGCGGCGGTTTGACCCTCTCTCCGGCCAGCGCGTACCGTTGGCCGGTCACGTGTGCGCGGGCGGGCTCCTCCGTCCCTCGACCACGACACCGACCGGTCCGTGTCGACCGGTGCCGCATGTCCACGACGGGGGTCCTGTCGCGGGTGGGCGGTGCCAGCCGAAAGGCGGTCGAGCCGGGTGCCGCAGATGGCTCCCGGCCGACGCACTGCCCGGTCGCCCAGGACGCCCCCTCACCACGAAAGAGAAGCTCGTGAGCAAGCGTACGTACCAGCCGAACAACCGCCGTCGCCACAAGGTGCACGGCTTCCGCCTGCGGATGCGGACCCGCGCGGGCCGCTCGATCCTCTCCAACCGCCGGCGCAAGGGCCGCAGCAAGCTGGCCGTCTGAGGCCGGTCGGCGCCGCCGTCCCGTGCTGCCCGCTGCGCACCGGCTCACCGAGGGCGCGGCGTTCCGCGAGGCGGTCCGGTCCGGACGCCGGGCGGGTTCGCGGACCCTCGTGGTGCACCTCCGGGTGCCCGCGGACCCCGATCCCGCCGCGCCGGCCCGGGTCGGCCTGGTCGTCAGCCGGGCCGTCGGCGGTGCCGTCCACCGCACTCGCGTGAAACGCCGTCTGCGCCACCTCGCCCGGGAGCACCTCGCGTCGCTCCCGGGCTCTGCTGTGCTCGTGGTCCGGGCGCTCCCGGCCGCCGCGGACGCCTCGTCCGCGGAACTGGGCGCGGACCTCGGGCGTTGTCTGCAGCGGGTGATCGCATGAAGTACGTCCTGATCGGCCTGCTGCGTGCCTACCGGTTGCTGATCAGCCCGCTCTACGGCCAGGTCTGCCGCTACCACCCCTCCTGCTCGGCGTACGCGCTCGAGGCGGTCACGGTGCACGGGAGCCTGCGCGGCAGCTGGCTGGCCCTGCGCCGCCTGGCGCGGTGCCACCCGTGGGCGGCCGGCGGCTACGACCCGGTGCCCGGCACGCACCACCCGCACGACGACGAGACCGGCGACACCCCGCCGCCCTCGGTCCCGACCCCCACCTCACAAGGAGCCTGACCCCGTGGGATTCCTCGGCACGCTCGGCAGCCTGATCATGACGCCGCTGTACTACGCCATCTCGTTCGTGCTGATCCTGTGGCACCGGCTCTTCACCCTGCTGGGGCTCCCGCCGGACAGCGGCGCTGCGTGGGCGCTGTCGATCATCGGCCTCACCCTCGTGATCCGCGCCGCCCTGATCCCGCTCTTCGTGCGGCAGATCAAGGCGAGCCGCAACATGCAGCTGATCCAGCCCAAGGTCAAGGAGCTGCAGAAGAAGTACGGCCACGACCGGGAGCGTCTCGCGCAGGAGACGATGAAGCTCTACAAGGAGAGCGGCACCAACCCGTTCGCCTCGTGCCTGCCGATCCTGCTGCAGATGCCGATCTTCTTCGCGCTGTTCCGCCTGCTCGACCAGGCGGCGAAGAACGGCACCGCGCACGGCGTCCTGACCGAGGAGCTGGCGGACAGCTTCGGCAACGCCGAGCTGTTCGGCAAGGTCCCGCTGTCGGGCACCTTCCTGAACGCCGACGGCAACGTCGCCCTCCAGGTCACGGCCGCCTTCCTGGTGCTCGCGATGACGGCGACCACCTTCCTCACCCAGCGCCAGCTGATGAGCAAGAACATGCCGGCCGACGCGCTCAGCGGCCCGTACGCCCAGCAGCAGAAGCTGCTCCTCTACGTGCTCCCCATCGTCTTCGCCGTCGGTGGCATCGCGTTCCCGATCGGCGTGCTGCTCTACTGGACCACCTCGAACCTGTGGACCATGGGCCAGCAGTTCTACGTGATCCGCAACAACCCGGCCCCCGGCACGCCGGCCTTCGCCGCCAAGGAGGCGCGTGACCGCGCCAAGGCCGCGAAGCACGGTCACCCCGAGACACCTGCTGTCGAGGCGCCGGGCACCGACCCGGTCGACCCGGCCGGCCCCGCGGTCGACCGGCGGCCGCCGCAGCGCCAGCAGCCCAAGAAGCAGACGCGCTCGCAGCGCAAGAAGGGCGCCGGCGGGCAGCCACGCCCGACGAACCGCCCCACGAACCCGACCGACCCCATCGAGGGAGAGAACGCATGAGCAACGACACCGAGCAGGCCGACCCGCGGGTCGAGCAGGCGGACGCCGACGCCCAGGTCGAGGAGGTGGAGGAGGTCGACGAGGACCTCGGTGCCACCGCCACCGACGAGGACGAGGCCGACCTCGAGGACGACGACGAGGACGAGCAGGACGACGAGGACGACGAGGACGACGAGGGTCCGGCCGACCTGCTGGAGCAGGAGGGCGACATCGCCGCGGACTACCTCGAGGAGCTCCTCGACATCGCGGACCTCGACGGCGACCTCGACATGGACGTCGAGGGTGACCGGGCGATGGTCTCGATCGTGGGCGCCGACCTGCAGCAGCTGGTCGGGCGCAACGGCGAGGTGCTGGACGCACTGCAGGAGCTGACCCGGCTGGCCGTCTACCGCGAGACCGGCGAGCGGTCGCGGCTGATGCTCGACGTGTCCGGCTACCGGGCCCGCCGGCGCGAGGAGCTCGTGGCCCTCGCGGAGGAGACCGTCCGCCGGGTCCGCGAGAGCGGTGACCAGGTGTCGTTGACGCCGATGTCGCCGTTCGAGCGCAAGGTGGTGCACGACGCGGTGGCGGCGGCCGGCCTCACCTCGGAGTCCGAGGGCGTCGAGCCCCGTCGCTTCGTGGTGGTCCTCCCGGCCTGATCGCGATGGTTTCACGTGAAACAACACCCTCCCCGTCCAGCGCGGGGAGGGTGTTCCCGTCCGGGCGCCTGGCGCTCGCGGAGCGGTACGCCGACTGGCTCGCCGACGAGGGTGTGGTGCGCGGCCTGATCGGGCCGCGCGAGGCGCCGCGCCTGTGGGAGCGTCACCTGCTCAACTGCGCGGTGCTCGGCGAGGCGGTACCCGAGGGTGCCCGGGTCGTGGATCTCGGGTCCGGCGCCGGCCTCCCGGGCCTGGTCCTGGCGGTGGCGCGACCCGACGTCGACGTCACGCTCGTCGAGCCGCTGCTGCGCCGGACCACCTTCCTCGAGGAGGTGTGCGCCGACCTGGCACCCCTCGGCCTCGACAACGTCACCGTGGTGCGGGGGCGGGCCGAGGCCCTCCACGGCGAGCGCACCTTCGACGTCGTCACTGCCCGGGCGCTGGCACCGCTCGAGCGTCTGCTCGGGTGGGGGATGCCGCTGGTGGACCCCCACGGTGCCCTGGTGGCGATGAAGGGCAGCTCGGCGCTCGCAGAGATCGAGGCCGCCGCGCCGGTGCTGCACCGGCTGCGGTGCGCGCCGCCGGAGGTGCTCGACCTGGGCGCCGGCCTGGTCGAGCAGCCCACCCGGGTGGTCCGGGTGGTGTGGGCCGAGCCCTCAGAGGTAGGTTGGCGCTCCGGCCGTGGTGCCGACCGTCCGGCCGGTCGCCGGTCCGGTCGACCGTCCGGGACCGGGCGTCGGCGCTGAACCGCCGGAAGGTCCGACCGTGGGAGCCGGGCCGTCCTCGAACCAGGGAGTCTGCAACGCCGTGACCGACCGCACCGTGCACCGGGAGGAGGGGCAGCCCGGACACCTCGGGTGGCCCCACGAGACCGAGCGGACCCCGGTCGGGGAGGCCGGAGGTCCTGCGTGGCGGACAGACTTTTCCACCGGCCTCGGATGGCCCGGGGAGCGGGGTCGTCCACAGGAAGAGCCAGTTCATCCACAGGGGGAGGGAACCTCGGTCCCTGCCCAGGAGCCGTCCATGACCGCGGATGTTTCACGTGAAACGTCGGACGCCTTCGCGGTGCGCACCGCTGCCGATCTCGCCGCCGACGAGCTCACCCACGCCGACCAGAGCACGCCGCTGGCGCGGGCGGCCGAGCACGTGATCCTGGCCCGCCAGGCTGCCTCGCTGCGACCGCCCCTGCCCCGCCCGGCCGCGACGCGCGTGGTCGTGGTGGCCAACCAGAAGGGCGGCGTGGGCAAGACGACCTCCACCGTCAACATCGCCGCGGCGCTCGCTCAGCTCGGGCAGCGGGTCCTCGTGGTCGACCTCGATCCCCAGGGCAACGCCTCCACCGCCCTGGGTGTCGACCACCGGCGCGGCGTCCCCTCGACGTACGACGCCGTCGTGGAGGGCGCACCGCTGGCCGGGGTCATGGCCGAGTGCCCCGACGTGCCGGGCCTGATGGTGGTGCCGGCGACGATCGACCTCGCCGGCGCCGAGATCGAGCTGGTCAGCGTGGTGGCGCGCGAGGGCCGCCTGAGCCGGGCGATCGCCGGCCACCCGCAGGTGGGCACCGCGGAGGAGGCCGGCGAGGAGCGCTTCGACTACGTGTTCATCGACTGTCCGCCCTCCTTGGGCCTGCTCACCCTCAACGCGCTGGTCGCCGGTGCGGAGATGATGATCCCGATCCAGGCGGAGTACTACGCGCTCGAGGGCCTCGGTCAGCTGCTCGAGACCGTCGAGATGGTGCGCCAGCACCTCAATCCGCGCCTGCGCGTCGGCACCATCCTGGTCACCATGTACGACGGGCGCACCCGCCTGTCGTCGGGTGTGGCCGAGGAGGTGCGCGAGCACTTCTCCGAGCAGGTGCTGCGCACCACGATCCCGCGCTCGGTGCGGGTCTCGGAGGCGCCGTCGTACGGCCAGACGGTGATGACCTACGACCCGGGCTCGCCGGGTGCACTCTCCTACCTCGAAGCCGCTCGTGAGATGGCCAGCCAAGGAGCCCCGGCGTGAACGCCCAGCAGCCGAAGACCCAGCGACGCGGACTCGGGCGCGGGCTCGGGTCGTTGATCCCCACCGCACCCCCGAGCGGGACGGAGGGCGACGCTCCCGCCGAGGGTGCGCTCCCGGTGGCCGACGCCGGTTCCGGCGCGCCGGCGGGGGTCGCCAACCCGGTGCCGGTCGACGGCGCCTGGTTCGCCGAGCTGCCGCCGGCCCAGATCCGCCCCAACCGCGTGCAGCCCCGCCAGGTCTTCGACGAGGAGGCGATGGCCGAGCTGGTGCACTCGATCCGCGAGATCGGGCTGCTGCAGCCGGTCGTGGTCCGCCGCACCGGCGAGGACGAGTACGAGCTGGTCATGGGCGAGCGCCGGTGGCGCGCCGCCCAGGCGGCCGGCCTCGAGGCGATCCCGGCCATCGTGCGCGAGACCGACGACGAGGCCATGCTGCGCGACGCGCTGCTGGAGAACCTCCACCGCTCCCAGCTCAACCCGCTGGAGGAGGCCGCGGCCTACGCGCAGCTGCTCGAGGACTTCGGCTGCACCCACGACGAGCTCGCCCAGCGGATCGGCCGCTCGCGCCCGCAGATCTCCAACACGCTGCGCCTGCTGCGCCTCTCCCCGGCGGTGCAGCGCCGGGTGGCCGCGGGCGTGCTCTCCGCCGGCCACGCCCGCGCCCTGCTCGCCGTGGACGACCCGGAGCTCCAGGACCGCCTGGCCCAGCGGGTCGTCTCCGAGGGGATCAGCGTCCGGGGCCTCGAGGAGATCGTCGCCGTGGGCGACACGGGCTCCCCGGCGGGTCAGCGCACCACGCGGCGCAAGCCGGTCGCCCCCGGGCTGACCGACCTGGCCGAGCGCCTCTCGGACCGGCTCGAGACCCGGGTCAAGGTCGACCTGGGCAAGAACAAGGGCCGGATCACCGTGGAGTTCGCCTCGATGGACGACCTGCGCCGCATCGTCGACGTGATGGACCCGCGCAACCGGGCGGACCGTCCGATCTGATCACTCGGTATTTTGTCGACAAAGACATAAACCGACAAGTTGACATAGCGATGAGTCGGTAGGTCACCAGGTCACGGGTCGCCGGCGTCACGGGCGGCGCGCCGGGCGGCGCGCTCGCGCTGCTCCTCGGCGTCCATCCGGGCCGCCTCCTCCAGCGTGGGGGCCGAGCCGCCGTAACGGGCCGGCAGCCACCACGACCCCGGGGGCTGCTCCTCGGGCGGGTAGGCGCGGATCGCGTCGTCGAGCACCGCCGCCATCGCGGTCTTCAGCTCGGCGGTCTCCGCGACCGGGTCCGCGCCGGTGGGGTGCAGCGGCTCGCCGACGCGGATCACGATCGGCGTGCCGCGGGAGAAGTCGCGCGGGTGGTCCTTGGTCATCATCCGCTGGGTGCCCCACAGCGCCACCGGCACCAGCGGGACGCCCGCCTCGGCCGCGATCCGCACCGCGCCCGTCTTGAGCTCCTTGAGCTCCATCGCGCGCGAGATCGTGGCCTCGGGGAAGATGCCGACCGCCTCGCCGGCGCGCAGGTACTCCACCGCCGTCCGGTACGACGCCTCCCCGGCGCCGCGGTCGACCTCGATGTGGTGCAGCGAGCGCATCAGCGGGCCGAGGTAGCGGTGGTCGAAGAGCTCACGCTTGGACATGAAGCGGACCAGCCGCCCCGACGGGTTGGCGGCCAGGCCGCCGTAGATGAAGTCGACGTACCCGACGTGGTTGACCGCCAGCAGCACACCGCCGGAGCGCGGCACGTGCTCGGTGCCGCCGAGGTCGATGCGCTGGCCGAGCAGCCGGAAGCCGAGCTTGGCCGCGACGATGATCGGCGGGTAGGTGATGTCGCGCATCGCGGCCTCGCTGACGCTGGTCGGGGGGGAAGACGGGAGACGGGTGCCTGCGCAGCCTAGAGGGGAGCGCTCAGCGACGGGAGGCCAGGAACTCCGCGATCCGCCCGATCGCCTCCTCGAGCACGTCGACGTCGGGCAGCGTGACCAGGCGGAAGTGGTCGGGCTCGAACCAGTTGAAGCCCGTGCCGTGGGTGACCAGGATCTTCTTGGCCCGCAGCAGGTCGAGCACGAACGCCTCGTCGTCCTCGATGCCGTAGACCTCCGGGTCGAGGCGCGGGAAGCAGTAGAGCGCCCCCCGGGGCTTCACCGACGTCACGCCGGGGATCTCGTTGAGCAGCCGGTGGGCCAACATGCTCTGCTCGTAGAAGCGCCCGCCCGGCACGATCAGCTCGTTGACCGACTGGTAGCCGCCCAGCGCGGTCTGGATCGCGTGCTGGGCCGGCACGTTCGCGCACATCCGCATGTTCGCGATCAGCGTGAGGCCCTCGAGGAAGTCGGTCGCGAGCTCCTTGGGGCCCGAGACCATCACCCAGCCGGCGCGGTAGCCGCAGACCCGGTAGGCCTTGGACAGGCCGCTGAAGGTCAGGCACAGCACGTCGTGCCCCGCGGCCGCGGCGGCGTGGTGGTGGACAGCGTCGTCGAAGAGGATCTTCTCGTAGATCTCGTCGGCGAAGACCACGAGCTCGTGGCGCCGGGCGATGTCGACGAGCCCCTCGACGGTCTCCTTCGTGTAGACCGCGCCGGTGGGGTTGTTGGGGTTGATGATCACCAGGGCGTGGGTGTTCTCGGTGATCTTCGACTCGATGTCGGCGAGGTCGGGGTTCCAGTCGTCGGCCTCGTCGCACCGGTAGTGCACCGGCGTGCCGCCGGAGAGCGTCACCGCGCCGGTCCAGAGCGGGTAGTCGGGCGCCGGCACCAGGACCTCGTTGCCGTCGTCGACGAAGGCCTGCAGCACCATCGAGATCAGCTCGGAGACCCCGTTGCCGATGAAGACGTCGTCGACGCCCACGTCGCGCAGCCCGTGCTCCTGGTAGTAGTGCGCCACCGCCGTGCGGGCGGGGTAGATGCCCTGCGAGTCGCTGTAGCCCTGCGCCTCCGGGAGGTGGTGCACCACGTCGGCGACGATCGCCTCGGGCGCCTCGAAGCCGAACGGCGCCGGGTTGCCGATGTTGAGCTTGAGGATCCGGTGCCCCTCGGCCTCCAGCCGGTGGGCCTCGACCAGGATCGGGCCGCGGACGTCGTAGCGGACGTGCTGGAGCTTCCTGCTCTGTCGGATCTGGCGCACGGTCCCAGTCTCCCAGCCTCGCCCGAGCTCGCCGGGCGGTGTCCGGCGTAGGCTGGCCGCACGATGTCGCGCACCGTCGCCCGGCTCACCCTCGACCACCTCGCAGCACTGGACGTGCCGTGCCGCTCCTGCCTGTTCTGGGAGCGCGACCCGGTGCGCCGCAGCCGGGTCGAGGACGCCGCGGGCGAGAAGGACGCCTGGCTCTCGCACGTGCTGCGCGAGTGGGGGTCGTGCGGGCGCGTGGTGCTCGTCGACGACGAGCCGGTGGGGTACGTCGTCTACGCCCCCGAGGCCTACCTGCCGGGCTCGGCCGCCTTCCCCACGGCCCCGGTCTCGCCCGACGCGGTGCTGATGACCACGGCGTACGTCGTGGAGGAGCACCGGGGCGGGGGACTGGGCCGGATGCTGGTGCAGGGCATGGCTCGAGACCTCGTCGAGCGCGACATCCGTGCGGTCGAGGCCTTCGGCGACACCCGGGGCGCGCGCCACTGCGTGCTGCCGACCGACTTCCTCGGCAGCGTGGGCTTCAAGACGCTGCGGGCGCACGGCACCAGCCCGCGGATGCGGATGGACCTGCGCACCACCGTGAGCTGGCGCAGCGACCTTGAGGCCGCGTGGGCGCGGCTGCGCGGCTCCGTGGCCCCCGCACATGCGACGGAGGCGGCCCCGAGGGGCCGCCTCCGCTAGAGACTGCTGTGGTGTCCGAGGAGCTCAGGCGATGTAGTCGGCGAGCTCGTTGAGCAGGGCCGCCTTCGGCCGGGCGCCGACGATGGACTTCACGACCTCGCCGCCCTGGTAGACGTTGAGGGTCGGGATACCGGTCACCCGGTAGGACGACGGCGTCACGGGGTTCTCGTCGACGTTCATCTTCAGGAAGGTGATCTTGTCGCCGTGGGCGGTCGCGAGCTCGTCGAGGATCGGCTGGACCTGGCGGCACGGACCGCACCACTCCGCCCAGAAGTCGACGAGCACGGGCTTGTCGGACTTGAGCACCTGGGTCTCGAATTCCGCGTCGGTCACGGCTGCGATGTTCGCCACGGTGGAACCTCTCCTCTTGGTCTGGCGGGTCGTCGGGGGCCTTCGGTCCAGTCAACACCACGGTGCCGACGGATGTTCCCGGCACGCGGGCCGGGGGAGTCGACGGCGGGTCAGGCGCCCGCGGTCTGCACCACCTCGACCACCGACTCGGCGGCCTCCTGCGTGGTGGCGGCCTCGTGGTCGAGGGCGGTGAGGTAGCGCTCGGCGTCGAGGGCGGCCGCGCAGCCGGTGCCGGCGGCAGTGATCGCCTGGCGGTAGTGGTGGTCGACGAGGTCGCCGGCCGCGAAGACGCCGGGCAGGTTGGTGGCCGTCGAGGGGTGGGCCACGAGCACGTAGCCGTCGTCGTCGAGGTCGACCTGGCCGGCGAGCAGCTCCGAGCGCGGGTCATGACCGATGGCGATGAACAGCCCGGTCACGTCGAGCGGGCGGGTCTCGCCGGTCACGGTGTCGCGCAGGGTGACCGACTCGAGACGGTCGGTGCCGTTGATCTCGGCGACCTCGGCGTTCCAGACGATGTCGAGCTTGGGGTCGGCGAAGGCCCGCTCCTGCATGATCTTCGAGGCGCGGAGCTCGTCACGGCGGTGGATCAGGGAGACCTTGGAGCCGAAGCGGGTGAGGAAGGTGGCCTCCTCGATGGCGGAGTCGCCGCCGCCGACGACCGCGATGTGCTGCTCGCGGAAGAAGAACCCGTCGCACGTCGCGCACCACGAGACGCCGCGGCCGGAGAGCTCCTCCTCGCCGGGCAGGCCGAGCTTGCGGTAGCCCGAGCCCATCGCCAGGATCACCGCGCGCGCGGTGAAGGTGTCGGTGGCGGTCCTCACGACCTTGACGTCGCCGGTGAGGTCGACCTCGACCACGTCGTCGGGCACCAGCTCGGCGCCGAAGCGCTCGGCCTGGGCGCGCATCTCGTCCATGAGCGCCGGGCCCATGATGCCGTCGCGGAAGCCGGGGAAGTTCTCGACCTCGGTGGTGTTCATCAGGGCGCCGCCGGCGGTCACCGAGCCCTCGAAGACCAGCGGGTGGAGCGAGGCGCGCGCGGCGTACACGGCCGCGGTGTACCCGGTCGGGCCGGAGCCGATGATGATGACGTTGCGCGGGTCGGACATGGGTGTCGGCGCTCCTTGGTCGATGGCCTCAGCACAACCGATCCTAGGTGAGCGGCATTCCCGCCGCGCACCGGTGGAGCGGGGCTCAGGGCGCGGGGAGGGTGACCGACCGCACGGGGGTGGTCGCCCCGCACAGGTAGAGGTCCGCCACCTGCGTGTCGCCCTGCGGCCTGCGCAGCACCAGGACGGCCGGCGACCCGCCGTACGAGACGGGCACGAAGGTGCCGCTGCCCCAGGTGCTGCTCCGGCAGGCCGCCCCGGCGGCGAGGTCGCCCGGCTGGACCCCGTCGGCCGTCAGGGCGTCGCCGCCGTTGTACGGCGCCACCAGTCGCTGCAGCCGCAGCACGTCGCTGTCGAAGCTCTCGGGCCGGACCTCCGCCACCTGCTTGCGGGCGCGGAAGGTGCCGTCCTTCTCGGGCCGCGCCGGTTGCGCGCCCGACCCGGCGCTGCCGGCGTCCTCCTGCGAGGCGGCCGGTGCGTCGGCGGCCGAGCTCTCGTCGCTGGTGGCGCTGTCGCCGGCCCGGTCGATGACCTGGTTGAGCCCGACGCCCACCACGACCACCGCGGCCGCGGCGACGAGGAGGCTGGTGACCCGGCGCCGGCGCCGGTGGACGTCGAGGTCGGTGACGGGTGCGGCCCCGGGATCGTGGGTGGGCAGGTCCCCGGCGGCCAGCCCCGCGAGGACGCCGTCGAGCCGCGCCGCGACCTCGGGCGGGACCGGGTCGGTGTGGCGTGCGGAGGCGAGCAGGCGCTGCACCGCCCGCTCGGCCCCGGTCAGGGGGGTCTCGTCGGGCTCGGTCACGTCGCTCACCTCCTCGGTGGTCTCGGGGTCTCGTGGGTCGTGTGGGGGTCGTGCGGGAGCTCAGTCGGCCGGGGGCCCACGGGGCCGTGTGGATCGGACGGGCGCCGAGGTGGGTGGGTTCCGCTGCTGCGGGTGGTCCGGGTCACCCGGGGTGTCGCCCACGCCGAGCAGCTCCGCGAGCCGCGCACGCCCGCGCGAGCACCGCGACTTCACCGTGCCCACGGCCACGCCGAGCATGTCCGCGACCTCGGCGACGGGGTAGCCCTCCATGTCCACGAGCACGAGCGCCGCGCGCTGCTCGGCGGGCAGCGTGGCGAGCGCGTCCAGCACCTCGCGGCGGCGCTCGGCGTCCAGCGCGTGGTCGGCCGGGTCGTCGGGCGTGCTGGTGATGGTGGAGCCCCGCGCCGTGCCCTCGTCGAGGTCGTCGGGCAGCGCCTCGGCGCGCCGTACCTTGGCGGCGCGGAGGCGGTCGAGGCAGGCGTTGACCACGACCCGGTGCAGCCAGGTCGTCACGGCGGCCTCGCCGCGGAACGACCCGGCCCGCCGGTACGCCGCGATCAGACCGTCCTGGAGACCGTCGGCGGCGTCCTCGGGGTTGCCCATCGTGCGCAGCGCGACGGCCCAGAGCCGGTCCCGGTGGCGGCCGAAGAGCTCGCCGAACGCGTCGTGGTCACCGGCGACGTGCGCGGCGATGAGGTCGGCGTCGGAGCGCTCCTCAGGCGGGCCCACGGACCACGACCTCCGCGACGCCTCCCTGGAACCCGTCGGGGACCGAGGGCAGCGAGGTCAGCCACACGACGAGGTACCGGGCGTTGGTCGGCTCCTCCAGCGTGATCGACTCGCGCTTCCCGGCTCCCTCGACCTGCTCGACCGGCGTGAGGTCCTTGACGTCGCGGGGCCGGTCGTCGGTGAGGTAGAGCGACAGGTCGGTGGGCGCGCCCTCGAGCACGAGGTCGACCTCGGAGACGTCCACCTGTCCGCCGAGGTCGACGAGCAGGCCGACGCCGGTCTTGAGGCCGGTGGGCCCGAGCTGCTGGGTGTACGTCGAGGTGACCCACGCGGTGCCCGGGGCACCGTCCACGGCGTCGGCGGCGAGGTCGGGGTTCTCCTCGGGCGGGTCGCCCTGCGGGTCGAGGTCGCTCGCCGTGAGCCCGGTGATCGGCTCGGCGCTCGGGGTGGAGGTGGTCGGCGAGGAACCGGCGTCGGTGGGCGACGGGTCGTCGTCGGCCAGCCCGAGGGGGGAGCCACCGCGACCGAGGTCGAAGGCGAACACCACGGCGAGGAGCAGCAGCAGGCTGGCGGCGACCGCGGCGGCCAGGCGCAGCCAGCTGCGTCCGGGCACGCCGTCGTCGGGGTCGGGCTCGTCGGCGAAGGCCGGCAGCACGCCGCTGCCGGTGCCCGCCCCCGTGCCGCTGGTCTCCCACGGCCAGTACTCGCCGGCCTGGGCCGCCCCGGGCCGGGCCCGCCGGGCCGGCCCGCCGTCGGCCGGCGGCGGGGCGAACAGCGGGCGCTCGGGCGGAGGCTCGAACGGCGGGGGCGGCGGCGGGGTCTCGGCCCGCGCGGTGAGCCAGGAGACCTCGTCGTTCTCGTCGTCGAAGATCGGCACGCCGGCCTGCGTCGGCTGGTCGACGATCGGGCGCGGACCGGCCGGGGGCGCCGGCGCGGGGTCCGCGGCCGGCCCGGGCTCGGGCTGGGGCTCCCGCGCCTCGGGCGCGACGGCCGGCACGACCACGGTCGGGGTGGGCTCCACGGCCACCGGCGGGGACAGCGGCTCGACCTCGGGCTCGGGCTCCGGTTCGGGCTCCGGGTCGGGCTCCGGGTCGGGCTCCGGGTCGGGCTCCGGGTCGGGCTCCGGGTCGGGCTCCGGGTCGGGCTCCGCGACCGGCTCGCGGATCGGCATGGGTGGCAGCGGGGGCAGGTTCCGGTGCTGCGCCACCATCGCGGCCGCGGGCACGGCGAGCCCCGTGGGGTCGCCCACGAACTCCCGCAGCTCCTCGGCCAGCTCGGCGCCCGAGGTGGGCGTCAGCCCACCGTCGATGTTGAGCACCCGGTCGCAGAGCAGGTCGAGCTGGCGCGGCACGCCGGCCTTGACCTGCCGGGGCCGGAGCACCCGGCCGCCCTGGTGCGGGGCCGCGGGCACCGCCGACCGCGAGACGCCGGGCCAGGTCGCGGTGAGCAGGAAGTAGAGGAGCCCGGCGAGGTCGGTGACGTCGGTGGTGCGCCGCCCCGCGGGCAGCCCGAGCAGCGCGGCCTCGACCGACAGACCGATCACCCGCACGGAGCCCGCGGTGTCGATGAGCACGTTCTCCGGCACCAGCCGGCCGTGCGCGACCCCGACGGCGTGCGCGGCGGCGATCGCGTCGGCGACCTCCGCGGTGATCCAGGCGGCCCGGCGTGCGCCCACCGGCCCCTCGTTGCCGACGAGCACGTCGAGCGAGGTGCCCTCGCCCCACTCGTTCACGACGTAGCAGACCTCCTCGCGCAGGTCGACGTCGAGAACGCGCAGCACGTGCCGGTCCGCGACGGTGGCCGAGCGCCGCGCCGCCTCCATGAGGTCCTCGGCTCGCTTGTCGTGGCCCGGGATGACGTGGACGGCCACGTGCCGGTCGAGGATCCGGTCGTGCGCCCGCCAGAACCGCCCGCCGCCGCTCTCGCTCAGCAGGTCGACGAGCAGGTAGCGGTCGGCCAGGACGTCACCCGGTCGGTTCGCGATCGGCACCTCGGCGCAGCTCCCTTCTGACGTCGTGGCAATCGTAGGGCGGTTCAGGCGGAGGTCGTGCCCCCGCGCCGTGGGGCCAGGCGGCCGGTCACGGTGCGCAGCACGGTGGTGACCTCCTCGATCCGCAGCAGGTGGGCCAGCAGCAGGAACAGCCCGACGTCGACCGCCGCCACCGCGAACAGCTGCAGCGCCGCCTGCCAGATCGGGTCGTCGTGCTGGGAGCCCCAGAGGCGCGCCAGCCCCAGCGCCACGGCACTGGCCGGCAGCGCGGCCAGGGCCAGTCGACCCAGGAACGACACGAGCCGGCCCGTCTCGAGGCCGCCGAGCACCCGGCCGAGCACGGCGTAGGACACGGCCGACCCCACGACGTACGACGCGGTGTAGGCGAGCACGAGCGCCGGGGCGGTCTCGGGGGCCGAGGCCAGCCCGACGAGGACGATCGCCGCCACGATGTTGGTCGCTGCCACGGCGCACTGGATGAAGAACACCGTGCGGTTGCGCTCGAGGGCGTAGAAGCCGCGTAGGGTGATGTAGTGGATGGTGAAGAAGACCAGCCCCGTGCCGAACAGCGCCAGGGCCGGCGCGAACAGCCCGAAGTCGTCGCGACCCGCACCCCAGCCGAAGGTCACGTGGGCCAGGTCGTCGGCGACGATCGGCAGCAGCAGCGCGAAGGGGATGGCCACGGCCAGCGCGGTGCGCAGGCCTAGGCCCAGGGTGCGGGCGAGCGTCGGCAGGTCGCCGTCGCTGGCCAGCCGGCTCATCCGCGGCAGCAGCGCGGTCGCCAGTGACACCGTGACGACCGCGTGCGGCACCATCACGATGAGGAACGTGCTGCTGTAGACGGTGTAGCCGGTGCTGTCGCCGCCGTCGGTGACCGCCTGGGCGCTCCCGCTCGAGGCGAGGCGCACGACCACCGAGTAGGCGACCTGGTTGACGATGACGAAGAGGACCGTCCAGGTCGCCAGGCGGAAGGTGTGGCCGAGGCCGACGCCGCGGACGTCGAGCCGCGGGCGGAACCGGAAGCCGGCCATCCGCAGGTAGGGGACCAGGATCAGGAACTGCACGACGATGCCCAGCGTCGAGCCGAGCCCCAGCAGCAGCTCCTGGCCGGTGGTGAAGGGGCCGACCTGCTCGGCGGCAGTGGCCGGTCCGAAGGCGACCAGGTAGACCACCAGGACGCCGACGGCGATCACGTTGTTGGCGATCGGCGCCCACATCATCGGCCCGAAGCGCCCGCGGGCGTTGAGGATCTGCCCCGCGAGCACGAACATGCCGTAGAAGAAGACCTGCGGCAGGCAGTAGCGCGCGAAGGCGATCGCCGACTCCCGCTCGGCGGCCAGCTCGGGCCTGTCGTAGGCGGCGCTGAGGAAGATGTCCATCACCCAGGGCGCGGCGACCACGAGCAGCACCGTCACCGCGCCGAGGAACAGCACGGCGAGCGTGACGATCCGGTTGGCGTAGGCCTCGCCGCCGTCCGGGTCGTTCTGCATGGTGCGCACCAGCTGCGGCACCAGCACGGCGTTCATCACGCCACCGGCCACGAGGATGTAGACCATGTTCGGGATGGTGTTGGCCATCGTGAACAGGTCGGCGTGCAGGCTGCCGCCCAGCGCTGCGACCAGCAGGGCGGAGCGGACGAACCCGCTCATCCGCGAGACCACCGTGCCGGCGGCCATGATCGCGCTGGCGTTCAGGATGCGCGCGTCGGCGCGGTTCTCGGTGCCGCCGGTCGGGTCGGCCACCGGGTCGGCCACCGGGTCCGCCACCGGGTCCGCCACCGGGTCCGCCACCGGGTCGGGGGCGGACGCGTCGGGCGAGGAGGCGTCGGGGCTGCTCACGAGCGCGCCGCCCGGATCCGGCGCACCAGCCGTACGGCGATCGCGCCGAACAGCAGGGCCACGCCGGTGCCGAGGATCAGCCAGATCACGTTGCTGACCTGGTTGGAGCGGATCGGCAGCGTGTCGCTGGAGCCGAGCGGCGCGCCGTTCTCGGTCGTCACGAGCAGCTGGACGTTGTGCACGCCGAGCTGCTCGGTGGTGGCCTCGAGCAGCACCGAGACCCGGCCCTTGGCCGGGATGTCGAGCGGCTCGGTCTCGCTGATCTCCAGCGGGGCGTCGGCGATGGACTTGATCCGCACCCGGACGGGGTGGTCGAGCCCGTTGACCACCGTCGCCGAGAACTTGCCGGAGGTGCTCGACAGCGTGACCGCCCGGGGTGCCTGCACCCGGATCGAGCCGAGCTGCTCGCTGATCCACAGGCTGGAGCGGTCGGTGGTCGCCCGGGCGGCGTTGGGGAAGTTGCGGTCGGAGTAGGACAGCCCGGTCAGCGACTCGTCGCGCACCGAGGAGCCGACCTCGTCGTTGCGCACCAGCACCTGCTGCAGCAGCTGGCCGAGCCGGCGCAGTCGGGCCGCGGAGGTGAAGTTGGCGGCGTCGAGGGCACGCACGGCCTGCCGGGTGGGGTAGTTGAGGTCGTGCGGGTCGACGTCGGGGCCCGGGCCCGCCGCGCTCGTCGCGCCGGCCACGGTCGTCAGCCGGACCCACGGCACCTCGAGGCCGGAGAAGAAGCCGGTGCCGCCGTCGGGGTGCCACGACGACGGCAGCAGCACGACCAGCGGCTCGGGGTCGGGCGAGAGGGCCCGCAGGGCGGCCTCGGCGAGCACCTGCTGGCGCAGCGGGATCGTCGCGAGCGGGTCGTTGGGGCCGGGACCGCCGAGCGCGGCCGCCGACGAGGTCACCGTGACCTGGCGGCCCGCCACCCGGGCGGACGCCGGCGCCGGCCCGCGGAAGGACCGGTCGCTGACCAGGATGGTGCCGTCGCGTCGCAGCATCCGGTACGCCGGGGTGGAGAGGTAGCCCGCCGGGGGGCCGACCGCCCGGCTCATCGGGAAGCCCCACGGCTCCAGGGTGTCGCCGGTGCGGACCCGCGCGCGCTGGTAGGCCGTCGGCTGGTGGGCGGCCGCCCCCGAGACGTCGAGGTCGCCGTAGGGCACCCCGAGCACCTCGTTGCCCTCGACCGCGGCGCCGAACCGCTCCAGCCAGTCGAGACCGGGCTGGGTCGCCTCGTTGACGGGGATCTCGGGCTCCCCGGTGGCGTCGCCGTCGCCGGGTGCGCTGGACCCGTCCCCCGACGCCGGTGCGGAGGCTCCGGCACCGGGGCCGGACGACCCGCCGTCCTGGCCCTCGGTCGCGGGTGGGGTGTCGTCGAGCGAGCGCGGCAGGTTGCCCTCGGTGAGGGCGGTGACCGTGTCGATCACGGCCGGGTCGACGAGCCAGCTCACCGGCTGCGAGCCCGCCGAGGCGCCGAAGTCGACCTGGGCGCGCAGCAGGCCGCCCTCGCCGAGGGTCTGGGCCCAGCCCTCGACGTCCTCGACGCTGCCGTCGGCGGCGTGCCGGATCAGGTGCCGCACGGGGATCACCAGCGCGGTCGGCACCGCGTCCACGTCCTTGCCCGGCACCAGCGGGAGGAAGGTCCTGGCGCGACCGTCCGCCACCTGGTCGCGCGGGACGTCGGAGTCCCCGAGGGCGTGGACCCCGAACCAGTAGACGCCCGGCTCGCTCACCCCGAGCTGGCTGCGCGTCACCTCGAGCTGGAAGCGCGTCGACTCCCCGGGCGCGAGCGCGTCGACGGTGTCGAAGCTGCCGGGCACGGTGATCCGTTCACCGACGAAGTCGGCCGGGTCGCGCTTGCGCTCGGCGGCGAGCTCGGCGACCGAGGTGATGGGGGCGTCGCCGATGAAGGCGTGCAGGTTGATGCCGGTGAAGGTCTCGTCGGAGCGGTTGGTGACCGTCCCCCCGACCGACACCGTCCCCTTCTCCGGGACGTACGACGGGGTGAGGCTGTCGATCTCCACCTCGAGCGGTGTGTCGTCCTCTGTCTGGGTCGCGCTCGCAGCCACCGCGTGGGCGCCCGTCGAGGCCAGCCGCTCGGCGGTGGCAGCGCTCGGGGGAGCCTGCTCGGTGCGGGTGGTCCGGTCGGGCTCGGCCCGCGCCGCACCCACGGGCGCCAGCAGCGCCCCGCACGCCAGGGCGGCGACCACGGCGCCGACCCTGTGCCGTGCCCCTCCGGCGGTCGTCCGGCCCGTGCGGGCAGGAGAGGACGACACGCGACGGGGCACGACCTCGATGCTATCGGCCGGGACGCCGCCGGCCGGGGGCCCCCGATAGAGTGGCCTGTCGTGTCCGAACCCCCCTCCCACGCCGGTGCCGTGCCCGCCGTGCCGCCCGTGACGATGGTCGAGGCGCAGCGCTCGGTCGCCGAGGAGCTGGACCGGATCGCGCCGGTGATCGAACCTCTCGGGCAGCGCTTCGCCGAGGCCGGCGAGGAGCTCGCGCTGGTGGGCGGCCCGGTGCGCGACGCGATGCTCGGGCGCCACCACACCGACCTCGACCTGACGACCTCCGCACGGCCCGAGGTGACCGAGCGGCTGCTGCGGGGCTGGGCCGACGCGGTGTGGGACATCGGGCGCGCGTTCGGCACGATCGGCTGCCGCAAGGGCGACTACCAGATCGAGATCACGACGTACCGCTCGGAGGCCTACGACCGCGACTCGCGCAAGCCGGCCGTCGACTTCGGCGACACGCTGGCCGGCGACCTCGGTCGCCGCGACTTCACCGTCAACGCGATGGCGGTGCGGGTGCCCGGGCGCACCTTCGAGGACCCCTACCGCGGCGTGGTCGACCTGGCAGAGCGCGTGCTGCGCACGCCGGGCACGCCCGAGGACTCCTTCTCCGACGACCCCCTGCGGATGATGCGGGCCGCACGGTTCGCCGCCCAGCTCGGCTTCGCGGTGGACGACGGCGTGGTCGCGGCGATGACCGCGATGGCCGAGCGGATCACCATCGTCTCCGCCGAGCGGGTGCGCGACGAGCTGGTCAAGCTGGTCTGCGCGCCGTACCCCCGGCGCGGGCTGGCGCTGCTGGTGGAGACCGGCCTCGCCGCGCACGTGCTGCCCGAGCTCCCGGCGCTGGCGCTCGAGCGCGACGAGCACCACCGGCACAAGGACGTCTACGAGCACACCCTGACCGTGCTCGAGCAGACCATCGACCTCGAGCCGCGGCTGCCCGGGGGCGGCCCCGACTTCGTGGCGCGGTTCGCGGCGCTGATGCACGACGTCGGCAAGCCGCGCACGCGTCGCTTCGTCGGCGACGGCACGGTCACCTTCCACCACCACGACGTGGTCGGCGCCAAGATGACCCGCAAGCGGATGAAGGCGCTGCGCTTCGGCAACGAGGTCACCGACCAGGTCGCCTCGCTGGTCGAGCTGCACCTGCGCTTCCACGGCTACGGCGACGGGGAGTGGACCGACTCCGCCGTACGACGCTACGTGCGCGACGCCGGCGACCAGCTCGAGCGGCTGCACGTGCTGACCCGCGCCGACTGCACCACGCGCAACCGGCGCAAGGCCGAGCGGCTGCGCCGGACCTACGACGAGCTCGAGGCCCGGATCGCGCACCTCTCGGAGCAGGAGGAGCTCGACGCCATGCGGCCCGACCTCGACGGGCACCAGATCATGGAGCTGCTCGGCATCCCCGCCGGCCGCGACGTCGGCGAGGCCTACCGCTTCCTCCTCGAGCTGCGCCTCGAGCACGGGCCCCTCGGCGAGGAACGTGCCACCGAGGAGCTCCGGCGCTGGTGGGCCTCCCGCACCTGACCGAAATGACGCTGACCCGCCGTTAACTAACGGCGGGTCAGCGTGGTGGGGCTGTGGATCAGTGGTCCTCGCCCTCGATGAAGGCCTCGACGCGACGGCGACCCTCGTCGTCGGGCAGCTGCACCGGCGGCGACTTCATCAGGTACGACGACGCGGCGAGCACGGGGCCGCCGATGCCGCGGTCCTTGGCGATCTTCGCGGCCCGGATCGCGTCGATGATGATGCCGGCGGAGTTGGGGGAGTCCCACACCTCGAGCTTGTACTCGAGGTTGAGCGGGGCGTCACCGAACGCGCGGCCCTCGAGGCGGACGTAGGCCCACTTGCGGTCGTCGAGCCACGCGACGTAGTCGGACGGGCCGATGTGCACGTTGCGGTCGTCGGCGGTCTTGCCACCGAGCGGGCCGGTGAGGTTGGACGTCACCGCCTGGGTCTTGGAGATCTTCTTCGACTCCAGGCGCTCGCGCTCGAGCATGTTCTTGAAGTCCATGTTGCCGCCGACGTTGAGCTGGTAGGTGCGGTCGAGCACCACGCCGCGGTCCTCGAACAGCTTGGCCATCACGCGGTGGGTGATGGTCGCGCCGACCTGGCTCTTGATGTCGTCGCCGATGATCGGGACGCCGGCGTCCTCGAACTTCTTGGCCCACTCGGGGTCGGAGGCGATGAAGACCGGCAGCGCGTTGACGAACGCGACGTTCGCGTCGATCGCGCACTGGGCGTAGAACTTGTCGGCCTTCTCGGAGCCCACCGGCAGGTAGGAGACGAGGACGTCGACCTCGCGCTCGCGGAGAACCGAGACGATGTCGACCGGCTCGGCCGCGGACTCCTCGATGGTCATCCGGTAGTACTTGCCGAGGCCGTCGAGCGTGTGGCCGCGCTGCACCTCGACGCCCAGCGTCGGGACGTCGCAGATCTTGATGGTGTTGTTCTCGGAGGCGTTGATGGCCTCGGAGAGGTCCTTGCCGACCTTCTTGTCGTCGACGTCGAACGCCGCCACGAACTCGACGTCGTTGACGTGGTAGTCGCCGAAGGCGACGTGCATGAGCCCCGGGACGGTGCCGGCGGGGTCGGCGTCCTTGTAGTACTCGACACCCTGGATCAGGGATGTGGCGCAGTTGCCCACTCCCACGATGGCTACTCGAACCGAACCCATGAGGGCTTCCTTCCTAGTCCTGACTGGCTGCTCACGACGGGGTCGCGGCGGAGCTCGTGTCGCTGTCGGTGCTGGTTGTGTCGCTGTCGGTGGTGCTGCTGGTCGTGCTGGTGGTGGTGCTGGTGGTGGTGCTGGTGGTGGTCGTGGTGGTGCCGGGGTCCCCGGTGGCGCGCTCGGCGTTGATGAGCTCCGAGAGCCACCGGACCTCGCGCTCGACCGACTCGACCCCGTGGCGCTGGAGCTCGACGGCGTAGCGGTCGACCTCCTTCTGGGTCATGGCCAGCTGGCCCTGGACCCGCTCGAGCCGCTCCTGGAGCCGGCTGCGGCGACCCTCGAGGACGCGCAGGCGGATCTCCATGTCGGTGCGGCTGAAGAACGCGAAGCGGATGTCGAAGTTGTCGTCCTCCCACGCCGTGGGACCGACCTCCGACATCAGCCGCTCGAACTCGCGCAGGCCGGCGTCGGTGAGCTGGTAGACGATGCGCGGGCGGCGCGTGACCGTCGTGGCGGTCGAGGCGACCTCCTCGATCAGCTGGGCCCGGAGCATCTTCTTCAGCGCGGGGTAGAGCGAGCCGTAGGACAGCACCCGGCCCCACCCCAGCATCAGGTTGAGCCGCTTGCGCAGCTCGTAGCCGTGCATGGGTCCCTCATGCAGCAGTCCGAGGACTGCGAGCTCGATGGTTTCGCCACGACGTGCCACGCGACCTATCGTAGCGATATATCCGAAGAGAACGGAATGCGGGTCTGGTCCGGGAGTGCCGGAGGCCACGTCGCCGTCGTCTTCGGACCCGTGGCGCCAGCCCGTACCCTGTAGCGGGCACCGCGGGCGGAGCCGCCACCTGCCGGCGGCGGTGCCCGGCGCGGCGACGCGCCACGGACCACGCCCTGCCCCCGACCACGGAGCACCTCAACCTTGAGTGGAAAGCGCAGAGCCCCCGGCCCCGCGGTGAAGCGGACCCCCGCCGCACCCTCGAAGTCCAGCGGGAAGGGGGGCGTCCCCCGGTCGCGCGGCCAGAAGATCTGGCGCGTCGGTCGCTGGTTCCTCGCCGCCGGTCTCGTCCTCGCGCTCGTCGGCGTGGGCGCGTTCGTCTACCTCTACCAGACGACCGACCTGCCCGACCCCAACGCCGACTTCGAGACCCAGACGTCGTTCATCTACTACTCCGACGGCAAGACCGAGGTCGGCAAGTTCGCGACGCAGAACCGCGAGATCATCACCCTCGACGAGATGCCGCAGACACTGCAGGACGCGGTGGTCGCCGCCGAGAACCAGACGTTCTGGACCGACAAGGGCATCGACCCCAAGGGCATCCTGCGGGCCGCGTTCAGCAACGCGCAGGGCAACTCCACTCAGGGCGCGTCGACGATCACCCAGCAGTACGTGAAGATCCTCTACCTCACCCAGGAGCAGACCCTCACGCGCAAGCTCAAGGAGGCGATCCTCTCCCTGAAGCTGCAGAACCAGGTGAGCAAGAAGGAGATCCTCGAGGGCTACCTCAACACCATCTACTTCGGTCACGGCGCGTACGGCGTGCAGGCCGCGGCGCAGGCGTACTTCGACAAGGACGCGAAGGACCTCGACCTGCGCGAGAGCGCCTTCCTGGCCACGGTGCTGAACAACCCCACCGGCTACGACCCCGACGTCAGGGCGAACCGCGAGGCCATCCTCGAGCGCTACCACTACGTGCTCGACTCGATGGTGAAGACCGGCGCGATCACCGCCGACGAGGCGGAGACGGCCAAGAAGCGCCTGCCGAAGTTCCCGCAGATCGAGCAGGAGAGCACCTACGGTGGCCAGCGTGGCCACATGCTGCGCCTCGTCAAGGACGAGCTCCACCAGCTCGGGTTCACCGACGAGCAGATCGACGGCGGTGGCCTGCGGGTGACGACGACGTTCACGCAGAAGGCGATGAAGGCCGCGGAGGAGGGCGTCATGGAGGCCCGGCCCGACGGCTTCTCCGACAAGCAGCTGCACATCGCGGCTGCGTCGGTCGAGCCCGGCACCGGTGCGCTGCGCGGCTTCTACGGCGGTCAGGACTTCCTCGACTCGCAGATCAACTGGGCAGAGGCCGGCGGCATGGTCGGCTCGACGGTCAAGCCGTTCACGGTCGCGACCGCGCTCGAGCAGGGCTACTCGCTCAAGGACACCTTCCAGGGCGACTCGCCCTACGAGTTCCCCGACGGCTCGACGGTCAACAACGAGGGCTTCGGCCCCGACGGCCTCGGCAACGACTACGGCGCAGCGGTCAGCATGACGACCGCGCTCGAGGAGTCGATCAACACCGCGTTCGTCGACATGTCCAGCAGCATGACCAACGGGCCCGAGAAGATCCTGCACACCATGAACGAGATGGGCGTGCCGCCGACCGAGCGCGACCGCGACTACCCCGGCATCCCGATGACCAGCCGCGACCTCGAGGCCGACTCGCGGATCACCCTGGGCAAGGCGCGGATCAGCCCGATCAACATGGCCAACGCCTACGCCACGGTCGCCGCCGGCGGCCAGCGCTCCGACGTGCACGTGATCGAGCGGGTCGTGGACCCGTCGGGCGAGACGCTCTACGACTTCAAGCAGCCCGCGCGCGAGGGCATCGACGAGGACGTCGCGGCCGACACGTCGTACGCCATGCAGCAGGTGGTGCAGAACGGCACCGGCCAGGCCGCCCTGGCGCTCGGTCGGCCGGCTGCCGGCAAGACCGGCACCGCGACCAACGACAAGGACGCCGTCTCCTCGGCGTGGTTCGTCGGCTACACCCCGCAGCTCTCCACGGCCGTGATGTACGTGCGCGGTGACGGCGACGACAAGCTCGACGGCTGGCTGCCGTCCTACTTCGGCGCCGACTACCCGGCCGACACGTGGACCGCGATCATGCAGCGCGACATGGCCGGGCTGCCGGTCGAGGACTTCCCCCCGCCGGCGAACCTCGACGGGAACGCGCCCGAGGACGGCCACGCCCCCTCCACGCCGCCGCCGCCGCCGACGACCAGCACGACCGAGCCGTCGTCCACGCCGACCTCGGAGACCACCTCGAAGGCACCCGGCCCGCCGAGCTCGACGTTCACGCCACCGGGCCAGTCGTCGCCGACCGCGACCGACTCGTGCACGCTGCTCAGTTGCCCGACGTCGTCCGACACCTCGACCCAGGGCCCGCCGAGCACGCCGCCCGGCCAGCAGGCCTACCGCGAAGAGCGGTACTGGTGACGACGCCGCCGGACGAGCACCCCCCCGCGGGGCACGTCCACCCCACGCTCGACGACCCCGGCATCGCCCGGGTGAGCGAGGTCGTGGGCGGCCCGGTCGGTGACCACGCGGGCCGCCACCCGTGGTGGACCCCCGCCCGGGTGGTGCTCGTCCTGGCGGCGCTCTGCTTCTCGCTCGGCATGGTCCAGAAGTCCTCGTGCTACGAGGCGAACTGGACCAACGGCGACTCCCGCTACACCCACATGTGCTACTCCGACCTGCCCTACCTCTACACCGGGCGGGGCTTCGCGGAGCTGAACTGGCCCTACACCTCCGACCCGCAGGTGCGTGACCGCTACCCGGCGATGGAGTACCCGGTGGTGATCTCCTACTGGGCCTACGGCACCGCGTGGGTGACCCACTGGATCAGCGGATCGCCGGACCTGCGTGAGCGCTACCTGATGCAGCCGGACGAGCTCTTCGGCGACGCGCAGGTCTCGCAGGAGGTGCGGCGGTACGTCGTGGTGAACGCGCTCGGCCTGGCCGCGCTGGCGCTGCTGAGCGCGTGGCTGCTGACGCGCGTGAACCCACGACGACCGTGGGACGCCGTGTTCTTCGCGGCCTCGCCGATGCTGGCGCTGACCGCGCTGGTCAACTGGGACATGCTCGCGGTCGCCCTCACCGCCGGGGCGCTGGTCGCCTGGAGACGGGGCAGCCCGGTAGCCACGGGCATCCTGATCGGCCTGGGCACCGCCACCAAGCTCTACCCGCTGTTCCTCCTCGGCGGCATCCTCGTGATCGCGCTGCACCGACGCCGGCTCTCCGACCTGGCGCTCTTCGGCAAGGCCGCCGCGGGGGCGATGTCGGCCTGGGTCTTCGCCAACATGCTGGCGTACTTCACCGACCTCCAGTCGTGGCAGGTCTTCTGGCAGTTCAACAAGGACCGCGCTGCCGACCTCGGCTCGGTCTGGCTGATGGTGCAGCAGGCGACCGGCCACCAGTGGACGGCCGACACGATCAACAACGTGTCGTGGCTCTTCATGGCCGTGTGGTGCCTCGGTGTGCTGGTCATCGGCCTGCGGGCCCCCGAGACACCACGGCTCGCGCAGCTCGGCTTCCTCATCGTCACCGGCTTCCTGCTGGTCAACAAGGTCTACTCGCCGCAGTACGTGCTGTGGCTGCTGCCGCTCGCCGTGCTGGCCCGCCCCCGCCTGCGCGACCAGGTCATCTGGCAGGCCACCGAGCTGTTCTACTTCGCCTCGGTGTGGTGGTACCTCGGGCACGAGCTCGACCCCGCCGGCGGCGGCGAGCCCGGCTCCTACTGGGTCGCGGTGACGCTCCGGATGCTCGGCGAGCTCTACCTCGCAGGGATGATCGTGCGCGACATCCTCCGGCCCCAGCACGACCTCGTGGACCGCACGGTCGAGTGGCCCGAGAGCGACGACGACCTCGACACCGGGGACGAGGCGCCACCCGCCGACGACGAGCGGGAGCTGGCCGCCGCCCGGTGACCTGCGTCAGGTGACGACGACGCGGTCGAACTGCGTCGCGGTGAACCGCACCCGGACGTCGACCTCGTCGCCGACGGCGGGCACGGCGGCGCCCTCGGGCAGGAGCAGCATCGAGGCCTGCATGTGCGGCGGCTCGGCGAAGAGCCGTGGCTTGCCGTCGACCGTGAACGGCGACCGGACGACGCCGACCGCATCGAGGCCGCCGCGGGCCACGGTCCCGGCGCGGGAGCGCAGCGAGCCCTCGCCGGTGGGGGACTCCAGCCCGATGCCGTGGGCGGTGCCGCCGCTGACGACGAGGAGGTGGCCGCCGCGCGCCGCGTGCCGCGCGCGGTAGCCGTAGACGTCGCCGCGCGCCAGCCGGTGGACGTCGAGGACGGTCGCGGTGACCCGCAGGGCGCCGCGGTCGCCGAGCCACAGCGCCGTACCGATGCGGGGGCGGAAGCCGAAGTCGGCGTGGCTGGTGGCGAGGGAGACCAGCTCGGCGTCGGTGAGGTGGCTGACCCAGACGGTGGGGGTGCCGAGGCCGGCGGCGACGACGTTGTCGAGCAGCCGGTGCACCTCGGGCAGGTGCTCGCCGCGGGTGAGCGGGAGGTGCAGGGCGACCCCGCGCAGCCGCCGGTCGCCCTCGGAGAACCCGCGGGCCCGCAGCAGGTCGGCCGCCTCGCGCAGGCCGGGTGCACTGAAGCCGTGCCGGCGCATGCTGGTCAGCCGCTCGAGGACGAAGCGGGCGTCGGGGTCGCGGTCGAGGAGGCCGGCGAGGTCCTCGGTGCGCCCCACGGTGTGCACGACCCGCCGGGCGAGCGCCGGCTCGAGCTCGAGCGCGGCGCCGAAGGGCCGCCACGGCGTGAGCACCAGCAGGTCGCCGTCGAACCGGGTGGCGACCTCGGGGAGCTCCTCGTAGGTACCGACCGCGATCGTGTCGACGCCGAGCCAGGCGGCGCGGCGGGCGAGCCGGTGCAAGCCGAAGCCGTAGCCGTTGCCCTTGACCACGGGGACGAGACCGGGGTGGGCCGCGGCGACCGCGCGCAGGTGGGTGCGCCAGCGGTCACCGTCGACGGTGAGGGTGAGGCTCATGCCGGGCTCACCTGCGCCTGAGGTACTCGTCGAAGGCGCGGTAGAGCAGGCGGTTGAGCGGGAGGTCCCACTCGCCGGCGTACTCGACGGCCTCGCCGCCGGTGCCGACCTTGAACTGCACCAGCCCGACGTGGGGGTCGTCGGCATCGAGGGTGTCGGTGATGCCGCGCAGGTCGTAGACCTCGGCGCCCGCGGCGAGGGCGTCGCGGATCATCGCCCACTGCACGGCGTTGGACCCGCGGACCTCGCGCTTCTCCGTGGACGAGGCGCCGTAGGAGTACCAGGCGTGGGTGCCGACCCGGATCGCGATCGTGGCGGCCACCAGGTCGCCGTCGTGGCGCGCGAACCAGAGGCGGATGCGGTCGGGGTCCTCGCCCGCGAGCGCGTCGAGCATGGTGCGGAAGTACGCCGCGCCGCGCGGCGTGAAGTGGTCGCGGTCGGCGGTGTGGACGTAGAGGTCGTGGAACAGCTTCAGGTCGCGCTCGGCGTGGGCCGGGTCGCCGGCGGTGACCTCGACCCCCTCCTTGGCGGCCTTCTTGATGTTGCGGCGCCAGAGCTGGTTCATGCCCTTGAGCACGTCGTCCTCCGACCGGGCGACGACGGTGCCGTCGTCGGCGGTGGTGGTCAGCGGGACCTGGAACACGTACTGCGGCTGCCCGGCGGAGAAGCCGCCCTCCGCGGCCTGGTGGCGCCACCCGAGCTCGCGCAGGCGCGCGACGGTGCGGGCGCCGACGGGGTCGCGGTGGGTCGGGGCGACGTCGCCGAGCCGGCTCACGGCCGGGTCGGCGATGCCCTCCTTGACCTGGGCGGCGGTCCAGCGGCGGGTGACGACGGGAGGACCCATGCGCACCCCGAAGGCACGCTGCGCGCGGAGGTGGGTGACCATCGGGTCGAGCCAGTCGGCGAGGTCCTCGCCGTGGCTCAGGGCCCAGTCGATGACGGGACCCTCGGGGAGGTAGGCGAGGTAGCGCTTGACCCGGGGGAGCTGGCGGTAGAGCACCAGACCGGCCCCCACGTGCTCGTCGCCCCGGAACCAGCCGAGGGACTCGCGGCGCCACTCGGACTTCACCCGGCCCCAGGCCGGTGTCTGCAGGAAGCTGGCCGAGGGCAGCGTGCGCAGGAAGGCGAGGTGCTCCTCCTCGCTGGTCGCGCGCACCGTGAGGGGCGCGTTCGAGGTCGGGGAGGTCACCCCTCCGAGGCTAGCGGTCGGGCTCGGGGCGCTCACACCCGCTCGCGCAGCCACGCGACATCGGCGCGGTGCTCGTCGGCGCCGCCCGGGGTCTCGAGCACCACCGGGGCGCCGGCGTCGCGGACCACGGCCGCGAGGAGGTCGGGGTCGACCTTGCCGTGCCCCAGGCTGGTGTGGCGGTCGGCGCCGGAGTCGAACTCGTCGCGGCTGTCGTTGCAGTGGACGAGGTCGACCCGGCCGGTGATGCGCCGTACGTCCTCGACGACGGTCTCGAGCGCGTTGCCGCCCGCGTGCGCGTGGCAGGTGTCGAGGCAGAAGCCGACCCGGTCGGCGCCCTCGGCCGCCGCGATGGCGTCCCAGACGCGGCCGATCCGGTCGAGGTGGCGGGTCATCGCGTTGTCGCCGCCGGCGGTGTTCTCGATGAGCAGCGGGAGCTTGAGGTCGGTGGCCTCGACCGCCTTGCGCCAGTTGTCGAAGCCCTTCTCGGGGTCGTCGTCCTTGTTGACGTGGCCGCCGTGGACGATGAGACCCTTGGCCCCGATCGCGGCCGCGGCGTCGACGTGCTGCTGGAGCAGCTTGCGGCTCGGGATCCGGATCCGGTTGTTGGTGGTCGCGACGTTCACGATGTACGGCGCGTGGACGTAGAGGTCGATGCCGGCGGCCTCCGCGTCGGCCCTCAGGCCCTCCGCGCCCCCGGCGTAGCGCACCTCGGGGCCCTGGTACCCCTGCGGGTCGCCGAGGAAGAACTGCACGAGCGTGACGCCGCGCGCCTGCGCCTCGGCGATCGGGTCGGTCTGGTCGACGTGCGCTCCGATCTGCATGCGACTCAGCCTAGGTGGGGGCGGGGACGGTGCAATTCACGGGTTGACCAGCGAATTGGTCGATGTCGCACGGAGACAACCATCCGGAGGTCGCCATTTCCGTACGACGGTGTGGCTGGTGGGGCTGCCGGTACGACGCCCCGGGGTCGCCGACAGCGATTGGGTCGCCGCGAGCGGCCGCTGCTAGCCTTGGGCGTTCTCGTGTCCCGGTTCCACCGACGGAAACCACCACGAGAGCCCCGCCGGCCTAGCGCCGCGCCGGGTCAACGCAAAGCCCTCCTGCCACGGATCGTCCGTGGCCGCCCTGAGTCCAGAGGAGGTGGAGACCGCTGTGCGTGCCTACGAAGTGATGGTCATCCTCGACCCCAGCCTCGAAGAGCGAACCGTCGAGCCGTCGCTCGACAAGTACCTCAACGTCATCCGCAAGGACGGCGGCAACGTCGAGTCCGTCGACGTCTGGGGACGTCGTCGCCTCGCCTACGAGATCCGCAAGAACGCCGAGGGGATCTACGCCGTCATCTCGATCAACGCCGAGCCGGCCACGGTCAAGGAGTTCGACCGCCAGCTCACGCTGAACGAGTCCGTCCTGCGCACCAAGGTGATCCGCCCCGACGCTCACTGAGGCCGCGAGCCCCACGAGTCGTCACCTGTGGAGAAGCCCTTCCGCCTGTCGGCGCCGCCCGCTTGGATGAGCGTGCACCGGGCCGACCGGCACGGACCAGAGCAGAACAGCAAGAGGGAGACCTGACATGGCAGGCGAGACCGTCATCACCGTGGTCGGCAACCTGGTCGACGACCCGGAGCTGCGCTTCACCCCCTCGGGTGCGGCCGTGGCCAACTTCCGGATCGCGTCCACGCCGCGCACCTTCGACAAGCAGACCAACGAGTGGAAGGACGGCGACGCGCTGTTCCTCTCCTGCTCGGTCTGGCGCCAGGCCGCGGAGAACGTCGCGGAGTCCCTCCAGAAGGGGATGCGGGTCGTGGTCCAGGGCCGCCTCAAGTCGCGTCAGTACGAGACGCGCGAGGGGGAGAAGCGCACCGTCTTCGAGATCGAGGTCGAGGAGGTCGGTCCGTCCCTGAAGTACGCCACCGCCAAGGTCACCCGCACCCAGCGCTCCGGCGGTGGGGGCGGCTACAACCAGGGCGGCGGCGGCGCGCCGGCCAACGACCCGTGGGCCCAGCCCGCCCCGACCGCCGGTGGCGGCCAGGGTGGCGGCCAGGGTGGCGGCCAGCCCGGGCAGGACCCCTGGGGCGCCCCCGGCGTCGGCGGCGACGAGCCCCCGTTCTGACCTGATCCGCACCTGCACCACCCAGCACGACCCAGATCAAGCAACCAGCCCACCATTCCGGCGCAGTAACCACTCTGCGCCGGGCTCTCGAGAGGAGCACCACAATGGCCAAGGCAGTGATGCGCAAGCCGAAGAAGAAGGTTTGCCAGTTCTGCAAGGAGAAGGCGACCGGTGTCGACTACAAGGACACCACCCTGCTCCGCAAGTTCATCTCCGACCGCGGGAAGATCCGCGCCCGGCGGGTGACCGGCAACTGCGTCCAGCATCAGCGTGACGTGGCGATCGCGGTCAAGAACGCCCGCGAGGTCGCCCTGCTGCCCTACACCTCCACCGGTCGCTGAAGGGAGTCTGGACGATGAAGCTCATCCTGACCCAGGAGGTCTCCGGTCTCGGCGGCCCCGGCGACGTGGTCGAGGTCAAGGACGGCTACGGCCGCAACTACCTCGTCCCGCGCGGTGTCGCCATCCGGTGGACCCGCGGCGCGGAGAAGACCGTCGAGTCGATCAAGCAGGCCCGCGGCTCGCGTGCCCTGCGCGACCAGTCCCACGCCGAGGAGGTGCGCACCAAGCTCGAGGCCCAGGCGGTCAACGTGCAGGTCCGCGCCGGCGCGGGCGGCCGCCTGTTCGGCGCGGTCACCGTCGGCGAGATCGCCGCGGCGCTCAGCGAGGCGACCGGCGAGTCCGTCGACAAGCGCACGATCGCGGTCGCGAACCCGATCAAGACGCTCGGCTCCCACGAGGTCTCCATCCGGCTGCACGACGACGTGTCCGCCACGGTGGCGCTCAACGTCGTGCCCGCCTGAGGCACTCGCGCGCGGCACTCACCGCAGCACCGGCCGAGGGCCGCTCCCGTACCGCGGGGGCGGCCCTCGTCGCGTGCCGGGCCGGCCGCCTCAAGCGGGGCGGGTCGCCCCGGTCACCAGCCAGGCGTCGCCGCGCACCCGGTGGACCAGCACGACGAGCCGGGCGCCCATGAAGACGAAGGCGAACACCGCCCACACCGCCACCACGCCGCCGCCGAGCGTCACCGCGAGCAGCAGGGCCGGGGCGTAGGCGACGACGGTGAGCACGCCGCCCCACGCCAGGTAGCGCAGGTCGCCGGCGCCGATCAGCACGCCGTCGAGCACGAAGACCACCCCCGCGGCCGGCTGCCCGAGCGCCGCCACGACGAGCACCGGCACCAGCAGGTCGTGCACGGCGGCGTCGGGGGTGAACAGCGGGCCGAGGAGCGGGCTCGCGGCAGCGAGCAGCACGCCGGTGAGCACCCCGCACCCGAGCCCCCAGCGCACCATCAGGTCGGTCGCGGCGCGGGTGCGCGCGGTGTCGCCCGCGCCGAGGTGGCGGCCGGTGATCGCCTGGGCCGCGATCGCGATCGCGTCGAGCGCGAAGGCCAGGAACGTCCACGTCGTCAGCGCGAGCTGGTGGGTGGCCAGCCGTACCGCCTCGTCGGTGTCGCTGCCCGCCAGCACCACGGCGTACGTCGTGAGCAGCAGCGCGGCGCGCAGGGTGAGGGTGCGCACGACCAGCGGCACGGCGGCGCGGGCGGCGAGGCGGACCCCGGGCAGGTCGGGGGTCCAGGGCGCCCCGGCCCGCCGGGCGGCGACGGCCACGACGCCGACGAGCGCCGCGGCCGCGGCGGTCTGGGCGGCGACCGAGCCCCAGGCCGAGCCGGCCAGGCCGAGGCCGGGCACCGGTCCCGCGCCGTAGACGAGCAGGAGGTTGAGCACGATGTTGAGCCCGTTGCCCAGCACGGCGACGACGAGGGGCGTCCGGGTGTCCTGGAGCCCGCGGAGCACGCCGGTGGACGCGAGCACGAGCAGCAGCGGGGTGGTGCCGAGGAAGGCGATCCGCAGGTAGGTCGTGGCGGGGTCGGCCACCTCGGGGCCCGCGCCGAACAGGTCGACCAGCGGCCCGGCGAGCAGCACGCCGGCCACGGTGACGCCGGCGCCGATCAGGGTCGCCAGCCAGAGCCCGTCGATGCCCTGCGCGAGCGCCGCGCGCTCGTCGCCGGCGCCGACCCGCCGGGCCACGGCCGCGGTCGTGCCGTAGGCGAGGAAGACGCAGAGCCCGACGACGGTCTGCAGCACCGCGGCGGCCACGCCCAGGCCGGCCAGCGGCGCCGTGCCGAGGTGGCCGACGATCGCGGCGTCGGCGAGCAGGAACAGCGGCTCGGTGACCAGCGTGAGGAAGGCCGGGACCGCGAGCCGCAGGATCTCGCGGTGCACGCCCGGCTCGGTGGCCCGACTACGCGGGTAAGGGTCAGACTGGCGCATTGGCCCTAGACACGACTAGTTCCCACAGGTCTGTGGGAAACGTGTGAATAGCCACGATCTCCCTCGTGGTGTCGACAAAGCGACGGCCGGGTCCCACCGGCTGGACCAAGCACTGGATCGATCCACGAGAACTTTTCGTGCACAGGGGTGGATGAGCATCCTCGCAGGTCAGAGCGGCAATCTGCGCCTCGGACCGACGGAGTTCCACAGCTCGGTCCCCAGTCTGTGCACAGTTGCCGGGCCCTCGTCCACGTCGGGGGGTGAGTTATCCCCAGCCCCTGTGGACAAGGTCCTTCCCGCGAGGCGGGCGGCCCCGTAGGTTCCCACGCGGGTTGTCGGTGGCCCCGCCTAGCGTCGGACCCGACCGACCGGCCCGGGGACGTCCCGGGCGACATCTCGGGACGTGTGGGGAGGAGCCGGGAGTGAGCGTCACCGATCACGACCCGCGCGGCCCCGTCGGGCCTCCGCCCGACGACTGGGGGGACGGCCCGGCGGCCTACGAGCCGGGAGCGGCCCCGAGCCGGCCCGGCGACCGCACGCCGCCGCAGGACAACGCCGCGGAGCAGAGCGTCCTGGGCTCGATGCTGCTCTCCAAGGACGCCATCGCCGACGTGGCCGAGACGGTGCGCGGGGTCGACTTCTACCGGCCGGCGCACGAGATCATCCACGACGCCATCATCGACCTCTACGGTCGCGGGGAGCCGGCCGACCCGGTCACCGTCGCCGCCGAGCTGCAGCGGCGCGGTGAGCTGCAGCGGGTCGGCGGCGCGCCGTACCTCCACACCCTCTCGGCCAACGTGCCGATCGCGGCCAACGCCGGCTACTACGCCGAGATCGTGCGCGAGAAGGCGATCCTGCGCCGCCTCGTCGACGCCGGCACCAAGATCGTGCAGATCGGCTATGCCGGCGAGGGCCAGGTCGACGACGTGGTCGACCAGGCGCAGGCCGAGGTCTACAAGATCACCGACCGCCGCACCTCGGAGGACTACTCCCCGCTCTCCGACATCATGGACGGCGTCCTCGACGAGATCGAGGCGATCGGCAACCGCGAGGCCGGGCTGTACGGCGTGCCCACGGGCTTCGCCGACCTCGACGACCTCACCAACGGTCTCCACTCCGGCCAGATGATCATCGTCGCCGCGCGCCCGGCCATGGGCAAGGCGCTCGCGCTCGACACGCCCCTGCCCACCCCCGCCGGGTGGACGACCATGGGGGCCGTCGCCGTGGGCGACCAGCTCCTCGACGCCCAGGGCCGGCCGACGACCGTGGTCGCCGCGACCGAGGTGATGACGGGCCGTCCCTGCTACGAGCTGACCTTCTCCGACGGCACCACGATCGTGGCCGACGCCGAGCACCAGTGGGTGACGGCGCCCCTGCGCGGTGCGGTGCCGCAGTCCCCGGAGCCGCGGCACCGGGCCGCGCGCACCGCCGGCGGCCGCCACTCGGCCCCGACCGGCGGCCCCGCCGCCGGCACCGCCCTGCTCGAGCTCGGCGTGCGCACCACGCGCGAGGTCGCAGCCAGCGTCGGCCGGGTGCACACAGTGCCGATGCCCGACGGCGGGCTGGTCGAGATCGAGGCGGTGCGCCACGTCGCCAGCGTGCCGGTGCGTTGCGTGCAGGTCGACGACGCCGCGCACCTCTACCTCGCCGGCCCCACGGGCATCCCGACCCACAACTCCACGCTCGCGCTCGACCTCTGCCGCGCGGCGTCGATCCACCACAACCTGACCAGCTGCTTCTTCAGCCTGGAGATGACGCGCTCGGAGATCACGATGCGCCTGCTCTCGGCCGAGGCGAAGGTGCCGCTCAACCACATCCGCAACGGCCAGATGAACGACGACGACTGGGCCAAGCTGGCGCGCAAGATGGCAGAGGTGAGCTCGGCGCCGATGTTCATCGACGACTCGCCGAACATGACGATGATGGAGATCCGGGCCAAGGCGCGGCGGCTCAAGCAGCGCCACGACCTGCGGCTGATCGTCATCGACTACATGCAGCTGATGACGTCGGGCAAGAAGGTCGAGTCGCGCCAGCTCGAGGTCTCGGAGTTCTCGCGCCAGATCAAGCTGCTCGCCAAGGAGCTCGAGGTCCCGATCATCGCGCTCTCCCAGCTCAACCGTGGTCCCGAGCAGCGCGGCGACAAGCGGCCGATGATGAGCGACCTGCGCGAGTCGGGCTGCCTCACCGCGGAGACCCGCCTGCTGCGCGCCGACACCAACACCGAGGTGACCCTCGGGGAGCTGCTGGCCTCGGGCGCCACCGACGTGCCGGTGTGGTCGCTCGACGACCGGCTCAAGCTGGTCCCCCGCACCCTCACCCACGCCTTCCCGTCCGGCACCAGGCCGGTCTTCGAGCTGACCCTGGCCTCGGGCCGGCGGGTGCGGGCCACCGCGAACCACAAGTTCCTCACCCACGACGGGTGGATGCCGCTCTCCGAGCTCGCCCCGCTCACCCGGATGGCCTCGCTGCGCCACGTCCCGCCGCCGCTCGAACCGCAGCGGCGCGACGACGACGAGATCGTGCTGCTCGCCCACCTCCTCGGTGCCGGACGCCTGTCCCGGCGGGGGGCGCCGCGCTACGTCTCGACCGAGGAGTGCAACCTCGCGGCCGTGTCGGCCGCGGTCGGCCGTCGGTTCGGGGTGACGGCGGCCCGCGAGGAGCACGCCGCGCCGCCGGCGACGGTGCTGCACCTCGACCCGCCCTTCCGGTTCCTGCGCCGTGGCCCGGCGCCGCTCACCGCGTGGCTGGAGGCGCAGGGCCTCGACGGTCGGGCGGGTGCGGAGAAGCACGTGCCCGGCTGGGTGTCCACGCTGCCCAAGGAGCAGGTGGGCCTGTTCCTGCGGCACCTCTGGGCGGCGCACGGGTCGGTCGCGTGGGACCAGGCGCACGGCGAGGCGCGACTCTGCTTCGCGTCGTCCAGCCGCCGTCTCGTCGACGACGTCGCCCGGCTGCTGCTCCGCTTCAACGTCTTCACCCGGATCACGCGGGCGCGCGCCCGCAGCGCCGGCGAGGACGGCTGGCAGGTGGTGGTCCACGGCGCCGAGAACCAGCTCCGCTTCCTCGACGACATCGGGGTGCACGGCGCCCGCGCCGACCTGGCGGCCGGTGTCGCGCGCCTGCTGCGTGCCAGCGTGGGCAGCGTCGACCTCGAGCCCGTCGCCGACGACGTGTGGGACCGCGTCCGCGACGTGCTGGCCGACCGCTCCGACCCGGCGCCCCGGCGCCCGGTCCGCGCGCCGGTGAGCTGGCCGACGCCCGCGCGCGAGCGGATGGCCCGGGTCGCCGAGGTGCTCGACGACTCCGACCTCGACGTGCTCGCCACCAACGACGTCTACTGGGACACCATCACCAGCATCGAGCCGGTCGGCGAGGAGCCGGTGTACGACGCGACGGTGCTCGGCACCCACAACTTCGTCGCCGACGGGATCGCCGCTCACAACTCGCTCGAGCAGGACGCCGACATGGTGATCCTGCTGCACCGCGACGACGTCTACGAGAAGGAGTCGACCCGCCCCGGCGAGGCCGACCTGATCGTGGCCAAGCACCGCAACGGCCCCACCCGCGACATCGTGGTCGCCTTCCAGGGCCACTACTCGCGGTTCGTCGACATGGCGCACTGAGCCGGCGCCGCGCCGCCCGAACGCTCAGCCGCTGGCGACGACGGCGGGCGGCAGCGTCGCGCCGGGCAGCGGCCGGCCGGCCGGGAGGAACCGGCGCCACCACGGCTGCGGCGCGGCGTCCGCGTGGGCGGGGCGGCGCAGGTGGTGGGCGCGGCGGCCGGCAGCGGCGGCGCGCACCTGCTCGTCGATGTGCTGGCGGGCGATGATGACGGCGATCTGGGGAGGCAGTGAGTTCATGGCTACGACACTCGCCCTAAGCCGACCTCCCCGGATCGGGCAAAGTGCTGATCTTCCGCCCCTCGCCCACCTCAGACGACCTGCCGCGAGGACGACGTGCGGCACGATGGCGGCATGGGGAGCGGGCCGGACGGGGAGCAGCTCGGCTCGCTCGAGTCCGCGCTGGGCGCCCCGCTCTCACCCTTTGCCCGCGGCGGGGAGAGCCGCACCTACCGGGTCGGCGACACCGACGAGCTGGTGACCGTGCCACGCGGCTGGCCGGCGGCCGCCGCTGCGCCGGGCGAGGTCGAGCGCCGGGCCGCGTTGCTGCGACGCGTCGGGGCCCGGGTGGGCCTGCCCGTCCCCGAGGTCGTCCGGACCCTGCCCGACGTGGGGCTGGTCGTGGTCCGGCGGCTGCCCGGCCGCCCGCTGCTCGACGTCGCGCCCGAGGTCCGCACCGCCGGCGCGCCCGCCGTGGGGGCGGCGCTCGGCAGGCTGCTCTCCGAGCTGCACACCTGGCCGCCTGAGGAGCATGCCGACCTCGTCGACGTCGACGACACCCCGCCCGGGGAGTGGCACCGCGAGGCGGCCGGGCTCGCGGCCCGGGTCGCCCCGGTGCTCGATGCGCCGGGGCGCGACGACGTCCACCGCTTCCTCGACCGGGAGCCGCCGGCTCCCGCGCGCGGGCTCGTGTTCAGCCACCTCGACCTCGGGGCGGAGCACGTCCTGGTCGACGACGCTGCCGACGCCGGGAGCCTGCGGATCACCGGCGTCATCGACTGGGACGACGCCGCGGTGGGCGACCCGGCTCACGACCTCGCGCTCGTGCTGCGCGACCTCGGACCAGCGGGGCTGGAGGCCGCGCTCGCGGCGTACGCCGACCGGGGCGGCGCCGCCGACGAGGTCGCTGCGCGGGTGCCGTTCCTGGCCTGCTGCAAGGTCCTCGAGGACCTCGCCTTCGGCCACGCCGCGGGCCGCCCGTCGTACGTCGAGAACGCGCGGCGGGCCTGGGCGTGGACCCTCGGCACGACCTGAGGCATGGCCGGGGCCCGTCACCGATGAGAACGTGGTGAGGTTGCGGTCGGCCCTCCCGACCGCCGACGACCATCGGAGGACGACCCCATGTCACGCACCCGCGTCCACAACCTCTCGATCTCGCTCGACGGCTTCGCCACCGGGGAGCCGCAGTCCCGGGAGGCGCCGTTCGGCCACGCCGGCCAGCGTCTTCACACGTGGATGTTCGCCACGCGCTTCTGGGACGAGGGGGGCTCGGTCGGGGTCGACGACGCGTTCGCCGTGCGGCACGGCGAGGGCTTCGGCGCCGAGATCATGGGCGCGCACAAGTTCGGGCCACCCGGGTGGCACGACGATCCCGACTGGCGGGGCTGGTGGGGCGAGGACCCGCCGTTCCACACCCCGACGTTCGTGCTCACCCACCACCCGCGACCGCCGCTGGAGATGGAGGGCGGCACGACCTTCCACTTCCTCGACGCGACCCCCGCCGACGCGCTGGCCGTGGCCCGGGAGGCCGCCGACGGGCTCGACGTGCGGATCGGCGGCGGCCCCACCGTCGTCCGCGACTTCGTGGCGGCGGGGCTCGTGGACCACCTGCACCTCGTGCAGGTCCCGATCGTGCTCGGCCGGGGCGTGCGGCTCTGGGACGGGCTGGAGGCGCTCGAGGACACCTACGACATCGAGGCGGTCTCCTCGCCCAGCGGCGTCACCCACCTGACCTTCACCCGCCGGGCGGGGCGGCCGGACCCGGCCTGACGCCGGTGCTCAGCCCATCGACTTCTGCCCGTCGATGGTCTCGCGGATGATGTCGGCGTGGCCGGCGTGCTGCGCGGTCTCGGCCACGATGTGCGCGAAGACCCGGCGCGCGCTCCACGAGGCGCCCGGCTCGAACCACGGCGCCGCGGGCAGCGGCTGGCGGGCGTCGAGGTCGACGGTCAGCACGAGGGCGTCGGTCGCCGCGGCCACCTCGTCGTACGCCGCGAGGAGGCCGGCGAGCGTCTCGCCCTCGAGCATCCGGAAGCCGTCGGCGTAGGCCTGCACCTCGGGCGGCGGGTTGCTCCAGTCGACGTCCGCCCAGTTGATGTCGGACTCGCGCGGGCCGTCGGTGACGAACGAGGCCCAGGTCTGCTCGACCGCCGACACGTGCTTGACCAGCCCGCCGAGGCTGAGCGTGCTGACGGTGGGCGTGAGGCGGGCCTGCTCGTCGGTGAGGCCGTCGACGGTGTGCCGGAAGAGGGCGCGGTGCTTGCGCAGCACGTCGAGGACGTCGGCGCGCTCGCCGGTCGTGGGGGCGGTGGTCGGGTCGGTCGAGGTCATCGTCATGCCTTCCACGGTAGGGAGTCCTGAGGTCAGGAACTGTCCTCGATCACGGGGATCTCACTGACCCGTCGCGCCGTCGACGGCCTCGCGCACGAGGTCCGCGTGCCCGTTGTGGCGGGCGTACTCCTCGACGAGGTGCACGAGGATCCAGCGCAGGTTGAAGTGGCGCCCGGTGCGCTCGCTGGCCACCGCCGACAGCTCGTCGAGCGACCCGGCCGCCGCGACCGTCGCGCGCGAGCGCGCCACCTCGGCCTCGTACGACGCGCGCAGCTGTGCCGGCGTGAGCGCGGTGGCGAGGTGCCAGTCCTGGTCGGGGTCGGCGTCCCAGTCCAGCGACGCCCACGGCTCGGCGACCTCGCGACCGGCGAGGACGTGGTGGAGCCACCAGTGCTCGACGAAGCTCAGGTGCGACAGCAGGCCACCCAGCGTGACCGGTGACGGCCCGAGCGTGGCGGCGAGCTGGTCGGCGTCGAGGCCCCCGGTCTTGAGCAGCAGCGTGGCGCGGTGGAACTCCAGGAAGCCGAGCAGCGTCCCGGACTCGTCGAGCGGGTAGCCGGGGTCCGGGCGGTCGTCGCTCATGCGGGGAGCGTACGGCGGCGGCGCGATCCGCGGCACCCGTGGGCGAGGCGATCAGTCGGAGGCGCGCAGGGCTGCCTTCGCCCGTGCCAGCCGCGGCCGGCAGACCAGCCACGCGATCGTGACCATGCCGACCACGAGCACGACCCGGTTGGGGTCGACCGCGGGCCGCCACGTCGCATCGCCGTTGCGGATCACCCAGGCGCCGGCCGGGCGTCCGCTGACGCCGAAGCCGCCGCCCTGGCCGTCCTGGTTCTTCTCGGCGTCGTGGCCCTCCCCGCCGCCGGCGCCGCCGCTCACGATGGCCGCGGGGATGACCGTCGCGCCGTCCTTCTCGTAGGGCTCGCCGTACACGCGGCTCACCGTCACCGCGTCCCGTGCTGCACTGATCGCGTCCGTCACCAACATGTCCCCTCCTCGGCTCGTGCGTGGGCGCCCCGGGTCCCACGTTCGTCGCCCGGTCGCGGCCGCGGCAGGGCCGGAGGTCACCGGTTCCCGGGTGTCGCGGGGCAACGCGCGGGACCGCGTCGCGGTCAGCGGCGCGCGATCGGCACCGGCACGTCGCTGCCGCCCTCGCGGGTGAGCCGCTCGCCCATCCGGATGAGCGACGGGACGGCGACGAAGCCACCCGCCAGCAGCGCCTCGCCCTGCACGAACTCGGGCGAGGCGGCCACCATGTCCGCCGGAGCGAACCCGAACACCGTGCCGAGCTCGCCGAGGTCCGCCGGGGAGTTCATCCGCATCAGCACCAGGTTGTCGCACTGGGTGAGCACCTGGGGGTGGATCTTCGAGGGCCGCTGGGTCGAGAGCAGCAGCCAGAGCCCGTACTTGCGGCCCTCGGCGGCGATCTGCACGAGCCGGCGTACGACCGCGGCCGCGAGCGGGTCCTCGGGATCGGGCGGGCACAGGTTGTGCGCCTCGTCGATCACCAGCAGCGTGGGCGTGCGGTCCTCCTTGTGCGTCCACAGGTGCTCGACCACGTCGAGGGTGACGGCGAGCGGCTCGCGCGGGTCGCGGAAGCCGCTGAGGTCGAGCACGGTCGTGCCGCCCTCCTCGGCGATGGTCTCGGCCGCGCTGCGCCGGTCACGGGCCCACACCTCCCAGTCGACGAGGCCGAGGTTCTCCAGCCGCTGGGCCAGGGCCGCTGCGCCGCCGCCCTGCGCCGCCATCTCCACGACCATCTCGGCGACCTCGCTCGAGCGGATCGTCGAGGTCAGCTGGTGGAAGGAGTGGTACTCCTCGCGGTTGAGGATCGGGTCGAGCTGGAGCACCGCGGCCTGGGCACGCCGGGGCATCGTCATCAGCCGCAGCAGCATGGGCTCCCGCCCGGCCTCGTTGCCGGGGGCACCGAGGGCCCGGAAGCCGTGCCGCACCATGTGCGCGACCCGCTCGACCTGCGCGGCGTCCGCGCCCTCCCGGGGCTGGTCGAGCCGCACGAAGTCGGCGTTGGGGTCGAGCACCACCATGCGCAGGTCGGTGTGGAGGAGCAGCTGCTCGAGCACCACGCCGAGTGCGTAGGTCTTGCCGCTGCCGCTCTGGCCGCAGAGGAACGAGTGCCGGTTGAAGCCGGCCGCCCGCACCCGCGCCGCCACGCCTCCGTCCCCGGCCGACCAGGTGCCGATCGGGAGGTCGGCCCCGCGCGCGTCGAGCAGCGCGCCGAGGTGGTCGGGGCCGGCGGGCGAGACGGCCGCGTCGGCGAACGGCGCCCGGTCGGAGCGGTGGGGCACGAGGTCGGCGCCGATGCGGCCGATCACGCTGCCGGTGCCCGGCCGGGCCGGCTCCAGCGTCGAGGCCGGCAACGGCGGCTGCACGACCTGGGCGAGGTAGGACTCCTCGCCGTCGTCGGCGACGACCAGGTCGCCGGGCAGCAGGCTGGGCCCCGGGCCGGTGAGGAAGAGCGTCATCGTGCGACCGTCGGTCGAGCGGGCACGGCAGGTCTCGGTCATGGCTTTCTCCGGGTGGGGTGGATCTCGACGGGGGTGAGGTCGTGCGGGGCGGGGGCCGAGGGCGGCGCGTCGTACCGGAACCACCGGAAGGGCAGGACGTCGATCGTGGTCAGCAGCCGGCCGATGCCGGCGGCCAGCACGAGCGCCCCGGCGAAGCCGATCAGCCAGGTCGCGATCGCGAGCACCAGGCCCAGGACGCCGAAGCTCTCCAGGTAGCGGTTGGTGTACGGCGGCATGAAGAGGTCGGAGGCGCCCGCGAGGGCCACGGTGCCGATCATCGACAGGATCGCGCCGGGCAGCAGGACCCGGTAGGGACGCAGGCCGAGCAGCAGCACGTGCGCCGTCCACCACCAGAACAGGGTCTGCACGGTGAGGCTCACCAGCAGCCACCACCACGAGCCGCCGATCCCCGTGTCGTCGCGCAGCCAGGCCACGGCCGCCATCGCCGCGAGGAAGGCCAGGAAGCCGGCCAGCCAGAAGAGGCTGGCCACGATCCAGCCGGAGGCGTCCGCCGTGGACAGGCCGTGGACCCGTGCGTGCATCCGCTGCAGGGCACGGGAGAAGCTCGACGCCGTGAGCAGCGTGATCAGCGCGCCGATGAAGCCGATGGTGGAGCCGACGTCCTGGGTCACGGTGGTCTGCACGGTGTCGGCCGAGGCGCCGGTCAGCCCCATGCTGTCCGAGAAGCGCTCGCCGACGAGCTTGCCGAGCTCGTCGGGCACCAGTGAGGTCACGACGACCAGCATCGGCAGCAGGGCCAGCAGCCCCTGCGCGCCGATGGCCAGCGAACGGTCGACCACCTCGACGCGCCGCCACTCGTGGATCAGGTGCCCCACCCACGGCAGCGAGTCGGCCTCGGCGCGGCCCCACTCCGTGACCTGGCGGACCCGGCCCCACACCCCGGCGCGCGGCGGCTCGGCGTCCGCTCCTGGCGGCGTGGACTCGGACATCGTGCTCCCTCGTGCGGCTCCCGACGGGGTCAACCTAGGGGCTGCCGGGGATCCGCGGGTCCTGCGCCGCGGATGACTCGGACCGGGTCAGCCGCGCGGCCACTCGTCGGCCAGCAGGGCGTAGCGGAAGCCGTCCAGCCACTCTCCGCTGCGGTGCAGCGACTCGCGTACGGCGTGGTCCTCGCGCCGCATGCCGACCTTCTCCATCACCCGCCAGGAAGCAGTGTTGTCGGCGAAGCACTGCGCGATCACCCGACGCAGCCCGAGCGGGCCGAAGCTGATCTCCACCAGGGCCCGGGCCGCCTCGGTGGCGTAGCCCTGCCCGCTGTGCGCCGGGTCGATCACCCAGCCGAGCTCGGCCTGCGTGCCGGCGGCCTGCGCGCGCACCTCCCGCTGCGACCAGGCGTCCTGCAGCATCAGCATCAAGTCGCCGATCAGCACGCCGTCCTTCTCGACCACGAGGGTCACCGCGAGCCGGTCCGGGTCGGCCCACCGCTCGGCGAAGTCAGCCCGGTCGGAGTCGTCGGCGGTCATCCAGTGCCGGACCGAGGGCTGTCGACGGATCTGCCACACCGCGTCGCCGTCCTCGATGATGGCGGTCCGGATCGACAACCGGGGCGTGGTCACCGGCCACGGCACGGCGGAGAGGTCCTGGGGCATGCGCCCCATGATCGGCCCCGGGGTGCCTCCGGCGCGCGCGAATTCCGGGGACCACCGCACGGCAGGCAGGAGCTCAGGAGCGCTCGGGGCCCGCCACCGGTACGGCGATCCGGAAGGTGCTGCCCTCGCCGAGGGTCGACTCGAGGCTGATCGTGCCGCGGTGCCGGTCGACGATCCGCTTCACGATGGCCAGGCCCAGGCCGGAGCCGGGGCGGGTCTGGGCGTCGGGGTTGGAGGAGCGGTTGAACTCGTCGAAGAGCGTCGCGTGGTCGTCCTCGGCGATGCCGAGGCCGGTGTCGCGGCAGGTGACGACGACGTCGGGTCCCTCGGTGTGCACGGCGAGGGTGACCGAGCCGCCCCCGGGCGTGTACTTGATCGCGTTGCCGACCACGTTGATCAGCGCGCGCTCGAGCTCGTCGCGGTCGCCCCGCGCGTGGATGCCGCCGCCGTGGCCGTCGTCGGCGACCTCCAGCCGCACGCCGCGCCGCTGCGCGAGCAGGTCGAAGAGCTCGTGGGTCTCGCGCACCAGCGCCGAGACGTCGACCGGCACCGGGATCATGGGGCGGTGGGGGTCCTTGACCTTGGCCAGCAGCAGCAGGTCCTCGGCGAGGGTCTGCAGCCGCTCCGCGTTGCGGGCGATCGCCCGGACGCTCTCCTGCGGGGCGGGCGTGTCCTCCAGCAGCTCGGCGTGGCCGAGGATCGTGGTGAGCGGCGTCTTCAGCTCGTGGGTGATCGTCGAGATCAGCTCGCCCTTGTAGCGGTCGAGCTCCTGCAGCTCCCCGTTGAGCTCGCGCTCGCGCTCGAAGAGCCGGGCGTGCAGCACCGCCCGCCCGATCTCGTGCCCGATCACCAGCGCCGCCTCGCTCTCCTCCCCGCCCCACGACCGGGCGGTGTCGGCGCGGATCAGCACGAGGTAGCCCAGGCACTCCGGACCCGCTCCCAGGGGTACGCCGAGCAGGCTGCCGCCGCCGAGCCCGTCGAGGAGGCCGACCAGCAGGCCGCGCTCCTCGTCGGCGAGCAGGCCCCCGGAGGTGTCGCCGAGCCCGCCGACCACGACGGTGCGGTTGTCGGCCCAGCAGCGGCGGGCCAGCGACTCGGCCACCGCCAGCAGCTCGGGCGTCGCGAGCCCGGCCATGTCCGCGGGGTGGCCGGTCCCGCGGCCGCGGGTCTCGCCGGTGCGGGTCGTCTCGATCGCGCGCACCCACAGCCGCTCGCACTCGAAGCCCTCGACCAGGGGGGCGACGCTCTGCCCGAGGATCAGGGCGAGGTCGAGCTCGCGGGCCGCGGTCGCCACGATCGTCCGGGCGGCGTTGCCGAGCCGGAGCTTCTCCGACAGGCGCTCGCGCTCCTGCGCGTGGTGGAGGGCGAGGCCGGCCTGCACGGCGTACATCTCGAGGACCTGGCGGCGCAGGGCACCGGGGCGCAGCCCGTCCTCGGGCAGGTCGACGCCGAGCACGCCGAGCAGCCGCCCGCTCGGGTCGTGCAGCGGCGCGTAGAGCGTGTCGAGGGGGTGCCAGGCGTCGGGCACGTCGAGCGGCTCGATGTCGGGGATCCAGCCGCTGGTGACGTCGGGAGGCAGCCGGTCGTGCGGCAGGAAGCGGAGCCGGCCCCACTCGTCGGCGATCTCCATCTCGGAGAGGATCTCGTCGGCCGGCGTGCGGCGGCCCATCATCGCCTCGACCGCGCTCGGTTCACCGGCCACGGCGAGACACTCGAGGTAGCCGTGCGCGTCGAGGCAGTTGATCACCGCGAGCCGGAACCCGAGCACGTCGACCACGCCCTGGCAGGCGGTGCGCAGCAGCTCCTCGAGGTCGGGCACGGCGTTCACCCGGGTCATCAGGTCGTGGAGGCCGCGGAGCGCCAGCACCTCACGTGAACCCTGCGCGCCCATTCACCATCCCCCATTGCGTCCGGGTCACGACGAGGGTAGGTGCCGCTGCCCGGAAATGGGGAGGAACGTCCGGCCTACTCTCGGTATGCGACCGCCGGCGCACGGTCGGCCAAGGGAGAAATGGTCCACGTGGGCCACGCCCGCCCTCGGGTGGAGCGCGCGCGTGCCGGACAGTGCGGAGCAGAACTCCCCTGTCGTGCGCGACGATCGGGGCTGAACGCCCCGAACTGTCCGGAAGGAGGCGGGCGGGTGATGGACCTCTGGCCCGAGGGCGGGCGCCGGGCGCTGCCCCTGGTCGTCCCGATGCTCACGATCGGCGCGGCGTTCGGCCTGCTCGCCGAGCCGGTGATGGGGCCGCTGCCGCCGGTCGTGATGTCGGTGGTGGTCTTTGCGGGTGGCGCGCAGTTCGCCGCACTCGGCGTGCTCACCGCCGGAGGGGCGGCCGGTGCCGCCGCCCTCGCGGGCGCTCTGACCAACCTGCGCTACCTGCCGACGGGGTTCGCGGTCGCGCCGTCGCTCCGGGGCGGCCGGCTGCGCCGCAGCATCGAGGGACAGGCCGTGGTCGACGCGTCGTTCGCACTGGCGGCGCGCGGCGACGGCACGTTCGACCGCGCCGTGCTGCTCTGGTCGACCGCGGTGCAGGCGGTCTGCTGGATCGGTGGCACCGTCCTGGGCGTGCTCGCGGCCGGCGCGATCCCCGACCCCGAGGCGTGGGGGATCGACGTCCTGCTGCCGGTCTTCTTCGCCAGCCTGCTGGCCGGCGAGCTGCGCCGCTTCGGGCGTACGGCGGTGACGGTGTCGGTGACCGCGGCGGCCCTGGCGGTGCTCACCACGCCGGTGCTGCCCGCCGGCCTCCCGATCGCGGTGGCCGCGCTCGCGTGCGTGCTGGCGCTCTTCCGCGACCGCCGGGGAGAGGTCCGGTGAGCGACCTGGTCGGCGGGACGGCGAGTGCCGCCACCGTCTGGACGACCATCGGCCTGCTGGCCCTGGCCACGATCGCGATCAGGGCCACCGGACCCTTCCTGCTCGGGAGGCGCGACCTGCCCGAGCGCACGCGCCCCGCCGTCGCGCTGCTGCCCACGGCGCTGATGACGGCCCTCGTCGTCGTCGAGGTCGTGGTCCCCGGCCCCGACGGTGGCGTCGACGTCGACCCCGGCAAGCTCGCCGGCCTCGCGGTCGCCTGCGTCGCCCTCGCCCTCCGCCTCCCCCTCGTGGTGGTGATGGTGCTGGCGGTGGTGACCACGGCCCTCGTCCGCCAGCTCACCGCGGGGTAGTACGTCACGAAAGCCCCCGGTCCTCGGGAAGACATGGGGCTGTTCGTGACGTACTACCGGTCGGGCTCAGTCGCCGAAGCGGCCGCGGTGGTCGAGCGGGATCAGTGGAGTCTCGGCCCGGGCGCGGATCTGCTGGACCGCCCAGGTGTTGCCGTCGGGGTCGGCGAAGCCGAAGAACGTGCCGCCGTCGCGGGGGTCGATGACCTGGATCTCGTCGCACGCGACACCGCGGCCCACCAGCTCGGCGCGGGCGGCCTCGGCGTCGGCCACCACGAGCTGGAGGCCCCGGAGCGATCCCGGCGCCATCGCCTGCTGGGCCGGGAGGGTGCCGACCACGATCGAGCAGCCTGAGCCGCGCGGCGTGAGCTGGGCGACGTCCATGTGCTCGTTGGTGGTGCGGTGGTCGAGCACGAAGCCCACCTGGTCGGCGTAGAAGGCGATGGCCCGGTCGAGGTCGGAGACCGGGAGGACGACGACCTCGAGCGTCCAGTCGAGGGGGGTGCTCACCGGGCCACTGCCCCGGCGAGGAGGTCGTCGAGCTTGCGGTAGCCCTCGGTCATGCCGGTCTCCATGCCGCTGGCGACCATCGCGTCGCGCGCCTCGAGCGAGGGGTAGACGGCGTGGGCGCTCAGCCGGGTGCGGCCGTCACCGAGGTCGGTGAAGGTGAGGAACTCGAGGGAGACCTGGTCGGGGGCACCGTCGAACTCGAAGGTCTGCACGGCGAGGTCGTTCTCGCGCACGGTGTGGAAGGTGCCGTGGAAGGCGTACTCGTTGCCGTCGGCGTCGCGGTGCACCATGCGCCAGCCGCCGTGGGTGGTGAAGTCGAGCTCCGGGATCTCGACCGACAGGTCGTCGGGTCCCATCCACCGCTTGAGCTTCTCCGGGTCACGGTGGGCGTCGAACACGGCCGGGACCGGGGCGTCGAAGTCGCGCTCGGTGTCGATGTAGGGCAGGCCCGCGGGGGCGTTGACGTGCAGGGAGTGGGTCATGACGGTGTCTCCTCCGAGGTGGTGGTGGTGTCGGTCAGGACGGCGTCGAGGCGGCGGAACCGCCGCTCGTGCTCGAGCCGGTAGCCGTCGAGCCAGGCGGTCAGCGACTCCAGTGCGGCCGGCTCGAGGTGCACCGGGCGCCGCTGGGCGTCGCGGGTGCGGGTGACCAGGCCGGCCTGCTCGAGCACGGCGATGTGCCGCGAGACCGCCTGCAGGCTGATGTCGTACGGCGCGGCGAGCTCGTTGACCGTCGCCGGCCCGGTCGAGAGGCGGGCCACGATGCCGCGGCGCACGGGGTCGGCCAGCGCGGCGAAGGCGCGGTCGAGCCGCTCCTCGGCCTGCTCGTCGGTCCGTGTGGTCATCGTGCTCAACCCTCTCATTGATCAACCGATAGATTGAATAAAACCACGACGACAGGAGCACGTCAACCCCCCGGGTAGCGTCGCCTCCCGTGCCTGCGCTCCGGGGCCTCCTGGCCGACACCCGCCCCCTCGCGGAGCCGCACTACCGCCGTCTCTGGCTGGCCAACATCGTCACGGTCATCGGGGCGCAGCTCACCGTGGTGGCGGTGCCCGCCCAGATCTACGGCATCACCGGCTCCTCGGCTTACGTCGGGCTGACCGGCGTCTTCGGGCTCGTCCCGCTCGTGGTCTTCGGCCTGTGGGGCGGGGCGCTCGCCGACGCGGTGGACCGGCGCACCCTGCTGATCTGCACGACGTTCGGCCTGATCGGCACCAGCGCGCTCTTCTGGTTGCAGGCCGCCGCGGGCAACACGAACGTGTGGTTGCTGCTGGGGCTGTTCTCGGTGCAGCAGGCGTTCTTCGCGGTCAACCAGCCGACCCGCAGCGCGGTGCTGCCCAAGCTGTTGCCGGCCCACCTGCTGCCGGCCGCCAACTCCCTCAACATGACGGTCTTCCAGGCCGGCGCGATCGCGGGGCCGCTGGTGGCCGGCGCCCTGATCCCGGTGCTCGGCTTCTCGTGGCTCTACCTCGCCGACACCGTCACGCTCTTCGCCACGCTGTTCGCGGTGGTCGGCCTGCCGCGGCTGCCGGTCGAGGGAGCGATCACGTCGCCTGGCCTGCGCTCGGTGGTCGACGGGCTGGCCTACCTGCGCCACCACCCCGTGCTGCTGATGTCGTTCGTCGTCGACATCATCGCGATGGTCTTCGGCATGCCCCGCGCCCTCTTCCCGGAGATCGCGCACACCAGCTTCGGCGGGCCCGACGAGGGCGGGCTGGCGTTTGCGCTGCTGTTCGCGGCGATCCCGGCCGGTGCGGTGCTCGGCGGCGTGTTCTCCGGTTGGGTCTCGCGGATCGAGCGGCAGGGCCTCGCCGTGATCTGGGCAATCGTGGTGTGGGGCGTGGCGATGACCGGCTTCGGCATCGCCGCCGGCCTGGCCGACGGAGCGGCGGGCACCATGCTCGCGGTGGCCGTCGGCATGCTCGTCGTCGGCGGAGCCGCCGACATGGTCTCGGCCGCCTTCCGCACCAGCATGCTGCAGTCGGCCGCCTCCGACGACGTGCGCGGGCGCCTGCAGGGCATCTTCATCGTCGTGGTCGCCGGCGGGCCGCGGATCGCGGACGTCGTGCACGGCAGCGCCGCCGCCATGGTGGGCGCCGCGGCCGCTGCTGCGGGTGGCGGCGTGCTGGTCGTGGTCGGTACGGCGGTCGCCGCCCTCGCCGTACCCGCGTTCGTGCGCTACCGCCTGCCGCGCCCGACGGGCGATGAGTCCGCGCCCGCCCCCGGGTCTGCCTGACCATGAACCCGACGGCCGGCCCCCTCGACATCACCTTCTCCGCGACCCTGGTGAGGAGCCCGAACCCCGGCGGCTGGACCTACGTCGTGTGGCCCGGGTCCGTCGAGCGCTTCGGCACCCACGGCCTGGTCAAGGTCCGCGGGACCGTGGACGGCGAGCCGTTCGCCTCCTCGTTCATGGCGCTGGGCGACGGTACGCACAAGCTGCCGGTGAACGCCGCTCTCCGCAACGCGATCGGCAAGGGAGCCGGGGACGACGTCACCGTCGTGCTGACCGAGCGCCTGGGCTAGATGCCGCAGGCGTCCTCGGCGAACCCGATCGCGGCCCGCGCGCCCTCCGGCGACATCCGCACCAGCAGCTCGCCGGGCTGCCCGTCGAGCCGGAGCGCGACCCGGAACGCCGTGGCGCCGCCCGACTCCCCGAAGGCGTGACCGTCGCAGCGCGCCGGCACGGTCGGCAGCTCGATGCGCTGCACGGGGTCGCCGCCGGCGACGGTGACGCGGGGGTGCCACGAGCCACGCGGGTACGCCGTGAGCACCGGCGTGCCGGTCACCGAGACCACCGACAGCCGGCCGGCCGAGCCGCCTGTCGGGTCGACGAGCAGGGTCAGCGTCCCGACCTCGACGTCGCCCTCCTGGCGGGTCGTCACCTCGTCGGAGAAGGACAGCGTGGCCACCCGCTGCGAGGCGAGCTCGAAGCAGCGGCTCGCGACGTAGCGGGCGACGACGTCGGCCTCGTCCTGCACCGGGTAGGTCGTCGTCTCCCCGCCCGCCGTCACCTGCACCCGGCCGCGACCGCCGTCGACGCCGCAGGCGGGCCGCGCCGGCTGGGTCAGCGGGTAGCCCCGCTCGGAGCCGGCCGGGTCGAGGCGCAGCCGCTCGCCGGGGATCGGCGCGCGGAAGCGCGGGTCGAGGTAGAGGATCCGGGTCGGGCGGAGGTCGCGGTCCAGCCCGTTGCCGATCCACACCTCGAAGCGGTTGAGCGCCGCGTCGCGCGACGACTGCCGCAGGTCAGCGACGACCTTGCCGTCGGGTGGGCCCATGTCGGGCATCGGGAGCGGCGACAGCGTCCGGATCGAGGGCGTCGGGCTGGTGCTCGCGGCGTCCGCGCCGGTGCCGTCGCCGGAGCACGCGGACAGTGCGAGCAGGGCGAGCAGGGCGAGCAGCACCCCCGTCGTCGTACCCCTGACGCGCATGCGGCCACGGTAGTCGCCGGTGCCCCCGGCCGGGGTCCGCCGGCCGGGAAGGCGTGGTGTCAGCCGATCACCTCGGTGCTGCCGTCGCGCCACACCACCAGCCCGACGCGGCCGGGCCGGGTGCGCAGCCAGGCGGCGGCGTCCGGCCCGAGGGCGTACGCCGCGGTGGCCTCGACGTCGGCCTCGGTCAGCGTGGGTGCCACGACCGTCACCGACGCCACGGCTGAGGGGGCCTCGCCGCTGCGGGCGTCGACGAGGTGGGCGCCGCGGTGGGCGGTGCCCGAGGTGGCGACGCCGCCCCGGTGGACCGGCACCCGCGCCACGAGTCGCACCGGGTCGAGCGGGTGCTCGACACCGACCATCCACGGCTCGGCTCCGGGGCGGGTGGAGCAGGTCAGGTCGCCGCCCGCGTTGAGGCAGACGTCGGTGTCCCCGAGCACCTGCAGGTGCGCGGCAGCGCGGTCGACCGCCCAGCCCTTGACCACGCCGGTCGGGTCGAAGTGACCGCCGCGCATGATCGAGAAGGCACCGTGCGACTCCCGCTCGGCGGCCAGGCCGATCGCGACCACCTCGGCCAGCTCGCGCGGGCAGTCGGTCAGCGCGACCTCGTGGCGGGCGTACCGCGAGACGTAGGAGTCCTCGCGCCAGGTGCTGAACACCTCGTCGACCCAGCGCAGCTCGGCCACCGCGGCTGCCCAGGCGGCGTCCCCCTCGGGCGTGCCGGCGTGCCGCCCGCGCAGGGCCAGCGAGATCGGCATCCCCATCAGCTGCACCACCCGGCGTACGGGAGCTGCGGTCGTCGTGGTCCTGGTGGTCGCGGTCATCACACACCCGCCCGGTCGAGGGCGGACTGCAGCGACTGCAGGTAGCCGTTGCTGGTGTAGGTCGCGCCGCTGACCATGTCGATCTGCGCGCTCTGCGCCTTGAGCGTCTCGTCGATGAGGCGCGGCAGCGCGTAGGAGTTGATCTGCTGGTCGGTGCCGTTGCTGTTCGGGTACTGCAGCACCGACACGTCGGTGACCTGGCTGCCCGAGGTCGTGATCGCCACCTGCAGCGGGCCGTACGGCGTCTGGGCGACGTCGCCGCTCGTCTTCTGCGTGGCCGGTGCGCTGGAGGAGCCGCCCGCGGAGCCGGTGCCGTTGGCCGCGCCGCCGGACGAGCCGCCCGACGAGCCGCCCGACGAGCCGCCCGACGAGCCGCTGGTGGTGCTGCCGGCGCCGGAGCTCAGCGACCCGTGGAAGGCGGAGTCGGCGGAGCCGGCCTGCAGCGCCCCCGCGGTCGAGGTGTGGTAGCCGAAGAGCAGCGCCACCACCGTCGCGGTGGCACCGGCCCAGCCGAGGATGCGCCTCATCTCGTCACCACCCGAACGACTCGACGTGGATCGCCGACGCGGGGACGCCGGCGGCGGACAGGGTGTCGGTCACCATCGCGGCCCACCGCTCGGGCCCGCAGAGGAACACGTCGCGCTCGGCGATGTCGGGGACCCACCAGCGCAGGGCGCCGAGGTCGCTGGTGCCGGCGGGTACGCCGCGCCCCAGCCAGGAGCCGTCGGCCCGGCGCCGGCCGGGCAGGGGCAGCACCCGCAGGCCACGCTCGCGGGCCAGCACCTCGAACTCCGGGGCGAACAGCGGCTCGTCGTTGTACCGGTGCAGGAGCACTGCCTCGCCCGGGTGGTAGTGCAGGCCCTCGGCCAGCGCCCGCAGCGGGGTGATGCCGACGCCGGCGCCGATCAGCGCCACCTTGCGACGGGTCCGGGCCCGCGGGGCCAGGCGGCCGTACGGCCCCTCGACCAGCACGCGGGTGCCGGGACGGATGCCGTGCACGGCCGCGCTGCCGTCGCCGAGCGCCTTGACGGTGACCCGCAGCGAGCGGCCGTCGGGGGCGGCGGACAGGGAGTAGGGGTGGGCGCGGGTCCAGCCGCGGCCCAGGAAGCGCCAGAGGAAGAACTGCCCGGGCTCGACCCGCAGCGCGTCGAGGTGGTGGCCGGTCAGGTAGACCGAGACGCTGCCATCGCCCTCGGGCACGACCGAGGTCACCCGCAGCCGGTGCCGCAGGCTGCGCGCCAGGGGCAGGCCGACGCGCCAGACGAGGATCGACCCGGCGGCCAGCGCCCACGCGGACCACCAGAAGATCGTGCTGGCGGTGCTGGTGAGGAACTGCTGCCCGGTCCAGAGCTGGTGGGGCAGCGCGAGGCCGACGCCGAGGTAGGCGTAGAGGTGCAGCAGGTGCCACGACTCGTAGCGCAACCGCTTGCGCGCGGCGCGCAGGCTGGTCACGACGACCATCACCAGCGCGGCGGTGCCGGCGAAGGCCAGCAGCATGCCGGGGTAGTCGAACGTGAGCGTCCACAGCTGGCGGGGGATCGCGACGAGCGAGGCGCCGGCGTACCCCCAGGTGATCAGGACGATGTGGGCCAGCATCAGGGTGAACGAGGAGAAGCCGACCACCCGGTGGTGCTGGGTGAGGCGGTCCTGGCCGAAGGCGCGCTCGAGGATCGGCACCCGGGCCATCAGCACCACCTGCGCCAGCAGCAGCACCGAGGCCCACAGGCCGGTGACCCGGCCGAGGGAGGTCAGGGCGGCCGCGGGGCCGCCGAGGTTGCCGATGCCGGTGAGGTCGGTGATGCCGCCCCCGGCCGCCCACCACCACGTCACCAGCAGCAGGCTGCCGCCGAGCAGGGCGCGGGCGATCCCGCGCACCGTCGCGTCGCTGCCGGCACGGCTCGGGTGCACCGGCAGCGGGGTGGGCCGCCGCGCGGACGCGGCGGCCGGGTGGGAGCGGTCGAGGGCGGTGCTCATGAGTCGGCGTCCGTGTCGCCGTCGTCGTCGTCACCCAGGGGGGGCTGGCCGGGGGCGGGGACCCCGTTGACGTCGGGCGGGAGACCGTGGTCGCCCTGCTGGAACGAGACGTCGCTGAAGCCGTCGCGGCCGTGGTCGTCGCCGGCTGTCACGTGCCCGACCGCGAGGCCGAGGCCGCCGCCGACGACCAGTGCCGCGGCGGCGATGCCGCCGGTGAGCGCCTGGGTGCGGCTGGGGCGGCGGCGCGCCGCAGGAGCGGGCGGAGCCGCCGGGGCGCCGGGGGAGGCCGGGTCGTACGCCGGGTCGACGGGCGGCACGGGGGCCGCGGCCACGCCCTCCACCGGGGCGGCGGGGTCGGGCTCCCAGCGGGAACCGCTGTTCCCGGGCGCGTTCTCGGGAGTGTTCGGGGGGAACTTGTCGTCGGTCATGGGCACAGCCTGCGGCGCCCGTCTGAGGGAGTCCCCGGTGCCACCTGTGAGCCACCTGTGAGCCCCCGGGCGGGCCCGGCAGGGGCGGGCGGTGACAGGATCCCGGTCACGGGTCGGTGACGAACCGGCCACGATCGTTGCCCGCGGACCCCGCGTCTGGTCTGGTAACGGTCGGAACAGGAGGGGGGAGAGGGTGAGCGAGGCGTACGACGTCGGGGAGCTGGGGCGCCCCGGCGGGGTGGCCGTCCGGTGCCAGGGTGTCGTGCACCTCTACCGCACCTTCGAGGGGCACGACGTGGTCGCGCTCCAGGGCGTCGACCTCAGCATCGAGCCCGGCGAGCGGGTCGCGTTCCTCGGCCCCAGCGGCTCGGGCAAGTCGACGCTGCTCACGCTGCTCGGCGGGATCCAGAAGCCCAGCGCCGGCCGGATCTTCCTCGGCGACGAGGAGATCTCGCGGATGGGCGAGCGCTTCCTCTCGCGCGTGCGCGCGCGCCGCGTGAGCACCATGCTCCAGGGCTCCACCCGCAACCTGCTGCCGTACGCCACCGCCCGCCAGAACATCGCCTTCGCCCGCCTCGCGCTGTCGTCGTCGGAGCGCAAGGAGGTGCTCGACGAGCGCGATCTGCTCGCCAAGGTCGGCCTCGAGGAGACCGCCGACCAGGTGGTCTCCACCATGTCCGGCGGCCAGCGGCAGCGCCTGGCCCTGGCCTGCGCGGTCTCCACCGGACCCCAGCTGCTGCTCGCCGACGAGCCCACCAGCCAGCTCAGCCACGAGGACCGCGACCACGTGATCGGCCTGATCCACGACCTCGGCGACGACCTCGGCACCACGATCGTGGTGGTCACCCACCAGCCCGAGGTCGCGGCCACCTTCCCGCGCACGGTCACCATGAAGGGCGGCCGCGTCGGCTCGGAGGGCCGCGACGGCGCGGAGTACGTCGTGATCGGCGCCGAGGGCGTCGTGCACCTCCCCACCCACCTGGCCGCCGAGTGGCCACCGGGCACGCTGGTGCGGATCGAGCCCGAGCAGGTCGACCGGCTGGTCGTCTCGCGCCCCCGCGGCGAGGAGGAGGGACTGGCATGACCACCGAGACCGCCCGCACCGGCGCCCACGCCCGCGTGGCCACCTCGCTGCAGCTCAGCGGCATCTCCTACGTCCTCTCCCGCGCGCTGCTCGACGGCATCGACCTCGAGCTGCGCGCCGGCGAGCTCACCGCGGTGTCGGGCCCGAGCGGCTCCGGCAAGACCACGCTGCTCTCGATCGCCGGCGGGCTCGTCGAGCCCACGACCGGCACCGCGACGTTCGGCGACCGCCCGATGTGGCAGGGGACCGGTGACCCGCGCCCCGAGGTGGCCTTCGTCCTCCAGGTCTACGGCCTGGTGCCGATCCTGTCGGCCCGCGAGAACGTCTCGGTCGCGCTCCGCGCCCGCGGCGTCGGGCCGCGCGAGGCCGACGAGCGCGCCGAGGCGGCCCTCGCCCGCTTCCACATCTCCGACCTCGGTGACCGGCAGGTCGAGGAGCTGTCCGGCGGCCAGATGCAGCGCGTCGCCTGCGCCCGCGGCCTCGTCGTCGGCGCCGGGGTGCTGCTGGCCGACGAGCCCACCAGCGAGCTCGACGAGGGCAACAGGATGCTGGTGCTCACCGAGCTGCGCGCCGAGGCCGAGCGCGGCGCGGTGGTCGTGGTGGCGACCCACGACCCCGCGGTGGTCGACCTGTGCGACACCCACTACGTGCTCGACGAGGGCCGCCTGGTCGACCACGTCGAGGAGGTGCACCTGACCGGCCGGAGCCGCCCCGTGCAGCTGCCGCGGCACGCCGCCCCGGCCGAGCCGGCGGTCCCGGCGGAGCCCGAGCCCGAGGTGCTGCCCGAGCCGCCGCACCCCGAGCACCCCGGGCTGCACGACGAGCCGCACCACGAGCCGCTGCACGAGCCGCTGCACGAGCCGCTGCACGAGTCGCAGCACCGGGCCGCGGACGAGGGACCCGACGACACCGACGACACCGACGACGTGAACGCGGCGTTCCGGCGTCCCGGCCCGTGAGGACCTCCCTGTGAGGCGGACCCTCCGGGGGGCCTGGTCGCGCCGCGGGACCCTGGTGCCCCTCCTCCTGCTCACCACCGTCGTGGTCGGCGGCATCGTCGCGGTGACCGCGCTGGCCGAGGCGTCCGGCACCTCGGTCGCGGTGGCCGTCCCGCTGCTGGTGCTCGGCACGGTCGCCGTGCCCACGACCGGTCGCCAGCTCGCGGCCGCCCGGCGCCGCGAGATCGCCATGGCACGGCTGCGCGGCATCACCGGCGGGCAGCTCTACGTCGTGCTGTCGCTCGAGCCGCTCCTGGTGCTGGTCGCCGGCGCCGTGCTCGGTCTCGGGCTCGGCGCGGCGGTGGTCGCCGTGGCCGCCGACCGGTGGGCGGGCGTCGGGCAGACCGACCTCGGGATCACCGTGCTGCCGCCCGTCGCCGTCGTCGTCGCGGTGGCGCTGCTCGCGCTGCTGGTGGGCATGGCCGGCGCGCTGCGCGAGCCGCTGGCCGACCAGGTGTCGGTGCAGGAGCGCCCGCGCCCGGCCGGCGTGGCGGGCCTGTTCTGGGGCGCGCTGATCGTGGTCGCCGCGGTGGTCGCGACCTACCGCGCCTCGGTCGCGGGCTCCGACGACCCCGGCTGGGTCGTGCTCGCGGGCCCGGCGCTGGTCGGCCTCGCCGCCGGTCAGGTCGCGGTCTGGCTGCTGCGCGGGCTGGCGCGGCTGGCCGTGCCGTGGACGGCGGACCGCGGGTTGCGCGGCTTCCTGGCCTCGCGCCGCCTGGCCCGGGTCGCCGAGGCGGCGACTCCGGTGCGGCTGGTGGTGGCCGCCTCCGCCGTCGCCGCGGTCGCGCTCACGGGGGCCACCCAGGTCGACGCGTGGACCGACGACACCGCCCGCCTGCGCGCGGGCGCGCCGTACCGGGTCGACCTGGCGGGCGGCGCCACTGCCGGTGTCGACGAGGCGCTGGCGCTGTCGCGGGACCTCGACCCCGACGGGCAGTACCTGATGGCCGCTGCCCTGGTGCCCGGCGAGGGCACCGTCGTGGCACGCCGGGCCTTCCTCGACACGGAGCGCTACGACGCCGTGCTCGGTGGCTTCCTCGACGGCACTCCGGCCGACGGCGTCGACGACCTGGTCGCCGGGCTGCGCAGCGGCGAGGGCGTGCGCGTCGTCACCGGGGACGAGGCGTTCGTGACGGTGCGGGGCGTGAGCAGTCGCGAGAGCGGCGACCTGCGCCCCCGGGTGACCGTGCGCTACGCCATCGGCTCCGAGGACACCGGTGCGGCGTCGGCCGACCTGACCATCCCTCTCGACGGCAGCGAGGACACGGCCCGCCTGCCGCTGCGGGGCTGTGACGCCGGGTGCGTGGTCACCGGCCTGACCCTCGACCGGGCCCGCGGTGACGTCGCCCGCCCGTACGTCGTGACCAGGCTCGACGTCGGCGGGGAGGACGCGCTGGCCCTGCCCTGGCGCTCGACCTCGCGCAGCACGATCGCGGGCGCCCCGCCGGGGCCGCAGGTGGTGGACGACGGGCTGCTCGCGCTCGCCCAGCCGCGCCGCCAGACCGCCGCCCCCGAGGCCGCCCGCGGCGCCACTCCGGTGCTCGCCACGACGTCGGCGACCTGGGACGGCGCGTCCCCCACGGTGCAGTCGCCGGGCGGCGACGACCGACCGGCCGAGGTCGTCGGCCGGCTGCAGGCGCTGCCGCTGGTGGAGGCCGACGGGCTGCTCGCCGACCTGCCGCTGGCGGCGGCGGGCGCGCCCCCCACCGTGCCCGCCGCCGAAGTCATGGTGCTCGCCGCCGCCGACACCCCGCCGGGGGTGCTGGCCGACCTCGCCGACGCCGCCGGTTCCGACCCTGTCCCGCTCGCGGACGTCGAGGACGCCACCGCACTCGCGTCGGGTGCCGTGCAGGCCCGCATCTACGCCCTGATGGCGGGCTTCTGCCTCGCCGTCGCCCTGCTCGTGCTCGCCGCCTCGGTCAGCCGCGAGCGCGCCGCGCACAGCCGTGAGGCGGCGGCGCTGCGCGTGGTCGGCGTCCCGCTCGCACAGGTGCGCGGCTCGGCCCGGCGCGAGGTCGGCGCGCTCACGCTCACCGCGGTCGTGGCCACCATCGCCGGTGGGCTGGTCGGGGTCGCGCTCCTGCTCAGCAACCTGACGCTGGTCACGGTCCCGCTGCACGCCGTACCGCTCGAGGTCGGCATCGCCCTGGTGCCGGTCGCGGTCGCCGCCGCCGTGGCCGCGCTGCTGGTGCTCGTCGTCGGCGGCCGCTCGCGCGCGGTCGGCAACGAGGTCTCGCGACCGGCGATCCTGAGGGAGGAGGTCTGATGGCGACCACCGCCCGTCGCGGCGGCATGCTGCCCACCATCCTGCGCGGCATGCGCGCCCGCCTGCTGCTCTCCGTGGGGTCGGTGCTGCTGACCGCGCTGGCGATCGGGTCGGCCACGCTCGGCCCGGTCTTCCAGCAGGCGGTCACCAACTCCTACCTCGTGGCCCGCCTCGACCAGGCCCCCAACCCACTCACCGGCCTGACCTGGACGTGGGCGCCGGTCGCCGGCCAGTCGGCCACCGAGGTGATCGGGCTGGCCGAGGCCGACGCGGACGAGGCGGCCGGCCCCTTCGCACCCGCCCGCGCGCGACTGGAGACCGACCGGGCCGAAGCGCTCGGCGGCGAGGTGCAGCTGATCGCGGCGGCCGACGCGTGCGCCCACCTCGAGATCACCGGGACGTGCCCCGACGAGCCGTTCGAGGTGCTCCTGCTCCAGGGCGACCTCGAGGAACGCGGGCTGAAGATCGGCGACGAGGTCGAGGTCGCCGACCCCATCGGCACGGTCACCGTCACCGGCTCCTACACCGTCGCGCCCGAGGAGGGAGAGTTCTGGTTCGACCTGACCCGGTTCGCGAGCTCCCCGCGCCAGGTCAACCAGCGCACGGGCATCGTCACGCCCTACCGCCCGGCGCCGTTCGTCACCGTGCCCGGCACGTTCGACGAGCTCCCGACCGGCGCGTGGAACGCCCGGGTCGACCGCCAGTTCGACGCGCCGCCCGACCTCACGCTCGACGACCTCGACACCGCGATCCGGACGGCCGCGACGCTCAAGACCGAGGACCAGATCGCCGAGACCGACAACGACGGCAACGCCGGCCCCGGCGCCCCGCGGGCCGCGCCCTCGTGGTCAGTGCTGCACGGAGCCGCCGACGGTGAGGGCGGGCCGCTGGTCGGCGACTCCGTCAACGACCTGCCCCTGATCGCCGCCGAGGTCCGCGACCAGCAGGCGACCGCCCGCGCCTCGATCACGCCGGCGGTGATCTCGCTGGTGCTGGTCGCCCTGGCCCTGCTGCTGCGGCTGCTGATGGCGGCGGCCGACCTGCGCCTCCCCGAGATCGCGCTCGCCTCCTTGCGCGGGCTGACCCGGCGCCAGCTCTGGCGGCTCGGCCTCGCCGAGCCGCTGACCGTGCTGGCGATCTCGGTCCCGATCGGCGGGGTCATCGGGATCGGGCTGTCGGTGCTGCTGGTGCGCTGGTGGCTGGTGCCCGGGCTGCCCCTCCCGCTGCCGTGGACCGCCTGGCTGGCCGGGCTGCTCGTGGTGGTGGCCGCGTTCGGCGTCGCCGTGCTGGCGGTCGGGCTGGTGCTGCGGGTCTCGCTGTCGGAGCAGCTGACCGGCGTCCGGCGGCCGCACGCCTCGAGCCGGGCCTCGGTGCTCGCGCAGCTGCTCCTCGTCGCGGCCGCGGGGTCGGTGCTGGCCAGCAAGCTCGCGGCCGGCGCCCCGAGCAAGCCCGACGTCACCGACCTGGTGCTGCCGGTGCTGCTCGCGCTGGTCGCCGGTGTCGCGGCCACCCGGCTGACCGCGCTGTTCGCCACCTGGCTGACCCGCCGGCGCCGCACCCGCTCGCTCCCGGCGTACGTCGCGTCGCGGGCGATCAGCCGGCGCCAGGAGGGCACGCTGGTCATCCTGCCGGTGACGGCGGCGATCGCGATCTGCGTCTTCGGCGCCGGCGTCTACAGCTCGGCCGCCGACTGGCGGGCCAGCGTCGCGGCGACGAGCGCACCGGCCGACGAGGTGTGGCTCTCGCCGCTGCCGCTGCGGCAGACGGTCGGGCTCACCCACCGGCTGGACCCCGAGGGCGACTACCTGATGGCGGCGAGCACGATCAGCACCCTCGGCCCGACGTACGCCGTCATCGACACCACGCGCCTCGACCGCGTCGCGGCGTGGCAGGACCAGTGGACGCCGGGGCTCGGGGCGGCGGAGGTCGCCGACCAGCTCGGCGTCCAGGAGCAGGTGCCCCTCCTGAGCGGCAGGCGGATCTCGGCGACCATCGACAACGGCGCGGACGTCGACGGCGACCTGACCCTGCGGCTGCGGCTCGACCCGGAGACCGGCGACCGGCCGCACTACGTCTTCCTCGGGCCGTTCCCGCGTGGGGAGCACACGCGGTCGGCGCGGGTCCCGTACTGCGCGGACTTCTGCCGCTTCGACGGCATCACCCTCGGTGGCCCCGCCGCGACCACCGTCGCGATGAACGGGCCGGTGACGATCTCCGACATCTCGGTGGACGGTGCGCCCGTCGAGGGCGCCGTCCAGGGTGCCGGCTGGGGCGTGGCGCCCCAGGCCTCCGGGGCCGATGCGGTGCAGTCGGTGAACAGCGACGGCGAGACCCTCCGCGTCGACGTGCTCTCCGGCAGCTCGCCCGAGATCGTGCAGCTCTCCGCCGGCGGGGTCCCGCTCGCGCTGCCCGTGCTGCGCGGCGTCGACGCCCAGCTGCGCCAGTCCAACGCCGGGTTCGGCGACACCAGCGTCACCGAGTTCGACAGCCGGTCGATCGCGGCCGCCCACAGCGTGCCGCTGCTCGGCCCGGTCGGCACGATGATCGACTACACGATGCTCACGACCGACCGTGACATCTACCCGCAGGACGTGCCCGTCTACGTGCTGGCGCGCGGCGACACCCCGCAGGAGATGACCGACGAGCTGCGCGCCCGCGGCGCCTCGGTGTCGACGACCCTCGACGAGGTGCAGCGCACGCTCGACCAGGGCGCCTACGCGCTCGCGCTGCGGCTCTACGCCGTGGTGGCCGTGCTGGTGCTGGTGATGGCGATGGCCGGGCTCTTCGTGAGCACCGCCGTGCAGCTGCCCTCGCGCCGGCGCGACGCGGCGTCGCTGCGCGTGGTCGGCGTACCCCGCCGCTCGGTGATGTCGGCGGTGGCGCGCGAGCTCGGGGTGGTGCTCGGCGCCACCGCGGTCGCCGGGCTGGCCGCCGGCACCCTCGCGCAGTACGTCGTGCTGCGCACCGTCACCCTCGGCGTCGTCGACACCGTGACCACGCCGGCCCTGGTGGCCGCGGTCGACCCCGGCCGGCTCGTGCTGCTGACCCTCCTCGCCGGCCTGCTCTTCGGCTCCGTCGCGCTGATCAGCGCCGCGCTCTCCGTGCGCGGCGCCCGCGGCGCGACGCTGCGGGAGTCGGCGCGGTGAGTCACAGGAGCCCCACTGGCCCCCCAATTCGCGGGTTGACCCGTGAAATGGTCACTGTCTGACGATCATTTCGGTGCGACAAGGCACAAACCACGGGTTGACCCGTGAATTGCACCCACCCCGCTCACGCCGGCTCCACGCGCCGCCGCATCACGCAGTTGCCGGGGCCCTTGGGCCGGACGTGCTCGAAGCCCGCCCGCTCGAAGAGCGCCCGGGTGCCGGAGTAGGGCACCGACTTCTTCTGGCCCGCGTTGTCGTGCGGGTAGCCCTCGACGACCCCGCCCCCGTCGGCCGCGACGAGGTCGAGCACGCCCTGCAGCACGAGCGCGGACAGTCCCGCCCGCCGGTGGCCCTTGCTGACGAAGAGGCAGGTGATCCGGTAGTCGGGGACCAGGTCGGCCTCGGCGTCGTACTGCTTGCGGTGGTAGATGTTCGGCAGTTCCTCCGGCGTGCCGTACTGGCACCACGCCACCGCCTCGTCGCCGGCGAAGACCAGTGCCGCGTGCGCCCGCCCCTCGCGCACCAGCCGCTCCTTGAGGGCCCGGTTGGCGTCGTAGGTGCGCTCCTTCTCGGCGGGCATCGTGTGGAACCACGTGCACCAGCACCCGCCGAAGACGCCGCCGTGCCGCTCCACCAGCGCCGCGTACGCCTCCCAGGTGTCCGGGCCCAGCGCCCGCACGGCGTACGCCGCGCCCGGCCCGTCCGCCGCGCCCCCCGCGCTCATGCTCCTCAGCCCTCCGGTACCGGCTGGTCGTCGTCGCGCGGCCCGAAGATGCAGAGCTCGTCGAGCTGGCCCGACGTCATCGCGGGCGAGCCCCAGGCCGCCATCTGCGACCGCGACCGCCGCGAGAACAGCGAGCGGAACAACTCGTAGGGCGACACCGACGCCTCGTCGCCGCCCGCGCCGTAGGTCGCGTCGCCGACCCGCAGCGTCACCGGCGCGGCGGCCAGCATCCCGGGCGCGACGGCGTCGAGCACCGGTCGCCACAGGGCGTCGTCCATCCGCCCGAGCCCGAGCCCCTCGTGCAGGTCGGCGTGGTGCACCGCGACGTCCCACACGATCGCCGGTCGCGGGTTGCCGTCGACGAGGGCCGCTACCGGTGCGACGTTGCCGCGCATCTCGGCGACCAGCTCGGCCACGGTGAGGCCTTCGCGCTCGGAGACGTGCCGCGCGGTCCACGAGCGACCGGGGGCGCCGTCCATGCGCCCGGCGACGCCGTCGGACGGCCCGCCGGCCAGGTGCGCGAGCACCTGCCGCACGGTCCACTCCGGTGTTGCCGCGACCCGGACCGCGGGCCGGTCGCTGCCCGGGTCGCGGTCGAGGTCTTCAGCCAGTGCGGTCACTGCCGCGACGTTGTCGGCGTACAGCGCTCCCCAGTCGGTGCCCACGGGGCCCACCCTAGGCCGCCGAAGGCCCCGCTAGAACTGCTCGAAGAGGCAGAACGGGTGTCCCGCCGGGTCGATCAGCACCCGGCAGTCCGCCTCCGGCTGGTACGACGCCTCGCGCGCGCCGATCTCCAGGGCGCGGGCCGTGGCGGAGCCGAGGTCGTCGACCACGATGTCGAGGTGCAGCTGCATCTGCTGGTCGCTCGGCCCGCCGGGCCAGGTCGGCTCGCGGTGGAACTGCTCGCGCTGGAAGGCCAGGCCCGGCCCGCCCCCGCTCGGCTCGAGACGCACCCAGTCGTCCTGGTCGTCGACGACGGCGTAGCCGAGCAGCTGCTGGTAGAACGCCGCCAGCCCCCGCGGGTCGGTGGTGCCCAGCACGGTGCAGCCGAGCCGGAACGTGGACGGGCCGGAGCCGGGGGTCGAGGTCGCCATGCTGGTCAGGGTAGAAAGGGCGCAGAAATGGCCACACGGACGGTCGGATCCGTGCGGTGGCGTTCGTGGACAGGGTGAGCCGGACCCGTCGGGGGTCCGCGAGGCGAGGAGTCGAGATGACCCAGGACCTGCTGTCCCTGCCCCACGTCGAGGGCGAGCCCACCCCGGAGACCGCCTGACGTGCTCGACGACCGCGACGAGATCGAGCGGATCTTCCGGGAGGAGCACGGCCGGGTGGTCGCCTCGCTGGCCCGCCGCTTCGGCGACCTCGACATCGCCGAGGAGGCCGCCGCGGAGGCGCTGCTGGTGGCCGTGGAGCGGTGGCCGGTCGACGGCGTGCCGCCCAACCCCGGCGGGTGGTTGACCACGACGGCCGGCAACCGCGCGATCGACCGGATCCGTCGCGCGTCGAAGAGCGACGCCAAGCACCGGCAGGCCGCGATGCTCCACGACGACACCCCCCACGCGCCGACCGGACCCGTCACCGACGACCGGCTGCGGCTGATGTTCACCTGCTGCCACCCCGCCCTCGCACCCGAGGCGCGGGTGGCGCTGACGCTGCGCATGCTCGGCGGGCTGACCGTGCCCGAGATCGCCGCGGCCTTCCTCGTCTCCGAGAGCACGATGGGGCAGCGGATCACCCGGGCCAAGCGCAAGATCAAGGACGCCGGGATCCCCTTCCGCGTGCCCGACGCCGAGGACCTCCCGGCGCGGGTCCACGGGGTGCTCGCGGTGCTCTACCTGGTCTTCAACGAGGGGTACCTCGCGACCGCCGGCGACGAGCCCGCCCGCGCCGACCTCACCGCCGAGGCGATCCGGCTCGGGCGGCAGCTGCACGAGCTGATGCCCGAGGAGCCCGAGATCACCGGCCTGCTGGCCCTGATGCTGCTGACCGAGGCCCGGCGGGCCAGCCGGTTCGCCGGCGGCGAGCTGGTGCCGCTCGGCGAGCAGGACCGCGGCGGCTGGGACCGCGCGCTGATCGCCGAGGGCCACGACCTCGTGCGCCAGTGCCTGGCGCTCGGCCGGCCGGGGCAGTACCAGCTGATGGCCGCCGTGAACGCCGTGCACACCGACGCCCCCACGGTCGCCGACACCGACTGGGCGCAGGTGGCCGCGCTGTACGGCCAGCTCGAGGCCGTGGCGCCCTCGCCGCTGGTCACGCTCAACCGGGCGGTCGCCGTCGCCGAGCTCGACGGCCCCGGGGTCGCCCTGGCCACGGTCGACCGGCTGGTCGTCGAGACGCCGGTGCTGGCGTCGTACCACGCCTTCCACGCGACCCGCGCCGACCTGCTGCGCCGGCTCGGCCGCAGCGCGGAGGCGCGGGAGGCCTACGACGCCGCGATCGCGGCCACCGCCAACGAGGCCGAGCGGGCCTACCTCGCGCGCCGACGCCGCACCCTCGCCGGCTGACGCCCGACCTGGGCGGGAAAGCCTCTTGCCCTCGCGCGACAGTCGACGTACGCTCGCGATATATCGCCGACTGTCGCCCGACAGTCGCCGGGATCGGGTCGAGGGAGGACGTCATGGGTGGACGCGGAGGCTGGGGCTCCGGATGGCCGGAGCAGCAGTGGGGCGGCCACGGCGGCCCCGAGGGTCACGGCGGCCACGGCAGCCGGTCGGGCCCGCCGCCCTGGCTGGCCGGGCTGTTCGGGCAGATCGCGGCGAACGCCGCACCGCCGTCGCGCGCGCCGAAGGTGCGCCGCGGCGACGTGCGCGCGGCGATCCTCGACGTCCTGCGGGCCGAGCCGATGAACGGCTACCAGGTGATCACCCAGATCGCCGAGCGCACCGACGGCGCGTGGCGGCCGAGCCCCGGCTCGGTCTACCCGACCATCTCCCAGCTCGAGGACGAGGGCCTCGTCGAGGCCGTCGACGACGAGGGCGGGCGCCGCCGGCTCAAGCCGACCCCGGCCGGCTGGACCTACATCGAGACCCACGCCGACGAGCTCGCCGGGGTGTGGAAGCCGTTCGCGCGGCCCGAGCCCCGGGAGGCGGGCAGCGGTGACTTCGCCTCGCTCAAGCCCGAGATCGGCCAGGTCATGAACGCCGCGTGGCAGATCATCACCACCGGCACCGAGCAGCAGAAGCGCGATGCCATCGACGTCCTGGTCGACACCCGGCGCAGGCTCTACGGCCTGCTCGCGGAGGGAGACGTCCAGTGACCGCGACGTACGGCGGGAGCGGAGGCAGCGCGAAGGGGCGTGGCCGCCAGGACCACTGGGTCCGGATGGGCCAGGCGGGTTGGGCCGGCTGGCAGGCCTGGCAGGAGCAGGCCCGCACCGGCGCCCCGCCCGCCCGGGCCGACCAGCTGCGGATGAGCGACGCCGACCGCGACCAGGCGGCGGCGGCGCTCGGGGAGCACTACGCGCAGGGCCGGATCACCACCGAGGAGCACGCCGAGCGGCTCGACCGGATCTGGTCGGCCCGCACGGGCGCCGAGCTCGCCCCGCTCTTCGCCGACCTCCCGGCGCCCGGGCCGCTCACGCCCCCGCCCGCCCCGACGCCCCCGCCCCGACGAGGCTGGAGCCCGCCGGTCGTGCGGACGTGGCGCGGGCCGCGGCTCTTCCCGCTGCTGCTGATCGCCCTCGTGATCGGGGTGTTCACCGAGGCCCACGTCTTCCCGCTGGTGCTGGTCGCCGGCCTGGTCTGGCTGGTCTTCCGGCGCGGTCGGTGCTCGAGTCACTTCCGTCACTGAGGCCACCCATTTCGCGGGTCAACCCGTGAATTGGTCCCTGTCGCACCGAGACAACCCTGCGACAGTCACCATTTCCGTCCGGGAGTCCGGGCGCCGTCCGACCCGGTCCCGCGGCGCTCAGAGCTCGGCGAGCAGTTCGTCGTACCACGCGAAGCAGAGCGGCGAGAGCTCCGCCAGCGGCGCCGCGCCGACCGCGCCCGGCACCAGCGCGACCACCCGCGCCGCGACGTCGGGGGGCAGGTCGGTGTCGAGGTAGCGCAGGCCGTAGTCGTGGCGCCACGGGCAGTGCCGCACCCGGAGCATCCGCACCACCGGCCCCAGCCCGAAGCGCAGGTAGAGGTCGAGCGCCTCGGCGAGGTGGCCCCGGGCGAGTGCGCGCGCGACCAGCCACTCGCCCGTGGCCCGCCGCTGGCGGACCTGCTCGAGGGCGGAGGCGATCGCGGCCGCCATCGCCTCCGGGTCGTCGTCCCGGAGCTGCACCAGGCCCTCGGGGTCGTGCAGCACGATCGGGGTCCCGTGTCGCCGGACGTCGACGAACCGGTGCTCGTCGGAGAGCGACGAGAGGTGCAGGTCGACCAGCCGCGTGGGCTCCTCGAGCAGCCCCGCCCGGGCCTGGTGGTTGACGAAGCACTGCCGCCCGTCGGGCCAGACCTCGCGCGGCAGCTCCCAGACGTGGTCGACCTCGAAGTCGGCGCGGATGCCGGCCAGCCAGCGCTCGTAGACCTCGTCGTGGGTCCCCGGCGTCACGAGCACCTCGACGTCGATGTCCGACCAGTCGTCGTAGCCACCCGTCGCGGCCGACCCACCCACCCACACCACGCGGACGTCGTCGTCCGCGGCCGCTCGGCGCCGCAGCCAGTCGAGCCAGTCGTCGTAGCGGGACAGGTCGGCGGGGGCGAGGTCGGCCATGCGCAGGAGCCTGCCAGCCCGCCGCCCGCCCGGGCAGGTTTGAGGACGTCTCGATGTGGCAACGGTCACCGACGGACCCCTCTCGGAAAGGCCCCGTCATGGCCGACGTACGACGCCCCGACCGCCCCGCGACCCCGCCCCGTCCAGCCCGGACGGCAGGCACCTGGCCCCTCATCGTCGCCCTGCTCGTGCCGGCGGTGGTGATCCCCCTGCTGGTCCCGCTCTACGACTCCGAGGAGCCGACGCTCGCAGGGTGGCCCTTCTACTTCTGGTTCCAGATGGCGATGATCCCGCTGGCGGTCGTGCTCACGGTCGCCGCCTACTACCTCGCCAAGCGCGCCGACCGCCACGCCCGCGAGGCGCGCGCCCACGCCGGTGACGGAGAGCGGGGGGCCGGCCGGTGATGAGCGACGTCAGCACCGTGGCGTTCAGCGTCTTCCTGTTCCTCTTCCTGCTCGTCACCGTGCTCGGCTTCGCGGCCGCTCGCTGGCGCCGCGCGCAGGCGCTCGACAACCTCGACGAGTGGGGCCTCGGCGGCCGCGGCTTCGGCACCTTCATCGCGTGGTTCCTGCTCGGCGGCGACCTCTACACCGCGTACACCTTCATCGCCGTCCCCGCCCTGCTGTACGCCGGCAGCGCGATCGGCTTCTTCGCGGTGCCCTACACCGTCGTGGTCTACCCGCTGATCTTCCTGTTCCTGCCGCGCCTCTGGTCGGTCTCGCACCGCCACGGCTACGTGACCCCGGCCGACTTCGTGCAGGGCCGGTACGACAGCCGCCCGCTCGCGACCGCCGTGGCCCTGACCGGGATCCTCGCCACGATGCCCTACATCGCGCTGCAGCTCGTCGGCATCGAGGTCGTGCTGCAGGTGATGGGCATCGGGTCCGAGGAGAGCAGCTGGCTGGTCAACCACCTCCCCCTGTTCATCGCCTTCGCGGTGCTGGCGGCCTACACCTACTCCTCCGGGCTGCGCGCCCCCGCGCTGATCGCCTTCGTCAAGGACGCCCTGATCTACGTCGTGATCCTGGTCGCCGTGATCTACCTGCCGACCCAGCTCGGCGGGTGGGAGGCGATCTTCGCCAAGGCCACCGACTCCTTCGCGAGCTTCAACGCCGACAACGCCGACGCCATCGCGGCCGGCACGGCGGCGCCCCAGGCCGCGATCCCGGGCCCGCTCGCGCACTGGGCCTACGCCTCGCTCGCGCTCGGGTCGGCGCTGGCGCTGTTCATGTACCCGCACTCGGTGACCGCGGTGCTCTCGACCCGCGAGCGCTCGGTGATCCGGCGCAACGCCGCGCTGCTCCCGGCGTACTCCTTCCTGCTCGGGCTGCTCGCCCTGCTCGGCTTCGTGGCGATCGCCGCGGGCGTGCAGGTGACCAACGCCCAGCAGGCGGTGCCGCAGCTGTTCGAGAACGAGTTCCCCGACTGGTTCGCCGGCGTGGCGTTCGCGGCCATCGTGATCGGGGCGCTGGTGCCGGCGGCGATCATGTCGATCGCGGCCGCCAACCTCTGGACCCGCAACATCTACAAGGCCTTCCTCAACCGCGACGCGACCCACGCCCAGGAGGCGCGGCAGAGCAAGGTCGCCTCGCTGCTGGTGAAGTTCGGGGCGCTGGCCTTCGTGCTGTTCGTGACCACGCAGTACGCCCTCGACCTGCAGCTCCTCGGCGGCGTCTGGATCCTGCAGACCTTCCCGGCCATCGTGATCGGGCTCTACACGCGGTGGTGCCACCGGTGGGCGCTCTTCGCCGGCTGGGCGGTCGGCATGGCCTACGGCACCCTCGTCGCCTACCAGAACCCCAAGGTCGGCCAGCCCGGCACCCACTTCGGCAGCCCGCTCAACGAGTTCCCGTTCACCGACACGCTGGTCTACATCGGGCTCACCGCCGTGCTGCTCAACCTCGTGGTGATGGCGGTGCTCACGGCGGTGCTCCGGGCGATGAAGGTCGACGAGGGCGTCGACCACACCCGCCCCGACGACTACGCCGCCGACCTGGGCGACGAGCGCGTGGAGGCCGAGCTCGACCCGTTCGAGACGCCCGCGCACTAGCAGCCGGGCCGCTAGGTTCGGGGCGTGACCACGCCCTCGTTCGAGCTCGGCCAGGACCACCTCGACCTCCGCGCGTGGGTGCACGACTTCGCCGCCGAGGTCGTGCGCCCGGCGGCGGCGGAGTGGGACGAGCGCGAGGAGTTCCCCTGGCCGGTGGTCGAGGAGGCCGCGAGGGTGGGGCTCTACTCCCTCGACTTCGTCGCCGCGCAGGCCGTCGACGAGACCGGGCTCGGCTTCCCGATCGCGATGGAGGAGCTCTTCTGGGGTGACGCCGGCATCGGTCTCTCGATCGTGGGCACCGCCCTGGCCGCGGCCGGGGTGCGCGCCACCGGCACCGACGAGCAGGTGATGGAGTGGGTGCCGGCGATGTACGGCACGCCGGGTGACCTCAAGCTCGGCGCCTTCTGCTCCTCCGAGCCCGACGCAGGCTCCGACGTCGGTGCGATGCGCACCCGTGCGACGTACGACGAGGCGCACGACGAGTGGGTCCTCGACGGCACCAAGACCTGGGCGACCAACGGCGGCATCGCCGACGTCCACGTCGTCACCGCCGTCGTCGACCCCGACCTGCGCGCGCGGGGGCAGGCCTCGTTCGTGGTGCCGCCCGGCACGAAGGGCCTCAGCCAGGGCCAGAAGTTCCACAAGCACGGCATCCGCGCGTCGCACACCGCCGAGGTCGTGCTCGACGGCGTGCGGGTGCCGGGCCGCTGCCTGCTCGGCGGCAAGGACAGGCTCGACGAGCGGCTGGCCCGCGCCCGTGCCGGCGGTGGCGCGCGCGGCAACGCCTCGATGGCGACCTTCGAGCGCACCCGACCGGCCGTCGGCGCCCAGGCGATCGGCATCGCCCGCGCGGCGTATGAGGTGGCGCTCGACTACGCGAAGGCCCGCGAGCAGTTCGGCAAGCCGATCATCGAGAACCAGGCGATCGCCTTCGCGCTGGCCGACATGGTGACCTCGATCGAGGCCTCGCGCCTGCTGGTGTGGCGCGCGGCGTGGATGGCCCGGCAGGGCAAGGCGTTCGGCCAGGCGGAGGGGTCGATGTCGAAGCTCTTCGCCGGTGAGACCGCCGTGCGCGTCACCGGCCAGGCGATGCAGATCCTGGGCGGCAACGGCTTCACCCGCGACTACCCCGTGGAGCGGATGGCCCGCGACGCGAAGATCTACACGATCTTCGAGGGCACCTCGGAGATCCAGCGGCTGGTCATCGCGCGGACGGTCTCCGGCGCCCCGATCCGGTGACGCCCGCCCCTGCGGGGTACCCGGTCACCGGGCCCCGTCGGAGGGGGAGGAGCGAGGCGAAGGAGGGCGGCATGGCGACGGCGCCGACGCCGCGGCGCGAGCGGTGGCGTGACCCGGTGCTGTGGACCGGGGTCATCCAGCTGGTGAAGACGGCGGCAGCCGGGGTGATCGCCTGGGTGGTCGCGACCACGGTCCTCGACCTGCCACAGTCGTTCCTGGCCCCGTGGGCCGCGCTCCTGGTCGTGCACTCGACCGTCTACCGCACCTTCGCGCAGGGGTCCCGACAGGTCGCAGCCGCCGTGGTCGGCGTCGTGCTCGCCTGGGCCGTCGGCCACGTGCTCAGCCTCGACGCGACCGCCGTGGCCGTGGTCCTGCTGGTGGGCCTGCTGCTGGGCTCGATGCGCTGGTTCGGTGCCGAGGGCACCACGCTGGCCGCGACCGCGCTCGTCGTGCTGACCACCGGCTTCACCGACGAGGACACCATGCTGTTCTCGCGGCTGGCCGACACCGGCATCGGCATCGGGGTCGGCCTCGCGGTCAACCTGCTCGTGTGGCCGCCGCTGCGGCGGCGCACCGCCATCGCCGCGATGGACCAGCTCGACGACCGGCTCGGGGAGCTGGTGGTGGACCTCGCCGGCGGGGTCGAGCGCGGCTTCGACGACGTCGACGCCGAGCGGTGGCTCGACCGGGTCGCCGAGCTCGACGACGACGTCGACCGGGCCTGGTCGCTGGTGCGTCAGGCCCGGGAGAGCGCCCGGATGAACCCCCGCCGCTCGGCGCAGGTGCTGCGCGAGCCGCGCGAGTGGGTGGGCCTGCTCCGGCGGGTCGAGCAGGCGCTCGCCGAGATCCGGAGCACCGTGCGCACGCTCACCCGGGCGCTCGACGACGAGGTGAGCTGGCGGCCGGACTTCCGCGACGGGTACGTCGACGTGCTGCGTGCGGTCGGCCGCGCCATCGCGAGCACCGACCCGGAGCCGGTCCGGCAGTGCCACGTGCTGCTCGCGGACCTCGTCACGCGGGTGGAGGCGAGCGGCTCGACGACGCGCCTGTGGCCGGTGTACGGCGGGCTGCTGGTCAACCTGCGCAACATCCTCGACGCCATGGACGAGGTGGCCGCCGCGAACCCGATGGTGCAGCCGCCGCTGCCCTTCGCCCGCCGGGCGCGGCCGTGACCCGGCACCGCTTCCGTGGCGCTATCGCCGGCGCCGGCTCCACCTCGGGCGTCCGCCTCGTCGTCGGTCGCTGGACCGACACCCCGCTCGGCGCCTTCGCCGACGTGATGCTCGAGGACGCCACCGGCCACCGGGTCCTGCTGGCGCCGAGCGAGGAGGTCGCGCACTTCGTCACCGCCACCTACACCTTCGACGAGACCCGGATCGAGGCGGTCACCGTCGAGGTGACGCCCGCCGGCTGGCGGGTCACCGCGCCGTCGCTCGAGGCCGCGCTCGGCGTCGGCGGGCGCTCCCCGCTCGGCCGCGCGCTGCGCGTCGTACCGCCGCGGCTGGCGGAGTCCCCGGCCTGGTGTGCCCTCACCGACCCCGTCGCCCGGGTGGTGCTGCGCGGCGTCCGGACCCGTGGCGCGGCCCGCGCCGGGCGCCGCGAGTCGTACGGCGCCACCGACGTGCACGCCGTCACCTCACTCGCCGGGACCTGGGACGGCGCCGACCTCGGCACCCTCGCCCCCGTCGACCCGCCGTGCCGCTTCGGCTTCTCCTCGACCCCGCGGCGCCCGTCGGTCACGACGGTGGTGACGACCGTGGACGTGCTCAGCTGACCTCGAGGTCGCTGTCGGCGTTGAACACCACCAGGCTCGCGCCCTCCGCGCGGCAGCCGGCGGTCGCCTTCGCGGCCGGGGAGTCGAGCTGGCTGTCGTCCACCGGCTCCTCGAGGGCCATGCCGCCGCCCCCGTGGATGCCGTCGCCGGGAGCCACCTCGGTGTCGTCGGGCAGCACCAGCACCTGGCGCCCGTCGTCCCAGCTGGTGCCGCCCGGCCAGAGCACGGCGGAACCGTCGAGCAGCAGGCACCCGTCCTCGTAGGAGAGGGTGCCGCCGACGATCGCGTCCATGGAGTCGCCGCCGCCGAACCAGCCGTTCGAGTGCGACACCACCGGCCCGTCGACCTCGATGCCGCCCCGCCCGGTGGTCCACCACGCGACGATGACCGCGGCGACCACCACGGCCGCCACCGCTCCCGCCAGACGCCCCCCTCGCACCCGGTCAGCATGGCAGTCCCCGGTGGCCGGTGCGGCGGTTTGCCGGCGGCGCGGCCCACGTCGGCCTAGGCTCGGCTCCCCGTCGATCCCGGGAGGCGCCGTGCTCCGACCTGTCCTGACCGCCGTCGTGGCCTGCGCGGTGCTCGTGCCGACCACGCCGAGCGCGCTGGTGGCCGCGGCGGCCACCGTTGCGCGGTGCTCCGGCACCACCGCGACCGTGGTCGGGACGTCGGGAGACGACGACCTCGTGGGCACCCCAGGCGCTGACGTGTTCGCGGCGTACGGCGGCGACGACACGATCATCGGCGGGGGCGGCTCGGACGTCGTGTGCGCGGGGCGGGGCCACGACACGGTGCTCGGCGGCGGGGGGCGCGACTACCTGGTGGGCGCCCGCGGCGCAGACGTGCTGCGTGGTGGTCCGGGCGACGACCGGCTCAACCCCGAGGCTGGCGGTGGAGGGGTGTACGCCGGCCCGGGCAACGACATCGTCGAAGGCCGCTCCGGCGCGCTGCGCGAGGCTCGCGGTGGCGCCGGGGACGACATCGTGCTCGTCGCGTTCGCGGACGGGCAGCGGTTCCGCGTCGCCGCAGGAGGGGGCGTCGACCTCGTGACGCTGGTGAGGTCGGCGCCCACCCCGGGCACGCCCGCCGAGCTCAGGCTGCAGGGCGGACGGGTGCTCGCCGACGCGCGCCGGACCGGCACCGTGCGGGGCGCCGAGCGGTTCCACGTCGACGGCGGCCGGCTCTGGCGGGTGCTCGGCACCGACAGCAGGGACGACGTGTTCGGAGGGGTCACCCCGTTGCGGGTGCGGACCTTCGCCGGTCGCGATCGCGTCGCGGGGTCGGTCGGGTCCGACGTCATCGACACCGGCGCCGGCCACGACCACGTCGACGGCATGGGCGGCGCGGACACCTGCCGGCACTGGGAGACCGGCCGCTGCTGACGCCCCCGCGTCGGCTCAGACGTCGATGCCGCGGTTCACCCAGGTCGAGGTGACCCGCATGCCGACCTTCTCGTAGAGACCGAGCGCGCCCGTGCGCGAGTCGGTGCTCAGCTCGGAGCGGGTGGCTCCGTGCGCGCGCGCGACGCCGAAGGTGTCGGCGAGGAGCGCCTGGGCCAGGCCCCTCCCGCGCTGGTCCTTGCGGGTGGCGAGGCGGGAGATGAAGCCGCACCCCTCGTTCATCTGCAGCAGGGCCACGGCGACCACGTCGCCGGCGGGGTCGACCACGACCCGCAGCTGCCAGGGCTCGAAGCCCGGGCGCAGCGTGGTCGTCGCCTGCCACTCCTCGAAGGTGTCGCGCTCGCGCTCGGACCACTCGAGGAAGGCGTCCTCCTGGACCTGCCAGCAGGCCCGGTGCTCGCCCGGCTCGGCGGCGCGGACGACGTACCCCTCGGGCAGCGGGCGGTCGGGCACGACCGCGCCCTCGGGCAGCTGGAGCACCCAGCTGGTCCAGCGGACGCGGTAGCCGAGGTCGGCGAGCAGCCGGTCGCCCGCGGAGCCCTCGGGCACGGGCATCCCGATCACGGTGCTGCCCTTCTCGCGTGCCTTCTCCTGCATCCAGCGGGCCAGGGCGGTGCCGATGCCGCGCCCGCGGTAGTCGGGGTGGACGGCGGCGTCGCCGCGGTCGGCGTGCGCCACCTCGGCGTAGGCGACGAGGGTGTCGCCGTCGAGGACGCCGACGGTGCTGGCGGGGACGTCGTACCCGGGGCGCTGCCAGTCGCCGACGATGTCGGCCTCCTCGATCACGACCTCGCCGACGTCGACGAGCTCCTGGGCGGCCATCACGGCGGTGACGGCGGCGGCATCAGCGGGGTTCAGCGGGCGCTCGACGAGGCCGTCGGGCAGCGAGAGCGGTGCGGGCATGGGCGGTAGTGGAGCACGAAATGACCGACGGGGCCGCACCATTTTCCGTCGTATGACGGATGCGGTGCGGCCCCGGCCGGGCTGGGAAGGGGAGCGGTCAGGCGTTGCGGATCGCGGAGATGTCGAAGCCGAGCTTGATCTTCTCCGAGACCAGGACGCCGCCGGTCTCGAGCGCGGCGTTCCAGGTGAGGTCCCAGTCCTTGCGGTTGATGGTGGCCTCGCCCTCGAAGCCGACGCGCAGGTTGCCGAACGGGTCGCGGGCCGAGCCGGTCTCCTCGAACAGCACGGTGACGGGCTTGGTGACGTCCTTGATGGTCAGGTCGCCGGTGATCGCCCACTCGTTGCCTCGGCGCTCGACCTCGGTCGAGACGAAGGTCATGGTCGGGAAGTTCTCGACGTCGAAGAAGTCGGCCGAGCGCAGGTGGCCGTCGCGGTCGGGGGTGCCGGTGTCGACGCTCGCGACGTCGATCGTCAGCCGGACGGAGGACGCGGCCGGGTTCGCGGTGTCGATGGTCGCGGTGCCCTCGAACGCCGGGAAGGCGCCGCGGACGGTGGTGACCATCGCGTGCCGGGCGGAGAAGCCGAGGCGGCTGTGGGTCACGTCGAGCGTGTAGTTGCCGGAGATGTCCTCGACGGCGGAGGTGGCTGCGTCGAAGCCCTCGTGCTCGAGGACGTCGGTGCCGTTCTTGCGGTTGAAGAAGTTCATGGTGTGCTCCTGTTCCCTGCCTGTGGTGGTTGAAACTTCAACTCTTCAAACGGACTGCAGTCCGATTCCATTCCCGAGACACTGTGGTCTGGGTCACACCCGGCGGCGGCCTAGGATCGGCGACCGTGAACGACACGCTGACCATCGCGCTCACCGGGCTCTCGCTGCTGGTCGCCGTCGTCGCGCTCGTCTACGTCGTGCTGGACCGGCCCACCGACGGCGTCCTGCTCGGGCTGCTCGGCCTGCTCGAGGGCGGCCTGCTCGTCCAGGCGGTGGGCGGGGTCGTCGCGCTGGTGGGCGAGGGGCACGACGACGTCAACGCGGCGGTCTTCGTCGGCTACCTGCTCGGCGCGCTGCTCTTCGTGCCCGCCGCCGCCGTCTGGGCGCTGGGCGAGCGCTCCCGCGCCGGCACCGCCGTCGTCGTGGTGCTCGGCCTCGTGGTGCCGGTGCTGCTGCTGCGCATGAGCCAGGTCTGGGACGCCGGTGCCTGAGCCGACCGCGCCCCCGGCGGTCGCCGCCACCAACCGCGGGTGGGGCCGCGTCCTGGTGCTGGTGTACGGCATCTTCGCCCTCGCCGCGACGGGGCGCTCGACCGTGCAGCTGCTGCAGAAGGCCGACGAGGCGCCGCTCGCGTACGGCCTCTCGGCGTTCGCCGCCGTCGTCTACATCGTCGCGACCTGGTGCCTGGCCCGCCCCGGCCCGCGCACCACGCCGCTGGCCTGGGCCGCCGTCGGCGTCGAGCTCGTGGGCGTCCTCGTCGTCGGAACCCTCACCGTCGCCGATCGCTCGCTGTTCCCCGACGACACCGTCTGGAGCGGGTACGGCGCGGGGTACGGCTGGGTGCCGGCCGTGCTGCCGTTCTGCGGCCTCGCCTGGCTCTGGCACACCCGCCCCCGCAGGTAGCCCGCGGGTTACCCGGCGGCCCGTTGGGCGACCAGCTGCCAGACCATGCCGGTGCGCAGGAACGGCTCGCGGTCGCACAGCGCCAGCTCGAGCCGCTCGAGCTCGGCGAAGTACGCCGGGTCGTGCTTGGGTCCGTCGTCGGCGAGCAGGTCGTTGGCACAGCGCGCTCCGTAGCGGGCAACGACGTCGAGGCCGACCGACGCGAGGTCGGCGGCCATGACGTCGGGGTCGATCTTGCGCACCTCGTGCTCGAAGGTGACGGCCTGGGAGGTCTCGCGGGTGAGCTCCTCGAGCGCGGTGGCGGGCCCGCGACGCACCAGCGACCCGAGCACGGCTCCGGCCGGGTTGGGCGCGACGACCGAGAGCCGGCCGCCCTCGCCCAGGGCTCCCGCGAGGAGCCCGAGGTCCCCGGTGCCGGCGGGGCGGTACTGCAGCACGAAGTGGCAGAGCACCAGGTCGAAGCCGGTGCCGACCAGTGCGGTCAGCTCGTCGAGCGAGCCCTCGACCAGCCGCACGCGGTCGCCGGTGCACGCGGCCTCGGCCTCGCCGCGGGCGACCCCGAGCATGCCGGCCGAGGTGTCGAGGATCGTCACCTCGTGCCCGGCCGCGGCCAGCGGCCGCGAGTCGCGCCCGTCGCCTCCGCCGACGTCGAGCACCCTCAGCGGCCGCCCGCCGGCGGCCTCCTGCAGCACCACCACCTGCCGGCGCAGGGTCTCGGCCACCACGGCGAACCGGATCCGGCCCCACGGGGAGGCGCACCACGCCTGCCACTGCGCGAGGTGCTGGTCGAAGATGTCGGCGTCCGAGAGCGTCATGCCCGGAACCCTAGGAGCCGGGTCAGCGGAAGGCCGACTGGCCCGTCAGCGCCTGGCCGATCACGAGCTGGTGCACCTCGGCGGTGCCCTCGTAGGTGAGCACCGACTCGAGGTTGTTGGCGTGCCGCAGCAGGGGGTACTCCAGCGTGATGCCCGCGGCGCCGAGCAGGGTGCGGCACTCGCGGGCGATCGCGAGCGCCTCGCGGGTGTTGTTGAGCTTGCCGACCGAGATCGCCGGAGCCTGCAGGCGCCCCTCGCCCTTGAGCCGCCCGAGCTGGAGGGCGAGCAGCATCCCCTTGCCGAGCTCGACCGACATGTCGGCGAGCTTGGCCTGCGTGAGCTGGTAGGTGGCGAGGCTGCGCCCGAAGACCTGCCGCTCCTGCACGTAGCGGATCGTGGTCTCCAGGCAGTCGCGGGCGGCACCGAGCGCCCCGAACACGATCCCGAAGCGCGCCTCGGTCAGGCACGAGAGGGGCCCCGAGAGGCCCTCGACCTCCGGCAGCACCGCGTCGCCCGGCAGCCGGACGCCGTCGAGCACCAGCTCGCTGGTCACCGACGCGCGCAGCGACATCTTGTGCGCGATCTCGGGGGCGCTGAACCCGGGGGTGTCGGTCGGCACCACGAACCCGCGGATCCGCCCGCCCGAGGCCTCGTCGGTGCGGGCCCACACGATCGCGACGTCGGCGACCGTGCCGTTGGTGATCCACATCTTGTTCCCCGTGAGCACCCAGTCGGAGCCCTCACGCACTGCGCGGGTGCGCATGCCGCCGGGGTCGGAGCCGAAGTCCGGCTCGGTCAGCCCGAAGCACCCGATCGCCTCGCCCGCGGCCATCCGGGGGAGCCAGGTGTCCTTCTGCTCGTCGGACCCGTGCTTCCAGATCGCGTACATCGCCAGCGAGCCCTGCACCGAGACCACCGAGCGGAGCCCGGAGTCGCCGGCCTCGAGCTCCAGGCAGGCCAGGCCGTACGCCGTGGGGCTGGTGCCGGCGCAGCCGTACCCGGTGAGGTGCATGCCGAGCAGGCCGAGCTTCCCGAACTCGAGGGCCAGGTCGCGCACCGGCACCTCGCCCGTCTCGTACCAGGAAGCGATCTCCGGCCGCAGCCGGTCGTCGACGAACGAGCGCACGGTGTCGCGGATCGCGCGATCCTCGTCGTCGATCAGCGAGTCGGTGTCGAGCAGTGCCAGCGGCGTGAGCGGGGTGGTCATGGGGACATCATCACCCCGCAGGCCCCCGGCGGCGTGGTCCGGTCAGGCTCAGGCCGCGTGCGGGTGCAGGGGCGCCGCCGTGCGGGGGGCGTGCGGAGCCTCGACGGCCCAGCGGGCCTCGAGGTGGGTCCGGCCGGACGTGTCCGTGACCGTGACCCAGTGCTGGACGAGCCGTTCGGTCGCCTGTCGGTCTGGCATGGGACACCTCCTGTTCACCTTCTGTTCACCAACACTAGCGCATCCCCACCGGAGGGGGTGCAATCCGGCCGATTTCGGTGTGGCGGCTCCACTGGAGGCCCGAATATGCCTCCGGACGGATGCGCGCCCTCCCCGGCGGGTCTGTGGTCCCGGGTGCGCGGGTGAGCGCGCATCCGAGTGTTCCTGCCCGATTCCGGGCAGGAAGTTGCGCGAACGGCTGGATGACGTGCACCGTCGTGCCTCGTGACCGCCGATCCGGAGCTCGTCGCCCGCCTCGTCGCCAGCACCGGCCTGACGCCGGGCGAGGCGGCCCGGGTGGTCGAGGACGTCGTGGCCTTCCACGCCGAGACGCTCGAGGAGTACGTCCGCCGGCGGCACGCGCGGCTGAAGACCTACGGCGCGAAGAACGCCGAGATCTTCGCCCGGATCGCCGAGGAGCTGGCGACGCGCGTGGTCGCGCCGCCGCCGCTCTCCGAGCGCCAGCTGCGTCGCATCGTCTACGGGTGAGAGGGAGAAGAACATGTGCGGGATCGTCGGGTACGTCGGCGGCCACCAGGCTGCCCCGCTGCTGCTCGAGGGGCTCGGCCGGCTCGAGCACCGCGGCTACGACTCGGCCGGGCTGGCCGTGCTCGGCGGCAGTGCCGGGGTGCGCGTGGCCAAGCGCGCCGGGCGGGTGCGCGAGCTGGCCGACGGGCTGCCCAGGCGCTTCGGCGGGAAGGTCGGCATCGGCCACACCCGCTGGGCCACCCACGGCCCGGCCACCGACGTCAACGCCCACCCCCACACCGACACCAGCGGCCGCGTCGCCGTGGTGCACAACGGGATCATCGACAACGCCGCCGCCCTGCGCGACCGCCTGACCGCCCAGGGAGTGGACCTGGTCTCCGACACCGACACCGAGGTGATCGCTCACCTGGTGGCGGCCTCGACGGCCGACACCCTCGAGGGCAAGGTGCGCGACGCGCTGGCCGTCGTCACCGGCACCTGGGGACTGGCCGTGGTGCACGCCGACTTCCCCGACCGGATCGTCGCGGCCCGCAACGGCAGCCCGCTCCTGGTCGGTGTCGGCGACAAGGAGATGTACGTCGCCTCCGACCTCGCCGCGATCGTGCGGCACACCACGACCGTGGCCCACCTCGAGGACGGTGAGCTCGCCACGGTCACCGCCGCGGGCTTCTCCACCTTCCGCGACGACCTCACCCGCACCACGCGGGAGGCGACGACGCTCGACCTCGACCCGGAGGCCTACGAGGCGGGCGAGCACGCGTCGTACATGCGCAAGGAGATGCTCGAGCAGCCCGAGGCCGCGCGCCGCGTGGTCAGCGGCCGGCTCGACAAGCGCTTCGCGACCGCGCACCTCGGCGGCCTCAACCTCGACGCCCGCGAGACCCGCGAGATCCAGCGGGTCAAGGTGCTCGGCTGCGGGTCGGCGTACTACGTCGGCCAGATGGGCGCCCTGCTCATCGAGGAGCTGGCCCGGATCCCCGCCGACGCCGAGGCCGCCAGCGAGTTCCGCTACCGCGACCCGGTGATCGAGCCCGACACGCTCTACGTCGCGGTCAGCCAGTCGGGCGAGACCATCGACACCCTGCTCGCCGTGCAGGAGGTGCGCCGCAAGGGCGGGCGTTGCATCGGCCTGGTCAACGTCGTCGGCAGCGCGATCGCGCGCGAGTGCGACGGCGGCCTCTACCTGCACGCCGGCCCGGAGGTCGCGGTGGCCTCGACCAAGGCGCTGACCACGATGTTCCTCGGCTTCGCGCTGCTCGCGCTGCAGCTCGGCCGGGTGCGCGACCTCTCGATCGCCGACGGACGCCGCCTGATCGCCGGGCTGGAGGCGCTGCCCGAGCAGGTCGAGGCCGTGCTCGCGCAGGAGGACGCGCTGGCCGAGACCGCGCGGGAGCTGGCCAAGGCCGAGAGCCTGTTCTTCGTCGGCCGGGTGCGTGGCTTCCCGGTGGCCCGCGAGGGCGCGCAGAAGTTCAAGGAGATCTCCTACCGCCACGCCGAGGCCTACCAGACCTCCGAGCTCAAGCACGGCCCGCTCGCGCTGATCTCCCCGGCCGTGCCGACGGTCGCGATCGTGCCCGACGACGAGCTCACCGACCGCAACGTCGGCGCTCTGCACGAGATCGCCGCCCGCGGCGGCCCGCTCGTCGTGGTCACCCACGAGGGCCTCGATCTCGGCGGTCTCCCCGCGACCCGGATCGACGTCCCCCGCAACGAGAAGGAGCTCGACCCGATCCTCCTCACCATCCCGCTGCAGGTCCTGGCCTACCACGCCGCCCTCCACCTCGGCCACGACATCGACAAGCCCCGCAACCTCGCCAAGTCGGTCACCGTCGAGTAGCCGAGGTGGGAGAAGTGGCGACGCGAGGTGGGAGAAATGGCGACGCGAGGTGGCGGAGATGGTCGCCCGCGTGACGGACGTCGCCGCGACGACGAATCCCCGCTGACCCGCGCGAAGCCCTACCGTGGCACCCATGCCCGACGACGCTGACGAGCCCGTGGCCCCGGAGATCACCTTTGCCGACCTCGGGCTCGACGACCGCGTGCTCAAGGTGCTGCGCGACGTCGGGTACGAGACGCCGACCCCGATCCAGGCCGCGACCATCCCGACCCTCCTCGAGGGCCGCGACGTCGTGGGCCTCGCGCAGACCGGCACCGGCAAGACCGCGGCGTTCGCGCTGCCGATCCTCTCCAGGCTCGACCGCAGCCAGAAGGCGCCCCAGGCGCTGGTGCTGGCGCCGACCCGCGAGCTCGCGGTGCAGGTGTGCGAGGCCTTCGAGCGGTACGCCGCGCACATCCCGGGCGTGCACGTGCTCCCGGTCTACGGCGGTCAGGGGTACGGCGTGCAGCTCTCGGCCCTGCGCCGCGGCGTCCACGTCGTCGTCGGCACGCCGGGCCGGATCATGGACCACCTCGACAAGGGCACGCTCGACCTGTCGCAGCTGCGGTTCCTGGTGCTCGACGAGGCCGACGAGATGCTCAACATGGGCTTCGCCGAGGACGTCGAGACGATCCTGGCCTCCACTCCGGACGAGAAGAACGTCGCGCTCTTCTCGGCGACGATGCCGCCGGCGATCCGCCGGATCTCGAAGAAGTACCTCCGCGACGCCGAAGAGATCACGGTCAAGAACAAGACCGCCACCGCGGCGAACATCACCCAGCGGGTGCTGACGGTCTCCTACCCGCAGAAGACCGACGCGCTGACGCGGATCCTCGAGGTCGAGAATTTCGAGGGCGTGATCGTCTTCGTGCGCACCAAGCACGAGACCGAGACGCTGGCCGAGAAGCTGCGCGCCCGCGGCTTCAGCGCCGCCGCGATCAACGGCGACATCGCCCAGCCGCAGCGCGAGCGCACGGTCAACCAGCTGCGCGCCGGCAAGCTCGACATCCTGGTCGCCACCGACGTCGCGGCCCGCGGCCTCGACGTCGAGCGGATCAGCCACGTCGTCAACTTCGACATCCCGACCGACCCCGAGTCCTACGTGCACCGGATCGGCCGCACCGGCCGCGCCGGTCGCAGCGGCGAGGCGATCTCGTTCGTCACGCCGCGCGAGCGCTACCTGCTCAAGTCGATCGAGAAGACCACGCGCCAGCCGCTGACGGTGATGCAGCTGCCGACCGTGGACGACGTCAACGTCACCCGGCTCGCCCGCTTCGACGACGCCATCACGGCCGCGCTCGGCGACTCCGAGCGGATCGCCTTCTTCCGCGACGTGGTCGGCCACTACGTCGGTGAGCACGACGTGCCGGAGGCCGACGTCGCTGCGGCGCTGGCGATCGTGGCGCAGGGCGACACTCCGCTGCTGCTCGAGCCCGAGCCGGTCCGCCGCGAGCGTGGCGAGCGGCCCGAGCGCGCGGACCGCGGCGAGCGCCCGACCCGCGAGCCGCGACGCCGGGGCGACGGCCCGCCGCTGGCGACGTACCGGATCAACGTCGGGCGCCGGCACAAGGTCGAGCCCCGCCAGATCGTCGGTGCGCTGGCGAACGAGGGCGGGCTGTCGCGGCGCGACTTCGGCGCGATCACCATCCGCCCCGACTTCTCGCTCGTCGAGCTCCCGGCCGAGCTGCCCCCCGGCACCGAGGAGGCGCTGGCGAGCACCCGCATCTCCGGCAAGCTGATCGAGCTGCGCCGCGACAACGGGCCGCGCCGCGGACCCCGCCCCGAGCGGGCCGACGACCGCCCGCCCCGCAAGGAGCGGCACCGCAAGGGCTGAGCGACCCTTGTGGGGTGTCGGCGCCGGCTGCTTGAGTGACCGCGGTCACACTCGGGTGACCCGTCACCGGAGGTGCTCGGCATGCCCCGTCGCTCCCTGCTCACCGTCCTCGCCGCCGCGGCCGCCCTCGCCGCCCCGCTGCTCGCCGTCACCGCGCCACCCGCGCACGCAGCTGCTCCGCCGTACGTCGCGCTCGGCGACTCCTACTCCTCGGGCACCGGCACCCGCTCCTACCTCAGCGACGGCACCTCCTGCCAGCGCTCGACCTACGCCTACCCGAGCCTGGTCGCGGCCGCGCGCGGCTACGCGCTGAACTTCCGCGCCTGCTCGGGCGCGACGATCCCGACCGTCACCAGCACCCAGCTGAGCGCCCTGTCGACGTCGACCCGCTACGTGACGATCTCCGTCGGTGGCAACGACGCCGGCTTCGCCGACGTGCTCACCGAGTGCGCGCAGCCGTGGTGGGCCAGCAACTGCAACGGCGCCATCGACAAGGCGCAGTCCTACATCACCACCACACTGCCCGGCGCCCTGTCGACGCTGTACGCCTCGATCCGCACCCGGGCGCCGTACGCCAAGGTCGTGGTGGTCGGCTACCCGCGGATCTTCAACGGCGAGGACTGCAACGCCGGCACCTGGTTCTCCCCGGCCGAGGAGTCGCGGCTCAACGCCACCGCCGACCTGCTCAACAGCACGACGTCGGGGCAGGCGGCGGCGAGGGGCTTCTCGTTCGCCAACCCGACCGGCCGCTTCGTCGGGCACGCGGTCTGCAACGACGTCGAGTGGCTCAACGGGTTGTCCTACCCCATCAGCGAGAGCTACCACCCCAACCGCTCCGGCCACGCGTCCGGCTACGCGCCCACCGTCAGCCCGCTGCTCACGGGCGCGACGCTCACGGTGACCCGCGCCGTCGTCCGCGCCGCGGCGGCAGCCGGCGACGAGCAGGCCGCCTGGCAGCGGACCTACGCCGACGCCGACGCCGCGATCACCCCCGAGACGTTCCGCGCACCCACGCCCGCGGTGCTCCGCGAGCGCGCGCGGGCGACCGGCTTCGACCTCGACCGGTGGCTTGCCCGCCAGTAGCGCCCGGGCCTCGGTCAGCGGGTCAGGCGGCGCGCGATCGCGTCGTAGCCCCGGGCGCGGGCGTGCTCGAGCGGCGTGACACCGTCCGCATCGGCGAGGTCGCGATCGGCGCCGTGGTCGAGGAGGATGTCGACGATCTCGACGTACGGGCGTGAGCCGTCGCCGAGGATGACCGCCTCGAGGAGGGCCGTCCACCCGAGGTCGTTGACGTGGTTGACGTCGATCGACGTGCGGGCCACCCGACGGACGTAGGCGACGTGGCCCCGCTCGGAGGCGGGGATGATCGAGACGCCGCCGTACCGGTTGCGGAGGGTCAGGTCGGGGTCGTGGCCCAGGAGCAGCTCTGCCATCGGCACCGAACCGGTGACACCGGTGACGAGCCACGGGGTGTCGTGGCGGTCGTCGAGGGCGTCGGGGTCGGCTCCGTGGTGGAGCAGCAGCCGGGCGACGTCGAGTCGGTCACGGGTGACGGCGACGAGCAGCGGGGCTGCACCTCCGCGGCCGGACCGGCTGCGGTCGGCTCGACCTTGGCGGTCGGCCGGGTGGGACCGGGCGCCCCGGTGGTGGGGCTCGGGTCGCCTGCGGGGGCACTGCCGACGGAGTCCTCGGCGCTGCACGCGGTGAGTGCGAGCAGGGCCACGACGAGGAGGCGCCCGGCGAGCATGCGGCCAGTGAAGCACGTCCGGTGGCGGCGTCCGCCGGCTGCGGCACGGATGGTAGAACCGACGGCATGCCGGTCGTGGGGATGAGATTCTCGGGAGTCCTGCGGGTCGCGGTGGGAGGGGTGCTGGCCGGCGGGCTGCTCGCCGGGTGCGACGCCGCCGCGGAGACCCCCGCCCCCGACGACGCCGCCGCGGCGCTGGCCGCGGGCCTGGCGTCGGGCGAGCTCGAGGGCATCGCCTTCACCGACACCCAGCCCGACGAGGCGGCCCGGCAGTACGAGCCGCTCGTCGAGGGCATGGGCGGGGTCGAGCCCTCGGTCGAGGTGGCCGAGGTCTCCGACGTCGACGAGGACGGCAGCGCGCCGACCGCGCAGGCCACGCTGGCTTGGTCGTGGCCGCTGGGCGAGCAGGAGTGGGCCTACCAGGCCGACGCCGCGCTGCGCTACGTCGATGACGAGTGGCAGGTCGCCTGGACCCCGACGCTGGTGGAGCCGTCGCTGACCGGTGGCGAGGTGCTCGACGCCTCGACGCTGGCTGCCGAGCGGGCCGACATCGTGGGGGCGCACGGCACCGCGCTGGTCACCGAGCGACCCGTGGTGCGGGTCGGCATCGACCGCTCGCAGGTCCCGAAGGCCCGGGCGGGCGACTCGGCGCGGCAGCTCGCGGGCCTGCTCGGCATCGACGCCGCGTCGTACGTCAAGCGGGTCGAGGCGGCCGGCGACGCACAGTTCGTCGAGGCCATCACCTATCGGCGCGAGGAATTCCCCGACCGCGTCGCCTCGCAGTACGAGGACATCGACGGCGCGCTCGCCCTCAACGACGAGCGGGCGCTGGCCGCGACCAAGGAGTTCGCCGCGCCGATCCTCGGCACCATCGGCGAGGTGACCGCGGAGATGGTCGAGGAGGACCCCGAGCGCTACCGGCCGGGTGACGTGGCCGGTCTCTCGGGCCTGCAGGCGCGCTACGACGAGCAGCTCGGCGGCACGCCGGGGGTCGTGGTCGAGGCGGTGAAGCCCAGCGGCAAGGCCCGCGAGCTCTTCCGTGAGGCCGCCGTCGACGGCGAGCCGCTGCGGCTGACCCTCGACCAGGACCTCCAGCTCGCCGCCGAGGACCTGCTGTCCGACGTGCCCCCCGCGAGTGCGCTGGTGGCGCTGCAGCCCTCGACCGGCGACCTGCTCGTCGCCGCCAACGGGCCGGGCACCGACGGCTACAACATGGCGACCTACGGGCAGTTCGCGCCGGGCTCGACGTTCAAGAGCGTCAGCAGCCTGGCGCTGCTGCGGGCCGGGCTGACCCCTGAGGCGACGGTGCCGTGCACCACGTCGATCACCGTCGACGGCAAGCGCTTCGAGAACTACGACGACTACCCGTCCTCCGCTCTCGGCCAGATCCCGCTGCGCACCGCCGTCGCCAACTCGTGCAACACCGCCTTCATCAGCCAGGCCGGCAAGGTGAAGGAGGGCGACCTGGCCGACGCGGCTGCCTCGCTCGGGCTCGGGGTCGACCACGACCTCGGCTTCCCGTCCTACTTCGGGCAGGTGCCGCGGGCGAAGTCGGAGACCGAGGCCGCTGCCGACCTGATCGGTCAGGGCCGGATCCTCGCCTCACCGATGGTGATGGCGGCCGTGATCGCCTCGGTGCAGCAGGGCGAGCGGGTGCTGCCGCGCCTGGTCACGTCGTACGACGTGGAGCCGGCCGACGTCGCGCCCCTCACCGGTCGCGAGGCCTCCGCGCTGCGCTCGATGCTGCGGGGCGTGGTCACCTCGGGCTCGGGGAGCCTGCTCGCGGACGTGCCCGGCCCGCCGGTGATCGCGAAGACCGGCACGGCGGAGTTCACCGCCGACGACGGGTCGTTGCGCACCCACGCCTGGATGATCGCGGCCCAGGGCGACCTCGCGGTCGCGGTCTTCGTCGAGGAGGGTGACTCGGGCTCGGGCACCGCCGGGCCGATCCTCGAGCAGTTCCTGCGCGACGCGCGCACCCTGCGCTGAGCCGCTGCGTCATACGGTCCGCCGGTCCTGACCGGCAATTCGTATGACGCAGGCGACGCGTCAGCGGGACTCGCGCGGGGTGACCTTGGCGGCGACGTCCTCCGGCATCGCCTCGTAGTGGGCGAAGGTGCGGGTGAAGGTGCCGGCGCCGTGGGTCGAGGCACGCAGGTCGGTGGCGTAGCGGACCAGCTCGGTCTGCGGCACCTCCGCCTTGACCACCGTGCGATCGTCGCCGACCTTGTCGGTGCCCAGCACGCGGGCCCGGCGGGAGGCCAGGTCGCTCATCACCGAGCCGACGTGGTCGTCGGGGATCAGGATCTCGACGGTGTCGTAGGGCTCGAGCATGGTGATCCGGGTCGTGGCGGCCGCCTCGCGCAGCGCCAGCGCCCCGGCCATCTGGAAGGCCATGTCGGAGGAGTCGACGGTGTGCGCCTTGCCGTCGGTCAGCGTGACCCGCAGGTCGACGACCGGGTAGCCGTGCCGCACGCCGCGTTCCATCTGCGCCCGCACGCCCTTCTCGACGCTGGGGATGAACTGCCGCGGCACCGCGCCGCCGACCACCTTGTCGACGAACTCGAAGCCACCCCCCTCCGGGAGCGGCTCGACCTCGATCGAGCACACGGCGTACTGTCCGTGCCCGCCCGACTGCTTGACGTGGCGGCCCTGCGCCGCCGCCGGCCCGGCGAAGGTCTCGCGCAGCGACACCAGGAACGTCGTGGTGTCGACCTGCACGGCGTAGCGCTCGGCGAGCCGCTCGAGGACGACGTCCGCGTGCGCCTCGCCCATGCACCACAGCACGAGCTGGTGGGTCTCGGCGTCGTTGTCGACGCGGATCGACGGGTCCTCGGCGGCGAGCCGCGACAGCGCCTGCGAGAGCTTGTCCTCGTCGGCCTTGCTGCGCGCCACGATCGCGATCGGCAGCAGCGGCTCGGGCAGCGACCACGGCATCAGCACGCGCGGGTCGTCGGGCGAGGAGAGCGTGTCGCCGGTCTCCGCGCGCGAGAGCCGCGCGATCGCCGCGAGGTCGCCCGCGACCACCTGCGTCGCCGGCACCTGCTGGCGGCCGAACGGGTGGGTGAGGGCGCCGATCTTCTCGTCCTCGTCGTGGTCCTCGTGGCCCGACTCGGGCCCGAAGAACGACGAGAAGTGGCCGGAGACGTGCACCGCGTCGTCGGGGCGCAGCGTGCCGGAGAAGACGCGGACCAGGCTGAGCCGACCGACGTAGGGGTCGGAGGTGGTCCGCACGATCTCCGCGACCAGCGGACCCTCGGGGTCGCAGGTGATGGCCGGCGCTGCCGCGCCCGAGGGCGTGAACACCGCGGGGGAGGGGTGCTCGGAGGGCGAGGGGAACGCCGAGGTCGCCAGCTCCAGCAGCTCGTGGCAGCCGACGCCCGTGACCGAGCAGACCGGCACCACCGGGAAGAACGTCGCCCGCGCGACCGCGCGCTCGAGGTCGTCGACCAGCACCTTCTCGTCGATGGCCTCGCCGCTGAGGTAGCGGTCCATCAGGGTCTCGTCCTCGGACTCCTCGATGATCCCCTCGATCAGCGAGCCGCGGAGCTCCTCGAGGGAGGCGTCGGCGCCGGAGAGCAGGCTGGTGAGGCCGGTGATCTCGCCCGGCTGCCCGCCGGACGCCGGTGCGCGCTCGGGCACGTACAACGGCATCACCTTGTCGCCGAACGCCGCCTGCGCCTGGGCGAGCACGCCCTCGTAGTCGGCGCGCGACTGGTCGAGCTTGGTGATGATCACCGCGCGCGGCATGCCGACGTCGGCACACTCGCGCCACAGGGCGCGGGTGCCGTCGTCGACGCCCTCGTTGGCGGCGATGACGAAGAGCGCGCAGTCGGCCGCGCGCAGGCCGGCCCGCAGCTCGCCGACGAAGTCGGCGTACCCGGGGGTGTCGACGAGGTTGACCTTGATCCCGTCGTGGACGACGGGCGCGAGCGCGAGGGAGATCGAGCGGCCGTGGGCCTTCTCGGACTCCTCGAAGTCGCAGACGGTGGTCCCGTCACGCACCGACCCCGCGCGCGGGACCGCTCCGGCATCGGCGAGCAGCGTCTCGACCAGGGTGGTCTTGCCGGAGCCTCCGGGACCGACCAGCACGACGTTCCTGATCCGGTCCGGGCTGCTCGCCTCGAGATCCTGGCCGGCTGGTCTACGGGCACTGCCCTTCTCCGCCATGGGGCACCTCCTGCGTGAGGACTCCTAGGCAACTCCTGTTGGCCCCGGGACACAAGGGGTCCGAGGTCCCGGGACCGCCCGGTCCCGGAGTCGACCCCCGCGGCCGCCCCGGACCGCACGGAGCCCCCCGCCGCATGGGGTCGGCGAGGGGCTCCTGTCGACATCAAAGTGCTCCCTCCGAGGTCGACGCCGACCATGGTGACACCGGTGCCCGACCCGCGGCAAGGAGTGCTCTCCCTCAAGGCAGCGGCAAAGTTGCCGACCCTGCTTCCACCTGCTGGTGCCCGGGTGCGAGGCTGACCCCATGAGTGGGAGCAACAACGGTCTCGACCTGGTTCCCGCGGAGCGCCGCGGGCTCTACATCGACGGCACCTGGCGTGAGGCGAACGACGGCCGCCGCTTCGCCGTCCACGACCCGGCCGACGGCTCGGTCCTCGTCGAGGTGGCCGACGGCAGCGCCGACGAGGCGCTCGAGGCGCTCGACGCCGCGGCCAAGGTGCAGGACGACTGGGCGCGCACCGCGCCCCGCGAGCGCGGCGAGATCCTGCGCCGCGCCTTCGAGATGCTCACGGCGCGCGCCGACGACTTCGCGCACCTGATGAGCCTCGAGATGGGCAAGACGGTCGCCGAGGCGCGCGGCGAGGTCACCTACGGCGCCGAGTTCTTCCGCTGGTACGCCGAGGAGGCCGTGCGCGTGCACGGTCGCTGGATGCAGGCCCCGGCCGGCGGCAGCCGCCTGCTCACGATCAAGAAGCCGGTCGGCCCGTGCCTGTTCATCACGCCGTGGAACTTCCCGCTCGCGATGGGCACCCGCAAGATCGGCCCGGCGATCGCGGCCGGCTGCACGATGGTGGTCAAGCCCGCGGAGCTCACCCCGCTGACGATGCTCGCGCTGACCGCGGTGCTCGAGGAGGCCGGTCTCCCGGCAGGCGTGCTCAACGTCGTCCCGACCTCGACCTCGGCGGCGGTCGGTCAGGCCCTGATGGCCGACGAGCGCCTGCGCAAGGTGAGCTTCACCGGCTCCACCCCCGTCGGCAAGATCCTCGTCAAGCAGTCGGCCGACCAGCTCCAGCGGGTCTCGATGGAGCTCGGCGGCAACGCGCCGTTCCTCGTCTTCGAGGACGCCGACGTCGACGCGGCCGTCGACGGCGCGATGATCGCCAAGATGCGCAACATGGGCGAGGCCTGCACCTCGGCCAACCGCTTCCTCGTGCACGAGTCGGTCGCGCAGGAGTTCGCCACCAAGCTCGGCGACCGGATGGGCGCGCTCACGGTCGGCCGCGGCCAGGACGACGGTGTCGACGTCGGGCCGCTGATCAACCCCGAGGCCGTGGAGGCGGTCGGCGGCCTGGTCACCGACGCGGTCCACGACGGCGCCCGGGTGGTGTGCGGCGGCAAGCCGGGTGAGGGGCCGGGCTACTTCTTCCAGCCCACGGTGCTGGTCGACGTGCCGGCCGACTCGCAGATCAACCGCGAGGAGATCTTCGGACCCGTCGCGCCGATCACGACGTTCAGCAGCGAGTCGGAGGCGGTGCGCCGGGCCAACGAGACCGAGTACGGCTTGGTCGCCTACGCCTTCACCCGCGACCTCGCGCGCACGCTCCGGCTGGCGGAGGCGCTCGACTTCGGCATGATCGGGATGAACACCGGCCTGGTGTCCAACCCCGCCGCGCCGTTCGGCGGCGTCAAGGCCAGCGGCTTCGGTCGCGAGGGCGGGTTCGAGGGGATCGAGGAGTACCTCGACACGACGTACGTCGCGCTGCCGGTCAGCTGACCTGCGGCCGGGCCATGGGGGGCTGAGCGCACGTGAAGGTCTCGGACGGCAGCATCGCGGAGCGCTACCTCGACTTCGCGTCGTACGCCGAGGGCGACTCGACGTGCTTCGCGGCGTGGGCGCGGGGCGTGGCCGGTGACCCCGAGGTGCACGCCTGGCTCGGGGGTCTCCCCCGGCCCAAGCAGCAGCCCAACCTGGTCTTCGCGGCCGCCCGCTGGCACGGCGCGCCCGCCCCGGCGCCGTACGACGTGCTGCGCGGCGCGCTGCTCGCCGACGACGGACGCATCCGGACGACGATCCTCGAGCGGGCCACGCAGACCAACGAGGTCGGGCGGCTGGCGACGCTGACCCCGGCCTTCGCGATGCTGCGTGGCGACGAGCCGCTGGCGCTGGTCGAGGTCGGCGCCAGTGCCGGGCTGTGCCTCTTCCCCGACCGCTTCTCCTACGCCTGGGTGACCGGGGCGGGGACGGTGCGGGAGGGCAGCGGCCACGAGCTCGCCTGCCGGGTCGAGGGCGAGCTCCCCGGGGCGCGGGTGCCCGAGGTGGGGTGGCGTGCCGGCGTCGACCTCCATCCGCTCGACGTCCACGACGACGACGCGATGGCGTGGCTCGAGGTGCTGGTCTGGCCCGAGCACGACGACCGGCGACGATCGCTGGCGGCGGCGGTCGCGGTCGCCCGGGCCGAGCCGCCGCGGCTCGACACCGGTGACCTGCTCGAGCGGCTGCCGGCCCTGGTCGAGGAGGCCTCCGGGCACGGCCGGGTGGTCGTCTTCCACAGCGCGGTCGTCGCCTACCTCGACGACGCCGACCGGGCGCGCTTCGACGCGACGGTGCGCGAGCTCGTCGCCGAGGGGGCCTGCCACTGGGTCAGCAACGAGGGCCCGGCGGTGCTGCCGTCGGTCACCGCCACGGCGCCGCACGCAGCGGGCGGGCAGTCGTCGTTCGTGCTCGGCGTCGACGGGCGGGCGGTGGCCTGGACGCACGGCCACGGCCGCACGATGACCTGGTTCGGCTGAGGGCACGTGTCCGGCCCCGGGTCGTCCGGGGCGGCAGGCGGTCAGCCGGAGGTGCCGAGCGAGGCGGCGAGGCCGCGGCGACCGCGGATGCCGAGCTTGCGGTAGACGTGGGACAGGTGCCACTCGACGGCCTTGACCGTCACCTTCATCGTCTCCGCGATCTCGCGGTTGGTGAGCCCGGCCGCCGCCATCCGTGCCGCCTTCTGCTCGGTCGCGGTGAGCGTCGCGAGGGTCTCGCTGCGGATCCGGCGGGGCTCCTGGCCGAGGCGCTGGAGGTTCTCGCGGATGCGGTGCTGGAGCGGGAAGAGGTCCTCGCGGCCGGCGTACTCCTCGGCGCCGCGCAACAGCGCCACCGCCTCCGCCTGTGCCGTGGGGGACGGGTCGAGGCTGAGCAGCACGCCGAGGTCGGTGTCGATCTGGGCGGCGAGCCGCTCGGCCGGCACCTGGTCGAGCAGCGATCGCGCCTCGCGCAGGCAGGCCACCCGCGAACCCCCGGACCCGGTGGCCGCCACGATGCGCATCGCCTGCGCCACGACGTACGCCGAACCGGTGCGGCGGGAGCGCTCGAGGTGCTCCCGGGCCAGGCCGTCGGCCTCGCGTGCGCGGCGGGTGCGGACCAGGGCGAGTGCGGCGCCAGCCCGCCACGGCACGGTCTCGGGGTCGTCCTCGCCCCCGCCCAACCGGTCGCCGGCGGCGAGGAAGTTCGTGAGAGCGCCGTCGGGGTCGCCGAGGGCGCTGACGTGCTCGCCCAGCCCGTGCAGGGCGATCGCGCCGACCAGGTCGTCCTCGTCGGTGAGGCCGGCGAGGGCGTCGGCGACGGCGTCGGCCGCCGCGAGGTCGCCGCGGGCGAGCCGGCAGTCGAGGCGGGTCGCCAGCCACGAGGCGCGCACGAGGTCGTGGCCGGGCTCGGGCATGGCCTCCAGGTCACCCAGGGCGCGGGTGATCTTGCCCGTCTGCGCCAGGAAGCGGGCATGCGCGAGGGCGAGGGCTTCGGGCGCTGTCGGGAGGGAGGACTCGACGAGCATGGGCGCAAGGGTAGGGACGGGCGAGGGGCTGGAGGACACGAACGGTGGAAACTTTCCGTTCTGACCAGACGCGTGGGCGGCGTCGCTACGGCCGCCCGAGGAACGCCCGGAGCCGCTCGTCGTACGACGCGTCGGGGGGTGGATCCGCGGGCGGGGCGAAGCGGCGGCCGCGGTCCGCGGGTCCCACGATGGCGTGCGCGACCGGCAGCAGCCGGGCGGCGAGGTCCTCGGGCAGCGGTGGCCCGCCGGCCACGACCTGCCCGACATCCCAGCCATGGACGGCGATCTCGAGGGCGGCCGCGGTGACGAGCAGGTCGGTCGGCAGCCGCTGGTCGCCGATGCCGACGCCGGGCGTCGCGGGGGCGCTGCTCCACGTGCCGAGCAGCGCGCAGGCCTTGTCCTGCAGCCGGCCCACGCGCGCCTCGACCGGCAGCGTCGCGGGGGCCGGTGCCCGGGCCACCCGCCCCGTGGCGGCCTCGGTGAAGGCGTCGAGGGCGTCGTCCATGTGCCGCAGCAGGCGACCGAGGTCCCAGCCGCGGCAGGGGGTGGGGTCGGGCAGGTGCGCGGGCGTGACCGCGGCCAGCACCACGCGGGTGTAGCCCAGCGATCGCTCCAGCAGCTCGACGGCGCCCTCGACCCGGGGCGCCGTGGTCACGAGACGGCGTCCGCGGTGGTCGGCCAGTCGGCGGGCAGCCGGTCGGGCAGGCCGAAGCGCCGGAAGAGGTCGGTGTCGAAGAACGCGGCGACGTGACGCACGCGGTCACCGTCGAGGTCGAGCACCTGCAGGTGGAAGGGCTCGAACTCGCCGTCGGGGCCACGCATGTAGAGGCCGAACGCCGGCTGGCCGTTGGCGGTGGTGCGCACCATCGGCATGTCGCGGGTGCCACCCGGGCACTGGGTGTCGATGAGGCGGCCGATGTTGTCGGCGCCGCGGTACCAGCCGAGGAACGGCGGCATCTCCCAGACCGCCTCGGCGGTCAGCATCTTCACGATCTGGTCGACGTCCTTGCGCCAGAACGCCTCGACGTACTGGTCGAGCATGTGCTCCTGGGCCGGGGTCAGCTCCTCCTGCACGGTGTCCTCGGTGAGCGCGCGGTCGGCGAGCTGGGCGTGGGCGCGCTGGAGCGCCGAGTTGACCGCGGCGGAGGTGGTGTCGAGCGCCTCGGCGACCTCGGCGGCCGTCCAGCGCAGCACGTCGCGCAGGATCAGCACGGCCCGCTGGCGGGCCGGGAGGTGCTGGAGCGCGGCCACGAAGGCGAGCCGGATCGAGTCGCGCTCGGCGACCACGACCGCGGCGTCGGGCACCGGCTCGAGCCACGGGATCTCGGCGTCCGCCTCGAGCGCGTCGCCGGCCAGGGAGTCGGCGGTGCCGAGCCCTGTCGGCAGCGGCCGGCGCGGCCGGCCCTCGAGGTTGGTCAGGCAGACGTTGGTGGCGATGCGGTAGAGCCAGGTGCGCACCGACGAGCGCCCCTGGAAGTCGGCCGACGCCTTCCACGCCCGCAGGAAGGTCTCCTGCACGAGGTCCTGGGCCTCGTGGTAGCTGCCGCTCATCCGGTAGCAGTGCGCCAGCAGCTCGCGCTGGTAGCGGTGGGTGAGGGTGTCGAAGTCCTCGAGCTCGCTCGTCCCGGTCACTCGTCGTGCCTCCCCAGTCGTGACGGCCATCGTGCCCGCTCCTCGTCGTCGTCCAGTCTGCCGGTGGTACGGACTGGGGTCGAGGGCGGGATTCATCGGCTGGGGGGCAAATCGCTGGTCAACCCGCGAATTGGTCACTGTTGCACCGAGAGAACCATCCGACAGTCACCCATTCCGTGCGACGGTCGCACCAGTGTGACGCGTGGGACGACGCTCAGACCCGCGCCAGCGCCAGCGCGCGCTCCGCAGCGGGTACGGCGAGCGCGCGGTCGGCCGCGACCAGCCCCACCCGCGTACGACGGTCGAGGAGGTCGTCGACGTCCGCGGCGCCCTCGTCGGTGACGCCGAAGACCAGCTCGGCGAGCGTCACCGGCACCCCGGGGGCGATCGGCGCCAGCAGCTCGGCGTCGGGCAGCCCGGTCGCCTCGCGGGCCCGGGCGAGCACCAGGGCGGCGTCGGTGCCGTAGAGGCGCACCAGCCGCTCCGGCTGCTCGAGCAGCGCCAGCTCGCTGCGCGGCGCGGCGCCCAGCAGCGGCAGGGTCGCGGTGCGGCACGGCCCGGTGACCGGGCCCAGTCCGGCCCACGAGACGGCCGCGTCGACGGCGTCCTGCGCCATCCGGCGGTAGGTGGTCAGCTTGCCGCCGACGACGGTCACCACGCCGGTCGGCGAGGTGAGCACCGCGTGCCGCCGCGACAGGTCCGCCGTGGCGCCGGCTCCCTCGGTCGCCGAGGTGTCGAGCAGCGGCCGCAGCCCGGCGAAGGCCCCCACCACGTCGGAGCGCCGCAGGTCGTGGGCGAAGGCCGCCGACACGACGTCGAGCAGGAACCCGATCTCGGCCTCCGACGGCTCCGGCACGTCGGGCACCGGCCCGTCGACGGGCTCGTCGGTCAGCCCGACGTAGACCCGGCCGTCGGGCTGCGGCAGCACCATCACGAAGCGCGACGTCGAGCCCGGCACCGGCGCGGTGACCGTCACCCGCAGCCCGGGCAGGGCGTCGGCGCGCAGCACCAGGTGGGTCCCCCGCGAGGGCCGCAGGTGCACGTCGGGCACCAGCGAGCCGGCCCACACCCCGGTCGCGTTCACCACGACGCGCGCCGCCACCGTCTCGGTCGCCCCCGTCAGCCCGTCGCGCAGCTCCACCTCGCGGCCGGTCGCCGACAGCACGCGGGCGTGCGTGCGCACCTCCGCGCCGTACGACGCCGCCGTGCGCGCGACCGTGGTGACCAGGCGCGCGTCGTCCTCGAGCTGCCCGTCCCACGACAGCAGCCCGCCGCGCAGGCCGGGTCGGCGCAGCCCGGGCGCCAGCTGGAGCGCCTCGGTGGTGGAGACCCGGCGTGGCCTGGGCAGCGTCTCGCGCGAGGTGCGCGCGCCGCGCCGCAGCAGGTCGCCGGCGAAGAGCCCGGCCCGCGTCATCGCGGCCTGGGCCGGGGACACGCTCGAGATCAGCGGCACCAGCATCGGCATCGCGTGGGTCAGGTGGGGCGCGGTGACCTCCATCAGGATGCCGCGCTCGACGGCGCTCTCGTGCGCGACGCCGACCTGGCCGTGGGCGAGGTAGCGCAGCCCGCCGTGCACGAGCTTCGACGACCACCGCGAGGTGCCGAACGCCAGGTCGTGCGCGTCGACGGCCAGCACGCTCAGCCCGCGGGTGACCGCGTCGAGGGCGACTCCCGCCCCGGTGATGCCCAGGCCGACGACCACCACGTCCACGGAGGCCGGGACGTCGGCGAGGCCGGGGGTGATCCGGAGCGGCGCGGTCATGGCGCCAGCGCCCGGGTCAGCAGGTCGGTGAGGCCGGCGTCGAGCTCGTCCTCGGTGACCGCGTCGTCGACCATCGTGTGCGCGGAGAGCACGAAGCCGTGGGCCGCCAGCACCATCGTCCGCGCCAGCGCGACGGGGTTGCCCGGCCGGACGTCGCCGTCGGCCTGGCCCTCGCGGACCGCCTCCTCGAGCAGCGCCAGGATGCCGTCCTGCGAACGGCCCCGCCGGGAGAGCAGGTAGGGGAGGAGCAGCTCGGGGTCGAGCTCGACGATGCGCAGGAACAGCTCGTTGTCGCGCAGGGTGCGCACCGTGCCGACGACCGCGTGCACCAGCCGGTCGGCGGGGGAGGCGTCGCGCGGCTCGGCCGCGACCACGCGCTCGACCACGCCGGCCCACTCGCGGGTCATCAGGTCGCCGAGCAGTGTCGGCATGTCGGGCCAGGTGCGGTAGATCGTCATCCGCGAGACGCCGGCCCGCCGCGCCACCTCGGTGAGCGTCGTGCGCCGCCACCCGACGTCGAGGATGCAGGCGCGGGCCGCGTCGAGATAGCCGTCACGGGGATCGCGGTTGTGACGAAGTGACGTCATGTGTCACACTGTAACACATGACCCACCTGCCGAGCTCACCCGTCACCGAGATCGGGGAGATGCACCCCACCCGCTGGGGCGACCCGGCAGCCGCGACCGCGCTGCCCGACTCCGCGCGCGGGCTGGTCGAGCTGGCCTTCGGCGAGCTCGCCAGCACCCCCGCCCACGAGCCGGTCGCCGTCCCTGCCCCGCAGATCGAGACCGCGCTCCTCGACGAACTGCGGGCACGAGTCGGGGCCGAGCACGTGCTGAGCGACGACGCGACCCGGCGGCTGCGCACGCGCGGCAAGTCCACCTTCGACCTGCTCCGGGCCCGCGCCGGTGACCTCGCCGACGCCCCCGACGCGGTGGTGCGGCCGGGCGGTCACGACGACGTGGAGGCGGTCCTCGCCTGGGCCACCGAGCACCGGGTCGCGGTCGTCCCCTTCGGCGGCGGCACCTCGGTCACCGGCGGCCTCGCCGCCCGGCGCGACGGCTATGCCGGGGTGGTCAGCCTCGACCTCGTCCGCATGAAGCGGCTGCTCGCCGTCGACCCCGTCTCGATGACCGCGACCCTCGAGCCCGGCCTCCGCGGCCCCGAGGCCGAGGCCCTCCTGGCCGAGCACGGCCTCACCGTGGGCCACTTCCCGCAGAGCTTCGTGCACGCCACGATCGGCGGCTTCGCGGCCACCCGCTCGAGCGGGCAGTCGAGCGCCGGCTACGGCCGCTTCGACGCGCTCGTCGTCGGGCTGACGGCCGCCACGCCGCGCGGGCGGCTCGACCTCGGCACCGCGCCCGCCAACGCGGCCGGCCCCGACCTGCGCCAGCTGCTCCTCGGCTCCGAGGGCGCCTTCGGCGTGATCACCTCGGTCACCGTGCGGGTGCGCCACGTCCCCGAGACCCGGGTGTACGACGGGTGGCGCTGGCCGTCGTTCGCCGAGGGCGCCGCGGCGATGCGCGCTCTCGCGCAGGGCGGCCTGCTGCCGACCGTGGTCCGGCTCTCCGACGAGACCGAGACCGCTATCAACCTCGCCCGGCCCGACGAGATCGGTGGGGCCTCGGCCGGCGGCTGCCTGATGATCACCGGCTACGAGGGCACCCCGGCTGCCGTCGCCTCACGCCGCGCCGCCGTCACCGAGCTGTTCGAGGGGCTCGGTGGCGCCAGCCTGGGCGAGGAGCCGGGCCGCGCCTGGGTCGAGGGGCGCTTCGCCGCGCCCTACCTGCGCGACTCGCTGCTCGATGTCGGCGTCCTCGTCGAGACCCTGGAGACCGCGACCTTCTGGTCCAACCTCGACCACCTCTACACCGGCGTGCGCACGGCCCTCGAGTCCAGCCTCGCCGCCGGGTCGCCGGCCGCGCCGATCGTGCTGTGCCACATCTCGCACGTCTACGAGACGGGGTGCTCGCTCTACTTCACCGTGGCCGCCAAGGAGGGCGAGGACCCGCTGGCCCAGTGGGCCGCGGCGAAGTCCGCGGCCAGCGACGCGATGCTCGCGGCCGGCGCGACGATCACCCACCACCACGCGGTCGGCACCGACCACAAGCCCTGGTACGCCCGCGAGATCGGTGACGTCGGGGTCGGCATCCTCCGCGCGGTCAAGGCCGAGCTCGACCCGGCCGGCGTGCTCAACCCCGGGGTGCTGGTCCCGTGAACCCGACGACCCGGGCGTTCACGTTCCTGGTCAACCCGGCCTCCGGCGGCGGCGCGGCGCCCGGCGCCGTCGTGCCCGTCGCCCGGCGGCTGCGCGACGCCGGCGCCCCGGTCGAGGTCACCTACAGCCCGGGACCGAGCGCGATCCGTGACCTCGTGAGCGGCGCGCTGGCCCGCGGCGACGTCGTCGTCAGCGTGGGCGGGGACGGCATGCTCTCCTCGCTGGTCGGCGCCGTCTCCCGCGGCGGCGGCACCCTCGCCGTGCTGCCCGCGGGCCGCGGCAACGACTTCGCCCGGATGCTCGGCCTGCCCGACGACCCCGACGCGCAGGCCCTGCTGCTGCTCGAGGGCGAGCCGCACACGGTCGACCTGCTCGCCACGACGATCGGCAGCACCCCCGATGCCGAGCGTCTCGTCGCCGGCTCGGTGTACGCCGGGGTCGACGCCCAGGCCTCCGCGATCGTCGACCGCGCGCACCACCTGCCGCGCCGCCTCCAGTACCCCTATGCCGCCCTCCGCTCGCTGGCCACCTACCAGCCCGGCCGCTACCGGGTCACGGTCGACGGCACCACGCGCGAGCACGACGCGGCCACGGTCGTCGTCGCCAACTCGGCGTACTACGGCCAGGGCATGAAGATCGCGCCCCTCGCCCTGGTCGAGGACGGCGTGCTCGACGTGGTCGTGATCGAGGCCGCGTCGCGGCTGGCCCTGATGCGGGCCCTGCCGACCGTCTACGACGGCTCGCACGTCGAGCTGCCGGAGGTCACCGTGCTCACCGGCCGCCGGGTCGAGCTGCAGGCCGACGCCCGCACGCCGGTGCCGGTCGGCGGCGACGGTGAGCAGCTCGGCGTCCTCCCCGGACTGGCCGACGAGCCGGCCGTGGTCGAGGTGCGCCCCGGCGCGCTCACCGTCCTCGCCTGAGCGAGGGCGGGGTCAGGCGAACGACCAGACCAGCAGCTCGGTCTCGGCCGCGGCGGTCACCTCGGGCCCCGGCTGGTCGCTGATCCGGAAGGCGTCACCGGCCGAGAGCGGCTCGGCCAGGCTCGACCGCGTCAGCGCGCCGCGGGCAACGAAGACGTGCAGCCGCGCGGCGTCCGGCAGCCGCACGGTGTCGCCCCGGTCGAGGCGGGCGACCCAGAGAGAGGCGCCCGGCGTGCGCAGCAGCACCGCCGCATCGGTGTCCGTCGCCGACGCGACCGGCACCAGCCGGTGGCGCCCCGGGTCGGTGTCCGCCACCGACCGCTCGGGAGCGGCGTCCGGCGCCGGCTCGGGCCGCAGCCACGCCTGCACGAAGCGCGTCGGCCCGGCCCCGGGCTCCGCGATCTCGGCGTGGGTGACGCCGTCGCCGCTCCACAGCACCTGGACCTGGCCGGGCCGGACCACGCCCCGGTCACCGTCGGCCCCGGCCGGCCCGCCGGCGTGCTCGATCGCCCCGCTCAGGACCCAGGTCACGATCTCGACGTCGCGGTGCGGGTGATCCGGGAAGCCCTGGCCGCCGCGGAGCAGGTGCTCGTCGTGGCAGACCAGTGGCCCGAACGCCACGTTCTCCGGGTCGTAGTGGGACCCGAACGAGAAGGAGTGCCACGTGCTGCGGCCCTGCTCACGGGTCTGGAATCGGTGGGTTCCCCGACGCACCTCGGCAGTCATGGCAACAATGGTCCCGTGTTCTCGCAACTTCCCCCCGGTTTCCGGTTCGGCACCAGCACCGCGGCGTACCAGATCGAGGGGGCGGCGCACGAGGACGGCAAGGGCCCCAGCATCTGGGACACCTTCACCGCCGAGCCCGGCCGGATCAAGGACGGATCGACCGGCGACGTGGCCTGCGACCACTACCACCGGTGGGAGGAGGACGTCGCGCTGCTCGGCCGCCTCGGCGCGCGCGGCTACCGCTTCTCGGTCTCCTGGCCGCGGATCCAGCCCGACGGCCGCGGCCCCGCCAACCCCCGCGGTCTCGCCTTCTACGACCGCCTCGTGGACGGCCTGCTCGAGGTCGGCGTGCAGCCGATGGTCACGCTCTACCACTGGGACCTGCCGCAGGCGCTCGAGGACGACGGCGGCTGGCTCAACCGCGACACGATCGACCGGTTCGCGGAGTACGCCCACATCGTCGGCGAGGCGCTCGGCGACCGGGTCGAGCACTGGGTCCCGATCAACGAGCCCAACGTGGTGACGCTGCTCGGCTACGGCATGGGCATGCACGCGCCGGGCAAGGCGCTGCTCTTCGACTCGCTGCCGGTCGCGCACCACCTGCTCGTCGCCCACGGCCGGGCGACCGTCGCGCTGCGCGAGCACGGCGCCACCAGCGTCGGCTGCGCCAACAACCACGCGCCGATCTGGCCGGCCAGCGACTCCGACGCCGACGTCGGCGCCGCCAAGCTCTTCGACGCCCTGTGGAACGGGATGTTCGCCGAACCGATGCTGCTCGGGCGCTACCCCGCCGACCTCGCGCCGCTGATGGAGGACCTGGTGCAGGAGGGCGACGTCGCCGACCTCCGCCAGCCGCTCGACTTCTACGGCGTCAACTACTACAACCCGATGAAGGTCGCGGCCACGGCCGACGACGCCCCGATGCCCTTCGAGCTGCTCGAGCTGCTCGGCTACCCGACCACCGACTTCGGCTGGCCGATCGTGCCCGACGCGCTGCGCGAGTGGCTGATCCTGTTCCGCGCCCGCTACCGCGCCGCGCTGCCGCCGATCTACATCACCGAGTCGGGGTGCTCCTACGCCGACGGCCCCGACGCCGACGGCGTGGTCGACGACCAGCGCCGGATCGACTACCTCGAGGCGCACGTCGAGGCGGTGGCCACCGCGATCCAGCGCGGCGTCGACATCCGCGGCTACTACACGTGGTCGCTGATGGACAACTTCGAGTGGGCCGAGGGCTACACCCAGCGCTTCGGCCTCGTGCACGTCGACTACGACACCCAGGTGCGCACGCCCAAGAAGTCGTTCCAGTGGTACGCCGACCTCGTCGCAGCGCAGCCGCAGACCGAGCAGGACATGTGACGCCGCTGGAGCGATGAGGGCACATGCACCTATCGCTCCAGCGCGGCGGGCCAGGCGTCAGGCCAGCGCCGCGCCCAGGCGCTCGACGATGCGGGTGAGCCGCTCGGGCGAGGTGGCGATGTTGAGCCGCGCGTGCCCCTCGAGCCCCGGCTGGTAGTCGTGGCCGGGGGCCAGCCGGACGCGCCCGCGCTCGAGCGCGACGGCGGCCGGGTCGGCGTGGCCGTGGCCGCGCAGGTCGAGCCAGGCGAGGAAGGTGCCCTCGAGCGGGCGCATCCGTGCCTGCGGCAGCTGCTCGGCCAGCAGCCGGCCGAGGAGCGCCCGGTTGCCGTCGAGCCGCTCGACCAGCGCGGCGAGCCACGCGTCGCCGTCGGTGTACGCCGCGACCGCCGCGACCACGCCGAGGGGCGACCACGAGTCGTTGCGGACGGGCGGCGCGTCGAGCAGCGCCTTGCGCGCCGCCGGGTCGGGCACCACGAGCTGGGCGCACCTCAACCCCGGGGTGTTGAAGGCCTTGCTGGCCGCCACCACCGCCACCGCGTGGTCGGCGGTGCCCTCGAGCGAGAGGTAGGGCACGTGCTCGGCGCCGGGCAGCACGAGCGGCGCGTGGATCTCGTCGCTGACCACGCGCGCGCCGTGGCGCAGCACGACGTCGCGCACGCCCTCGAGCTCCGCGCGCGTGAACACCCGCCCCCACGGGTTGTGCGGCTGGGTCAGCAGCAGGGTCCGGGCGCCGGCCGCGAGCAGCGCGTCGAGACGGTCGAGGTCGAGCTCGGCCCGCTCGGCGTCGGGCGACACCACGAGGTCGACCCGCTCGCGACCGGTCACCGCCGCCACCTCGAGCTGCGGGGCGTAGGCCGGCACCGGCATCACCATCGGCGCGGGGTCGCAGAGCACGTCGAGCACGAAGCGGACGCCCGCGGTCACGTCGACCGTGGGGATCACCCAGGCCGGGTCGATCTCGTGGCCCCAGTGCCGGGCCGCGAACCCGGCGTACGCCGCCCCCAGCTCCCCGCCGTCGTCGACGCCGTCGAAGGCCGGGTAGCCGGTGACCCCCGCCCGCACCGCGTCGAGCAGTGCCTCCTCGACCGCCGGGGCGAGGGCGAAGTCCATCTCGGCGACCCACGCCGGCAGCACGTCGACGTCGACCGACCCCCACTTGCAGGGCAGCGCGCGGCGGGCTTCCTCGTCGGTGTAGTCGCGGATCATGCGGCGAACGTACCCAGCCCCGGCTGCTACAACGAGGCCGCCACCCGCGTGCCCTGCTCGATCGCCCGCTTGGCGTCGAGCTCGGCGGCCACGTCGGCCCCGCCGACCAGGTGCACCGACGGGTGCCCGGCCGCGACCAGCACGTCGTGGAGCCCGCGCACCGACTCCTGACCCGCACACACCACGACGTGGTCGACGGTGAGCACGCGCGCCTCGCCGTCCACGGTGTGGTGGAGCGCGACCTCGGAGCCGAGGTCCTCGACCCGGTCGTAGCTGACCCCGTTGACCTGCACCACGCCCGACTGCTTGAGCACCGCGCGGTGGGCCCAGCCCGAGGTCTTCCCGAGTCCGGCGCCGATGGGCGTGGTCTTGCGCTGCAGCAGGGTCACCTCCCGCACGGGAGTGCGCGGCTTGCGCTCGGTCAGGCCGCCCGGGTGCACCGACGGGTCGCCGACGCCCCAGTGGGCCATCCAGTCCTCCACCGTGTCGGCGGGGTCGTGGGTGAGCCAGTGGCTGACGTCGACGCCGATGCCGCCCGCGCCGATCACGGCCACCCGGCGCCCGGGCACGGCGCGGCCGGAGAGCACGTCGGCGTACGTCAGCACGCGGGGTCCGTCGAGGCCCGGCAGCGAGGGCACCCGCGGCTCGACGCCGGTGGCGACGACCACCTCGTCGTACGCCGCGAGGTCGGCCGCGGTCGGGCTGGTGCGGAGCCGGACGTCGACGCCGAGCACCTCGAGCCGGCGGCGGTAGTAGCGCAGGGTCTCGGCGAAGTCCTCCTTGCCCGGCACGGCCATCGCCAGCCGGAACTGGCCGCCGAGCTCGTCGGACGCCTCGAACAGCGTGGTCGCGAACCCGCGCTCGGCCGCCGACACGGCCGTCGCCAGGCCGGCCGGACCGGCGCCGACCACGGCGACGCGCGCCGTACGACGGGTGGGGCCGAGCACCAGCGTGGTCTCGCGGCAGGCACGTGGGTTCACCAGGCACGAGGCCTTGTGGTTGCTGAACACATGGTCGAGGCAGGCCTGGTTGCAGGCGATGCAGGTGTTGATCTCGTCGGCCCGCCCGGCCGCGGCCTTGGCCAGCAGGTCGGGGTCGGCCAGCAACGGCCGGGCCATCGAGACCAGGTCGGCCTCGCCCGCGGCGAGGATCTCCTCGGCCAGCTCGGGGGTGTTGATCCGGTTGGAGGCGCACACGGGCACCGACACCTCGGCCTTGAGCCGGGCGGTGGCACCGCGCCACGCCCCGCGCGGGACCTGCGTGATGATCGTCGGCACCCGCGCCTCGTGCCAGCCGATGCCGGTGTTGAGCGCGGTCACGCCGGCCTCCTCCAGCAGGTGCGCGAGCTCGACGACCTCCTCCCAGGTCTGGCCGCCCTCGACGAGGTCGAGCAGCGAGATCCGGTAGACGATCGGGAAGTCGTCGCCGACCAGCTCGCGCGAGCGGCGCACGACCTCGAGCGGGAAGCGCATCCGCTTCTGCGCACTGCCGCCCCACGCGTCGGTGCGGTCGTTGGTGCGCTCGGCGAGGAACTGGTTGATCAGGTAGCCCTCGGACCCCATGATCTCGACCGCGTCGTAGCCGGCCTTGCGGGCCAGGACGACCGCGTGCGCGAAGTCGCTGGCCGTGCGGTCGACGCCCCGCGTCGAGAGGGCGGAGGGCCTGAACGGCGTGATCGGCGACTTCCTCGACGACGCCGAGACGCTGAACGGGTGGTAGCCGTAGCGACCCGCGTGCAGCACCTGCAGCGCGATCGCGCCGCCCTCGTCGTGCACGGCGCCGGTGACCTCGCGGTGGCGCATCGCCTGCAGCCGGGTGGTCATCTCGGCCGCGAACGGCTTGAGCCAGCCGCGCTTGTCCGGCGCGTAGCCGCCGGTGACGATCAGCCCGACACCACCGCGGGCGCGCTCGGCGACGTACGCCGCGAGGGCGGGCAGGTCGCGCACGCGGTCCTCGAGGCCGGTGTGCATCGACCCCATCACCAGGCGGTTGCGCAGCTCGAGGCTGCCCAGGGTGATCGGCGAGAGCAGGTGCGGGTAGTCACTCATCGGGCGTGGGCCTCCAGGTACTCGGTCAGCCAGTCGACCCAGAACTCCTCGAGGCGGATGCCGCCGCGGAGCACGAGGTACTGGTCGAGGTCGGCGCCCTCGAGGGCGCCGGGGTCGGGGTAGTCGCGCTTCATCAGGTGCCGGTAGTGGTCGAGGCGCGTCGCGTGGTCGGCGAGGTTGGCCCGCACCACCTCCAGCACGGCGTCGCGGTCGCCGTACGACGCGCCGCGGAGCTTGACGGCCAGCTCGCTGCGCAGCGCCCCGGTGTCGGTGGGGGCGGCCAGCCAGGCGGCGAGCACGCGGGCCCCGGTCGGGGACACGGCGTACACCTTCTTGTCGGGTCGCCCGCTCTGGGCGACCTCGGTGACCTCGACCCAGCCGTCGGCGTCCATCCGCGCGAGCACGCGGTAGATCTGCTGGTGGCTGGCGGTCCAGAAGAAGCCGATCGAGCGGCCGAACCGCCGGGCGAGGTCGAGCCCGCTGGCGGGCTGCTCGCTCAGCGCGACCAGCAGCGCGTGCTCCAGTGCCATGGCCGCATCCTGACCGACCTATGCAACGAGTTGCAATGGGCTGTGGTCCAGGTCATGCCGACCCCTCCCTTGCCATATACCCCTAGGGGGTATATGGTCCTGCGCATGAACGAGTCCTGGCGCACCGCGATCTCCGCGACCCTCCACTGCCTCACCGGCTGCGCGATCGGCGAGGTGCTCGGCATGGTCCTGGCCACCTGGTGGGGCTGGGGTGACGTGGCGAGCATCCTGCTGGCGGTCGCGCTGGCCTTCTTCTTCGGCTACCTGCTGACCTTCACCAGCGTCCGGCGCTCGGGCCTGGACACCCGGAGCGCGGTGCGGACGGCGCTGGCCGCCGACACCGTCTCGATCCTCGTGATGGAGGTCGTCGACAACGCCTTCCTGCTGCTGGTGCCGGGCGCGATGGCGGCCGGGCTGGCCACCGGGCTCTTCTGGTGGTCGCTGGCGCTGTCACTGGCCGTCGCCTTCGTGCTGACGGTGCCGGTCAACCGCTGGATGATCGAGCGCGGCCTGGGTCACGCGAAGGTGCACGAGATGCACCACGCGCACCACTGATCCCACCGGGTCGAACCATCCGGACCGGACGAGGCTGCGCGGTCCCGGACGCTTACGATCAGCCCATGAACAAGCGCGCGATCCTGGTCGCCCTCCCCCTGCTGCTGGCCGCAATCGGGTGCGCGCCTGAAGACTCCGACAACACCGCCACCGACGTGGGCTCCTCGCCGACCGACTCCACCCAGTGCGAGAAGGACAACCTGCCGCTGCTCACGCCCGGCACGCTGACCATCGGCACCGACTCGCCGGCGTACGACCCGTGGTTCAGCAACAACGACCCGACCAACGGCAAGGGCTACGAGTCGGCGGTGGCGTACGCCGTCGCCGAGCAGCTCGGCTTCACGCCCGACGAGGTGACGTGGGTCAAGGTGCCCTTCAACACCTCCTACAAGCCGGGTGAGAAGAACTTCGACTTCGACATCAACCAGATCTCGATCACGCCCCAGCGGGCCGAGGTCGTCGACTTCAGCGACGGCTACTACCAGGCCGCGCAGGCCGTGATCGCGCTCAAGGACTCGCCGCTGGCCGACGCCACCAGTGTCTCGGAGCTCGCCGACTACAAGCTCGGCGCACAGACCGGCACCACGTCCCTGACCGCGATCCGCGACGTGATCCAGCCGACGCAGGAGCCCGCGGTCTTCGAGGACACCAACGCCGCCAAGCAGGCGCTGCTCAACGGCCAGGTCGACGGCATCGTGGCCGACCTGCCGACGGCCTTCTACATCACCGCGGTCGAGATCCCGCAGGGCACGATCATCGGGCAGTTCCAGCCCGAGACCGGCCAGCAGGAGGAGTTCGGCATGCTCTTCGAGAAGGGCAGCGGCCTCGTCCCCTGCGTCAACGAGGCGCTCGCGGCACTGCGTGAGGACGGCACGCTCGACCAGATCCAGCAGCAGTGGCTCTCGGACGTCGTGAACGTGCCCGAGCTGCAGGAGTGAGCGTGATGGGTCCCGTGCGGGACCCGGGGGCCGACCCGTTGGCGTGGCAGCCGAGCGAGCGCGAGCTCGAGCGGCGGGCGCTGCGCCGCAGGCTCCGGCTGCGGTCGCTGCTGATCGCGACCACGGCCGTGGTGGTGGTCTTCACCGTCCTCGGGCTGGTCGTGGTGTCCTCGCCCGGCTGGCCGCGGGTCAAGGAGCTCTTCTTCAACTGGGACGACGCCCGGGCCTCGTTCCCCGAGATCTGGCACGGCTTCTGGCTCAACGTGCAGCTGTTCCTGATCTGCGAGGTCTGCATCCTGGTGCTGTCGCTCGCGGTCGCGCTGGCCCGCACCGCCCGGTCGCCGTGGCTGGCTCCGGTGCGGGTGACCGCCGTCGTCTACACCGACCTGTTCCGCGGCATCCCGACCATCCTGCTGATCCTGATGTGCGGCTTCGGCATGCCGGCGCTCCAGCTCCAGGGGCTGCCCAACAGCCCGTTCTTCTGGTCCGGTGTCGCCCTGACCCTCTCCTACGGCGCGTACGTCGCCGAGGTCTTCCGCGCCGGCATCGAGTCGATCCACCCCTCGCAGGTGGCCAGCGCGTCGGCGCTGGGTCTGAGCCGGGGCCAGGCGATGCGGTTCGTCGTCGTCCCGCAGGCGGTCCGGCGCGTCGTCCCGCCGCTGCTCAACGACTTCGTGTCCCTGCAGAAGGACACCGCGCTGGTGTCGGTGGTCGGCGTCTTCGACGCAGTCTTCGCCGCCCGTGACTACGCCAGCTACAACTTCAACTACACCTCGCTCGTGGTCGTGGCCATGTTCTTCGTCGTGCTGACGGTGCCGCTGGCGCGCTTCACCGACTGGCTGCAGCGGCGCTACGCCGAGCGGGAACGGGCGGGTGCGCTGTGAGCGAGGTGTCGGCCGAGGTGCCGGGCGCGCTGCTCGAGGTGCGCGACCTGCGCAAGTGCTACGGGGAGAACGTCGTGCTCGCCGACGTCGACCTCGTGGTCGAGCCGCACGACGTCGTGTGCCTGATCGGGTCGTCGGGGTCGGGCAAGTCGACGCTGCTGCGCTGCATCAACCTGCTCGAGGACATCGAGGACGGCGTGATCGTCTTCGAGGGCCGCGACATCTCCGACCCGCGGATCGACCGGCGCGAGGCCCGGAGCCGGATGGGCATGGTCTTCCAGGCCTACAACCTGTTCCCGCACCTGAGCGTGCTCGACAACTGCACGCTCGCGCCACGGCACGTGCACGGGCTGGGCAGGAGCGAGGCCGAGGAGCGCGCGCGGGAGCTGCTGGCGCAGTTCGGGCTGGCGGAGTTCGCGACGTCCTACCCCGACCGGCTCTCCGGCGGCCAGCAGCAGCGGGCCGCACTCGTGCGTGCGCTCTGCACCCAGCCCCGGCTGCTGCTGCTCGACGAGATCACCGCGGCCCTCGACCCCGAGCTCGTCGGCGACGTGCTCGGCATCGTCCGCGACCTCGCCGCCGCCGGCACCACGATGGTGCTGGCCACCCACGAGATGGCCTTCGCCCGCGACGTCGCCTCGAAGGTCTGCTTCCTCGACCAGGGGCGCATCCTCGAGTCGGGTACGCCCGAGGCGATCTTCTCCGCCCCGACCCAGGAACGCACCCGCCAGTTCCTGCGCCGGGTGCTGCCGGCGGGCCCGGCCTGACCCGCCGGACGGGCCCGCGTCAGCGCACCACGTCGAGCACGTTGAGCTGGACGCCGTTGCCGTAGGCGGCGTGCTCGACCAGCCGCAGCGTGGTCTTGTCGCCCTCGGCGAAGAGCTTCTTGCCGCCGCCGAGCAGCAGCGGGAAGACCAGCAGGTGGTAGCGGTCGACCAGACCGGCCGCAGCCAGTCCCTGGGCGAGGGTGGGGCTGCCGTGGACGAGGATCGGGCCGCCGTCGCCCTCCTTGAGGGCGGCCACCTCCTCCAGCGATCCGAGCACGTGGGTGTTGTTCCACTGCGGGTCGGTGAGGGTGGAGGAGACGACGTACTTGGGCATCGCGTTGTAGGTCGCGAACTCGTCCATCGACGGCCACACGGGCGCGAACTCGTCGTAGCTGACGCGGCCGATCAGCATGGCGCCGGCCTCCTCCTGCTCGCGGCCCTTGATCTCGTACGCCGCCTCGTCGAACGCGACGTCCTTGAAGGTCCAGCCCGCGTGCGGGTGCTCGCCGCCGCCGGGGGAGTCGACGACGCCGTCGAGGGTGATGAACTCGGTGACGATCAGGGTGCGCATCTGCGTGCTCCTCCGTGAGTTGTCCTGCGGGAAGGTTTCCACCCCCTCCACGAACAGCCCCGGCCGGATCCGACAACCGGTGCCGGACGAGCTCGAGCCGGGTGAGACCAGGGTCGGTCGATGACAGTGGATCTGTCAGGATCGCCCGCATGAGCGTCGAACTCGGCCAGGGCACCGGGCCGCTGCGCGGGATCAGAGTCGTCGAGATCGCGGGCATCGGGCCCGGGCCGCACGCGTGCCAGATCCTGGCCGACCTGGGAGCCGACGTGGTCCGGGTCGAGCGGCCGGGCGGGCAGCTGCTCGCGGGCGGGCCGCACAACCTCCTCAACCGCGGCCGACCGAGCGTCGCGCTCGACCTCAAGCACCCCGACGCCGTGCGCACCGTGCTCGACCTGGTCGCCGGGGCCGACCTGCTCGTCGAGGGCATGCGGCCCGGGGTCGCGGAGCGGCTGGGGCTCGGCCCCGACGAGTGCCGCGCGGTCAACCCGCGCCTGGTCTACGGCCGGATGACCGGCTGGGGCCAGGACGGCCCCTGGGCGCACGCCGCCGGCCACGACATGAACTACATCGCGATCACCGGCGCCCTCCACGGCCTGGGCCAGGACAAGCAGCGCCCGCACTTCCCGACCAACCTGGTCGGCGACTTCGGCGGCGGCTCCACCTACCTGGTCATCGGCCTCCTCGCCGCGTTGCTCGAGGCCCGCGTCAGCGGCGAGGGCCAGGTGGTCGACGCCGCGATCGTCGACGGCACCGCCCACCTCAACACGATGACGGCCGCCTTCCTCGCCGCCGGCACGTACAAGGAGGAACGGGCCGCCAACCTGCTCGACGGCGGCGCGCCGTTCTACGACCTCTACGAGACCGCGGACGGCCGGCACATGACCGTGGGCGCGCTCGAGCCGCAGTTCTTCGCGACGTTCACCGAGCTGCTCGGCATCGCCGACCGCGCGCCGGGACAGTTCGACCTCGAGCGCTACGACGAGCTCCGCGCGCTGATCGCGGACACGTTCCGCACCCGCACCCAGGCCGAGTGGTGCGCGGTCTTCGACGGCACCGACGCCTGCGTCGCGCCCGTGCTGCCGCTGTCCGAGGCCCGCCACCACCCGCACCTCAGCGCCCGCGGGACCCTCGTCGAGCACGACGGGCTGCTCCAGCCGGCTCCCGCGCCGCGCTTCTCGCGCACCCGGCCCGAGCTCGGCCTGCCGCCCGCCCCCGAGCCCGGCGCCCACACCCGCGAGGCCCTCCTCGCCTGGGGTGTCACCGACGTCGACGCCCTGCTCGCCAGCGGCGCCGCGGTGCAGGCGTGAGGCGGTCGTGAAGCCCTTCCTCTTCCTCGGCACCCGCGCCGAGGACGAGGCCGCGGACGACGAGTACGCGGCGGTGCTGCGCTGCGCCGGCCTCGACGAGCGCGACCTGCGCCGGGTCCGTCTCGAGCGCGACCCGCTCGCGGACGCCGTCGGTGCGGTCGACCTCGACGACTGGTCCGGGGTCATGCTCGGTGGCGGCCCCTTCAACAGCAGCGACCCCGAGGACACCAAGTCCCGGACGCAGCTGCGCGTCGAGGCCGACCTCCGCGGCCTCGCGGCGCAGGTCATCGACGCCGACGCGCCGTTCCTCGGTGCCTGCTACGGCGTCGGCGTCCTCGGCGGCCTGCGGGGCGGCGTCGTCGACCGGACGTACGGCGAGCCGATCGGCTGCGTGGAGATCACGCTGACCGCCGAGGGCGAGCGCGACCCCCTGCTCGGCCGGCTGCCCCGGCAGTTCGCGGCGTTCCTCGGCCACAAGGAGGCGGTCCGCGAGCTCCCGGCCGGTGCCGTGCTCCTGGCGAGCTCGACGACCTGCCCGGTGCAGGCGTTCCGCCTGGGCCAGAACGTCTACGCGACCCAGTTCCACCCCGAGCTCGACGTCGAGGGCCTGTGCACCCGCGTCGAGGTCTACCGCCACCACGGCTACTTCCCGCCCGGCGAGGTCCGCGACCTGCAGGACATGGCGCGCCGCAGCGTCGTCACCGAACCCGCCCGCATCCTCGCCGGCTTCGTCGAGCGGTACGCCCGTGCCTGATCCAGGTCCTGACCCCGGCCCCGTCCCCGGTGACGCTCCGGAGCACGTCGACGTGCTCGTGGTCGGCGCGGGGCTCTCCGGCATCGGCGCCGCCTGCCGCCTCCTCGAGGCCCACCCGCACCGCAGCGTGGCCCTGCTCGAGGCCCGCGACGCCAGCGGCGGCACCTGGGACCTCTTCCGCTATCCCGGGATCCGCTCCGACTCCGACATGTTCACCTTCGGCTACGCCTGGCGACCCTGGGTCGGCGACCGGGCGCTCGCCGACGGCGACAAGATCCTCGACTACCTCCGCACCGTCGCCCGCGAGCGCGGCGTCGACCGGCTGATCCGCTACCACCACCGCGTCGTCGCGGCCTCGTGGGACTCGACCGACGCCCGCTGGACGGTGCGGGTCGACGTCGCGGGCGAGACCCGCACGTTCACCACCGGCTTCCTCTACATGTGCGCCGGCTACTACGACATGGAGCACCCCTACACCCCGGACTTCCCGGGCCTCGAGGACTTCGCCGGCGAGGTGGTGCACCCGCAGCTGTGGCCCGCCGACCTCGAATGGACCGACCGCGACGTCGTCGTCATCGGTAGCGGGGCGACCGCGATCACGGTCGTCCCGGCGATGGCGGAGCGCGCCCGCCACGTGACGATGCTGCAGCGCTCCCCGACGTACGTGCTCAGCCTGCCCGGCCGCGACCCGGTCGCCCGGCGCCTGTCGTGGCTGCCGCCGCGCGTGCGCTACCGGATCGTGCGCGCCAAGGCGATCCTGGTCTCGCTCGCCTTCTACCAGTTCAGCCGGCGCCGGCCCGCGAAGGTGCGCGCCTTCATCCGCAAGCAGACCGCCGCCCAGCTGCCCGAGGGGTACGACGTCGACCGCCACTTCCGGCCGGCGTACGACCCGTGGGACCAGCGCGTCTGCTTCGTGCCCGACGGCGACCTCTTCCGCGCCATCCGCCACGGTCGCGCCTCGGTGGTCACCGACACCATCGAGACCTTCACGCCCACGGGCATCCGGCTGGCCTCGGGCGAGGAGCTGATCACCGACCTCGTCGTCACCGCGACCGGGTTCGACCTCAAGGTCCTCGGCGACGTCGAGCTCACCGTCGACGGGCGCAGGGTCGACCCGTCCGCCACCGTCGCCTACCGCGCGCTGATGCTGGCGGGGGTGCCCAACTTCGCGTTCACGATCGGCTACACCAACGCCACCTGGACCCTCAAGGCCGACCTCGTCGCCGACTTCGTGGTGCGGTTGCTGAGCCACCTGGACGAGCACGGCTACCGCAGCGTGGTCCCTCGTGAGCAGGGCGACGTGCGGCCGGTGCCGCTGATGCTGCTGGAGTCGGGCTACATCCGGCGCTCCGCCCACCTGCTGCCGCGCCAGGGCGAGCAGGACCCGTGGCGGCTGAAGCAGAACTACCTCGTCGACCTGCGCACCATCCGCCACCGCCCGCTCGAGGACGGCGTGCTGCGCTTCTCCTGACCGGCCGGAAAGCGCACGGATGCCACGGTTGGGGGCGGTTTACCCTAGGGTGGAGCCACAGCTCGTCCAGTCTTGCCGCGTGCTGTCCGTGCGTCGAAGCCCCAGCTCCGCACGAGCCAGACCTCCGGTCCGGCCGTGGTGAGGCAGTCCCACAGAATTGCGAACCACTTCCTTGTCCTCCCAGAACTTCGCCGTGCTCGGCGTCCCCTCCTCCCTCGCCCGGGTCCTCGCGGACGCCGGCATCACCACCCCCACCCCGATCCAGGCCGCCACGCTGCCCGACGCGCTGGCCGGCCGTGACGTCCTCGGCCGCGGCCGCACCGGCTCCGGCAAGACCTACGCCTTCCTGCTCCCGCTGGTCGCACGCCTCTCCGCCTCCGGGCTCCCCGCGGGCCCGCGGAGGCCGCGGGCGCTCGTGCTGGCCCCGACCCGCGAGCTCGTCGGCCAGATCCACGAGGCGCTCAAGCCGCTGGCCAAGTCCGCCGGGCTGACCAGCCAGACCGTCTTCGGCGGCGTCGGCCAGAACCCGCAGGTCCAGGGCCTGCGCCGCGGTGTCGACATCGTGATCGCCTGCCCCGGCCGGCTCGAGGACCTGATGGGCCAGGGCCACTGCCACCTCGACGCGATCGAGGTGACGGTCCTCGACGAGGCCGACCACATGGCCGACCTCGGCTTCCTGCCCGGCGTACGGCGCATCCTCGACCGCACCCCCGGCGACAGCCAGCGTCTGCTGTTCTCGGCGACCCTCGACCGCGCCATCGACGTGCTGGTCAAGCGCTACCTCCACCAGCCGGTCACCCACGAGGCCGACTCGGCGCAGTCGCCGGTCGCCGCGATGGAGCACCACGTGCTGCACCTCGGCCGCGAGTTCCGGGTGCCGGTGCTGATCGACCTGACCAGCGCCCCCGGACGCACCGTGGTCTTCACGCGCACCAAGCACGGCGCCAAGGCCCTCGCCCGGCAGCTCAACCGCGCCGGCGTGCCGAGCGTCGAGCTGCACGGCAACCTGAGCCAGGGCGCCCGCACCCGCAACATGGAGGCCTTCCACAGCGGCCGCGCCGAGACGCTGGTCGCCACCGACATCGCCGCCCGCGGCATCCACGTCGACGACGTCGCCCTGGTCATCCACGCCGATCCGCCGGTCGAGCACAAGGCCTACCTGCACCGCTCGGGCCGCACCGCCCGCGCCGGCAAGGCCGGCACCGTGATCACCCTCGCCACCGACGACCAGGCCGGCGACGTCCGGCGGCTCACCCGGGCGGCCGGCATCAAGCCGCAGACCACGCGGATCGACTCCATGCGCCACCCGCTGCTCGCCGAGCTGGCACCCGGCGAGCGGGTGAGCGTCGCCGTGTCCGACCGCCCGGTGGTGGAGCCGCCCACCTCGGGCCCGAGCCGGGCGCGTCGCTCGGGCGGCAACGGCGGCCCCTCGCGCCGTCGTCGCGGTGCGCCGCGCAAGGGCGGCTCGGGCCGGACCTCCTCTTCCGGTCAGGGCTCGACGCGTACGGCGTCCTCGTCGCACAGCGCGGCCGGGTTCAGCGGGCGTCGCGGCTGACCCACCCACGGCGCCGGCCACCCTGAATCGCCCCCGTAGAGTCGCGGCGAAGGGTGGTGATCAGGTGCGGACCTTCCTCCAGCGCTCGCTGTGGGACGTCGTCCCGCGCGACCACCGGGAGAGCCGCGAGGCACTGCGTCGGCGCCAGCTGGTCACGGCCGTCACGGTGGTCGTGGGGGGCACGCTGCTCGGGCTCTCGCTGCGGCTCGACCCCGGCAGCGACTGGTTCTACGCCGCGACCTTCGGCCTCGCGGCCGTCTGGACCCTCGGCGCCTTCCTGTCCGGCCCCCTGCACCTCGGCCGGATCGCGCGCCGCGACATCCACGTGCGTCCGGTGGTCTCCCCGATCCTGCTCGGCCTGGCGCTGGCCGGCGTGTTCGTCGTCGGCGGGCTCGTGGTGCGCCAGCTCCCGACCCTCGAGCGGCAGGTCAGCTCGGTGCTCGACTTCGCCGACCAGGGCTCGGTCCCGATCCTGGTCGTGGTCACCGCCGTCAACGGGATCGCCGAGGAGCTGTTCTTCCGCGGGGCGGCGTACGCCGCGATCACCCGCGACCCCGTGCTCTGGACGACCGTCGCCTACGTCGTGGCGACGCTCGCGACCGGCAACGTGATGCTCGCCTTCGCCGCGATCCTGCTCGGCGCCGTCGTGGGGCTCGAGCGGCGCGCGTCCGGCGGGATCCTGGCGCCGATCCTCACCCATGTCACCTGGTCGGTGACGATGCTGCTCGCGCTGCCGCTCGTCTTCGGCTGAGCGCCCCGCGGCAGCGGCCGGCTACGGCCGCCCGGCCTCCTCGAGCGCGATCCGCACCGCCTCGGCGTACGGCATCGGCTCGAAGGGCACGACCTCGCGGATGCTGTCGTCGGTCACCACGACCTCGGTGCTCATCGAGTCGATCAGGTTGCGCCCCGTGGTGACGTCGACGTCGGTGACGAACGCCAGCCAGTGCGAGGAGAGGCTCGGCGAGAGCAGCGGCACCTTGATGATCGGCTTGCGGTGCCCGCCGCGCACCTCGGCCGCGACCTGGAGCATCTCGAGGTAGGTGAGCACCTCGGGGCCGCCGATCTCGAAGACCCGGCCCATCGCCTCGGGCAGGTCGACCACGCCGGCGAGGTAGTGCACGACGTCCTCGAGCGCGATCGGCTGGGTGCGGGTGGTGACCCACTTGGGCACGATCATGGCCGGCAGGTTCTTGACCAGCTGCCGGGTCAGCTCCCAGGAGATGCCGCCGGCGCCGACCACGATCGCCGCGCGCAGCACGGTGACCGGCACGCCGCCCTCGCCCAGCACCGACTCGACCTCGCGGCGCGAGCGCAGGTGGGGGGAGAGGTCGTCGCCGTCGGCCCCGAGCCCGCCCATGTAGATGATCTGGCGGACGCCGTTCGCGGCCGCCGCCTTGCCGAACGCGCGCGCTGCCTCGGCGTCCTTGCGCTCGAAGTCGCGGTCGTCGAGCGAGTGGACGAGGTAGATCGCGACGTCCACGCCCTCGAGGGGCTTGCTCAGCGAGGCACGGTCGTGCACGTCGCCGCCCACGGCCTCGCCGGGACCGTCGTACGCCTCGGGGCGCCGGGTCATCGCGCGCACGGTGTGCCCGTCCTCGATCAGCCGCGGCACCAGCCGGCGTCCGATGAAGCCGGTGGCACCGGTGACCAGGACGGTGCAGGGCGATGCGGTCATGCAGTCACCCTAGGGAACGGGTGGGTGCCACGGGGGGTCGCGCCTGCGCGAGGTCAGCCCGTGCGCGTGCGCCACGCCAGGTAGCGCCGCGCGGCCCAGCCGAGGAACCGGTTGCGGTCGGCCCGCTCGAGCAGACCGACCCTGGTCCGGTACGCCAGGGCCCGGGTGCCGCTCGCCGCCCGCTCGGCGCCGCCCGCCGACGGGGCCTCCTTGCGCCGCCGGGTGCGCCACCAGTAGTTGCCGTAGTGCTCGACCGTGCCCGTGAGTGCGGTCAGTGCCGCGGAGGCGAGCTCGGCGTCCCCGACGTCGCCGGGATCGGTGCCGGGGCCCGCAGAGCCGGGCTCGGGCACGAGGTGCTGCGGGTCGCCCACCACGTGGTAGCTGCCGGCGGCGAGGAGCGCGACGGTCTCGCGCCCCTTCTCCGCGACCCAGGCCAGCTCGGAGGCGGGCAGCCGGAACGACGTGCCCGACGCCCGCTCGTGCAGGGCCGGCTTGAGCACGCGGTTGACGAGGTAGAGGTACTGCCGCTCGTTGAGCCGGTCCCCGAGGCCCTCGTTGAGCCGGCGCAGCAGCTCGGTCTCGACCACGCCGACCGAGGAGTTGTCGCGGGTGGTCGTGGGGGTCAGCGTGGCCGGGTCGAGGTCGGTCGCCTCGGCGAAGAGCTCGAGGAGGCGGGTCGGCGGCGCCCCGGCCGGCGGCACGACGACGACGTGGATCCGCTCCTGCGGCACCGCCGACTCCCAGGTGGCGAGCACGCGCGCGAGGTCCTGGCGCAGCCAGAACGCGACCCCGGCGGTGGCCGGCCCCTCCTCGGGGTCGCGCACGGCGGCCACGAACTCCGCCCACGTCCAGGTGCGCCCCTTGGAGAGCTCCTGCTGCCACATCGAGCCGAGCACGCGGCCGAGGTCGCGCACCGTGACCACGACGTGCACCTCGGCGGGGGCGAACGCCTGCACGACCTTCTTCACGTGCGGCTTGCGCGCGTTGACGAGGAACTCCTCCGACAGCACCACCGAGCGGCCGCGCCACGGGGTGGTCACGTCGAGCAGCCGGCGCCACCCGCCGGCCACGCCCTGCTGGTCGACGTCGCGCAGCCGCCGGCCGAGGAGGTCCCAGAAGGCCTCGGTCTGGAAGTGGTGGTTCTTGCCCGGCACCAGCACCCCGTCGGCCGCGAGGGCCTCGCGGCTCTCCAGCAGGCACTGCTGGAGGTACGTCGTGCCGGTCTTGGGGAGCCCGACGTGGATGTAGACCCGCTCGGTCATGCGCACCGCCTCTCGGCCGGGAGCGTACCCAGCCGCCGGATCAGCGGGCCCGCTGGGCGATGCCCTCGCGCTTGGTCTCGTCCATGGCGGCCTCGTACGCCGACACCAGGCTCGCCACCGACAGCGGCTTGAGCCGCTCCACGACCTCCTGGAGCTTCTCGGGCGACGCGCCCGACTCCTTGTACGCCGGCCAGACCATCGTGCGGAACAGCTCGTAGAGCTCCTCGGCGATCGCCCGCCCGTGCGCGGCGTACACGTCCGCGGCCGCGATCGCGGCCTCGGTGGGGAAGCCGAGGTCGAGCAGGCCGAGGCCGACGGAGAGCTGCGAGACCGCCACCTCCCACCGCCCGCGCTTGGTGCGCAGCACGATGCCCAGTGCCGCGAGCGTGGCCAGGTCGTCGTCGGTCAGCGAGCGCCCCGCCCGCTGCTCGAGCTCCGCGCGCGAGAGCTCCACGGCGGTGTCGGCCTGCCACGGCGCGAGCATCGCGCGGTGCAGCGCGACGTCCTCGGGGCTGGCGTTGGTCGGGATCTGCGCGACGTAGCGCTCGATCGCGGCGAGCGTGAAGCCGTGGCTCTGCAGCTCGCGCACCAGCTCGAGGCGTGCCACGTGGTCGGCGTTGTAGTAGCCCGACCGGCCGCGACGGATCGGGGGCGGCACCAGTCCCTTGGACGTGTAGAAGCGCACGTTGCGCACGCTCATCCCGACCCGTGCGGTCAGCTCGTCGAGGGTCAGCAGCTCCCGCTGCGACGCCACCGCCTGGTCCACCGTCCACACCTCCGGGCCATCCGTCGTGTGGCCTCCGTCACCACAGGAGAGTTCGTGACAGCAACAGTGTCACAATCGCCAGCATGCCAGAAGCATTCGTCTTCGATCACCTCCGGACCCCCCGCGGCAAGGGCAAGGCCGTCGGCGCGCTGCACGAGGTCAAGCCCGTCGACCTGATGGTCGGGCTGCTCGACGAGATCCAGGTGCGCAACCCGTCCTTCGACCCGCACCGCGTCGACGACCTCGTGCTCGGCGTCGTCTCGCCGATCGGCGAGCAGGGCGGCGACATCGCCAAGACCGCGGCCCTGGCCGCCGGCTACCCCGAGACCGTCGCCGGCGTGCAGCTCAACCGGTTCTGCGCCTCCGGCCTCGAGGCCGTGAACCAGGCCGCCGCGCGCGTGCGCAGCGGCTTCGAGGACCTCGTCCTCGCTGGTGGCGTCGAGTCGATGAGCCGGGTGCCGATGGGCTCCGACGGCGGCGCCTGGGCCTCCGACCCCGCGACCGCGCTCCGCACCGGCTTCGTCCCCCAGGGGATCGGCGCCGACCTGATCGCCACGCTCGAGGGCTGGGGCCGGCCCGACGTCGACGCGTACGCCGCGGAGTCGCACCACCGGGCCGCCAAGGCCTGGGCCAACGGCTACTTCTCCGACGCCGTCGTGCCCGTCAAGGACCGCAACGGCCTGACGATCCTCGACCACGACGAGCTGATCCGCCCCGACACCTCGCCCGAGGGTCTGGCCGGGCTCAAGCCGTCGTTCGCCGACATCGGCGCCCAGGCGGGCTTCGACGACGTCGCCCTGGAGAAGTACCACTGGGTCGAGCGGATCGACCACGTCCACCACGCCGGCAACTCCTCGGGCATCGTCGACGGCGCCGCGCTCGTCGCGATCGGCAGCGAGCAGGTCGGGCACGACCTCGGCCTCACCCCGCGGGCCCGGATCGTGGCCACGGCGGTCTCCGGCTCCGACCCGACGATCATGCTCACCGGCCCGGCGCCGGCGGCGCGCAAGGCGCTGGCGAAGGCCGGGCTCGGGGTGGAGGACATCGACCTCTTCGAGATCAACGAGGCATTTGCGGCCGTCGCGATGCGGTTCATGCGCGACCTCGGCATCTCCCACGACATCACCAACGTCAACGGCGGCGCGATCGCGATGGGCCACCCCCTCGGCGCGACCGGCGCGATGATCCTCGGCACGCTCGTCGACGAGCTCCAGCGACGCGACCTGCGCCGCGGGCTGGCCACGCTCTGCGTGGGCGGCGGCATGGGCATCGCCACCATCGTCGAGATCGTCTGACCCGCGGACCCGGAAAGGCACACCGTGACCACCACTGAGACCCAGTCCGCCGTCCACTACGAGCGCGACGCCGACGGCATCGTCACCCTGACCCTCGACGACCCGACGTCGAGCGCCAACACCATGAACGAGCTCTACCTCGACTCGATGAAGGCGGCCGTCGACCGGCTGTACGACGAGGTGGCCGACGTGACCGGCGTCGTCGTCGCCAGCGCCAAGAAGACCTTCTTCGCCGGCGGCAACCTCAAGAAGATGGTGCAGGCCCGGCCCGAGGACGCCGCTGATGTCTTCGCCATGGGCGAGGCGGTCAAGGCCGGGCTGCGCCGGCTCGAGCAGTACCCCCGCCCGGTGGTCGCCGCGATCAACGGCGCCGCGCTCGGCGGCGGCTACGAGATCTGCCTGGCCTGCAACCACCGCGTGATCGTCGACGACCCGAAGGTCGAGATCGGCCTGCCCGAGGCCTCGCTCGGACTGCTCCCCGGCGGGGGCGGCGTGACGCGCGTCGTGCGGATGCTCGGCATCCAGTCCGCGTTGATGGACGTGCTGCTCCAGGGCACCCGCTTCAAGCCCGGGCCCGCCCGGGAGAAGGGCCTCGTCGACGAGCTCGTCGCCACCCGCGAAGAGCTGGTGCCGGCCGCCAAGGCGTGGATCCGGGCCAACCCCGACGCGGCGCAGAACCCGTGGGACGCGCCGGGCTACCGGATGCCCGGCGGCACGCCGAGCAGCCCCAAGCTCGCGGCGTTCCTCCCGGCGTTCCCGGCGCTGCTGCGCCAGCAGACCAAGGGCGCGGTCTACCCGGCCCAGCGCGCGATCCTCTCGGCCGCGGTCGAGGGCGCGCAGGTCGACTTCGACACCGCCTCGCGGATCGAGTCGCGCTACCTGACCAGCCTGATCGTCAACCAGAACTCCAAGAACATGATCCAGGCGTTCTTCTTCGACTTGCAGGCGATCAACGCCGGCAAGCTGCGCCCCCAGGGCGTCCCGCCGTGGAAGGCGACCAAGGTCGGGGTGCTCGGCGCCGGGATGATGGGCGCCGGCATCGCCTACGCCTGCGCCCGCGCCGGCATGGAGGTCGTGCTCAAGGACGTCGCCGTCGAGAACGCCGAGAAGGGCCGGGCCTACAGCGAGAAGCTGCTCGACAAGGCCATCTCGCGCGGCCGCTCGACCCCGGAGAAGAAGGCCGACCTGCTGTCGCGGATCACCCCGACCGCCGACCCGGCCGACCTCGCCGGCTGCGACCTGGTGATCGAGGCCGTCTTCGAGGACCCCTCGCTCAAGCACCGGGTCTTCGCCGAGATCGCGCCCCACGTCAATGCCGACGCGCTGCTCTGCTCCAACACCTCGACCCTCCCGATCACCGAGCTGGCCACTGGCGTGGACCGGCCCGCGGACTTCATCGGGCTGCACTTCTTCAGCCCGGTCGACAAGATGCCGCTGGTCGAGATCATCCGCGGCGAGCAGACCTCCGACGAGGCGCTGGCCAGGGCCTACGACGTCGTCCAGCAGATCCGCAAGACGCCGATCGTGGTCAACGACAGCCGCGGCTTCTACACCTCGCGGGTGATCGGCACGATGGTCAACGAGGGCCTCGCGATGCTGGCCGAGGGCGTGCACCCGATGTCGATCGAGCGCGCCGCCACCCAGGACGGCTACCCGGTCGGGCCGCTGCAGCTCTCCGACGAGCTCAACATGGAGCTGATGGCCAAGATCGCCCAGGCCACCCGCGACGCCGCCGACCGTGACGGCCTCGAACTCCCCGAGCACCCCGGCACCGCGGTGGTGACCCGCATGCTCGAGCTCGGGCGGCCCTCGCGGCTCCGGGGCGCGGGCTTCTTCGAGTACGAGGACGGCCGCCGCACCCGGATCTGGCCCGGCCTGGCCGAGGCGTTCCCGCCCGCGGCAGAGCAGCCGGACTTCGACGACGTCAAGGACCGCCTGCTCTTCGTCGAGGCCCTCGAGACCGCGAAGTGCTTCGAGGAGGGCGTGATCGAGTCGGCCGCCGCGGCCAACATCGGCTCGATCATGGGCATCGGCTTCCCCCCGAACACCGGCGGCGCCGCCCAGTTCATGACCGGCTACGAGTCGCGCGCGGGCCGGATCGGCCTGGCGGCGTTCGTCGCCCGCGCCGACGAGCTGGCCGAGCGGTACGGCGAGCGCTTCCGCCCCACGGCGTACCTGCGTGGTCTGGCCGAGCGCGGGGAGTCGTTCCCCGCCTGAGCACTTTCGGGGACACGGGGCCTTTACCTCGGGAAGAATCGGTCGGGTGACCGAGCAGACCCACGTGGCCGCGCCCCTCGTCGAGGTGCGCGGTCTGCACGTGCGTTTCGGCGAGGTCGAGGCGGTCAACGGCATCGACCTCGAGGCGTACGCCGGACAGGCCACCGCGCTGCTCGGCCGCAACGGGGCGGGCAAGTCGACCACCATGCGCGTGCTCGCCGGCGTGGTGCCGCCGACCGCCGGCGCGGTCACCGTGGCGGGTCACGACGTCCGCACCGAGGCGCTGGCGGTCAAGCGCGTGGTCGGCTACTGCCCCGACGTGGGCGGCCTGGTGCCGCGCGCGACGCCGTGGGAGCACCTCCAGCTGTCCGCACGGCTGCGCCGGCTCCCGGAGTGGGAGACCCGGGCCCGCGACCTGCTGGAGAAGTTCGAGCTCGGTGACGTGGCCCACCGGGTCACGGCCGGCTTCTCGCACGGCATGGGCCGCCGGCTCTCGGTGGCGCTGGCGGCGCTCCACGAGCCCGACGTGCTGCTGCTCGACGAGCCCTTCGACGGCGTCGACCCGATCGGCGTCGAGGCCACCATGGACGTCATCGCCGACGCCCGCGCGCGCGGCGCGTGCGTCCTCGTCTCGACCCACCTGCGCGAGCTCGCCGTGCAGGCCTGCGGCCACGTGCTGGTGCTGCGCGGCGGCGCCCGCGTGGCCACCGTCGACGCGCTGGAGATGACCGGCGAGGAGGGCGCTCGTGCCTACCGCGGCCTCCTCGACTGAGCGACGCACCCAGCCCCACGAGCCGACCTGGTGGGACCCGGTCCGCGACGTCGGCCACCTGCTGCGCTTCCGGGCCGGCACGACCGGGCGCCGCCGCGGCGTACGGATCGCGCTCGTCGCCGGGCTGCTGATCACGCTCGGCGCCGCCGTCGTGCCGGCGTTCACCCCGGGTGCCGGCGGGTCGGGTCGCGCGTTCGACATGCTGATCCTGCTCCCGACCCTCTTCGCCGGCTTCCTGGCCCTGGCCGTCGTCTCTGCCGTGGTGTCCGGCGGTGGCCGCGAGCTGATCGGGCGCGAGCAGGCCGTGGCCTACCCGATCAGCCCGACCACCGACCACCTCGGCGCCCTGCTCCTCGCGCCGGTCAACATCGCCTGGCTGCTCCAGGCCTGGGTGCTGCTCGGTGTCACGTCGTACGCCGTGCCCCGTGACCAGCTCGTCCCGGCCCAGGTCGTCGTCGTGCTCTGGCTGGTGGTCGCCACGGCCCTGGCCCAGGTGATCGCGTGGAGCGGCGAGGCGGTCAGGCGGCGCCCGAGCGGGCAGCTGGCGATGCGCGCACTCGCGGTCCTCGTGGGCGCGACGGCGGCAGCGCTCCAGCTCACGCACCGGCTCACCTCGACCCTCGACCTCGTGCCCACCAAGTACGTCGTGACGGGAGCGCTGGGCGGCTTCAGCTGGGGCTGGGCGCTGACGACCCTCCTGCTGCTGGTGATCCTCGTGTCGGCGATCGTGGCCGGCTCGGTGCCGGCCAACCGCGCCGCGCGTCGGCTGCCCCACGACGAGGCTCGCGTCGAGAGCGGTGCCCGCACCGTGCGGCCGCTGCCGCGCTCGGACCTCGCGGCGTTCCTGCGCATCGACCGTGCGTCGGTGTGGCGGGCGGTGCCGATGCGGCGCGGCATGTTCGTGCTCGCGGTCGGGCCGGGGCTGGTGGCCATCGCCGGCGACCTGCCGTGGACGACGATGACCGTCCTCCCGGGCCTGGTCGCCTCCGGTGGCGCCCTGCTCTTCGGCGTCAACGCCTGGTGCCTCGACGGCCGTGGCGGCCTGTGGCGCGAGAGCCTGCCGGTCGGCCCCCGGACGGTGTTCGTCGCGCGCTCGCTGGTGCTGGCCGAGTTCCTCGCCCTGGCCTCGCTGATCACCATCGTGCTGGCCTCGCTGCGCGCGGGCCTGCCGACCACCGCGGAGCTGACGGCGCTGCTGGCGACCTGGCTGGTCGTCACGGTGCAGGTCGTGTCGGCGGCGATGCGGTGGTCCGCCCAGCGGCCCTACTCCGTCGACCTGCGCTCGGCCCGCGCCACCCCGGCGCCGCCCCTGATGATGGTCGCCTACTCCAGCCGCCTCGCCGTCAGCACCACGCTCACCGGCCTGGTCTTCTCCGGCCTGGCCCACGTCCCTGCCTGGCAGGTCTCGGTGCTGGTGGCCCTGCCCTTCCTCCTGTGGTCGTCGGTGCGGCTGATGCGATCGGAGACCCGCTGGGCCGACCCGGTGCAGCGCGCCCGCGTCGTGATGACCGTCACCGGCTGAGGCCCCGCACCGGCCGCGGGCCCCCAGCCGGCCGTCCGGCGTCAGTGCGAGTGGAACCAGGGGTGGTGCAGGTCGTAGAACCGCGCCCCGGCCATCGCCTCCTCGAGGGTCGCCCGGATGTCGTCGGGCATCTCGGGCATGGCCCGCTGCTCGCCCTCGCGGGCCGCGGCCTCCGAGGTGAAGGCGATGGTCTCGGTGAAGGTGCCGTCCTCCTCGACGGCAAGCGTGGCGCCCAGGATCTCGGGCCGCGCCTGGTGCAGCATCCGGGTGCTGCTCTCGTCGGTGAGCATCGCCTTGAGCCGCGAGGGGTCGGCGACCCGGCCGCGGATCACCTGCACGAAGCCGGCGGCGTCCGAGCCGCCGTCCATCATCAACGTCACGTCGTCACAGTCGTGGAACTCGATCGGGCCGTCCATGAGGGCGGTCATCCGGCTCGCCCAGGACGCCTGCTCGGGGCGCTCGGAGTTGTGCATCGCCGCCGCACGGTCGGTGAACCGCACGACGCCGACGAACATGTCGTCGTCGGTGAAGCCGAAGGTGCTGCCGAGCCAACCCTCCGACCGTGGACCGAGCTCCTCGGCCCAGCCCTCCGCCAGCGCGCGCAGCTCGTCCTGTCGCGTGCAGCGGCCCTGCATGATCTGGATGAACACCACGGACCTCCTGTCCTGCGCTCAGGCCGCCTCCGGTCGAGGTGGTCTGGGGTGCAACCTTCGACGCTAGGCCGCACTGTGACCCGCGTCACCTGCCGCCCGCCGGTGGTCCGGACCACGCGGCCTCCACCGCTGCCGGATGCCTCGCCGTCGGGCGGCGTGCCGGGTGAGGAGAGACACAGGAAGCACCTCACGATCCGTTCACTAGGTTGGAGGCATGGACTTCTCCCCGTCACCGCGAGCCGCCGACCTCACCGAGCGCGTCCGGGAGTTCCTGACGACGGAGATCGAGCCGGTCGAGACGCAGTACCACCGCGACCTCGAGGAGCAGCGCCGTACCGGTGACCCGTGGCAGCCGCTGCCGGTGATCGAGGAGCTCAAGGCGAAGGCGCGCGAGCGCGGGCTGTGGAACCTCTTCCTGCCGAAGGAGCACGCGGGGGAGTACGCCGCGCGGTTCGGGACCGACGGCGGCGAGGGGCTGACCAACGTCGACTACGCGCCGATCGCCGAGCTGACCGGCCGTTCCGCGATCGCGCCGCTGGTGCTCAACTGCAACGCGCCCGACACCGGCAACATGGAGGTGCTGCTGCGCTACGGCAGCGAGGAGCAGCGCCGCGAGTGGCTCGAGCCCCTGCTCGACGGGAAGATCCGCTCGGCGTTCACGATGACCGAGCCGGGGGTGGCGTCCTCCGACGCGACCAACATGGAGGCGACCGCCGTCCTCGACGGCGACGAGGTCGTGGTGAACGGCCGCAAGTGGTGGTCGACCGGCATCGGCCACCCCGACTGCAAGATCCTGGTCTTCATGGGGCTCACCGACCCCGACGCCGACCGCCACCACCGGCACTCGATGGTGCTGGTGCCGCGCGACGCCCCGGGCGTCGAGGTGGTGCGGATGCTGGACGTGATGGGGCTCAAGGACGAGCCGCTCGGCCACGGCGAGGTGACCTTCACCGACGTGCGGGTGCCGGCGTCCAACATCCTGAAGGCCCCCGGGGCGGCGTTCGAGATCGCGCAGGGCCGGCTGGGGCCGGGACGGGTGCACCACTGCATGCGGCTGATCGGGCTGGCCGAGCTCGCGCTCGAGCAGGCCATCCGCCGCGGCACCGAGCGCACCGCCTTCGGCAAGCCGCTGGTCAACCTCGGCGGCAACCGCGAGCGGGTCGCCGACGCGCGGATCGCCATCGACCAGGCCCGGCTGCTGGTGCTCAACGCCGCCTGGAAGCTCGACACCGGCGGCTCGTTCAACGCGATCTCGGAGGTCTCGCAGATCAAGGTCGCGGTGCCGAACATGGCCCAGCAGGTGATCGACTTCGCGATCCAGCTGCACGGCGGAGGCGGGCTCGCGGACGACTTCCCCCTCGCCGCGGCGTGGACCTCGGCCCGCTCCCTGCGGCTCGCCGACGGCCCCGACGAGGTGCACCGCGGCGTGGTCGCGCGCTTCGAGCTGGCCAAGTACCGGTGAACCCGGGCAGCCGACGCGTCCTCGTCACCGGCGCCGCCTCCGGGCTCGGCGCCGCGCTGACCGCGGCGTTCCGGGCGCGGGGTGACGAGGTGCTGGCCACCGACATCGAGGGTGAGGCCGACGCCGCAGGCCCGACCGACGTGCGCCGCCTCGACGTCACCTCCGACGACGACTGGGCTGCCGCGCTGGCACACGTCGAGGAGACCTGGGGCGGGCTGGACGTGCTGGTCAACAACGCCGGCGTGGCGGGCGGCGGCCGGCTCGACGTGGCCACGCTCGAGGAGTGGGAGTGGATCACCGAGATCAACCTCTTCGGCGTGGTCCGGGGCACCCGCACCTTCGTGCCGGTGTTCAAGCGCCAGCGCTCGGGGCGGATCGTCAACGTCGCCTCGCTCGCGGGGCTCGTGCACCCGGCCGGGATGGCGTCGTACAACGCGGTCAAGGCGGCGGTCGTCGCGCTCACCGAGACCACCGGCCACGAGCTCGCGGCGTACGGCGTGCGCGCGCACGTGGTGTGCCCGTCGTACTTCCGCACCCACCTGATGGACTCCGTGCGCGGCGCCGACACCGCGCTGACCGGGGTGGTGCGCCAGCTCGTGGAGTGCTCGCCCCTGACCGCCGACGACATCGCGGCCGCGGTGCTCGCCGGGATCGACCGCGACGAGGAGCTGATCGTGCCCGACCCCTTCGCCCGCCAGGCCTGGGAGCTCAAGCAGACCGACCGGGCGGCGTACGACGCGGTGATGCGTGCGCAGGCCGCCAAGCTGGAGGAGCGTTCGTGACCGACGACCTGCGCGACCCGAGCCGCCCGGTGCGCGACGAGGACGCCTTCGACGTGGGGTCGGTCGCGGCGTGGTTGCGCGAGCACGCGACGGCGTTTCGCGACGACCTCGTCGGCACCCCGCAGGTGCGGCAGTTCCCCGGCGGCGCCTCCAACCTCACCTACCTGCTGACCTACCCCGGCCGCGAGCTCGTGCTGCGCCGCCCGCCGGCCGGTGTGAAGGCCGCGAGCGCCCACGACATGGGGCGCGAGTACCGCATCCAGGCCGCCCTCGCGCCGGTCTTCCCCTACGTCGCCACGATGGTCGGGCTCTGCACCGACGAGTCGGTGATCGGCTCGGACTTCTACGTGATGGAGCGGCTCGACGGCATCATCCTGCGCCGCGACCTGCCGCCCGGCATGTCGGCCGACGACGCCTCGAGGCTGTGCGAGAACGCCCTCGACGTGCTCGTCGACCTGCACTCCGTCGACCCGTTCGCCTCGCCCGACCTCGCGGCGTTCGCCCGGGGGGAGGGGTACGTCGCCCGCCAGGTCGCCGGCTGGACCGACCGCTTCGCGCGGGCCCGCACCGACGACACCGGGGACTGGTCCGACGTGACCGCCTGGCTCGGCGCCCACCAGCCGGCCGACGTCGCGCAGCGGCTGATCCACAACGACTTCCGCTTCGACAACATGGTGCTCGACGCCGACGACCCCTTGCGCGTGGTCGGTGTCCTCGACTGGGAGATGGCGACCGTCGGCGACCCGCTGATGGACCTCGGCGGCATGCTCGCCTACTGGGTCGAGGAGGGCGACGACGAGTTCTTCCAGATGTTCCGGCGGCAGCCGACGACCGCCCCGGGCATGTGGACCCGCGAGCGCATCGTCGAGCACTACTGCGGCCGGATGGGCTTCGAGATGACTCCGGAGCAGTGGCGCTTCTACGAGGTCTTCGGGTTGTTCCGGCTCGCCGTCATCGCCCAGCAGATCTGGTACCGCTACTTCCACCGGCAGACCACCAACGAGGCGTACGCCGTGTTCGGACCCGCCGTGGGGTACCTCGAGACCCGCTGTCGTCGGCTGGTCGGTGGCGCGTGACGCGCGGGGGAGGCTGCTGATGGGGGTAGTGCTGCTGGTCCGGCACGGGCAGGCGTCGTTCGGCGCCGAGGACTACGACGTGCTCTCGGAGGTCGGCTGGGCCCAGTCGCGGCGACTGGGCGAGCACCTCGCCGCGCGCGGCGTCGTGCCCGACGTGGTGGTGCGCGGCGGGATGCGCCGGCACCGCGAGACCGTCGAGGGGATGCTCGAGGGCGCCGGCTGGTCGGTGCCGGTCGAGCAGGACCGCGGCTGGGACGAGTTCGACCACCTCGGGGTCGTGGCCGCGCACCCGGAGGTCCCGGACTCCCGCGGCGGCCACGACCCGACCGAGTCGCGTCGCGACTTCCAGCGTCTCTTCGAGGCCGCCACCCGGCGCTGGACCTCGGGCGACCACGAGCAGGACTACTCCGAGCCCTTCGCGTCCTTCCGCTGGCGGGTGCTGAGCGCGCTGACCCGCGCCAGCGTGCGCGCCGGGCCGGGCGGCACGGTCGCCGTGGTGAGCTCCGGCGGCCCGATCGGCGTCGTCGCGGGCCACCTCGTCGCCCCCGCCTCCACCGGCGCCCCGGGCGAGTCCCAGCAGGCCGAGCCCCACGACGGCCCCCGCGCCGGCCCCAACGCCGACCGCATCGCCGCCGAGCTCTGGGCCCGCTTCAACGCCGTCGTCGTGAACACCAGCTTCACCCGCCTCGTCATCGGCTCCACCGGCCCCCGCCTGCTCACCTTCAACGAGCACCCCCACCTCGAGGGCGACCACCTCACCTACCGCTGACGGGGTCGAACCGCCATCTGTTGTCGGTCGAACCGCCAGTTCTTGAGCGTTGAACCGCCACTTGTGGCGCACCAGCCTGTGGATGGCGGCGTTGTCCACAGGCAGCGCCCCGCGCTCGCTCGTGCACCGCCGACTTGGACGACGCTCGGGTCATGGTGCAGATCCCCACTGAGCCCTTCACCTTCGCCGACCTCGCGCGCTGGGGCCTGTCGCCGCACCAGGTACGGCGCCTGGTCGACGCCGGGCTGCTCCGTCGACCTCTCCGCGGGGCCTACTGTCCGGCCGACCTGCCGGACACGACGGAGGTCCGAGCGTGCTGCGCGGCGCTGGTCCTCCCGGAGCACAGCGTGGTGTGCGACCGCTCGGCAGCGTGGCTCCACGGCATCGACGTCCTCGAGCCCTCTGAGGCCGACCGCACGCCGGCACTCGAGGTCGTCGCTGTGCGGGGCAACAACCGTGTCCGCCGCGAGGGCGTGTACGGCGGCGAACGCGCGCTGCTGCCCGAGGACGTCTGCGAGCTCTTCGGGGTCCGGGTCACGACTCCGCTGCGGACCGCGTGCGACCTCGCGTGCCTGCGCGGTCGCTACTCGGCCCTCGCCGTGCTCGACGCCTTCGCGCGCGTCCACGGCGTGACCCTGAAGGAGATCGAGCGGATCCTGCCGCGCTACCGCCGCCGGCGAGGCGTCGTACAGCTCAGGCAGCTGGCGCCCGCCATGTCGCCGCAGCGGGAGTCGACCGGTGAGTCCTTCTGCGCCGCGGCCATCCAGCATGCCGGCCTCCCGCTGCCGACTCCCCAGGTCTGGGTCGACCTCGACGGCTTCGGAAGGGTGCGCCTCGACCACGCCTACGAGGAGCTCAAGATCGCGGTCGAGTACGACGGCGAGGAGTTCCACACCACGGAGGCAGACCGCGAGCGCGATCGCCAGCGGCGTGCGGCGCTCGAGGCCGCAGGATGGCTGGTGATCGTGGTCCGCAAGCACGACTTCACTGGTGCTGCCCTTGACGCCTGGCTCGGCCGTCTGCGGCGTGCGCTGGAGGAGCGTGACCGCCCCTACCGGCGGACCTACCCCGAAGGACAGACGCGGGAGCGACCCCACCGCCGCCGCAACTGACGGTTCGATCGACAACGACTGGCGGTTCGACCAGCAACAACTGGCGGTTCGGCGCTACATGAGCTTCTTGAAGACCGGCAGCGGCGCGTGCTTCATGGCCACCGACAACGGGGCCCAGGGCCACGCGGGCACGCAGGCCGAGCCCTTCTCCTTCTCGATCGCCTCGACCATCGCCCGCACGCCCTTCTCGGTGGAGACCAGGTACGGCGTGCGGTCGCGCACGTGCTCATTCATCTCCGAGGCGATGTAGCCGGGGTAGAGCACGGTGACCGTGATCGGCTTGCCGTGCTGCTCGTTGCGGATGCCCTCGGCGAGGTGGGCGACGAACGCCTTCGACGCGGCGTACGTCGTCAACGTCTTCGGCAGCCCGCGCATCGCCGACATCGACGACACCATCACCAGGTGGCCGCGGCCCTGCGCCCGGAACACCTCCATCGCGGCCTCGGTCTGCGCGAGCGCGCCGAGCACGTTGGTCTCGGCGGTCTCCCGGTTGGCCGCGAAGCCGCCCGTGCCGAGCGGGGCGCCCTTGCCGAGCCCGGCGTTCACCACGAACCGGTCGAGGTGCCCCAGCGCCGCGGCCAGGTCACGGACGACCGTGAAGACCTGCTCGTGGTCGGTCACGTCCATCGCCCGCACCTCGACGAGGCGGTCCGGGTGGGTGGCCGTGATCTCGGCGGCGAGCGCCTCCAGCCGGTCGGTACGACGGGCACAGAGGCCGAGGTCGTAGCCGAGGTCGGCGAACTGCCGCGCCATCTCGGCGCCGAGCCCCGAGGAGGCCCCGGTGATGAGGATCGTCCGGCTGTCGTCGTCGGCTGCCATGCCGCCGAGTCTGGCGTAGGGTCCGCTGCATGAGCGGCCGCGTCGTGCATTTCGAGATCCCGTTCGACGACGGCGAGCGGGCTCGGGCCTTCTACCGCGAGGTCTTCGGCTGGGAGCTGCAGGAGATGCCCGAGATGGCCTACACCCTGGTCAGCACCGGCCCGGTCGGGCCCGAGGGGTCGACGGAGCCGGGGTACATCAACGGCGGCATGCTGCGCCGCGAGAGCCCCAACGAGGGCCCGATCCTGGTGATCGACGTGGACGACATCGAGGCGGCGCTGGCCAAGGTCGAGGCGCACGGCGGCCAGACCCTGCTCGGCCGACAGCAGGTCGGCGACATGGGCTGGTCGGCGTACTTCAAGGACGCCGAGGGCAACGCGATGGGCCTGTGGCAGTCACGGGACCAGTCCGCTTGACGATCCCCCTGACGGGCACCCCGGACGCGGCCTAGGCTCGCGCCCATGTCTCCCGCGTCCTCCCGCCCGGGCCGCGCCTGCATCATCGGCGCCGGGTCGTCGGGCATCATCGCCGCCCAGGTCCTCGACGCCGCCGGTGTCCCGTTCGACTGCTTCGAGATGGGTTCCGAGGTCGGCGGCAACTGGCGCTACGACAACGACAACGGCGTCAGCTCGGCGTACCGATCGCTGCACATCAACACCTCGCGGCAGGCGATGGAGTACGCCGCGTACCCGATGCCGGAGTCGCTGCCCGACTACCCCAGCCACTGGCAGATCGCGGCGTACTTCGACGACTTCGTCGACCACTTCGGCCTGCGCGAGAAGATCACCTTCCGCACCGAGGTGGTGAAGGTGGCGCCGGCCGACGGCGGTGGGTACGACGTGACCGTGCGGCGGATCGGCAAGCGGAGCGAGCCCGAGACGCGGCACTACGAGCACGTGCTGGTCGCGAACGGTCACCACTGGGACCCGCGCTGGCCCGAGCCGAGCTTCCCCGGCGCGGAGACCTTCCCGGGGGTGCAGCAGCACGCGCACTACTACCGCACGCCCGACGAGCTCGCGGGCAAGCGGGTGGTGGTGCTCGGCATCGGCAACTCCGCCACCGACATCGCGGTCGAGTCGTCGCGGGTGGCGAAGGAGACCTACCTCGCCATGCGGCGCGGGGCGCACATCGTGCCGAAGTTCATGTTCGGGATGCCGACCGACCACCTCACCGACTCACCCCTCGCGCGCGGCCCGCTGTTCCTGCAGAAGCTCGGCATGGCCGCGATGCTGCGGATCGCGCAGGGCCGCGTCACCGACTACGGCCTGCCCGAGCCCGACCACAAGGTGCTCGAGGCGCACCCCACGGTCAGCGACGACCTGCTCACCCGGCTCGGGCACGGCGACATCACGGTGAAGCCCAACATCGACCGCTTCGAGGGCTCGAAGGTGTTCTTCACCGACGGCTCCGCGGTCGAGGCCGACGTGGTCGTCTACTGCACCGGCTACAAGGTGTCGTTCCCCTTCCTCGGCGACGACGTCGTGCACGCCGAGGACAACCACGTCGACCTCTACCGCCGCGTGGTCTCCCCCGACCACCCGGGCCTGTACTTCATCGGGCTGATCCAGCCGATCGGCGCGGTGATGCCGCTGGCCGAGGAGCAGGCGCACTGGGTGGCCGAGGTACTCACCGGCCGGGTGGAGCTGCCGCCGCCGGCCGAGATGCGTGCGCAGATCGCGTCGTACGACGAGGCGCTGCGCAAGCGGTACGTCGCGTCGAAGCGGCACACCATCCAGGTCGACGCGCACAAGTACAGGGCGGAGCTGCGCAGGGAGCGCAAGGAGCACGCCCGCCGCTGACGGCTCGACGGATCTGGGTGACGGTTCGACCGATCCACGCGACGGTTCGACGGATCTGAGTGACGGTTCGACCCGCAACAACGGGCGGTTCGGCGTTGCCCAGGCGTGCATACGTGGTATACATACCCGGTATCCATCGCCACGGGGGTCGGTGGATCGGGGTCGAGGAGGCGCGGGATGTCGGTCAGGCAGGCACTGCTGGCGCTGCTGGAGCAGGGGCCGATGTACGGCTACCAGCTCCGTGCGGAGTTCGAGCAGCGGACGGGGTCGACCTGGCCGCTCAACGTCGGGCAGGTCTACACGACCCTGACCCGTCTGGAGCGTGACGGACTCGTCGAGGGCGGGGGTGCCGACGACGAGGGTCATGTGATCTACCGCGTCACCGAGGCCGGACGGGACGAGGTGTCGGCGTGGTTCACCACGCCGGTACCTCGCTCCCAGCCGCCGCGCGACGAGCTCGCCATCAAGCTCGCGCTCGCGGTCACCGTGCCCGGCGTCGACGTCGGGGCGTTGATCCAGCGACAGCGGACGGCGACCATGAACGCCCTGCAGGACTACACCCGCCTCAAGCGGCAGGCGGCGCCCGGCGGCGCGGCCAACCCCGGCGGCGACCTCGCCTGGGGGCTGGTGCTCGACTCGCTGGTGTTCGCGGCCGAGGCGGAGATCCGGTGGCTCGACCACTGCGAGGCGCGCCTTCGGCGGGCGGCGCTGCAGCGCCCTGAGCCGCGGGCGGCCGCCGCGTCGACCGAGTCGACCGAGGGGGCTGCCCGATGACCACCGTCCTGCACCTCGACCAGGTCAGCCGGGTGCACGGCGAGGGTGCGACCGAGGTCCACGCCCTGCGCAGCGTCTCCTTCCGCGCCCACGCCGGCGAGCTCGTCGCCGTGATGGGCCCCTCCGGCTCCGGCAAGTCCACACTCCTCACCCTCGCCGGCGGGCTCGACCAGCCGACGACCGGCAGTGTCGTGATCGAGGGCACCGACCTCGCCTCGCTCGGCAACAAGGGCCGCGCGCGGATGCGGCGTACGTCGGTCGGCTACGTCTTCCAGGACTTCAACCTGATCCCCGCCCTGACCGCGGCCGAGAACGTCGCGCTGCCCCGCGAGCTCGACGGCGAGCGCTCCCGGGCCGCCCGCCGTCTCGCGCTGGACGCCCTGGAGGAGGTCGGGATCCCCGAGCTCGCCGACCGGTTCCCCGACGAGATGTCGGGCGGGCAGCAGCAGCGGGTCGCGATCGCGCGCGCCATCGTCGGCGAGCGCCGCCTGGTGCTGGCCGACGAGCCGACCGGCGCCCTCGACACCGACACCGGCGAGGAGATCCTGCGCCTGCTCCGGGCGCGCTGCGACGCCGGGGCGGCCGGGGTGCTGGTCACCCACGAGGCCCGTCACGCCGCGTGGGCCGACCGGGTGGTCTTCCTGCGTGACGGCGTGATCGTCGACGAGTCCGGCGCCGACCACGCCGACGACCTGCTCGAGTCGGGCGCCCCGGCATGATCAACCCGGGGGGCTGGCGACCGCTGCTGCGGCTCGCCTGGCGCGACGCGCTGCGCGCACGGGGGCGCAGCGCGCTGGTGCTGGTGATGATCACGCTGCCGGTGCTCGCGGTCACCGCGGCGACGGTGGTGATGGCGACGTCCGACGTCAGCGGCGCCGAGTCGCTCGAGCGACGGATCGGCGCGGCCGACGCCAAGATCGAGTTCCAGGACGTCGGCCGCGTGCTCCAGGAGCCCGACACCAACGGCTCGTTCGCCTCCTCGGGTCGCCCGCACCCCGAGGCGCAGGACATGGCCCACGTCGAGGAGGTGCTCGACCGCGCGGTGACGGCGATCCCGTGGAACACCGGGACCACCCGCGTGGTCACCGACAAGGGCGTCGCCGACGCCGAGGCCGACGCCGTCGACCTGACCGACCCCCTGGCCGCCGGGCTCTTCACCGTCGACGAGGGTCGTCTCCCGCAGTCCGCGGACGAGGTGGTGGTCAACACCGACCTCGCCTCACGGGGCTTCGAGGTCGGCGACGCGCTCGAGGTGCAGGGCGGCGCGACCTACACCGTCGTCGGCATCGGCGAGTCGAGCGCCTACCGCGGCTACCCGCGGCTCGCCGGGCCCGACCCGCGCCTCGCACCGACGGGCGCCGAGACCAGCAGCAGCGCCGGCGCCTGGCTCGTCGACGCCGGCGACGTGACCTGGCCCGAGGTGCTGGCGCTCAACGAGCTCGGCGCGGCGGTCACGTCCCGAGCCGTGCTGGAGGACCCGCCGCCGAGGTCGGAGTGGCCCCCGCGGGTGCGGCAGTGGCAGTCGCCCGTCGACGGCAACACCGTGGCGATCGCGGTCCTGGTCGTCACCATGGCGCTGCTCGAGGTGGTGCTGCTGGCCGGCCCCGCGTTCGCCGTCGGCGCCCGCAAGCGCTCGCGCGACCTCGCGCTGATGGCCGCGAGCGGGGCGACCCCGGCGCAGGGGCGCCGGACCATCCTGGCCTCGGGCGTCGTGCTCGGCACGGTCGGTGCTGCGCTCGGCGTGGTGCTCGGACTGGCCGCCGGCTGGGCGGTGCTGCCGCTGGCCCAGCGCTACTCGGGCTCGTGGTTCGGGCCCTACGACGTGGTCTGGTGGCAGGTCGGCGCGGTCGCGGTCTTCGGGCTGGCGTCCGCGGTGCTCGCCGCGATCGTGCCCGCCTGGCTGGCCTCGCGGCAGGACGTCGTCGCCGTGCTCGCCGGACGCCGCGGCGACCGCAAGCCGGGCCTCCGCTCTCCCGTGCTCGGCGTCGTCCTGCTCGGCGCCGGCATCGCGCTCGCGGCGTACGGCGCGGTGGGCAGCGGCACCGAGACCGTGATCGCCGGAGCCGCGCTGCTCGCGGTCTTCGGCATGATCCTGCTGGTCCCCGTCGTGCTCGTCGGCCTGGCGAGGGTGTCGCGACGGCTGCCGCTGGTGCTGCGCTTCGCCGTCCGTGACGCGAGCCGGCACCGCACCCGCACGGTGCCGGCGGTGGCAGCCGTGGCCGCGACCGTCGCCGGGGTCGTCGCGCTCGGCATCGCCAACGCCAGCGACGCGGCCGAGAACGAGGCGACGTACACACCGCAGCTGGCGATGGGCCAGGGAGCGGTGAACGGGTGGGGTCTCGACGAGGCGACGTGGGGCCGGATCGAGGAAGCCGTGGCCCGCGAGGTGCCCGAGGCGACCCGGACCCCGCTCACCGGGATCCCCGACCAGCTGCCCGACGGCACCTCGCAGATGGTCAGCTTCCGCAGCGGCGACGAGGAGGTCACGCCCGAGAGCTGGGGGAGCTCCCTCGGGTCGTCCGTCCTCGTCGCCGACCGGGTCCCCGCGGTGCTCCCCGCGCTGGACGCCGCGGACCGGGAGCGTGCGGACGCGGTGCTGGCCGACGGCGGCGTGGTGGTCTTCGTCAGCACTCCGCACGAGGGCGATGACGTGAAGGTCGCCCTCTCGCAGTACGGGCCCCGGGGCGGCCGGTCGCACGTCGTGGGGAGGGCAACGGTTCCGGCGACCTTCATCGACCTCGACGTGCCGACGGCGCCCGGTCAGGGCGTGGTGTCGGCCGAGGCGGCGCAGGCGCTGGGGGCGGAGCCGGCGACCGTCGGCCTGGTGGTCGACGGCGGGGTGACCACGGCCGATCAGCGCGACGTCGACGAGGCGATCGCGGCGATCACCGAGGACGCCGGCCTCTACGTCGAGCGCGGCTACCAGAACGAGGACGAGACCGTGATCCTGCTGCTCGTGCTCGGCACGCTGGGGGGCGTGCTGATGCTCGGCGGCACCCTGACCGCGACCTTCCTCGCGCTCTCGGACGCGCGGCCCGACCTGGCCACCCTGGCCGCGGTCGGCGCCTCGCCCCGGTCGCGTCGCGGCGTCGCGGCGTCGTACGCCGTGGTGGTCGGGTTCGTGGGCGCGGTGCTGGGGGCGGCCGTGGGCTTCGTGCCCGGGGTCGCGGTCACCTACCCGCTCACGGGCGCCTCGGCCGGCTACTACCCCGGGGTCGAGGGCCTGCCCACCCACTACCTCGACGTGCCCTGGGCGCTGATCGGCACCCTGGTCGTGGTCCTGCCGCTGCTGACCGCCCTGGTGGTGGGGCTCTGCACCCGGTCGCGGCTCCCGATGGTGGCCCGGCTCGACTGACCAGGTCCGCACCATCCGTCCAGACAGAAAAAGTCAGGCTTGACTGTTTGTTCCTGCTGACCGCACGATGGCCGGGTGACCACCACCACCCGGGTGCCGCAGGAGGAGCGGACGCGCGCCATGCGGGCGCGCCTGCTCGAGGCGACGGTGGAGTGCCTGGTGGAGCGCGGGTTCAGCGGCACCTCGACCACGCTCGTCTCCGAGCGGGCCGGGGTGAGCCGGGGCGCGCAGCTGCACCACTTCCCGACCAAGAACGACCTGGTGGTGGCCGCGGTCGAGCACCTGACCGAGGTGCGCGGGGCCGAGCTGGCGGCCGCTGCCCGGGCCCTGCCGCAGGGCCCGCGGCGCACGCGCGCCGTGCTGGAGATGCTCGGCGACCACTTCACCAGCCCCGTCTTCACCGCCGCGCTCGAGCTCTGGGTCGCCGCGCGCACCGACGCGACCCTGCTGGCGGCCGTCGCCCCGCTCGAGCAGCGGGTCGGCCGCGAGGTGCACCGCCTGACCGTCGAGCTCCTCGGCGCCGACGAGCAGCAGCCCGGCGTGCGCGAGCTGGTGCAGGCCACGCTCGACCTGGTCCGCGGCCTCGGCCTGGCCGCCACCATCACCGACGACACCCGGCGACGGCGCCGGATCCTCGACCGCTGGGCCGCCGTGCTCGACGAGACCCTCCACCCCGAGCCGAAGGGCGCGCGATGACCCTCCTCGACGACCTGCTCGACGACCTCCGGGCCGAGGGGGACCGCCTCTGGGCCCTGGTCTCCGGGCTCGACGACTCCGCCGACGGTGGCTGGGCGACCCCGACGCCTGCCCCGGGCTGGACCGTCGCCACCCAGGTCGCGCACCTGCTCTGGACCGACGAGGTCGCGGTCGTCGCCGCGACCGACAAGGAGCGCTGGGACGCGCTGGTCCTCGCCGCGCTGGAGGACCCGACCGGGTACGTCGACACCTGCGCCCTCGAGGTCGCCCGGCTCGCCCCGCCCGCGCTGCTGGCCCGTTGGGGCGCGGCGCGCGAGGCGCTGGGCCGCACGCTGCGCGACTACCCCGCGGGCCAGAAGATGCCGTGGTTCGGCCCGCCGATGTCGGCCGCGTCGATGGCGACGGCGCGGTTCATGGAGACCTGGGCGCACTCGCTCGACGTGCACGAGGCGCTCGGCGCGACCGCCGAGCCGACCGACCGGGTGCGCCACGTCGCCCACCTCGGCGTGCGCACCCGCAACTACGCCTTCTCGGTGCACGACCTCGAGCCGCCGGCCGAGGAGTTCCGGGTCCAGCTCGTCGCGCCGTCGGGCGCGACCTGGGCGTGGGGTCCCGAGGACGCCGCGCAGTCGGTGACCGGCTCGGCGTACGACTTCTGCCTGCTCGCCACCCAGCGCGTGCACCGCGACGACACCGACCTCGTCGCGGTCGGCGCGGAGGCCGACCGGTGGCTCGACATCGCGCAGTGCTTCGCGGGCCCTCCGGGCGAGGGCAGGCAGCCCCGTGGCTGAGGTCCTCCGCGTCGGCAACTGCTCCGGCTTCTACGGCGACCGGCTCTCCGCGATGCGCGAGATGCTCGAGGGCGGGCCGCTCGACGTCCTGACCGGCGACTACCTCGCCGAGCTGACCATGCTGATCCTCGGCAAGGACACGATGAAGGACGCCTCGCTCGGCTACGCGCGCACCTTCGTGCGCCAGGTCGAGGACTGCCTCGGTACGGCGCTCGAGCGGGGAGTCCGGATCGTCAGCAACGCCGGCGGCCTCAACCCCGCCGGTCTCGCCGACCGGCTGCGCGAGGTCGCCCGCGGCCTGGGCCTCGACCCCGCCGTCGCCCATGTCGAGGGCGACGACCTGCGGGGTCGCACCACCGACCTCGGGCTGCCGGCCGGCGCCCTGACCGCGAACGCCTACCTCGGCGGTTTCGGCATCGCCGCCGCGCTGCGCGCCGGGGCCGACGTCGTCGTCACCGGCCGCGTCACCGACGCGTCGCTGGTCGTGGGCGCAGGCGTGGCCCACTTCGGCTGGTCCCACGACGACCACGACGCGCTCGCCGGCGCGGTGGTCGCCGGGCACGTGCTCGAGTGCGGCACCCAGGCGACGGGCGGCAACTTCTCCGGCTTCCGCGACCTGCCCCACACCGGCGCCCCGCTCGGCTTCCCGCTCGCCGAGCTCGCCGCCGACGGCAGCTGCGTGATCACCAAGCACTCCGGCACCGGCGGCGCCGTCACGACCGACACCGTCACCGCGCAGCTGGTGTACGAGATCCAGTCCACGCGCTACCTCGGCCCCGACGTCACCACGCTGCTCGACACCGTCGAGCTCGCCCAGCAGGGCCCCGACCGGGTCGCGGTGTCCGGGGTGCGCGGCGAGGCTCCGCCCGCGCAGCTCAAGGTCTGCGTCAACGAGCTCGGCGGCTTCCGCAACACCGTCGAATTCGTGCTCACCGGCCTCGACGTCGACGCCAAGGCCGACTGGGTCCGCGAGCAGGTCACGGCGGCGCTCGCCGCCAACCCCCCGGAGTCGGTGAGCTGGTCGCGCACGTCGGTGCCGCACGCCGACGCCGACACCGAGGAGTCGGCCTCGTGCCTGCTCAGGTGCACCGTCAAGGACGCGAAGGCCGACCCCGTCGGCAAGCCGTTCACCGCCGCGACCGTCGAGCTCGCGCTCGCCTCCTACCCCGGCTTCACGCTCACCGCCCCGCCCGCGCCGCCGACGCCCTACGGCGTCTACCGCCCGGCGTACGTCGACCGCGCCGCCGTCACCGAGGTCGTCGTCCACGCCGACGGCACGCGCGAGGAGATCGCACCACCGGCCGTCGCCGGCGAGGTCGAGGCCGCGGACGAGGGCGGCCGCCGTCCGTCGCCCTACCCCGCTCCCCAGGACGTCCGCACCCGCCGGATGCCGCTCGGGTCCTTCGTGCACGCGCGCTCCGGCGACAAGGGCGGCGACGCGAACATCGGCCTCTGGGTCGCCCGCGGCGGGTCGATGGCCGACGACGAGAAGTACGCCGCGCGGGTCACCTGGCTCTCCAAGCTGATCACCCCCCGCCGGGTGCGCGAGCTGGTGCCGGAGGCCGAGGACCTCGACGTCGAGGTCTACCTCCTGCCCAACCTCGGCGGGGTGAACGTGATCGTGCGCGGGCTGCTCGGCGACGGCGTCGCCGCGTCGACGCGGTTCGACCCCCAGGCCAAGGGCCTCGGCGAGTGGGTGCGCTCGCGGATGGTCGCGATCGAGGAGTCGCTCCTGTGACCAGTGACCGCGAGGCCCTGAAGGACGCTGCGCGCGAGTTCGTGCGCCGCGAGGTCGTGCCCCACCTCCAGGAGTGGGAGGACGCCGGCGAGGTGCCGCGCGACCTCCACCGGGCCGCCGCGAAGCAGGGGCTGCTCGGCGTCTCCTTCCCCGAGGCGGTCGGTGGCGAGGGCGGCGACCTGCTCGACTCGGTGGCGGTGCAGGAGGCCTTCTTCGAGGCCGGCGCGTCGAGCGGGCTCGTGGCGGCGCTCTTCACCGGCGGCATCGCGCTGCCCCACCTCGCGGCCGCCGGCACTCCCGAGCAGGTCGACCGCTGGGTCCGCCCGACGCTGGCCGGTGAGACGATCGGCTCGCTCGCCGTGACCGAGCCCGGCGGGGGCTCCGACGTGGCCGGCATCCGCACGACGGCCCGTCGCGACGGCGACCACTACGTCGTCAACGGCACCAAGACGTTCATCACCAGCGGCGTCCGCGCCGACTTCGTCACCACCGCGGTGCGCACCGGCGGCCCCGGCCACGCGGGCCTCAGCCTGCTCGTCGTCGAGAAGGGCACGCCCGGCTTCACCGTCGACCGGTCGCTGACCAAGATGGGCTGGCACTGCTCCGACACCGCCGAGCTCGGCTTCGCCGACGCCCGGGTGCCGGTCGCGAACCTCATCGGCGCGGAGGACAGCGGTTTCTACCAGATCGCCGAGCAGTTCGTGGTCGAGCGGATCGCGCTCGCGGTGCACGCCTACGGCATCGCCGCCCGCTCGCTGGAGCTGACGGCGGCGTACTGCCGCGAGCGCGAGACCTTCGGCCGGCCGCTGATCGCCAACCAGGTGGTGCGCCACCAGCTGGTCGAGATGCGGCGCCAGGTCGAGGTCGCCCGCGCCTACACGCACGCCGTGGCCGCGCGCCACGTCGCCGGCGAGGACGTGATCGCCGAGGCCTGCCTGGCCAAGCAGACCGCCGTCGACTGCTCGACGTACGTCTGCGACCGGGCCGTGCAGCTGCACGGGGGCACCGGCTACCTGCGCGGGACCGAGGTGGAGCGGCACTACCGCGACGCCCGGATCCTGCCGATCGGAGGAGGAGCGACCGAGGTGCTGACCGACCTGGCCGCACGACTGTTGGGGTACACCGCATGAGCGACAACCGCGGCGCCATGCTCGAGAAGCTCGGCGCGCTCGACGAGGAGCACGCCAAGGCCGTCGCCGGCGGCGGGGAGAAGTACGTCGAGCGCCACCACGCGCGCGGCAAGCTGCTGCCCCGCGAGCGGATCGAGCTGCTCGTCGACGAGGGCTCGGCCTTCCTCGAGCTGAGCCCGCTGGCGGGCTGGGGCTCCGACTTCACCGTCGGCGCCAGCGTCGTCACGGGCATCGGCGTGATCGAGGGCGTGGAGTGCATGATCACCGCCAACGACCCCACGGTGAAGGGCGGCGCCTCCAACCCGTGGACGGTGAAGAAGATCTTCCGGGCCTCGCAGATCGCCGAGGAGAACGGGCTGCCGACGGTCGCGCTGGTCGAGTCCGGCGGCGCGGACCTGCCGACGCAGAAGGAGATCTTCATCCCCGGCGGCAAGCTGTTCCGCGACATCACCCGCTCCTCGGCGATGAAGCTGCCCACGATCGCGCTGGTCTTCGGAAACTCGACCGCCGGCGGCGCCTACGTGCCGGGCATGAGCGACTACACGGTGATGGTCAAGGAGCAGGCCAAGGTCTTCCTGGGCGGCCCGCCGCTGGTCAAGATGGCCACCGGTGAGGAGTCCGACGACGAGTCGCTCGGCGGTGCGGAGATGCACGCGCGGATCTCCGGCCTCGCCGACTACCTCGCCGAGGACGAGCGCGACGCGATCAGGATCGGTCGCCGGATCGTGGCGCGGCTCAACTGGCGCAAGGCGGACGCCGTGGTCTCGACGAGCTCGGCCGACGGCGCGACCGCGACTGCCTACGCGGAGCCGGACGCCGACGTCGACGGCCTGCTCGACCTGATCCCGACCGACCTCAAGGAGCCCTTCGACCCGCGCGAGGTGATCCTGCGGGTCGTCGACGGCACCTCGGCCACCAACAGCCGGCCCTTCGACGAGTTCAAGCCGCTCTACGGCTCCTCGCTCGTCACCGGCTGGGCGCGCATCCACGGCCACCCCGTCGGCATCCTCGCCAACGCGCAGGGCGTGCTCTTCTCCGAGGAGGCGCAGAAGGCGACGCAGTTCATCCAGCTCGCCAACCAGGTCGACACGCCGCTGCTCTTCCTGCACAACACGACCGGCTACATGGTCGGTGCGGAGTACGAGCAGGGCGGCATCATCAAGCACGGCGCGATGATGATCAACGCCGTCTCCAACTCCACCGTCCCGCACCTCAGCGTGATCATGGGTGCGTCGTACGGCGCCGGGAACTACGGCATGAACGGCCGCGCCTACGACCCCCGCTTCCTCTTCACCTGGCCCTCGGCGAAGTCCGCCGTGATGGGCCCCGCGCAGCTCGCCGGTGTGCTCTCGATCGTGGCCCGGGCTGCGGCGGAGGCCAAGGGCAAGGAGTACGACGAGGAGGCCGACGCCGGCATGCGGGCCTTCGTCGAGGCCTCGGTCGAGGAGCAGAGCCTGCCGTTCTTCCTCTCCGGGATGCTGTACGACGACGGCGTGATCGACCCCCGCGACACCCGGACGGTGCTCGGCATCTGCCTGTCGGTGATCGGCAACAGACCGATCGTCGGCACCGACCGCTTCGGGGTGTTCCGCCCATGACGACCATCCAGCGGCTGCTCGTCGCCAACCGGGCCGAGATCGCCTCGCGCGTCTTCCGCACCTGCCGGGCGCAGGGCATCGAGGCCGTGGCCGTCCACTCCGACGCCGACGCCGACCTGCCCTACGTGCGCGAGGCCGACGTCGCCGTCCACCTGCCCGGCAACGCCCCGGGCGAGACCTACCTCGACATCGAGGCCGTGCTCGCGGCCGCCCGGACGTCGGGGGCCGACGCGGTCCACCCGGGCTACGGCTTCCTGTCCGAGAACGCCGCGTTCGCCCGCGCCGTGGAGGAGGCCGGCCTGACCTGGGTCGGACCCACGCCCGAGTCGATCGAGCAGATGGGCTCGAAGATCGGCGCCAAGGAGCTGATGCACGCCGCCGGTGTGCCGGTCCTCGAGGCGCCCGCCGAGCCCACCGAGGCCGACCTCCCGCTGATCGTCAAGGCCTCGGCCGGCGGCGGTGGCCGCGGCATGCGGATCGTTCGCGCGCTGGCCGACCTGCCCGGCGAGATCGAGAAGGCCTCCGCCGAGGCCGGCTCGGCGTTCGGCGACGGCACCGTCTTCGTCGAGCCGTACGTCGAGCGCGGTCGCCACGTCGAGGTGCAGGTCGTCGGCAACGGGCACGGCCACGTCGAGGTCCTCGGCGAGCGCGACTGCTCGCTGCAGCGCCGGCACCAGAAGGTGGTCGAGGAGTCCCCGGCCCCGCTGCTGCCCGAGGCGACGCGCGTGGCTCTTCACGACGCCGCCCGCGCCGCGGCCGCCGCGATCTCCTACCGGGGTGCCGGCACCGTCGAGTTCCTCTACGACCCTGCGGCCGACCGGTTCTTCTTCCTGGAGATGAACACCCGGCTCCAGGTCGAGCACCCCGTCACCGAGCTCGTGCACGGCGTCGACCTGGTGGCGATGCAGCTCCTCGTGGCCGAGGCCGGATCCGGCCGCGCCGTGCACTTCTCGACGGACGGCCCCCGCGGCCACGCGATCGAGGTCCGCCTCTACGCCGAGGACCCCGAGGACGGCTACGCCCCGCAGAGCGGCCGGCTGACCCGCTTCGAGATCCCGACGGGACCCGGCATTCGCGTCGACGCCGGGTTCGAGACCGGCAGCGAGGTCTCCACCCACTACGACGCGATGCTGGCCAAGGTCGTCGCCCACGCCGGCACCCGCGAGCACGCGGCTCGCAAGCTCGCCGACGTGCTGCGCCGCGCACGCATCCACGGCGTCCGCACCAACCGCGACCAGCTGCTCGCCGTCCTGCGCGACCCGGCGTTCCTGGCCGGCGAGGTGAGCACCGCGTTCCTGGACGAGCGGGACCTGACCACGTCGGGCGAGCCCGTCGAGGCCACGGCGGCGGTCGCCGCCGCCCTCGCCGTCGCCGAGCACGACCGCGCCGCCCGCCGCGTGCAGCGGGGCATCCCGGTCGCCTGGCGCAACGTGGTCTCCCGGCCCCAGCGCACGGTCTTCGACGACGTGGTCGTCGAGTGGCTCGGCACCCGCGACGGCTACCTGGTGCCGGGAGTCGACGGCCTCACCGTCGTCGAGGCCACTCCCGACCGGGTGGTCCTCGAGCGCGCCGGCCTCCGCACGACGTACGACGTCGCGGTGGCCGGGGACGCCGTCGACGTCGACTCCGCGCACGGCCACGTCCGGCTGACCCGCACGCCGCGGTTCACCGACCCGGCCGACGCGGTGGCCAGCGGCTCGCTGCTGGCTCCGATGCCCGGCACCGTCGTCAGCGTGACGGTCGAGGCGGGCGCCCGGGTCGAGGCCGGCCAGCCGGTGCTCGTGCTCGAGGCCATGAAGATGCAGCACACCGTGGCGGCGCCGACCGCCGGCACGGTCACCGAGCTCCCGGTGTCCACCGGGCAGCAGGTTGCGGCGGGTGAGGTGCTCGCCGTCGTCGAGGAGGACCAGCCAGCATGACCCAGATCGCGTTCACCGAGTCCGACGAGCGCCAGGAGCTGCGCAAGGCCGTGGCCCGGCTGGCCTCCAAGTTCGGCCGGGAGTGGTTCACCGAGAAGGCCCGCGCCGGGGAGAAGACCACCGAGCTGTGGCTCGAGATCGGCAAGAACGGCTACCTCGGCATCAACATCCCCGAGGAGTACGGCGGCGGGGGCGGCGGCATCGGCGACATCGCGGCCGTCTGCGAGGAGCTCGCCGCGCAGGGCTGCCCGCTGCTGCTGATGGTCGTCAGCCCCGCGATCTGCGGCACGATCATCTCCCGCTACGGCACCGAGGACCAGAAGCAGCGCTGGCTGCCCGGCATCTGCGACGGCACCGGCACCATGGCCTTCGCGATCACCGAGCCCGACGCCGGCACCAACACCCACAACATCACCACCACTGCCCGCAAGGACGGCGACGAGTGGGTGCTCAACGGGCGCAAGATCTACATCTCCGGGGTCGACGAGGCCGAGAACGTGCTGGTCGTCGCCCGCGCCGAGGACGCGCGGACCGGCAAGGTCAAGCCGGTGCTCTTCGTCGTCCCGACCGACGCGGCCGGCTTCGAGTACAACGCGATCCCGATGGAGATCGTGAGCCCGGAGCTGCAGTTCACCGTGTTCATGGACGACGTGCGGCTGCCGGCCGACGCCATCGTCGGCGACGAGGACGGCGGCCTGGTGCAGCTCTTCGCCGGGCTCAACCCCGAGCGGATCATGGCCGCGTCGTTCTCCACCGGCCTGGCCCGGTTCGCGCTCGACAAGGCCGCGCAGTACGCCAAGGAGCGCACGGTCTTCAAGGAGCCGATCGGCGCCCACCAGGCCATCGCGCACCCGCTGGCCCAGTCGCACATCGAGATCGAGATGGCCCGGCTGATGACCCAGAAGGCTGCTGCCCTCTACGACGCCGGCGACGACATGGGCGCCGGCGAGGCCGCGAACATGGCCAAGTACGCCGCGGCCGAGGCGGCGTGCGCGGCCGCCGACCGGGCCGTGCACACCCACGGCGGCAACGGGATCACCCAGGAGTACGGCATGGCCGGGCTGCTGGTGGCCACCCGCGCGGGCCGGATCGCGCCGGTGAGCCGGGAGATGATCCTCAACTTCGTGGCCATGCACTCGCTGGGGCTGCCGAAGTCCTACTGAGCCCCGTCGACTCAGGTGGGCGGACGTCGGTGGGTCGTGGCAGGCTCCCGCCATGGCCCCCGCCGACCGCCCTCAGGTGCCCGAGGCCTGGCTGGGCCGGCTCCGCGAGATCCTCACCGCGCTCCCGCGCTGCGAGGAGGAGGACGCCTGGGTCGGCACCCGCTGGCGCGTGGGCAGCGCCACCGTCGCCCACGTGTTCGGCGGCGAGGACCAGCTCTTCCGCATCACCTTCCGCGCCGAGCCCGACGAGGTGATGGCCTTCGAGCACCTCGGTGCGCCGTACTTCCGCGCGGGCTGGGGCCGCAACGTGGTCGGCCTGCTGCTCGACGACGACACCGACTGGACCGAGATCGCCGAGCTGCTCACCGAGTCCTACTGCCTCCAGGCGCCCGAGCACCTCGCCGACCAGGTGGACCGGCCCACCGGCTGAGGAGCCGGTCAGGGAGCGGGGTCGGCCGGTGACGTCGAGTGCGGCAGCCGGACCAGCTCCATCACCTGCTGGGCCACCGAGCCCCGGGGCGCCTGCAGCCGCGGGGGAGCCGGGCCTTCGGCGACCACCTCGTGCAGCGCCTGCACGGCGGCGCTCCCGAGGTGGGTGACGCCGGCGAGGTCGAGCACGAGCGGTCGCGTGCCGCCCGCGGTGGCGCGGCGGGCCGAGGCGCGGAGCTCGTCGGCGTTCGAGGCGTCGAGCGAGCCGCCCACGTCGATCCGGCGGTCGTCGCCCGGGTGGGCGCCGAAGCGGAACCGCGAGGCGGCGACCGGGTGCGCCTGGGGCACCCGTCCCTGCAGCAGCTGGGCGGGCCGGGAGAGGCGGGCGCGGGCGGTGACGGTCGTCCCCGTCTCCGATCCCTCGATCAGCAGCGAGTCGACCAGCCCGCGCGCGAGCGCGAGCCCGTGGGTGCGTCCCGGGTCGCCGGGCGGGCGGTCGTGCCAGCACCCGTCGTCCGCGACCTCGGCGACGAGCTCGCCGCGCGGGTCCTGGCGCATCGTGACCCGGACGTCACCGGGGAGCCGGCCGGCGTAGGCGTGCTCGACGACGTTGGTCACCAGCTCGCCCACCGCGTGCTGCACCGACATCTCGTCGAGCGGGCGGGAGTCGACGCGGGCGAGCCAGCCGTGCAGCTCCTCGCGCACCGTGGCGACCGAGGAGCGTACGGCGGGAAGCCGCAGCGTCAGCGGCGCGAGCGGCGAGACCCGCTGGGCCGCGACCACCGTGATGTCCTCGTCGTGACCCTCCTCGAGGCGGGCCAGCACCTCCAGGCCCTCCTGGCAGACCCGCTCGACCGTACGACGCGGCGCGCCGGGGGTGGCGCCGGTCAGCCCGAGGTAGGCGTGGGAGAAGACGTCCGCGACCTGGGTGAGCCAGTGGGCGTGCGAGCCGCCGCGGCGCTCCAGGAGCCCGTCGGAGTGGAGCAGCACCAGGTCGTCGGGGCGCAGGCGCGCGCTGGCCACCGCGGCGGCCGGCTGCACCGTTCCGAGCGGGGCCCCTCCGCTGGGCGGGAGGAAGGTGGCCCGGCCCTCGGCGTCGACGACGAGCGGCGGCGGGTGGCCGGCTGTGCAGTAGCAGATGTCGCCGCCGGCGGGGTCGACCTCGACGACCACCAGCGTCGTGGCCCGGGACTCCGGCCGGGTGCGCGCGAACCGGTCGAGGTCGGCGACCGCCTCGTCGACGGAGGCGCCGCTGGCCAGCCGCTCGTGCAGCACGGCCCGCAGCTGCCCCATCACGGCCGAGGCGGTGACGCCGTGCCCGACCACGTCACCGACGACGAGCACGACCCGGCCGTCGTCGCGCACGACGACGTCGAACCAGTCGCCCCCCGCGGCGCCGTCTTCCGAGGCCAGCAGGTAGCGGGCGGCCACGTCGAGGCCGGGCACGACCGGGAGATCGTCGGGCAGGAGCGCGTCGGACAGGCTGACCATCGCGTCGTGCCGGGCGCGCCCGCCGGGCTCGCGGCGGCGGCCCGCCGGCAGTGTCGTGGTCACGTCGGACACCACGGCGACGACGCCGCGCACCGACCCGTCCGCACCCACCCAGGGCACGAGGCTGCGGTGCAGCAGCACGTCCTGGGCCCGGCCGCCGGCCCCGACCCGCACGTGCCAGTGCGAGGAGAAGTCGGGGTCCCCGGTGCGGCGCACCGTCTCGAGGTCGTGGGGGTCCCCGAGCCCGAGCGCCTCGGTGGTGGCGTCGGAGACCACGTCACCGATCCCGCCCCCACCCAGGCGGGCGCGGGCGGCGGCGTTGGCCGCCACCACGCGCCGCTCGACGCCCTCGACCACGACGCAGATCTGCGGCTCGTCCTCGAACGCCGCCAGTGCTGCCTCGACGGATCCGAAGTCTCCGCCCCCATGCGGTACCACGGCCACCCCTTCCGTCCCCCCGATGTGGATCGGAAGACCTTCGGGTACCCGCTCAGGATGCGCCCATGCTCAGCGCAGCGGCACGAACCGGTATCCGCCGTGACCGGTCTCGACCACCTGCTCGCCCTCGCGCACGACCAGCAGCAGCTCCCCGGCCACCGGGACGACCATCCGGCCGCCGTCCGCGAGCTGGTCCACGAGGGCCCGGGGCGTCGTGCGCGCCTCGGCGCTGACCAGGATCCGGTCGTACGGCGCGCGGTCGGGGTCGCCGAGCCGGCCGGGCGTCGCCTGCTCGAGGCTCGCCCACGGCTGGTCGGTGCGCGCCAGGTTGCCGCTGCCGAAGACCACCAGGTCGGGCTCGAGCTCCAGCCCGACCACCCGGCCACCCGGGCCGGTCAGGTGGGCCAGCAGGGCGGTGGTCCAGCCCGAGCCGGCGCCCACGTCGAGCACCCGGTCACCGGGCCGCACGTCGAGCAGGCGCAGCATCGCCTCGACCGTGCGGGGCTGGCTGTTGGTCTGCCCGTGCCCGATGTCGAGCGGGCCGTCGTAGGCCGCGCGGGACCTGACCTTCTCGGGCAGGAACCCTTCGCGGGGGTGGGCGGCGAAGGCCGCGGCCACGGGGTCGACGTCAGCCACTGCGCGACGTCCCCGGGTCCGGCATCGCGGCGTCGGTCAGGCTCCGCAGGTCCAGCGGGCGCACGGCGTGGGCGTCGACGAAGGTGACCTCGTCGAGGTCGGGCTCCACCCAGGTCGGACCGGTGGCGCTGATCGCCTCGAGCTCGGCCGTCAGGCCCTCGCTGGTCGTCAGGTCCAGGTCGCCGGCGGTGCGCAGGCGCGCCCTGAGTGCGTCGTACGTCGTGTCGAACCGGGTCCGCATGGTGACGCTCCGTGCCGAGGACGCTGGGCACCCGTGGCGGGGGCGCCCTCGAGCCCACTCTAGGCCCGCTGCGCCGAACCGGCCACGCCGCTCTCACCCCGCGGTGAGCACCACGAGCTGCCGGGTGGCGCGGGTCATCGCGACGTAGCGGTCCACGGCTCCGGCGCGGCCCTCGCCCCAGGTCGGCGGGTCGACCAGCACGACGAGGTCGAACTCCAGACCCTTGGTGAGCTCCGGCGCCAGCGACCGCACGCGCGCGCCCCCGTCGTACCCCGGGTCGCCGACGACGCAGGCCACGCCCTCGTCGTGCTCGGCCAACCAGGCGGTGACGATGCGGTCGAGGTCCGCGGTGCGGCCGTGGACGACCGGCCGGCCGCTGCGGCGCACCGAGGTCGGCACGTTGGCGTCGGGGACGACCGCGCGGATCACCGGCTCGGCCTCGACCATCACCTCCTCGGGCGTGCGGTAGTTGACGGTGAGTACGGCCTGCTCGACCCGGTCGAGCCCGGCGCGGGCCAGGCGCTCGGCCCAGGTGCCCTCGAAGCCGTGGCGGGCCTGCGCGCGGTCGCCGACGACGGTGAAGCTGCGCGACGGGCAGCGCAGCAGCAGCATCTGCCACTCCGCGTCGGTGAGCTCCTGGGCCTCGTCGACGACGACGTGGGCGAAGGGGCCGGCGAGGAGGTCGGGGTCCGCCGCCGGCACGACGTCCTCGTCGACGAGCGCGGTGCGGAGGTCGTGGACGGTGAGCATCGACATCAGCTGCAGCTCGGAGTCGTCGGTGGCCACGAGGTGGTCGACGACGCGCGACATCTCCTCGGCCTGCTCTGCCAGGGCGGCCGCGCGACGGCGGCGTCGCCGCGAGGCGTCGGGGTCGCCGAGGCGCTGGCGGGCGGCGTCGAGCAGCGGCAGGTCGGACGTCGTCCAGGCCTGCGGGTCGGCGCGCTGCAGGCGGCGTACCTCAGCCTCGGTGAGGTGGGGAGCGCACATCCGGAGGTAGGCCGGCACCGACCACAGGTCGCCGACCAGGTCGGCCGGGTCGACCAGCGGCCACGCCCGGCCGAGTGCGTCGACCAGCTCCTCGCACTGCGCGAAGGCGCGGCGCAGGGCCGCCTCCGGCACCTCGTCGTCCTCGCCCGCCTGCGCCCGGTGCTTGTCGAGCAGGATCGTGAGCAGCTCCTCCCAGACCAGGTCGCGGCCGTCGTTGTGGGGCGTGCCGGGGTCGGGGGCGGCGAACGCGTCGGCCCAGTCGTCCGCACCGAGCCAGACCTCCGACCAGGGCGTCTCGACCACCATGCCCTCGGTCGGCGGCTCCTCGTAGAGCCGCACCGCCGGCTCCATCGCGAGCACCAGGTCGGCGCTCGCCTTGAGCCGGGCGACCTCCGCGTCGGTCTCGTCGGGCACGTCGTTTCCGCCGGGCACGAGGTCGCGCAGCGTGCAGGTCTGCACGCCCTCCTCGCCGAGGCCGGGCAGCACGTCGGCGACGTAGGCGAGGTAGGGCTGGTGCGGCCCGACGAAGAGCACGCCTCCGCGTCCCTCGCCCAGGCGCGGGTCGGCGTACAGGAGGTACGCCGCGCGGTGCAGCGCCACCACGGTCTTGCCGGTGCCCGGGCCGCCGTCGACGACGAGGGTGCCCCGGGAACCGGCCCGGACCACGGCGTCCTGGTCGGCCGCGATGGTGGCGAGCACGTCGCGCATCCGCTCGGTGCGGCTCTCGCCCAGGCTGGCGATGAACGCGGACTGGTCGTCGAGCGCGGCGCGGCTGGTCAGCCCGTCGGGGTCGAACACCTCGTCCCAGTAGTCGGTGACCCGGCCCGTCGTCCAGCGGTAGCGGCGCCGGCTCGCGAGCCCCATCGGGTTGCCGTGGGTCGCGCCGAAGAAGGGCTCGGCCGCCGGCGAGCGCCAGTCGACCAGCAGCCGGCGGCCGTCGCGGGCCGCGAGCCCGAACCTGCCGACGTACGTCGTCTCGCCGTCCTCGCCGACCATCCGGCCCAGGCACAGGTCGATCGTGAACCGCCGCAGCGCCCGCAGCCGCGCGGACAGCCGGTGGATCTCGAGGTCGCGGTCCATCGCCTCCTGCCCGCTGCCACCGGCAGCCCGGCGCTCGGCATCGAGGCGCGCGGTGAGGTCGGCGATGGTGTGCTCGAGGCTCTCCGCGATCGCGGCGAAGTGCTCCTCGTCGGCAGCGACGAGGGCCGGGTCGGCCTTGGCCGGGTGGTTGCGCAGGTCGAACGCGCTGGTGGTCGGGCGGCTGGACGGGCGGCTGGTCGGACGGTCGGTCAGGCGATCGGTCAGGCGGTCCACGAAGGAGGCTCCCGGGGGTCGTGCTGGTGTCAGGAGCGGTGATTCTGAGCCACGACGGGGGTCTTGCGGCAAGCCCCCACCTCCGCTATACGTTGGTAGTGAGGCGAGGGCGTGTCCCTCGCCTCTCGTCGTGCCCGGGCCCGGTGTGGCGCAGGCCCGAGGTCACTCAGCGGCGGGCGGACGACGCGCACCGGATGCAGGCGCGGGCGGTCGGCCGGGCCTCGAGCCGCTCCTCGCCGATCGGTCGGCCGCAGGTCTCGCAGGTGCCGTAGGTGCCGTCGTCCATGCGCTCCTCGGCGGCGTCGATCTCCGCGAGGTGGTGCCGGGCCTGCTCCACGAGCGCCGCGACCTGCGAGCGCTCGAAGGCGATCGTCGCCCCCTCGGGGTCGTGCTCGTCGTCCGCGTTGGTGTCGCGCGAGGCGGCCACTACCGCGTCGAAGTCGTCGGTCAGTCCCGCCAGACGCCGCGACGTCTGCTCACGCTCGGCGGCGAGGCGACGGCGTGCGGGGTCCATGCCCCCATGTTCGCGCTAGCCCTGGCCGAGCAGCAGGAGGGCACCCCGTGAGAGCACCCACCCGGCCGTCAGCCCGAGCAGCACCGCGGCCACCAGGGTCATCACCACCCCGACGACGACGTCGAGGACCGGGTGACCCCGGCCGACGTCTCCGGTTGTGGTGCGGGGCGCCCAGCCCCACCGACGATGGTGCGTGATCCGAGACATGACACTCATCCGCGCGCTCTTTCCCTCGCATGCGCGGCCCCCGTGGCCGTACACCAGGGAAGACGCGGTGACCCGGCCAGAGGTTGCCGGCCGACGGCACCGGTCTCGCCGGACCAGACCGCGAGGTCCGCAGCCGTCGACAGGGTGATGCCGTGGACCGCCTGGGGACATGCCTCTGGCCCCGCCGTGGGGCGGGGTGTGGGGCGGGGTGGTCAGGTGTGGCCGGGTCGGCCGGGTGGGTCGGACAGGAGTCGGGGTGCCGGTGTGGTCGCGGAGCAGGTGGAGGCCGTGGGGTGAGCGCCACAGGCAGGTGCCGGGGGAGGGCATGGTGAGGTGCCAGCCGGCGTGGGTCTTGGCGCGGTGGTGTCGTCGGCACAGGGGCGCGGTGTTGTCGGTCGACGTCGGTCCGCCGGCGTCCGAACGGCTGGACGTGGTCGGTGTCGCAGCGTTCGGCGGGTCGGGTGCACCAGGGGAAGATGCAGGTGTGGTCGCGCAGGGCGGCGTGTTCGCGGATGCGGTCGGGGACCTCCCAGGCGTCGACGTGGATCCGCTGGTTGAGGTCGATGACGGGCTTGATGACCAGGTGGTCGGCGGTGCCGCACCAGGTGCGGATGGTCTCGGCGGTGACGGGGGTGTGGGTGGTGCCGACCCGGCCCAGCGGCTCGGCGCGGGGTCCCGAGGTCCGTCGTGTGGCTCCCCGGCCGTGGACCCCTCGCCGACCCGTCGCCGGGAGGGGACGCTCCGCGCCCCCTCGCCACCGACGTGCCGCGGCGGGCGTCGAGGGACTCGGTGGACCCGAGGGTGGCGAGGCCGGCGGCGCCGTGGGCGAGGGCTTCGTCGAGGGTGAGGGCGTCGGGGAGGTCGAGCTCGCCGTGCAGTGGCACGGTCCCGGCCAACGAGGTGCGGCTGGTGTCGAGGTGGACCCCGCGGCGGTCGGTGGCCGCCTCGGTGCGGCGGGCGAGCTGGTCGGGGTCGTGGCGGGTGGCGGCTTCCTCGACGAGCCGGTCGAGGGCGGTGGGGCGGATCTGGTGGGCGACGGGGGCGAGGTGCCGGTCCACGTGGGCGGCAGCGGCGGGGGAGAGCCACAGGGTGGCCTCGGCGATGCGGCGGGCGTGCCAGGCCTGCAGGTCCCCGGCCATGACCCGGGCCCAGACCCTGGGGAGGCGGTGGCGCAGCTCGATGGCGGCACCGAGGTAGGCGGCACCCCAGTCCGAAAACATGCCGAGGGCGGCGGCGAACTCGAGGACGGAGAACTCCAGGATCCCGGGGGCGCCGGGGCCGGCGAGGGCCTTCACGGTGTCGCCCCAGGTGGACTCGGCGGGGTCCAGGGCCGCTTCGGAGTGCATGGCCGCCCACTGGGCCGCGGCCTTGAGGATGTTCGCCTCGGCCGCGTCGGAGAGTGCCCGCTGCTCGCGCAGGAAACCCAGGACCTCGACCGGGGAGTCGGTCGCAGCGTGCGCTCACGCCCGCGTTCCGTGGTGTCCCGAGACAGGTCCTGCATGGGTCCACTCAAGCAGCCACCACCGACAGGAACCCCAGCAAATCAGGGGGTTTCCACAGCCTTCACCCTCAAGATTCGATCAGACTTCCGGGCCGTGTGTCGGGCGGTGACCACGAGGGTCGAGTGGCACCCAGCGAGAGCCGACGACGGCGAAGATGTGGTGCCTGGACCACAGCGGCGAGTGACCACGTGGGATCGACGTCGCGGTGATCACCGGAGAGCCGGCGGCCGGCGGTGGCGCCGTGGTCGCGACAAGCTCGACCGAGGAGCCTTCAGGTCCGTCGTCGGCTCACCCGCCGTGGACCCCTCGCCGACACGTCGCCAGCCGCCCTCCTCCGCTTCGCTCCCCCGGTACGTTGCCGACGGGTCGGCTCCTGCCGCTTCGCCGGGAGGGGCCGCAGCGCCTCCTTGCGCCGTGAGGGGCGCTACGCGCGAGGGTCGACGCCGGGAGCCGCCGCGGCCCCTCGCCGGCGCGGCGGGAGAGGCACGAACATGGAGGTGCGGGCGGCGTACTCGGGGTAGCCGGGGCGCTGCATCATCGAGCGCTCGAGCAGCTTCGCGCCGGTGGCGAAGGCGAGGAACCAGGTCATGGCGACCGGCGCGACCACGGTGAGCAGGGCGGGCAGCCAGCCGGTGGAGGCGGCGACGAGCCAGATGCCCCACCACACGCAGGCGTCGCCGAAGTAGTTGGGGTGGCGGGTCCAGGCCCAGAGGCCGCGGTCCATGACGGGGCCGCGGTCGGGGTCGCGCTTGTACGCCGCGAGCTGGGCGTCGCCCACGGACTCGAAGACGAAGCCGAGCAGCCACACCGCGGTGCCGACGGCCGCGAGCCACGGCCACTCGGCCGGCCCGAGCGCCGCGGCCTGCACGGGGAGCGAGACCACCCAGACGGCGACGGCCTGCACGACGAAGACCTTGCGCACGGCCGCCGCGAACCATGCTCGCCGGTCGGCCTCGGGCGTGTGGGGCGACAGCAGCTCGGCGTAGCGCGGGTCCTCGCCGTGCCCGCGCGCCCGACGGCCGATGTGCCGGGCCAGGCGCCCGCCCCACACGAGCACCAGCCCGGCCACCAGCCACGCGACCCACCCGCCGCCGACCAGCGGCGCGAGCAGTGCGCAGACCACGGCGACCAGCACGAAGCCGAGCCCCCAGAACACGTCGACCACGGCCACCCGGCCGGCTCTCCACGCGATGAGCGCGGTCACGCTCATCGCCACGACGACGACGGCGAGCGAGACGCCGAGGACGATCAGTGCGTCGGTCACGGGGTCCTCACCAGCCGCGCACGGCAGGGACGTCGTGCGCCGCGCCGGGGCGAACGGCGAGCAGCTGGTCGACACCCATCCTGCCGTCGCGGAAGGTGAGCATGCCGCCGACGAGGTAGAGCCGCCAGACCCGCACGACCTCCTCGCCGACCAGTGCAGCCAGCCGCGGCACGTGCGCCTCGAAGCGCTCGATCCACGCGGCCACGGTGCGCACGTAGTGCTCGCGCAGCGCGTGCACGTCGCGCACCTCGAGCCCGCCGGCCTCGAGGAGGGCGACGGTCTCGCCGACCGGCCGCATGTGCATGTCGGGGGCGATGAACGACTCGATGAACGGCCCGCCGCCGGGGTGCCGGCCGCCGCCCTTGCCGGGTCGCGACATCTGCTGCACGAGCACGCGGCCGCCTGGCTTCACCGCGCGCCGCAGCACGTCGACGTACGTCGGGTAGTTGCGCTCCCCGACGTGCTCACCCATCTCGATCGAGGCGACGGCGTCCCACGCGCCGAGCTCGTGCTCGGGCGCGACCTCGCGGTAGTCCTGCAGCCGGATCTCGACGCGGTCGGCCAGGTCCCGCTCGGCGACCCGCGCGTCGATGAACGCCTTCTGCTCGGCCGAGATCGTGATGCCGGTGACCTGCGCGCCGAAGTGCTCGGCCGCGTGCAGCGACAGCGAGCCCCAGCCGCAGCCGACGTCGAGGAACGTCATGCCGGGCTCGAGCCCGACCTTGCGGCAGACCAGCGAGAGCTTGTCGCGCTGCGCGTCGGCGAGGCTGTACGACGGGTCGTCGCTGGTCCAGTAGGCGCTGGAGTAGGCCATCGTCTCGTCGAGGATCAGCGAGTAGAACTCGTTGGAGAGGTCGTAGTGGAAGCTGATCGCCCGGGAGTCGCGCAGCGGCGAGTGCAGCCGCCCGGTGACCTTCGCCTGCGACGCCGGGGGCGGCGGCGGGGTGCCGAGCAGCCCGAGCCCGGCGGCCGTACGGACCGCCCCGGCCAGGGCGAGGGGCGAGAGCCGCTGGCCCTCCAGGCCCCGCTCGCGCAGCACCCCGAACGCGTGGGTCAGCGCCTCGGCGAGGTCCTCGTGCACCTCGATCTCGCCGGTCACGTAGGCCTGGGCGGCGCCGAGCTCGCCCGGCCGCCACAGCATCCGGCGTACGGCGTCGGGCGTGGTCAGCTCGACGAGCGGGGCGTCGGCGGGACCCGACTCGGAGCCGTCCCAGGCGCGCAGCCGCACCGGGATCTCGCCCGCGAGGAACGGTTCGACGGCCGCGGCCAGCCGGTGCGCGACCCCGAGCTCGGCGTCGCTCGCGGGCGGGCGGGTCGTGGTCGCGGTCATCGGGCGTCCTCCGGACGGGTGAAGGTCAGCTGCCAGACGTCGAGGTACCCCGAGGCGAACCCGGCGCGCGAGTACTCGAGGTAGAAGTGCCACATCCGGCGGAAGGTCTCGTCGAAGCCGAGCGCCGCGACCTCCTCGCCCGCGTTGAGGAACCGCTCGTCCCACGCGCGCAGCGTGGCGGCGTAGTGGGCGCCCATCGCCAGCCGCCCGGTGAGCCGCAGCCGGGTGTGGGCGCGGGTCACGTCGTCGAGGACCTGCACCGACGGCAGGAAGCCGCCGGGAAAGATGTACTTGTTGATCCAGGTGTAGGTGCGCCGGGTCGCGAGCATCCGGTCGTGCGGCATGGTGATCGCCTGGATCGCCACCCGCCCGCCGGGGGCGAGCACGCGGTCGATGGTCCGGAAGTACGTCGACCAGTACTCGTGGCCGACCGCCTCGATCATCTCCACCGAGAGCACCGCGTCGTACTCGCCGGCGACGTCGCGGTAGTCGCACAGGTCGACGTCGACGCGGTCGGCGACGCCGGCGGCGGCGATCCGCTGGCGGGCCAGCGCCTGCTGCTCGGTCGACAGCGTGATCGTGCGGACCGTCGCGCCCCGGCGGGCCGCGCGGATCGCGAGCTCGCCCCAGCCGGAGCCGATCTCGAGCACGCGGGTGCCCACGCCCACGCCGGCCTCGTCGAGCAGCCGCTCGATCTTGCGGCCCTGCCCGGCCTCGAGGGCGTCGGACTCGTGGGCGTCGCGCGGCGTGCCTGCTCGCAGGTGGTCGCCGTGGTCGACCAGCGAGGCGTCGTAGAGCGCCGCGGAGTAGCTCAGCGACGGGTCGAGGAACAGCTGGAACAGGTCGTTGGACAGGTCGTAGTGGTGGGCGATGTTGGCCCGGGTGTTGTGGACCTCGTTGCGGTGGCGCATCGGCGGCCGGTGCACCACGGCACCCCGGAGCTTCTGCAGCGGGCCGGGCACCAGCGAGGGCAGCTCGGCCGCGAGCACGGTGAGGAAGGCGCCGAGGTCGGGCGCGTCCCACGCGCCGGTGAGGTAGGCCTCGCCCCAGCCGATCAGCTGGTCGCGGCCCAACCGGGCGAAGAGCTCGTCGGGGCGGTGCACGACCGCCAGCGGGCCGCCGCGGCCGATGGTGCGGGCGGTGTCACCGTCGCCGAGCCGCACGGTCACGTCGAGGCGCTCGACGGCGCTCACGAAGAGCCGGCGGGCGACCGCGGCGGACACCCGGGTCCGGGCGCCGGGCGTGGGGTAGCCCAGCTCGGGCCAGTCCTCGGTCGAGGGCTGCGCGACGGCAGGCGGGACGAGCGCGTGGACGGGGTCGGGTCGCAGCATCAGACTCCCTCCTGGTGGTGAGCGGGTCGGGGGCGGACGGGGAGGCGGCGGACCCACAGCCAGATGCCGTGCGCCCGGATGAGCAGGGAGCCGCGGAGGGCGGCCGGGGCAGCGCGCCACGCGCCCGCCGTCATACGACGGCCGGAGAGCGAGGCGCTGAACGTGCCGGTCGAGGCGTGCAGCGTGACCGCGACGTCGAGGCGGTCGCCGGGCACCGGGACCGCCAGCTCGTAGCGGCCGTCGGTGCCGTGGAACGGCGAGACGTACATGGCCTTGTCGACCTCGGCCCGGCCCTGCGCGTCGGGGTGCACCAGGTAGGCGTGCCGGTCGCCGTAGGTGTTGTGCACCTCGACCACGGCGGCGGCCAGGTCGCCGGAGCGGTCATGGCACCAGAACACCGAGATCGGGTTGAAGCAGTAGCCGAAGGCTCGGGCGTTCGCGGCCAGCAGCACGCGGCCCCCGTCGAGGTCGATGTCGTGCCGGGCAAGGAAGGCCTCGACGTTGGCGCGGATGCTGCGCCCGGGGTCACCGAGGTGGTCGCGCGCCTCGAACCGGGCGAGCACGCCGTGGTCGGGCAGGTCGTCGAGGTCGACCAGCCAGGTGTGCGAGCGGTGGGTGAAGCTGCGCCGGAACGGCGTGCGGCGGGTGTGGCGGATCGTCGTCTCGTAGACGCCGGTCTCCGCCTCGACCGGGGGTGCCGGCCGCGCGGGGTCGTCGTCCCAGCCGAAGCCCAGCCGCTCGACGGCCGCCAGCCCCGAGCGCGCGCCGTCCTCGTGGAAGCCCCAGCCGTGGTAGGCGCCGGCGAAGGCGACGCGGTCGGTCGAGATCTCCGGCAGCCGCGCCTGCGCGGCGACCGACGCCGGGGTGTAGAGCGGGTGCTCGTACTCGCGCCGCGCGATGACGGTCGCGGGGTCGACGAGGTGCTCGCCGCCGAGGGTGACCAGGTAGTGGGTGTCGGTGCGGAGCCGCTGCAGCCGGGTCAGGTCGTAGGTGACGGTGACCTCGCCGGCGCGGGCGCGGACCGGGCGCCGGAAGTTCCAGGACGCCCAGGTGTTGCGGTTGCGCGGCAGCAGCGAGGTGTCGGTGTGCAGCAGCGCTGTGTTGGCCGAGTAGGGCAGCGCGGCCAGCACCTCCCGCTGCAGCGGCGTCGGCTCGGCGAGCAGCGCCAGGGCCTGGCCGGGGTGGGTGGCGACGACCACCCCGTCGTACACCTCCGTGGCGCCGTTGCCGTCGGTGACCTCGACGCCGTCGGGGGTCTCGACGACCGAGGTGACCTTGGTGCCCGGACGCGGGTCGGCGATGCCGGCGACGACGCGGCGCACGTACTCGTGCGAGCCGCCGGTCACCGTGCGCCAGGTCGGCGAGCCGAAGACCTGCAGCATCCCGTGGTGCTCGAGGAACGAGAACAGGTAGCGGGCGGGGTAGTCGAGCGCCACCGCCGGGTCGCACGACCACACCGCGGCCACGAGCGGCTCCATGAAGTGGCGCTCGAAGTACGGCGTGAACCCGCCGGCGCGCAGGAACTCGCGCAGGGTCTGGTCGTCGCTGGGGCCGGTCGAGCCGGCGCCGTCGGCGAGCAGCGCCCGCGCGCGGCGGTGGAACCGCGGGACCTCGGTCAGCATCCGCAGGTACGCCGGGTCGAGGAGGTGGCGTCGCGACGGGAAGACGCCGCGCCGGCCGAGCGCGCCGGCCCACTCGAGCCCGGTGCCCTCGTCGCTGGTCGACATCGACATCTCCGACTCCTGGGTCGGGACGCCGAGCTCGGCGAAGAGCCGCAGCAGGGTCGGGTAGGTGCGCCGGTTGTGCACGATGAACCCGGTGTCGATCGCCAGTGTGCGCCCGCCCTCGTCGACGAGGTGGGTGTCGGCGTGGCCGCCGAAGCGGTCGTCGGCCTCGTAGAGCGTCACGCCGGCCTGACGCCCGGCCACGTGGGCGGCCGTCAGCCCGGCGACGCCGGAGCCGATCACGGCCACCCGGCGGTGGTCGCCGCCCATCAGGCGTTCTCGAACGCGATCAGGGCGACGGTCTCACCCGTCGGCTTCTCCGATCCCCCGGCCGGCTCGACGGTGATCCCGGCCCCCGTCGCGGTGGCGGGGTCCCCCTCCAGCACCACGACGGCGTCCGGGTCGACCGGCATCAGCCCGGCGGGCACCATCCCCACCCCCTCGTGGTCGAGCCACAGCTCGTACACCTTGCCCTCCGGCGGCGGTGCCATGTCGCTGGTCTCGAGGACCGCCTGGTTGAGCGACTTCGACCGGACGAGGACGGCCTTCGAGCCGTCGGGGAACCGCTGCACGTACCGTTCGGCGTCCTGCGCCTGCAGGACCCGGTCGACGGCGCTCAGGACCGGCGCCTGCGAGGTCTCGTCCTGCCAGGGCTCCCAGACCGCTGCGCCGGCCGCGACGACGACCACGGCAGCAGCCGCGGCCACCAGGGCGGCGGGGCGAAACCTCGCGCGTCGCGGGGCCGCGGTCGTGGCCGTGGCCGTCACCGGCGGCGCCTCGGGCGGCAGCGGCCGCACGGTGGCGATGTCGGCGAGCACCCGGTCGCGCAGCCGCGCGGAGGGCTCGGTCGCGGTGATCTCGGCGAGCAGCGCAGTGGCCTCGCGGAGGCTGTCCACCTCGGCGCGGCAGTCGGTGCACCCGGCGAGGTGCTGCTCGAAGCGCGCGCGCTCGAGCTCGTCGAGCGCGTCGACGGCGTAGGCGCCGGTGAGGGCGTGGAGGTCGATCGGGGTGTTCACTGGCCCACTCCCATCGCGTCTCGCAGCCTGATGAGCCCGTCCCGGATACGGGTCTTGGCGGTGCCGACCGGTAGGTCCAGCATGCTCGCCACCTCCGTGTGTGTGTATCCCCCGAAGTAAGCCAGCTGCAGCGCCTCGCGCTGCACCGACGTGAGTGTCTCGAGCGCTCCGCGCACGCGCCGGGCCTCGAACGAGGCCTGGACTGCCTCCGCGGTCGCGTCGTGTGCGACCTGCTGGTTCTGCTGGTGGTAGGACACGTCCCGCCGCGAGGCAGCCTCGGCCGAGCGGACCCGGTCGACCGCCCGGCGGTGGGCGATCGTCAGGATCCACGACACCGCACTGCCCCGGTCGGGGTCGAAGCGGCTGGCCGTGCGCCAGACCTCGAGGAACGCCTCCTGGGCGACCTCCTCGGCCTGGGCCGGGTCACGCACGACCCGCAGCGCGAGCCCGAAGACCCGCGCCGTGGTCGCGTCGTACAGCTGGGCGAAGGCCTCCTGGTCGCCCAGCGCCGAGCGCTTGAGCAGACCGGCGAGGTCGGGCGCCGGCGACGCCCCCTCCTCCGAGGGGGCGCCGTCGGGCACGGGCCGGATGGGATCCACGGTCTTGATCCTTGCCGATGACCAGAACAGGTGACCAGCAGGTCACATGTTCGGCATCATCACCTTGTCGATGACGTAGACGGTGGCGTTGGCCGTCGGGATGTTGCCGCAGAGCACGGTCGCCTTCTCGTCGTCGATGGTCGCGGCCTCGCCGGAGCCGTTGATGACGAGCTTGTCGCCGGCCAGGGTCTCGAACTCACCGGAGAGCTGGTCGGGTGAGATCTGCTCGGGGACGACGTGGTGGGTCAGCACCGTTGACAGCGTCTTCTTGTCCTTGAGCAGCGCCTTGAGGTCGGCCGGGTCGATCTCGTCGAAGGCACCGTTGTAGGGCGCGAACACGGTCAGCGCCGGCGCCGAGTTGAGCGGCTCGACCAGGTCGGCGGCCGTGACGGCCTTGACCAGCGTGGCGAGCAGCGGGTTCGCCGAGGCGGCCGAGGCCACCGGGGCGGTCGCCATGCCGTCGAACGAGCCGTCACCGCTCGTGGGCACCTCGCCGCAGGCGTCGCCGTAGGTCTGGGCGGCCGGGGCCATCGCGTCGTCGGACGAGCCCGCGTCGTCGCTCATCCCGGCGTCGGACGAGGAGGTGTCCTCGTTGGCGCTCGAGGTCGGCTCGTCGTCGCCCCCGCAGGCGGCGAGACCGAGGGACAGGGTCAGCGCGAGGGCGGCGAGGCCGCCGGTGCGGGTGAGGGTCTTCGTCTTCATCGGAGGGAGCCTTCCGTCGTGGTGCATGTCGTGGAGCTTCAACAGGTGTTCGGGGCGGGTGCGGAGGCGGATTGGCCTGCGGCGCCAGAAATTTCCGGAGTCCCGGTCTCAGGAGACCCGGACGATGATGTCCTGCAGGCCGCTGGCGCCGTCCGGGAACGGCAGGGCGCGGGCCTCGGTCTGCGTGTAGCCGTCCTGCGTGGTCGCGCGCACGCTGAGGGTGTGCTCGCCGGGCTCGGCGCGCCACGGCAGGTACCACTGCTGCCAGTAGTCGTCGCCAACCGACGGGCCGAGCCGGGCCTCCTGCCAGGCGTCGCCGTCGACGCGCACCTCGACCTTGGCGATGCCGCGGTGCTGCGCCCACGCGACACCGCCGACGAAGGTGTCCCCGGCGTCGATCTCCTGGAACGACCTCGGGGTGTCGATCCGGCTGGCCGGCTTGATCGGCGCGTCCACGGCCCAGTCGCGGTCCGTCCAGTACGCCGTCGCCTCGTCGTAGGTCGTCAGCGTCATGTGGGTCATCCACTTGCAGGCGCTGATGAACCCGTAGAGCCCGGGCACCACCATCCGCACGGGGAAGCCGTGCTCGCGCGGCAGTGGTCCGCCGTTCATGCCGATCGCGACCATCGCGTCGCGCCCGTCGGCGGCCAGCTCCAGCGGCACGCTGATGGTCATGCCGTCCACGTCGGTGCAGTAGATCTGGTCGGCCCGGTCGCCGACGCCCGCCTGGTCGAGCAGGTCGGTGAGGCGGACGCCGAGCCAGCGGGCGCTGCCGACGTAGGGTCCGCCGACGTCGTTGGAGACACAGGTCAGCGTGATGTCGCGCTCGATGAGGGGCATCGCCGCGAGCTCGTCGAAGGTGAAGGTGAGCTCCCGGTCCACGTCGCCGTCGATGGCCAGGGTGTAGCCGTCGACGTCGACCACGGGCAGCGTCAGCCGGGTGTCGACGCGGTAGAAGTCGTCGACCGGGGTGCGGAACGCGCTGATCCCGGCGACCTTCTCCTCCAGGCCGGCGGGGAAGGGCCCGGCCGGGTCCTGTGCCGCCGGGAGCACCACGTCGGAGATCGCGGTGCGGGCGCGGGTGATGAGGCGCCCGGCGGCGCCCATCGCGACCGCGCCGGCCGCGAGGGAGCCCGCGGCCACGAGCACGCCGCGGCGGGTCGGCGACCCGGCGGCCCCATGCCCCGCCGGGTCGCCGACCTCCGCCCCGTCCCCTCGGGGTGTGGCCGCGCGGGCCAGACAGGTCAGCGCGCCCACCCCTGCCACGGCCGTCGCCAACGCCGGCACGACGTCGACGGGGCCGGTCGCGGGCTGGGTGAGGGCGGCCGCCGCGGCCGCCGCCACGAGCACGAGCAGCAGCCCCGCACCCAGCGCGAGGCGCCGCCGGGCGAGCAGCCCCGCCGCGGCAGCGAGCACGAGGGTCCCGACCAGCACCGAGCCGGTCAGCACCGCCTTGTCGTTGCTCCCGAACTGACGGATCGCCCACTCCTTGAGCGGCGTCGGGGTCAGGTCGATCACCGTCGAGCCCACCGCGAGCACCGGCGAGGAGGCCGGGTCGAGCAGCGAGGCGACGAGGTGTCCGGCGGCCATCCCGACAACCGTCGCGAGGACGCCGAACCCGGCCCACATCAGTCGGTTGCGCATGGGGGTGGTTCGGAACGGAGGCCGGATCGGATCGTGGGTCGACCCGGAGGTTGCGGCAGGATGACGCCCATGAGCACGTCCTCCGACGCCCCCGCCGAGCTGGTCCACCACGAGGTGGAGGGCCCGGTCGCCACGATCACCCTCGACTCCCCGCACAACCGCAACGCGCTGTCGCGCCAGCTGGTCACCGAGCTCTTCGAGCGGCTCGAGCGGGCCGCGGCCGACGACGCCGTGCGGGTGCTGCGGCTCACCTCGGCCGACCGGGTCTTCTGCTCCGGGGCCGACCTCTCCGAGGCCACCACGGTCGGCATGGAGGAGGGGGCCCGGCGGATCGTCGAGCTCCAGCGACTGATCTGCACGCTGCCCAAGCCGGTGGTGGTCGAGCTCAAGGGCGCCGTCCGCGCGGGCGGGATCGGCATCGTGGCCGCGGCCGACGTCGCGATCGCCGCCGAGGAGGCGACCTTCGCGCTCACCGAGGTGAAGCTCGGCCTGGCCGCCGCGATCATCTCGCTGACCGTGCACCACCGGATGGACCCGCGCTCGGCGGCCCTGACCACGCTCGGCGGCGAGGTCTTCTCCGGCGCCGACGCGGCGTCGTACGGCCTGGTGACGCGGGCGGTGCCGGCGAGCGACCTGGCTGCCGAGGTGGACCGGGTCTGCGCCTCGCTGGCGACCGGCGCGCCGCAGGGTCTCCGTGAGTCGAAGGCGATCCTCAACCGCGAGCTGGTGGCCCGGATCGACGCGCACGGCGAGGAGATGGCGGCGCTGAGCGCCCGGTTGTTCGCCTCCGACGAGGCGCGGGAGGCGATGACCGCCTTCCTGAGCCGCGGGAAGTAGGCGGAGCTGCCCCCGCCGGGCAACCTTCCCCGGTCACCGGGTGGTCCGTACGGGCGTGACCACCTTGCTGGATCCGGCTGCCCATGTGGGGGGACGTGTGACCTTGTCTGACGACACCGCCGGGCGGTCGACGTTCGACGACTTCGTGGCCACGCGCTCCAGCAGCCTCCTGCGCACCGCCTACCTGCTGACCCGCGACCACGCCCTGGCCGAGGACCTCCTGCAGACGGCGCTGACCAAGGCGTGGTTCGCCTGGAGCCGGATCGAGGGCCACCCGGACCCCTACGTCCGCAAGATCCTGGTCAACACCTACGCCTCGTGGTGGCGGCGGAAGTGGAACGGCGAGCGCCCCACCGAGGACCTCCCGGAGGTGGTGCACTCCCACGTGGACCTCGACGCCGCGGCGAGCGACACCGCCCACGACCTGTGGGACGCGATGGGGCGCCTGCCCCGGCGGCAGCGCGCGGTGGTCGTGCTGCGCTACTTCGAGGACCTCACCGAGGTCGAGACGGCGGCACTGCTCGGGATCAGCATCGGCACCGTCAAGAGCCAGGCCAGCAAGGCCCTCGCCAAGCTGCGCATCGATCCCGCCCTGAGCGAGGAGGACGCCCGATGAGCACGATCAGCGACCTGCGCGAGACCCTGGACCGGCACGCCGAGGACCTCGTCGACACCGGACTGACCGGACGTGCGGGCGCGGTGCGCCGGCAGGTCCGCGTGGCGCGGCGCCGCCGGGCCGCGACCGCGATCGTCGCTGCTGCGGTCGCGCTCGGCGGCACCGTCACGGCGGTCGGCCTCGCGGAGGGCCGGAGCAGCACGCCGCAGCCGGCCAGCGAGCTCGGCGGGCACGCCGTACCCGCGCAGCTCACCTCGCTGGGCTACACCTACGCCTACACCGACGGCGTCGCCGGCGCTGAGAGTGCGACCCTGAGCCTGCCCGCGACCAACGCCCCGCGACTCGTCTCCTGGGCCGCGTCGGGCGACGGGCTCGAGCTCACCGGCCCCCGGCACGACGCGTGGAGCTCGGGCGCGACCCACTTCGACGACTTCGCGTTCGTGGCGGCAGGTGACCACCCGACGTTCACGGCGTCCGGCGACGACGTCGCGCTCGCGGTCTACGAGCTGACCGACGCCGCCCCGGAGGGCGTGACGCGCGACGGGATCACGTTCCGCCAGCAGGTCGCCGGGCAGTCGCTGCTCGACGCGGCCGTCGCAGACTCGGGAGCCGCCCGTGCCTCGGCCGACATCGAGGGGGCCGGGGCCGGGCGGTTGACCGTCGCCTACTTCTGCACGGGCGGTGGCGACGGGACGACCGTCCACGTGTCGGTGGCCGGGATGCCGGCAGCCTCGACGGCCGGCTGCACGGACGACACCTTCGACCCGGGTGGGATCGACGGACGGCGTTCCCTGTCCTGGACCCCGCCGCCGGGTGGCACGGGGCAGGTCCGGGTCTGGGCCACGCGGGGACCCGACGGTCCCGAGGTCGTCGACCCCGACCTGCGGCTCGGCGTCGGGATCTACGGTCCCGCCGAGTCCACGGAGCGGACGGCGGGGGTGTCGCTGCCGGCGCTCACCGAGCGCGACGGCCACGTCTGGCAGCTGGTCGACGTCGAGACGTCCGCGCCGGGCGCCCGGAAACTTGCCGTCACCGCGCCCGGGCAGGACGTCGTGGCGCAGGCCCTGCTCACCGGCGTGCCCGTGGGCACCCACGGTCAGCTGCACTCGGGCAGCCGGCGACTCTCGTGGGTGCTGGCGGACGACGAGCAGACCGGACGGGTCCCCGGCGTGCTGCGTGCGGACGACCCTGCGCTGAGGCTCGAGCTCGTCGGACCCGCTGGTCCCGACGCCCGGATGGCGTTCGCGCTCTACTCCCAGCTCGGATAGGGCCCGGAAAGGGGCAGTACTGGTCCTCCGGCCCACCACTCCGGGGTAGGCTTGAGGACTTGTCTGTCCGTCGGGGGAAGCTGGGAAGGCAGTTGTCAGAGCCGTTGTCTGAGGGAGTCGCCGAGCGCGAGGTCGCTCGGGAGCAGCAGTTCGTGGATCGGGTCTACCGCCAGCTGGAGCGGTCGGCCACGGCCGCGCAGGCGATCGCCCGGGAGGGGCACGCGCGCGGGGGGCTGGGCCACGAGGGTGGCCTCGTGGAGCGCGACGCGATGGTCTTCCAGGCCGCGCGCCGGATCGCGCAGCTCGACGCCGCGCACGAGGGGCTGGTCTTCGGCCGTCTCGACCTGCGCGAGGAGGTCGACCCGGAGCCGCGCTACGTGGGCCGGATCGGGCTGCGCGACGAGCACCGCGACGCCCTGCTGATCGACTGGCGGGCGCCCGCGGCCGCGGTCTTCTACCAGGCCACGGCGGCCGAGCCCCACGACGTCGTACGGCGCCGCGTGCTGCGCTGCACCGGCCCCCAGGTCGTGGGGGTCGAGGACGAGCTGCTCGACGCCACGGTCGAGACCGACCTGCCGGTGGTGGGCGAGGGCGCGCTGATGGCGCAGCTCTCGCGGGCCCGCGACCGCTCGATGCACTCGATCGTGGCCACGATCCAGGCCGAGCAGGACCGGGCGATCCGCGCGCCCGGCAAGGGCGTCACCTCGATCAGCGGCGGTCCCGGCACCGGCAAGACGGTGGTGGCGCTGCACCGCGCGGCGTACCTGCTCTACACCGACCGCCGTCGCTACGAGGGTGGCGGCGTGCTCGTGGTCGGTCCGAGCGGCGTCTTCATGCGCTACATCGAGCGCGTCCTGCCGTCGCTCGGCGAGACCGCGGTCGCGCTGCGCTCGCTCGGCGAGGTCGTCGACGGCGTGCGCGCCACGCGTCACGACGAGCCGGCGGTCGCCGACGTCAAGGGCTCGGCCCGCATGGCCGAGGTGCTGCGGCGCACGGCGCGCCAGCAGGCGCCGGGCAGCCCGTCGTCCTTCCGCATCTTCTGGCGCGACGACGTGATCGTGCTCGACCGGGGTGTGCTCGGGCGCCTGCGCCGCCAGCTGATGTCGCAGGGCCGCCGCAACCGCCAGCTGACCCGGGTCGCGCCGACGCTGCTCGACGCGATGTGGCGCCAGGTGCGTGGTGAGCGGGGCCGCGAGCGCGGGCGCGAGGCGTTCGACGACGAGATGCTGTCGAACCAGGACTTCGTCGACTTCGCGGTCTCCTGGTGGCCGCCGCTCGACGCGCTCACCGTGCTCGGCTGGCTGCGCGACCCCGAGCTGCTGGCCCGCGTCGCCGACGGCGTGCTCAGCGCCGAGGACCAGCGGCTGATCGGCAAGTCGTGGGGCGACGACACCGGCGCACCGCTGGCGCTCTCGGTCGAGGACGTCGCGCTGCTCGACGAGCTGCGCTACGCGCTCGGGGACGTGCCCGTCCAGCAGGACGACTCGCTGCACGACCCGCTCGCGGCGCTCGAGGGTGCCGTCGACCTGCAGGAGCTGACCACGGCCTCCGACCGCGAGTACGCACCGACCGGGCGCGCGTGGACCCCGCCCACCCACCGGATCGAGGACGACGGCTTCGCGCACGTGCTCATCGACGAGGCGCAGGACCTCACGCCCATGCAGTGGCGGATGGTGGGCCGGCGCGGCCGCACCGCGTCGTGGACGATCGTCGGTGACCCCGCCCAGTCGTCGTGGCCGGTGCCCGAGGAGGCTGCCGCCGCGCGGGCCGAGGCGCTCGAGGGCAAGCCGCTGCACGAGTTCCACCTCTCGACCAACTACCGCAACTCCTCCGAGATCTACGCCCACGCCGCGGCGTACGCCGAGCGGGCCGGCCTCGACGCCGACCTGCCGACCGCCGTGCGCTCGACCGGCGTCGAGCCGATCGAGGTCACCGACGTGACCGACCTCGAGGCCGCGACCCGCGAGGCCGTGGTGTCGATCGCGGGCCAGGTGCGCGGCACGGTCGGGATCGTGGTGCCGGTGGCCCGCCGCTCCGAGGTGAACGCCTGGCTGGCCTCGTGGCCCGAGCTCGCCGACGACGCCCCCGGCGCCCGCGAGGCGGTCGACTCCTCGACGAGTCCGTCGGGCGACGACCGCGTCGTCGTGCTCACCGGCGTCGACACCAAGGGCCTCGAGTTCGACGGCATCGTGGTCGTGCGCCCGCAGGAGATCGAGGACGAGTCGGCCACCGGCCGCGCCACGCTCTACGTCGTGCTGACCCGTGCCACGCAGCTGCTGACGACGATCAGCTGACGGCCGTGAGATTCGCCGCCCAGGCGGTGAATCTCACGGTTGTGAAGCGAAGCTTCGCTCGGGAACCGTGAATTTCGTACGCCGCGACCGCGTTGCTGCTGCTCCATCACGGGATGCAGGCGGAGCCTCGCGTCCCTCGCCGAGCTCGGCACGGGGAGTGCAGGTCGACCTGCACACCGTGGTGGAACAGCACTCCGACGAGACAGCCTCCGACCCGGCCCACCGATCAGCTGACCGCGGCGTCGCGCACCGCGCGCAGCATCCGTCGTACGGCGACCACGTGCGCGCGGCTGGAGATCACCAGCAGCCGGTACGCCGCGCCCGCCGGGCCCGGGAAGTCGGCCCAGGTCTGCGCCGCGAGCACGGTGAGGTCGGGGCCCGCGGGGCGCACCTCGAAGACCAGCCGGTAGCGCGAGAACCGGTGCCGCCCGGCGAGCACGAGACGGGAGCCGGGCTCCTCCTCGACCACCGCGAAGCCGCCGGGAGGGTGGGTCCCGAGCACCCGCGTGAGCCGCGAGGCGTGGCCACCTGCGAGCCGGTCCGCGTAGCGCCGGAGCGAGACCCAGACCCGGTCGGGCGGTGCGGCGACCACGGTCCGGTGCTCGTCGACGAACGCGGGGAGGTCGGCGTCCGGGCTCATGCGAGGTGCTGCGTGACGTTGACGACCGTGCCGCTGGGGTCGCGCACGAAGAACCGTCGCAGTCCCCACTCCTCGGTCGTCAGCGGGTGCACGATCTCGAGGCCGGCGGCGACCGCCCGGGCGTGCACCTCGTCGACGTCGTCCACCTCGATCGAGACGTCCGGGTGCTCCGGAGCCGTCGCGTCGGGGCCCATCACGCTGAGCTGCACCGCGCGGTCGTCGGTGCCGAAGAAGAGGATCCAGTCGAGGCCGGGGCTCTCCTCGAGACCGATCACCCCGGCGTAGAACGCCCGGCTGGCCGCGAAGTCATCGGAGCGGATGTTGGGCTTGATGCGCCTGACCCCCATGGAGCGACTCTAGGCCCCGTCGGCGTCCTCAGGCTGTTGACAGGAACACGTTCTAGGATGCGGCCCGTGTCCCGCGCCCTCGCCGTCGTCGTCGCGCTCGTCGCGACCCTGCTGACCCTGACCGAGCCACCCGCCGCGACCGCCGCGCCGGCCGCGAGCGGCCCGGCCGCCGCCACCAGCACCGCCACCGGCACCGCCGCCCCGGCCGCGACCGCCCCCACCCGGACGAACCGGCCGCACCGGCTGCAGCGGCTGCACACCACGCACGGCGAGCACGCCGCGATCGTGAACGAGAAGGGCGCGCAGGTGCTGCTGCGCGGGGTGAACGTCAACCAGCTCGGTGAGTACTTCCAGGCCAACCCCGACCTCGCGCCGACGATCCCGCTCACCCGGCGCGACTTCCACGACATCGCGGCCGTCGGCTTCAACAGCGTGCGGCTGCTGGTGAGCTGGTCGCGGCTGGAGCCGACGCCGGGCGCGTACGACACGGCCTACGTGGCCGAGATCCGCCAGGCGGTCCGCTGGGCAGCCGAGCGCGGCCTCTACGTCGTGCTCGACATGCACCAGGACGCCTACGGCATCGCCGTGGACACCCCGCTCGGCGAGACCTGCCCGTCCGGCACGCACCCCGCCAACGGCTGGGACGGCGCGCCGGCCTGGGCGACGATCACCGACGGCGCCTCGACCTGCACCCCGTCCCAGCGCGAGCTGGCACCTGCGGTGATGCACGCGTGGCAGAACTTCTACGACGACACCGACGGCGTTCAGACCCACCTGGTGCAGACGTGGGGCCGGCTGGCGCAGGACTTCGCGCGCAACAGCACGGTGGCCGGCTTCGACCTGCTCAACGAGCCCGGGTTCGGGCTCGACACGGCCGCGAACGCCACCACCGACCTCGGCCGGTTCTACCACCGCGCGATCCGGGCGGTCCGCCAGGGCGAGCGCGCGGGCGGCGGCTACTCGCACCCGATCTTCTTCGAGCCGAACGTCATGTGGTCGGCCTTCGGCAGCTGGGGCACGCCGGCGCCGGGCTTCACCCGCGACCGCAACATCGTCTTCGCACCTCACATCTACGCCGAGTCGCTGTCGCCCAACTCCATCGAGAGCGGCTTCTCCTCCGCGGCGACCGCGGCGGCCAGGTACGACGCACCCGTGTGGTCGGGGGAGTGGGGGTTCTTCCCCGACCAGCCGGCGGACGCCGCGGACCAGATCCGGAGGTACGCCAGGTCCGAGGACGCGCGCGGCGTCGGCGGCGCCTGGTGGAGCTGGAAGCAGGCGTGCGGCGACCCGCACGTCGTCAGCCAGCCGGGGGGCGAGCCGGCCGCGATCTCCCCGAGCCTCAACCGCTACTCCTGCCCCGAGCAGGTCGTCTCCCCGATCGACCCGGCGTTCGGCGACGTGCTCTCGCGTCCGACGGCGCGCGCGGTGCCCGGACGGATCGACCTGCTCGCGACCGGCGGCCGGCACGGGGCGCTCGACCTGCGCGGCACCCGCACCCGCGACGCGGCCCGGTGCTCGCTGCGCGTGTTCGTGCCCGCCCGCCTCGCCGACGAGAAGGTCACCGTCGACGGGGTACGGCGCCTCGACCGCCAGCACCGGTCGGGCAACGTCGTGCTGCGCGGCTGCGTCGCGGACAAGTTCCGGCTGCGGATCGGCTGACAACTAGGCTCTGCGCATGGCGACGCCCTCCTCTGCCCGGGACGCGATCGAGGCGGTCCAGGCGCACGAGGCGTGGGCGATCATCCGGCGCTCCACCCGCGCGGGCGACCGCGACACCGTCGGCCTGGTCGGCGGCCGGCGGCGCGTCGTGGAGTCGCTGCTCGACGTCCCGCTCGAGGAGGGCCGACCCGAGGCCGGCCACATCGCCGACCGCCTGCTGGCGGTGCCGTTCCGGCAGGTACGCGAACGCGGCTTCGAGGCGCACGACGACGGCACGCCGCTGGTGGTCGTGGAGGTCGAGACCGAGCAGGAGTTCACCGTCGCCGAGGTGGTCGACGCGATCGACGACGACGGCGTCGAGCTGGCCGACCGCGGCGGCTTCGAGACCGACGACGAGGAGTACGGCAAGCTCGTCGCGTCGGTGATCAGCGACGAGATCGGGCACGGCGAGGGCGCCAACCTGGTGATCGGGCGGCACTACCGCGCGCAGGTCGCGGACTGGGGTGCGGACAAGGCGCTGGCCGTCTTCAAGCGGCTGCTCGAGCGCGAGCGCGGCGCCTACTGGACCTACGTCTTCTTCACCGGTGACCGCTACCTGATCGGCGCCAGCCCCGAGCGGCACGTGTCGATCCACGGCGGCGACGTGCGGATGAACCCGATCAGCGGCACCTTCCGGATCCCGCGCGAGGGCGCGGTGAAGCCGCGGCTGCTGGAGTTCCTCTCCGACGAGAAGGAGATCTACGAGCTCTTCATGGTGGTCGACGAGGAGCTCAAGATGATGTGCGACATCTGCACCGAGGGCGGCCAGGTGCTCGGCCCGTTCCTCAAGCCGATGAGCCACCTCGTGCACACCGAGTACCTGCTCGCCGGCCGCACCACCCGCGACCCGCGCGAGGTCCTGCGCGACACGATGTACGCCGCGACCGTCACCGGCAGCCCGGTCGAGAACGCCTGCCGGCTGATCAAGCGGTACGAGCCCACCGGCCGCGGCTACTACGGCGCGGCGCTCGCGGTGCTCGGCCGCGACGACGAGGGCCAGCCGGTGCTCGACAGCCCGATCGTGATCCGCACCGCCGACGTCGACCTCGACGGTCGGCTCACCGTGACCGCCGGGGCCACCCTGGTGCGCGACAGCGACCCGGCGTACGAGGTGGCCGAGACGCACGCCAAGGCAGGCGGGATCCTGAGCGCCTTCGGGCTGGTGCCGCTCGCGCCCGCGCCGACCACCGACGTCGCCGAGCTGGTGACCGACGAGGACGTGCTGATCGCGCTCAACGCCCGCAACCGCCGGCTCTCGACGTTCTGGCTGACCGACCAGGGCGGCTCGCCGCCCGACCCGTCGCTGGCGGGCAAGCGCGTCGTCGTGCTCGACGGCGAGGACGACTTCGTCAACATGCTGTGCCACGTGCTGCGCGTGCTCGGCATGGAGAGCGACGTCGTGCGCCACGACGACTACGTCGACGGCTGCCTCGACGGCTACGACCTCGTGGTCGTCGGCCCCGGCCCGGGCGACCCGCGCGACGGCGACGACCCGAAGATGCAGGTGCTGCGCCGGGTGGTCGGGCAGCTGCTCGCGGAGGAGCGGCCGTTCCTCGCGGTGTGCCTGGGGCACCAGGCGCTGTGCCACGCGCTCGGGGTGCCGCTGGCCTTCAAGGACATCGTCTTCCAGGGCACGCAGTCGCCGGTGTCGATCGGGGGCCGCACCGAGCGGGTCGGCTTCTACAACACCTTCGTCGGCCGGGTCGGCGACGGCGAGGCACTGCCCGACGGGGTCACCGTCGAGGCGGATCCCGCCACCGGTGACGTGCACCTGCTGCGCGGGCCGCACTACCGCGGCATCCAGTTCCACGCCGAGTCGATCCTCACCGAGCGCGGCCAGGACCTCGTGCACGACCTGGTGCGCGACCTGCTGGCGGGCGGCTGACGTGGCCGAGACCTCGATCCGGCTGCGCCCGGCCACGACCGACGACGTCGGGCTGCTGCGCCGGATGCTGACCGAGCCGGACTTCTTGGGCCCCGACTGGTCGGGCTTCTCCGACGCCGGACGGCTCGAGCGCCGTCTGGCGACCGAGGGGCTGCTCGCCGACGACGGCGGGATGCTGGTGGTCGAGGTGGACGGCGTCGCGGTCGGCCAGGTGTCGTGGCACGCGGTGAGCCACGGTGGCCCGGCGACCGTGTGGAACATCGGGGTCGCGCTCGCCCCCGAGGCCCGCGGTCGCGGCACCGGGACCCGGGCCCAGGCCATGATCGCCGAGTACCTGTTCGCGCACACGACGGCGCCGCGCGTCGAGGCGGGCGCCCGCGCCGACAACGTCGCGGAGTGCCGGGCGCTGGAGAAGGCCGGCTTCACCCGCGAGGGCACGCTCCGCTCGGCGCAGTTCAAGGACGGCGCCTGGCGCGACGTCGCGGTCTTCAGCCGGATCCGCGACGACTGAGCGGGAGCTCGTAGCGCAGCAGCACGGGGCGGGGCGGGAACGTGCTGCGGCTGCGTTCGCCGGTCGCGACCCAGCCGAGCCGCTCGTAGAACCGGCGGCCGCGGGCGTTGCCCTCGAACACCCGCAGCCACGCGACCTCCACGCCCGCGTCGCGCATCCGGGCGAGCAGGGCGTCGTGCGCCGCCTGCGCCACCCCGCTGCCCCAGCGCTCGACCGCGACGCCGAGGTGGAACAGCTCGTCGCCGCGCGACGCGGCGAACCCGACCAGCGCGCCGTCCTCCTCGACGACGGAGCAGTCGATGCCCGGTGTACCGAGCTCCTCGACCCAGCGCCGCGCCACCTCGTCGCGCGGGAACGGGTGCTCGTCCTGGGGGAAGACGTCGACCAGCGCGGCCACGGCGCCCGGCTGCTGGACCGCCACCACGGCCGGCACGTCTGCCGCGGTCATCGGGCGGAGGGTCACCTCGGACGGCGGGTGCTGCGGGGTCACCCGGGAACGCTAGCCCCCGGGGAAGAGCGAGCGTGCCACCTCGGCCGCCGCGCGCCGCCCGCTCCCGACGGCGCCGTCGAGGTAGCCGAACGACGCGAGGCTGGTGTGCTCTCCGGCGAAGTGGATGCCGCCCTCCGGGGTGGGCAGCAGGTCGGCGAACCGGGTGTACTGCCCGGGGCCGAACGCAGCGTACGAACCGCCCGACCAGGGGTCCGCGGTCCAGTCGTCGAGCCAGAAGCGCCCGCCCAGCGCTCCCTCCAGGCCCGGAGCCACCCGCGCGAGCACCGCGGCCGCTGCCGCCGGCACCTCGCCGGTGGCGGCGCCGTGCGCGGAGGAGGCGGCGAGCCACGGGTCCGGGCTGAAGAACGTGAGCAGGCCGGCCGAGCCGGACTGGGCGCGCGAGGTGTCCCACGCCGCGGTCGGAGGGGCGTCGGTGACCAGGAGCCCCGGCCAGGCCGGGTCGGCGTCCGGCTGCCGGGTCAGCTGGGCGAGCAGCTTGCGGTGCGTCCCCATCGGGACCTGCTCGATCGCCTCGAGCCGGCGGGCGGACAGCCCGGCGCCGGTCAGGTCGACCCGGCGCAGCGGCGGCAGCGGCGTGGCCAGCACCACGCGGTCGGCGACGAGGGGCTTCCCGGCGCCGGTGGCGACGTCGTACCGCCCGTCGGGCCGGCGCCGCACCGCGGTCAGCGGGGTCCCGAGGTGGACGCAGCCCTCCGGCAGCCGGGCGGCCAGCCCGGTGGCGAGCTGGTCGTTGCCGCCCGCGACGTGGAAGGTCTCCACCACCCCGCCCCGCGCGACGTCACCGAACGTGGCCTCCTCGGACGCCGTCTCGTTGCCGAAGGCGAAGGCGCCGGTCTCACCGGGGTCCGGCAGGCCGACGAACATGTGGTGGAGCGAGAGCGCGGACAGCCGGTCGGTCGGGAGGCCGAGGTTGAGGGTGACCATGAGGTCGAGCGCGCGACCCAGGCGCGAGCCGCGGCCGCCGTCGACGTGGGTGTCGAGCCAGTCGCGTGCCGACATCTCGTCGAGCTCCGCGCGCCGCCGCCCGCGCGCGGGGTCGTCGTCGTGGGGGGCGAGGACGGCGGCGTGCTGCGCGGCCAGCGTGGCCAGCACGGGGGAGAGGCCGGTGACCTCGTCCAGCGCCACGACCTCCCCGCCGAGGCGCGCGGCGCCGGGCACCACCGTGGCAGGGCGCCGGCTCTCGAGCTCCAGGCCCAGCTCCGCCACCAGGCCGAGCACGTGGTCCTGCCCGGTCTCGAGCAGCTCCCCGCCGTGCTCGCCGACCTGCCCGTCCGCCCAGCCGTGCGCCGACCAGCAGCGCCCGCCCACCCGGTCGCGGGCCTCGAGCACCGTGACCCGGGCCGGCCCCGAGAGACGGTCGGCGCAGCTGAGCCCGGCCAGGCCCGCGCCGACCACGACGACGTGGGGACGGGTGTCGGCCATCCGGTGAGTCTCACCGGCCCGGGCCCGCGCGTCGAGGCCTCGGCCCGGTGGTCTGGCCGGTCAGCGGTGCGTGCGCCGCTCCCGCACCCGGGCCAGGGCGGCCTGGATGCGGGCCTGGTTCTCCGGCTTGCGCGACTCGTCGTACACCTTCTTGGCGACGCCGGCCAGGACAGCGGTCCTCATCAGCTTCATGCCCTCCCGGTACCTCGAACGGCCCGCGCCATGCCCGCGACAGACGTCACCCGCCGACGACGCCGTCCGCGAGCGCCCGGTGCGAGCGCGCACTCCTCGATGCCGAGCCAGAACCGCTCCGGCCCGGTGCCGGGCCGGGCACGCCGGACCGGTCGCCGCTAGGTTGTGCGCGTGCCCGCGCGCGACGTCGTCGTCGTCGACCACCACGACTCCTACACGTGGAACCTCGTGCACCTCGTCGCCGAGGTGACCGGTGCCCTGCCGACCGTGGTCCAGCACGACGAGGTGGCGGTGGAGCAGGTGCTCGAGCACGACTTCGTGGTGCTGTCGCCGGGGCCCGGGACGCCGGTCGACGAGCACGACTTCGCCGTCGGGAGCGAGGTGCTGCGGGCGGGGACGCGTCCGGTGCTCGGGGTGTGCCTGGGCATGCAGGGGCTCGTGACGACCTACGGCGGGAAGGTCGACCGCGTGCTGCCGGCGCACGGCACGGTCGCGCGGATCAGCCACGACGGCCGCGGCGTGTTCCGCGGGCTGCCGCAGTACTTCGCCGGCGTGCGCTACCACTCGCTCGCGGTGCTCGACCTGCCCGACGTCCTCGAGACGACGGCGGCCTGCGCCGGGCCGGGCGAGGACGACCCGTGGGTGGTGATGGGCGTGCGCCACCGCGACCTTCCGCAGGAGGGCGTGCAGTTCCACCCCGAGTCGGTCCTGTCCGAGCACGGCGCCCGCATCGTGGCCAACTTCCTGGACCTCCCGTGAGCCCGGCGACCCGCGACTTCGAGCCAGGCGCAGGAGACCCCGTCGCGTTCTTCCGCGAGGTCGCCGGCCGCCACCCGCGCTGCTTCTGGCTCGACGGCGGCGGCGCCCGCGAGTGGTCGGGGCGCCGCTCGCTCATCGGCTGGCTCGACGCCGAGGACGAGTCGCTGACCTACGACGCCGCCCGCCGCGAGGTCACCCGCCACGCCGGCGGGCGGTCGGAGGTCGTCGGGGACGACGTCTTCGCGGTGCTCGAGGAGGCGGTCGCGGCCAGCGGTCCGCGGGCCCACTGGTTCGGCTACCTCGGGTACGCGGCGCGGCCCGACCTGCCCGCGCGCACCGGCGGCGGCCTCCCCGACGCGGTGTGGATGCGGGCGCGGCACGTGCGGATGTTCGAGCACCCCTCGACGGGCGCGTCCGGCGAGGGGGCCGGGACGCCCCCTCCCCGGCGGGGGTCGGCGGCCTCGCCACCGGGCGGGGTGCCGGGCGAGGTGCCGGGTGACTACGCGACGGCGTTCGAGCGCGTGCAGGAGCACCTGCACGCCGGCAACACCTACGAGGTCAACCTCACCTACCGCGTCGACCTGCCGCGCGACGGGGTCGCCGACCTCGACCCGGTGACGGCGTACCTCCGACTCCGCGCGCTCAACCCGGCGCCGTACGCCGGCTTCCTCCAGCACGACGTGCGCGGTCACCGGGCGTGGCTGCTGAGCTCGTCACCGGAGCGGTACGCCGTGGTCGGCTCCGACCGCGTGCTCGAGACCAAGCCGATCAAGGGCACCACGCCACGGGGCGCCACGCCGGCCGAGGACGAGCAGCGGCGCCACGAGCTCGCCGCCGAGCCGCGGTTCCGCGCCGAGAACCTGATGATCGTGGACCTGCTCCGCAACGACCTCTCGATGGTCTGCGAGCCGGGGACCGTCGAGGTGCCCGCGCTGATGACCGTCGAGTCCTACGAGAACGTGCACCAGCTGGTGTCCACCGTCCGCGGCCGGCTGCGCGCCGAGGTGACCACGGTCGGGGCGCTGCGTGCGCTCTTCCCGGCCGGCTCGATGACGGGAGCCCCCAAGCTGCGCACGATGCAGGTGATCGAGGAGGTCGAGGGAACGCCGCGCGGCGTCTACTCCGGAGCCTTCGGCTGGGTCGCGGGCGACGGCCGGGCCGACCTCGGCGTGGTGATCCGCAGCCTGGTCACCGCCGGCGACGGCACCTGGTGGCTGGGCACCGGCGGCGGGATCACCGTGCAGTCGGACGTCGCGAGCGAGTACGACGAGTCGCTGTGGAAGGCGGACCGGCTGCGGGCCGTCTTCAGCTGACGCCGGCCGGGGCGTCCACCGACCCGGGGATCGTCACGGTCATCCGGGTGCCGCCCGCGGGCGAGGCCGAGGGGACGACCGCGCCGGCGTGCCGGCCGACGACCTGGTCGACGATCGCCAGCCCGAGGCCCGAGCCCGGCATCGCCCGCGACTCGTCCGAGCGCCAGAAGCGCTCGAAGACGTGGTCGCGGTCCTCCGGCGCGATGCCCGGACCCTCGTCGTCGACGACCAGCGCACCGTCGGCGAGCCGTACCCGCACGGTGCCGCCCTCGGGGCTCCACTTGGCGGCGTTGTCGAGCAGGTTGGTGACCGCCCGCTCGAGCGAGGACGCCTCGCCGACCACCCACCAGGGGTCGAGGTCGACCTCGAACGTGACACCGGGCGCCCGCCGGCGTACCCGGCCGACCGCCCGGTCGACGACCTCGCTGAGGTCGACCGGCTCGACGACCAGCGGGACCGGCTCGTCGCGCGCGAGCTCGACCAGGTCGCCGATCAGGGTGGTCAGCTCCTCGATCTGCGCCCGCACGTCGTCGAGCAGCTCGGCGCGGGCACGCGGCTCGAGGTCGGGCAGGTCGCCGCGGTCGGCCTGGGTGAGCAGGTCGATGTTGGTGCGCAGCGACGTCAGCGGCGTGCGGAGCTCGTGCCCGGCGTCGGCGACGAGCTGGCGCTGCCGGTCGCGCGACGCGCCGAGCGCGGTGAGCATGTGGTTGAAGGAGATCGCGAGGCGGGCGATCTCGTCGTCGCCCTCGACGCGCAGCGGCCGGAGGTCCTCGGTGCGGGCGATGTCCTCGACCGACGCCGTGAGCCGGCGGACCGGCCGCAGGCCGTTGCGGGCCACCGCCCAGCCGACGGCGCCGGCGATGATCACCCCGACCACGCCGAAGAAGAGCATCACCGCGCCGAGCTTGGCCAGCACCTTCTCCTGCGGGCCGAGCGACTGCGCGATGACGAGCGCCTGTCCCGGCTGGTCGCCCGGCACGGTCACCACCCGGTACCGGGCTCCGTCAGCCGCGATGATCGTGCGCAGGCTCGACGGCGACTGGCCGGTCGCGACGTGGTACTCGGGCTCACCCAGCACCAGCTCGGGGCCGTCGTCGGCGAGCGAGATGACCTGGCCGCTGCTGGTGAGGAAGGCGATCCGGACGTCGGCGGCGCCGAGCGCCCACGACGGGACCCGGGGAGTCGTCGTAGCGAGGTTGGAGAGGGCCGGGAGCGAGGCCGCCCGCTCCGCCCGCTCGGTCAGCGACTCGTCGAGAGTCTCCTGCATCTGCATCCGCACCGTCACGTAGACCGCGAGCGCGGCGAACGCCATCGCCACGCCGACGCTGAACGTGGTCAGCAGGATCACCCGGCCGGCCAGCGACCGCTTGTAGTGCCAGCGCGGGAGGAGGGTGGGGGGGTTCACGACTCCTGCTTCAGCACGTACCCGACCCCGCGCACGGTGTGCAGCAGCCGGGGCTCGCCGTCGGCCTCGGTCTTGCGGCGCACGTAGCCGACGTACACCTCGAGCGAGTTGGCCGTGGTCGGGAAGTCGTAGCCCCAGACCTCCTCGAGGATGAACGAGCGTTCGAGCACACGTCGGGGCCGGCGCAGGAACAGCTCGAGCAGCGTGAACTCGGTGCGGGTCAGCTCGATCGTCCGGTCGCCCCGGCGCACCTCGCGGGTGGCGAGGTCCATCGAGAGGTCGGCGAAGGTGAGGACCTCGTCGTCCGCACCGTCGGCGGGCACGACCCGGCGCAGGAGGGCGCGCAGCCGGGCGAGCAGCTCGGCGAGGGCGAAGGGCTTGGTGAGGTAGTCGTCGGCGCCGGCGTCGAGCCCCTCGACCCGGTCGCCCACGGCGTCGCGGGCGGTGAGCACCAGGATCGGGACGTCGTTGCCGGCGGTGCGCAGGGCGCGGGTGGCCTCGAGCCCGTCGAGGCGCGGCATCATCACGTCCATCACGACGACGTCGGGGTCGGTGCCCGCGATCACGGCCAGGGCCTCGGCGCCGTCGCCGGCCAGGACGACGTCGTAGCCGTTGAACTCCAGCGACCGGCGCAGCGACTCACGCACGGCCTTGTCGTCGTCGACGACGAGCACCCGTGAGCGGGGCGTGCTCCCCGTCGTCCCTGCAGCGTCCACGGGGCCACTGTGCCAGCCGAGGCTGAGCGGTCACTGAGAACGCCGCGCGTCGCGCCGGCGCTCAGGCGAAGCGGGCGGCCGCGGCGGCGGCGCGGGCGGCGTACCCCCCACCGAACATCGCGGCGTGCACGAGCAACGGGAAGAGCTGGTGCAGGGGCACCCGCTCCTCCCAGTCGTCGGCCAGCGGCGCCACCTCGCGGTAGGCGTCGATGACGCGGGGCAGGTGGGGGAGGCCGAAGAGCGACAGCATCGCGAGGTCGGCCTCGCGGTGCCCGCCGTACGCCGCCGGGTCGATGACGCGGATCGTGCCGTCGAGGGCCCAGAGCACGTTGCCGTTCCAGAGGTCGCCGTGCAGCCGCGACGGCGGCTCGTCGGGCAGCAGGTCGGGCAGGCGCCCGATCACCGACTCCACGGTGTGGGCCTCCTGCTCGCTGGCGTGGCCGCGGTCGCGCGCGAGCTTGAGGTAGGGCAGCACGCGGCGGGTCGCCCAGAACTCCGCCCAGGTCGGGGCGGTGCGGTTGGGCAGCGGGAGGCGGCCGATGAAGCCGTCGTGCTCACCGCCGTACGACGGGGCGCCGGCGTCGTGGGTGACGGCGAGGGCCCGGCCGAAGGCGACGGCCGCGTCGACCGTGGTCTTGCCCGGCTCGATCCACCGGAGGATCAGGCACTCGCGGTCGTGCGCGAGCACGTCGGGCACCGCGACCCCGCCGGCCGCGGTGGCCTCAGCGAGCCAGCGCAGCCCGCGCACCTCGGCGTCGAAGAACCCGTCCGGCGCCTGGTGGTGCGACTTGAGCAGGGCGGTCGTGCCGTCGCTGAGACGGAGCCGCGTCGCGGTCGAGATGTCGCCGCCGGCGACGGGCGCCGTGGCGACCACCGAGGAGCCGAGGAGCTCCTCGGCGCGCCTGGCGACCAGCGGCAGGCGGGTCATGGGCGCGCGAGCTCCTGTCCGACCTGGGCCACGATCTCCGTGGCGGTGCGCTCGACCATGCGCAGGACCTCCTCGAACCCGGCAGGTCCACCGTAGTACGGGTCCGGGACCTCCGCCCCCGGCTGGACCGGGTCGAAGTCGCGGAAGAGCCGCACGCGGCCCTCGTCGACGTCGCCGTCGCGGCCCCCGACGTCGGCCAGGTTCTGCTCGTCCATGGCCAGCAGCAGGTCGTACGACGCGCGCCAGGTCGCGTCGTACTGCCGGGCCCGGTGGCGGCTCGGGTCGTAGCCGGCCGCGGCCAGGGTGGCCGCCGCCCGGTGGTCCATCGGGTCGCCCAGGTGCCAGCCGCCGGTGCCGCACGAGTCCACCTCGACCCGGTCGTCGAGCCCGGCGTCGGCGAGTCGCTCCTGCAGCACCACGTCGGCCATGGGCGAGCGGCAGATGTTGCCGAGGCAGACCACGCCGATGCGGTAGCGGCCGGGCTCGCGGGGCGGGGGCAGGGTCGGGGTCATGGGGGCGGCCGTCAGTCGTCGAGACCGAGGACGCCGTCGACCACCCAGTCGACGACCGTGATCACGATGGCGCCGCCGACGGCGGTCCAGAACCCGTCGACGTGGAAGCCGATGCCGACCAGGTCGGCGATCCAGGCCACGAACAGCAGCATCAGGGCGTTCACGACGAAGAGGAACAGGCCGAGCGTGAGGATGATGAACGGGATCGACAGGATCGTCATCACCGGCTTCACGAACGCGGTCACCACGCCCATGATCAGGGCCACGACGAGCAGCGGCAGGATCTTCTCGGTCAGCTCCGGCCGGCCCGACGTGGGGCCGGTGAAGTAGATGCCGTCGAAGAGCCAGGCCGCCACCGCGATCGCGATCGCGTTGCTGACCACCCAGGCGAGGACCCTCACCCGGTCAGCCTAGGGGGCAGGCATGTATGCCTTGGCGTGAGTTTCGCCGCCCAGGCGGTGAATCTCACGCGCCCGCCTCCGCCGGCGCCCAGTTCCCGTGGAAGCCCGCCGGCACGCGGGCGGGGAGGTGCACGGCCGCGACGTCCTCGAGGGTCTGGGCGTCGAGCACGCGCAGGTCGCTGGCGCCGCGGTCACGGTCGAAGACGTAGCCGAGCAGCAGGCCGTCGTCCTCGGCGCTGCCGTCCGGGTGCGGCACGAAGCAGAACTCGCTGGTCTCGCGGCCGGCGCCGAGACGGCGCTCGACGGTGGTGCCCGCGTCGAGGTCGTGCTTGAGCACGGAGTCGCCGAGCACGGCGTCGGCGAAACCGACGCCCCACCCGTAGCGGTAGGCGCGGCCGGTACGGCGCTCGTCGTGGCGCGGGAACTCCTGGGAGCGCTCGTCGAGCCCGCGCTCGGAGGCGCGGCCGGTGCGCAGGTCGAGGGTGAAGCGGGTCAGCACCGCCGGGCCCTCGTTGGGGCCGGTGTGGTCGGTGGCGAACATCCGCGGGTGCTTGACCACGTCGACGACCACCGCGTCGCCGTCCTCGAACGCGTTGAGGGTGTGGAAGACGTAGCAGGGGTCGATCTCGAACCACCGGACGTCGCTGCCGTCGCCGTCGCGGGGGAGCAGGCCGATCCGCGCGGGGTAGTCGGGGTCCCACGAGTAGGGCAGCACGGCCGGGCCCTTCGACGCGCCGCGGGCCATCCGGGCCACGATCGGCTCGGGCAGCGGGTTGCGGCCGATCACGCGGTTGATCGCCGCGCCGACGAACGGCCGGGCCAGCCGCGGCGCGCCCTCGGTCACCATGCCGGTGTCGAAGGTGACGGGAAGGTCGAGGACGACGACGTACCGCTCGGTGAGCGCGCAGTCGTGGATCATCGGGCTGCCGTGCACCTGCACCGCGACGCTGCGGCGAACGCGGCCCTCGGTGTCGAGCACCGTGTAGTCGACGCGGTTGCCGCGGGTCCAGGAGTAGGAGACGGCGTGCAGCTCGCCGGTCGCGGGGTCCTCGTGGGGGTGGGCGGTGTAGCCGCCGGGCAGCGTGCCGCCGAAGTCGCAGGCCCCGACGGTGTCGAGCTCGTCGGTCAGCTCGTACGGCGGGCTGCCGGCCTCGACCAGGGCGAAGGTCCGGCCCGCGTGCCCGAGCACGTTGGTGTTGGCCGCGAAGTCGCGGGCAGGCGGGGTGCCGCGCACCGGCTCGCCGAGCTCGTCGGCGACAGCGGCGGAGCGGACCCAGCGGTTGCGGTACCACTGCGCCCGACCGTCACGCAGGCGGACGCCGTGCACCATCCCCTCGCCGAGGAACCAGTGGTAGCGCTCGCCCGGATCGTGCAGCGGGTTGGGCCCGATCCGCAGGTAGCGGCCGTCGAGGTGCGCCGGCAGGGTGCCCGTGACCTCGAGGTCGGTGGCGGTCAGCTCCTCGGAGACCGGCGCGAAGTTGCCGGTGAGGTAGCGGTTGGCAGTGGTGGTCGGGCGCTGCTCGGCGATGGTCATGGTGCGGCCTCCATAACGGCGTTATCGGTCGACCATAACGTCGTTATGGCACGATGGCAACCATGACCTCCCCGACCGGTGCCCCGGCCGACACCCCGACCGGCATCCCGGCCGACGCCGCCACCGGGGTGCGCCGACGCCTGGTCGAGGAGGCCGCCCGCCTGCTCGGCGAGGAGGGGCCCTCGGCCCTGACGACCCGCCGGCTCGCGGCCGGTGCGGAGACCTCGACGATGGCGGTCTACACCCACTTCGGCGGGATGCCGGCGCTCGTGCGCGAGGTCGCGGCGGAGGGCTTCCGCCGGCTGATCGCGCACGTCGACGAGGTCGAGCCGACCGACGACCCGGTGGACGACCTGCGGCGGATGGCCGCGGCGTACCGGGCGAACGCGCTGGAGAACCCGCACCTGTACGCCGTGATGTTCGGCTCGGCCTCGCTCGGCGGCTTCCGGCCCCACGAGGGCGACCTCGACGAGGGGGCGGCGGCGTTCGAGCAGCTCGTGGCCGGCGTGCGGCGGGCGGTCGAGGCCGGGGTGCTCCGGGCGCAGGACCCGGCCGACGTGGCCGGCCAGTTCTGGGCCGCACTGCACGGCTACACGATGCTCGAGCTCGCGCACATGCAGCACGTCGTCCCCGACCCGGAGCACCATCTGCTGTGGCCGATGCTCGGCCACCTGCTCGAGGCGCACCGGGCCTGACCCGGTCCGTCCCGGGTGCGGTCGGCGGTTCCCGTCGCGGGGGCGGGCGTCGGTAGCGTCGTCGTCGTGTTCCCGGTCGGTGGCGTGGGCGTCATGCTGCTGGGCGCCCTGGTCAGCGGTCTGGTGGCGTTCGGCGTCGCCGCGCTGCTCGCGCGCCGGGTCGGGTGGGTGGCGGCCGGTGCCCCGGTGGCGCTGGCCTGGTCGCTGGTCGTGATCGCGCTGGTGACGCTGATCCCGGCGAACGGCGCGCCCGGCGTGGTGCCGGCCGAGGGGCGGCTCGCCAGCTGCTCGTGGGACATCGGCGGTCCGGCGCCCGAGGGCTTCTGGATCTTCGCCGGCGGCCAGCGGACGCTCAACGTGCTGCTCTTCGTGCCGTCCGGGATCCTGCTCGTGGTCGCCGCCGCCCGCTGGGGGTGGCGGGCGCTGGTGCTGGTGCCGCTCGGGGTCGCCGTGCTCGCACTCTTGTCGGTCGGCCTCGAGCTCGTGCAGCTCGAGCTCGCCCGCCTCGACCGCGCCTGTGACGTCACCGACGTGGTCGACAACGTCACCGGGGCGGTGATCGGCGTGGTGATCGGCGTCGGGATCGCCATGCTGGTGCGGCCGTGGCGCGCCGACCGTCGGCGCCGGCGCTAGCAAGGGCCGACCGGGCCCGAGACGGTCTGCGGCGGAGTCGGGCTAGGGTCCGGCCATGACCGCGCCGCAGCCTCGTCCGAACGTCGCCGAGATCCCGCCGTACGTCGCCGGCAAGCCGCCGGTGCCGCGGCCCGGGCTGACGTCGTACAAGCTGTCGTCGAACGAGAACCCCTACCCGCCGCTGCCCGGCGTGGTGGAGGCGGCGATGACGGCGGTGGAGCGGGTGAACCGCTACCCCGACATGGGCAACACCGAGCTGTACGACGCGCTCGCCGCGCGGCTCCGGGTGCCGACCGACCACCTCGCGCTGGCGACCGGGTCGGTGGCGCTGATCTACCAGCTCGTGCAGGCGTTCTGCGACCCGGGTGACGAGGTGGTCTTCGCGTGGCGGTCGTTCGAGGCCTACCCGATCGCGGTCGCCGCAGCTGCCGCGACGGCGGTCAAGGTGCCGGTGCTCGCCGACGGGCGGCACGACCTCGACGCGATGGCCGACGCGGTCACCGAGCGCACCCGCGTGGTCCTGGTCTGCACACCCAACAACCCGACGGGGCCGGCCGTGACCCAGGCCGAGCTCGACGCCTTCCTGGCGAGGATCCCGCCGCAGGTGCTGGTCGTCGTCGACGAGGCGTACGTCGAGTTCGTGCGGATGGACGACCCCGTCGACGGCCTCGTGACCCACGCGCGGCACGAGAACGCCGTGCTGACCCGCACCTTCTCCAAGGCCTACGGGCTCGCCGGCCTGCGGGTCGGGTACGCCGTGGCGCCGCCGTCCGTCGCGGGCGCGCTGCGCGCGGTCTCGCTGCCGTTCGGCGTCTCCTCGGTGGCGCAGGCCGCGGCCGTGGCCTCCCTGGAGCGCGAGCCCGCGCTGCTCGAGCGGGTCGCGGCCCTGGTGGCCGAGCGCGACCGCGTCGTCGCCGGGCTGGCCGACGCCGGCTGCCCGGTGCCCGAGCCGCAGGGGAACTTCGTGTGGTTCGAGCTCGGCGAGCGGACCCTGGAGTTCGCCGCGGCCGCCGACGAGGTCGGCATCGTGGTACGCCCGTTCGCCGGCGAGGGCGCGCGGGTCTCGATCGGGGAGACCGAGGCGAACGACCGGCTCATCGAGCTGGCTCGCCGCTGGCGCTGACGGACGGGTCCACCGCCTCTTCGCCGGGCTCGACTTCGGGCGCCGGACGGTCGTCCATCTCCCGCCAGCGCGGGTCGATCGCGGGCAGCATGGTCGCGGCGAAGTAGGCGATGCCGAGGGCGAGCATCGCAGTGGTCAGCCCGGTGTGCCCGATCAGGACACCGCCCAGCACGCCGCCGAGGGGCATCAGCGCGAAGCACATCGCCGTCGTCAGCGAGGTCACCCGTCCGACGAGCGGGGGCGGGATGCGCTCGAAGATGACCGCCCCGAGGATGGGGTTCAGGAAGCCGGACGCGAAGCCGCCCGCCAGGGCGACGGCGATCACGATCCAGATCGGGATGTCCCAGGCCATCACCACGAAGCGGGGAAGGCCGACGACGAGGAAGGCCACGAGATAGGTGCGGTAGCGGGGCATCCGGTCGCCCCACGCCGCAGCGCAGATCGCGCCGAGGGCCGCCGAGCCCCCGAAGACCGCGAACAGCAGGCCGATCACGGCCGCGCCGCCGCCGTACTCCAGGGCCCACACGGGGACCAGCACCGTCCCCCACGCGATGTCGAGCAGGTTGGTGATCGCGACCATGACCGCGATGCCGAGCAGCACCCGGTCTCCGCGCAGGAAGCGCCAGCCCTCGTGGAGCTGCTCGCGGTACGGCGCGGTGTCCTCCTCGCCGGTGCGGACCACGGCGTCACCGACGCGCCGGCACGACCAGAGCAGGACCAGCGCCGAGAGGCCGAAGCTCACGGCGTCGACGACGATCGCGTTCGCCGCGCCGATGGTCGAGACCAGCCCGCCCGCGAACGCGGCGCCGAGCATGGTCGACGTGCGCTCGACCGTGGTGTGCAGGCCGGTCGCGCGCTCCATCGGGACGCCGGTGTGGTCGACGATGGCCGGCACCAGCGCGCCCTTGGCGCTGTCACCGGGCCCGCGCAGCGCGCCCGCCACCGCGACCAGCGCCAGGAACCCGCCGAAGGACAGGTGGCCCGCCGCGTGGAGCAGGGGGATCGCGCCGACGACCGGCATGCTGAGGACGTCGCACGCGACTGCGACCCGGCGCGGACCGAGGCGGTCGATCACCGGCCCGCCCAGCACCTTGAGCACCACCATCGGGAGCAGCTCGGCGAGGGCGACCAGACCGGTCTTCGTCGCGCTGCCGGTCGTGGTCAGCACGAACCACGGCAGCGCGATCATCGACACCCGCGTGCCGGTCAGCGAGATCGCCTCGGCGGTCAGCCAGCCGTAGAGCGGGCGCCGGCGGTGGGTGGTGGGGGCGCTCACGACAGCCGCCCCGGCAGGGGGAAGGCCTGGACCTGGAGGCAGTACGCCGCGCCCTCCGGGTCGTCGTCCGTCGTCTCCGGGAAGTCCTGGATCTCCTCGACCAGCCGCTCGAGGAGCGCCCGGGCCTGCTCGGGCCGCACCTGCAGCACCCAGTCGCTGATCATCGAGACGTCCTGCCACGCCTGCGGCAGCGACGACTGCTCGTCGAGTGCCCGGCGCACCTTGCCGTCGTAGACGTCCGCGACGGCGTGCAGGTACGAGCCGTACAGGTCGTGCACCGGGTCGTCGGGCGCGAGGCCCTCCGCGGACGTGCGGGTGGCGCGGTGCGAGGCGCGCCACCAGCGCTCGCGGCCGTTGCCGCGCTCGGTGTCCTCCTCGATGAAGCCGTGCTGCGCGAGCTGGCGCAGGTGGTAGGACGTCGCCCCGCTGTTGAGGCCGAGCCGCTGCGCCAGCATGGTCGCGGTGGCCGGGCCCTCGACACGGAGCATCCCGAGCGCCTCGAGCCGCACCGGGTGGGCGAGCACCTTCAGCCCGGCGGCGTCCGGCGTGATCGACGGTGTGATCTCCATGGCAGCACCGTACAACTGCAAAGAGATGTTTGCAAATGTTTCTTTGCAGTTCTTCCGGGTATCGCTCCGCAGGGCTACCCCCGCGACCTCGACGCGATCCCGGGCCTTCGGCGGCAGCACGGACGTCGAGCAGATCGAGCAGCACTACTTCCGCCTGCAGACCGACGTGAACCCCACGGGCATCGTCCTGCAGGGGCCGGACCCGGCCGTGTGGCAGGAGCCGCACGACCGGGCCCGACGGGGCTGAGCGTCAGTCAGCGACGCCGGCGGGCCTCGTCGCGACCCAGCACGACGCCGAGAGCGACCATGCCGAGGCCGAGCACCAGGTGCAGCCAGTTGTCCGCGGAGTTCACCGGGACGAAGTTGGCCGCGCTGTCGTGGCCGACGACCAGGCCGTAGACCCACAGGACGAGGTAGACCACCCCGCCGCCGATCAGGTAGCTGCGGGCGCTGTCTCGCCGCCGGGCGAGCGCCAGGCCGGCCACGCCGAACAGCAGGTGCACGAGGTTGTGCAGCACCGAGACGTCGAAGATCCCGAGCAGCTGGGCCCCGGACCGGTGGCCCAGGAGCTCCAGCTGGCCGAAGTGGGTGGTGATGCCGGGGATGAAGCCGGCGATCCCGACGACCAGGAACACCGCGCCGACGACGGCGGCGGCGGTCTGGGCGTGGGTGCGACCCGTGGTGGTCGCGTGAGCGAAGCGCGTGGTCATGGTGTGTCTCCTCCGAGCAGGGGTCAGGAGGCACCCGGTACCCCCGTCCCGGGGTCCGATTCCGGCGATCACCTGTCGCCAAGGACACCTAGGCTGAGAGGCATGGGCCACGACCACGGGCGCGCCGGCGGCCACGCGGCCGGGCGCGCCGAGGACCGCGGCCGCCTGCGGATCGTGCTCGCGGTCACCGCCACCGTCATGGTCGTCGAGCTGGTCGGTGCGTGGGTCGCCGGCTCGCTCGCGCTGCTCGCCGACGCGGGGCACATGGCCACCGACGCCGCGGCCGTGGTGCTCGCGCTGGGCGCGTCGTACGTCGCGACGCGGCCGGCGGGGAAGCGCTCGACGTTCGGCTGGCACCGGGTCGAGATCCTCGCGGCGCTGGTGAACGCGCTGGTGCTGCTGGCGGTGTGCGTCTACCTGGCCTGGGCGGGCGTGCAGCGGCTCCTGGACCCGCCGACGGTCGAGGCCGGCCCGATGGTGGCCTTCGCGGCCGTCGGCCTGCTGGCCAACGCCGTGTCGATGCTGGTGCTGAACCGGTCGGACACCGGGTCGCTCAACCTCCGTGCGGCCAGCCTCGAGGTCGCCGCCGACCTGCTGGGATCGGTGCTCACCGTGCTGGCCGGCCTCCTGATCGCGGTGGCGGGGTGGCAGCGGGCCGACCCGCTCGCCTCACTGGTGATCGCGGCGCTGATCCTGCCGCGCGCGATCTCGCTGCTGCACGACGCGGCGGCGGTGCTGCTCGAGATCGCCCCACGCGGGCTCGACCTCGACCAGGTGGCCACGCGCCTCGGCGAGCTGCCGGGGGTCCTCGAGGTGCACGACCTGCACGCCTGGACCATCACCAGCGGCCTGTCGTCGCTGTCGGCCCACGTCACGGTCGACGACGAGACGCTCGCCCGTGACGGCGTCGGAGCCGTGCTCGACCGGCTCTGCGCGGTCACCACCGACGACTTCGGCATCGCGCACGCGACGTTCCAGGTCGAGCCGCCCGCCCACCGCGAGCACGAGGACCTCGGCGAGGCGCACTGAAGGCTCGCCGTGCCGGCGTCGTCGATCCGGGACACCGGACGCGGCGCGGTTGCTAGGTTGCCCGCCATGGCGAGCACCGGGGTCCGTCATGCCCGCACCGTCCTCGCGACCGGGGTCGCGCTCCTGGTCGTGCTCACCGGGTGCAGGCGGGGCTCGGAAGAGCCGGAGGTCGAGCCGTCCGGCGCCGCACCCTCCTTCGACCCGCTCGCCTTCGACGAGCCCGAGATGCCGGTGGTCGACGGACACGGCGAGCGACGGGCCGACGTCGAGAAGGCGGTGCAGTACTTCGCCGACGCCTGGACCTACGGGCTGCGCACCGGGTACTCCCAGCCCTTCAACAAGGTCTGCTCGAGCACCTCGAAGGGCTGCGACGAGGTGCGCGACGAGCTCGTCGCGCTCTCGGAGTCGGGCCACCACGTCGAGATGGACCCCGTCGAGGCGGAGGTCGTGCGGATCTCCCCGCTGCGGCAGCACCACTTCCCGGGCACCCGGCTGGTCGCGACGATCGCCCCGGTGGTCGTGGAGGTCTCGCTCCCCGAGCGCGTCGAGCGCGACGCCGACAACCAGGAGGTGGGCCGGGACGCGGCGGAGGAGCGACGGATCGGGCTGGTCTTCGTCTCCGAGCCGGCGTACCACGGCTGGGTCGTCTACCGGTGGTACGACCCCGAGCTCGCCGCCGAGGCGGCCTGAGCCGGACGAGGCCCGCTCGACCTCGCTGCGCAGCTCGAGCACCCGCGCGCCGTCCTCCTGCTCACGCGTCGGCTCCCTCGCCGGACGCGGCGCGGGCGTCGGCCTCGGCGGCCTCCTTGAGCCGCACCAGCGTCGCCTCGATGCCCTTGCGGTTGCGCTCGGGGAAGCCGGCCGCCTTCATCGCCGCGGCCCACACGGCGTTGTAGCGCGAGGCGTCCCAGGTCTCCGTGACCCGGGTGCCGCCGCCCTCGGCCGCGGGCAGCTCCTCGAGCTCGTAGCGCCACCGGTGCGCCCCGAGGTGCTTCCAGGCGATCCGGCGGCCCTCCTCGAACTCCACGACCAAGTTGTGGATCTTGTACGGCGCGCCGAGCCGCATGTCCATGGAGAAGTGCGAGCCGAGCTCGAGGCGCTCGGGGCCGGAGACCGAGCCGCGCACCGTTCCGGAGCCGTCGATCCGCGGGTGCTGGCGCGGGTCGGCGACGATGTCGAAGACGACCGACGCGGGGGCGTCGACGACGGTGCTGGCGGAGACGACGAGGGAGCCCATGCGTCCGAGGCTAGGCCCGTCGACCAACCACCCGGGGCGATTGGCGAGGGGTGGGACGGCCCCGGTAACCTCGCAGGGGCCACCGCGTGTGGTGCCGGTCACAGGGTGCACCACCCCCGCGCCGTGCATCGGCTCGCCTCCGGCGCCGGCGGTCACCCCGTCCGGGCCGGCGACCAGAAGGAGTGCAGGTTGACCAGTACAGGCTCCGGTCCGGGCTTCGGCCCCGATCTCGTGGAGGTGTTCGGGCCGTCCCAGCAGGACGGCGGCCCCGAGCTCGTCCAGCTGCTCACCCCCGAGGGCGAGCGCGTCGAGCACCCCGAGTTCAGCTTCGGTGACGGCATGTCCGCCGACGAGGAGGCCGAGACCATCCGCGGCTTCTACCGCGACATGGTGCTCACCCGCCGCATCGACACCGAGGCCACGGCGCTCCAGCGCCACGGCGAGCTCGGCATCTGGGCGCAGCTGCTCGGCCAGGAGGCCGCGCAGATCGGCGCCGGTCGTGCGCTGCGGCCGCAGGACTACGTCTTCCCGACCTACCGCGAGCACGGCGTCGCCTACTGCAGGGGCGTCGACCCGCTCAGCCTGCTCGGGCTCTTCCGCGGCGTGGACCAGGGCTCCTGGGACCCCGCGGACAACAACTTCGGCCTCTACACGATCGTGATCGGCGCGCAGACGCTCCACGCCACCGGCTACGCGATGGGCATGCAGCGCGACGGCGTCGTCGGCACCGGCGACCCCGACCGCGACGCCGCGGTGATCGCGCACTTCGGTGACGGCGCCTCGAGCCAGGGCGACGTCAACGAGGCGTTCATCTTCGCCGCGTCCTACAACGCCCCGGTCGTCTTCTTCTGCCAGAACAACCAGTGGGCGATCTCCGAGCCGATCGAGCGCCAGACTCGGATCCCGCTCTACCAGCGGGCCCTCGGCTTCGGCTTCCCCGGCGTCCGCGTCGACGGCAACGACGTCCTCGCGACGTACGCCGTGACCCAGGCGGCGCTGCAGCGCGCCCGCGAGGGCCAGGGCCCGACGCTCGTGGAGGCCTACACCTACCGGATGGGCGCGCACACCACGACCGACGACCCGACCCGCTACCGCCTCTCCGACGACGTCGAGCACTGGAAGCTCAAGGACCCGATCGCGCGCGTGCAGGTCTACCTCAAGCGCAACGGTCTCGCCGACGAGGCGTTCTTCGAGGCCGTCCAGGATGAGGCCAACGACCTCGGCCACCACCTGCGCGAGGGCTGCAAGGCGCTGCCCGACCCCGCCCCGCTGAGCATGTTCGACCACGTCTACGCCGAGGAGACCGAGGAGCTGCGCGCCCAGCGCGAGGGCTTCGCGGCGTACCTCGACACCTTCGAGGGGGCGCGCTGATGACCACCAGGATCACGTTGGCCAAGGGCCTCAACATGGGGCTGCGCAAGGCCATGGAGAACGACCCCCGGGTCCTGATCATGGGTGAGGACGTCGGCAAGCTCGGCGGCGTCTTCCGGATCACCGACGGCCTGCAGAAGGACTTCGGCGAGGACCGCGTCATCGACTCGCCCCTCGCGGAGTCCGGCATCGTCGGCACCGCGGTCGGCATGGCGCTGCGAGGCTACCGCCCGGTCGTGGAGATCCAGTTCGACGGCTTCGTCTACCCGGCGTACGACCAGATCGTCTGCCAGGTCGCGAAGATGCACTACCGCAGCCGCGGCCGCTCGAAGATGCCGATCGTCATCCGGATCCCGTTCGGCGGCGGCATCGGCGCGGTCGAGCACCACAGCGAGTCCCCGGAGGCGCAGTTCGCGCACACCCCGGGCCTCAAGGTCGTCGCCTGCTCCAACCCGGTCGACGGCTACTGGATGATCCAGCAGGCCATCGCCAGCGACGACCCGGTGATCTTCCTCGAGCCCAAGCGGCAGTACCACGCCGACAAGGCCGACCTCGACGAGACGGCGACGCCCGACCCGCTGTTCGCCTCGCGGGTCGTGCGCGCCGGCAGCGACTGCACCGTCCTCGCCTACGGTCCGATGGTGAAGACCGCGATGGCCGCGGCCGAGGCCGCCTCGACCGACGGCACGTCGCTCGAGGTCATCGACCTGCGCACGCTGTCGCCGCTCGACATGGCGCCGGTCCACGAGTCGGTGCGTCGCACCGGGCGCGCCGTCGTCACCCACGAGGCGCACGTCAACCTCGGCATGGGTGCCGAGGTCGCGAGCCGGATCACCGAGGAGTGCTTCTACTCGCTCGAGGCCCCGGTGCTGCGCGTCGGTGGCTTCGACACGCCGTACCCGCCGTCGCGGATCGAGGAGGACTTCCTCCCCGACCTCGACCGGCTGCTCGACGCCGTCGACCGTTCGCTCGCGTTCTGAGAGGCCTGCACATGGCTGAGTACCTGCTGCCCGACGTCGGCGAGGGCCTGACCGAGGCGGAGATCGTCTCGTGGAAGGTCAAGGTCGGCGACGTCGTCGACATCAACGACATCGTCGTCGAGATCGAGACCGCGAAGTCCCTGGTGGAGCTGCCGTCGCCGTACGCCGGCACCGTCACCGCGCTGCTCGTGCCCGAGGGCGAGACCGTCCCGGTCGGCACGCCGATCATCGCGATCGGCGACCCGAGCCAGACGCCGGACGAGCCCGCGACCGCGGCGCCCGCCGGCGAGATGGAGATCGACCTCTCCAACCCCGCGGCCAGCGGTGGTGGCGAGGGCGAGAGCCTGGTGGGCCGCAACAAGGCCGACCGGGGCCCGGTGCGCCGCGCCCGTCGCGGTGCCGCGTCGCCGAGCTCCGACGCCGGCGCCAACACGCTGCTGCAGGTCCAGGGCGCCTTCGCGCCCGGTGGCGCGCAGAGCGGCGAGGTGCTCGCGGCCGACGAGCCCGCGGTGCCGGCGACGTCCGCCCGTCCGGCCGAGGCTCCCGGCGACGTGCGCGTGCTGGCCAAGCCGCCGGTGCGCAAGCTGGCCAAGGACCTCGGCGTCGACCTGACCACGCTCACCCCGTCGGGCCCGAACGGGTCCGTCACGCGGGAGGACGTGCAGGCGGCCGCGGGCGGTGGTGTCGGGGTCTCGACTGGCTCGACCGCCGTGGTTGCGGCGCCTGCCTTCTTCGGCGGTGGCGAGCGCGAGCGGCGCGAGCCGATCAAGGGCGTGCGCAAGATGATGGCCCAGGCCATGGTCGACAGCGCGTTCACGGCGCCGCACGTCACCGAGTGGGTGACCATCGACGTCACCGCGACGATGGAGTTCGTCGAGCGGCTCAAGGGTCGTCGCGAGTTCCGTGACGTCAGGGTGTCGCCGTTGCTGGTGCTCGCGCGTGCGGTGATGCTCGCGATGCGGCGCACGCCCGAGATCAACTCGACGTGGGACGAGGCGGCCCAGGAGGTCGTCTACAAGGGCTACGTCAACCTCGGCATCGCCGCGGCCACGCCGCGCGGGCTGGTCGTCCCCAACGTCAAGGACGCCCACGACCTCTCGCTGGTCGAGCTCGCGGAGGCGCTGGGCCAGCTCACCGCAACGGCTCGCGAGGGCCGCACGCAGCCGGCCGAGATGAGCGGCGGCACGTTCACGATCACCAACGTGGGCGTGTTCGGCGTCGACTCCGGGACGCCGATCATCAACCCCGGTGAGTCGGCGATCCTGTGCTTCGGCGCCGTGAAGAAGCAGCCGTGGGTGGTCACCCGCGACGGTGTCGACGAGATCGTGCCGCGCCAGGTGACCACGCTCGCGCTGTCGTTCGACCACCGGCACATCGACGGCGAGAAGGGCTCGCAGTTCCTGGCCGACGTGGCCGGGATCCTGGAGGACCCGGCCTCGGCCCTGCTGTTCTGAGCAACGCTGGTTGACCGCTCCGTGCCCGGGGTAGACCCCCGGGCGTGGATCGGATCGGGCCGTACCGCGTCGTCCGCCGTCTCGGGGGCGGGGCGATGGGTGAGGTGCTGGAGGCCGTGGACGACCGCCTCCAGCGCCCGGTCGCGCTCAAGGTGATCGCCGCGCACCTCGCGGCCGACCCGGCCTTCCGGTCGCGGTTCGAGCGCGAGGCGCGGGCGCTGGCGGCGCTGGACTCGCCGTACGTCGTGCGGGTGCACGCCACCGGCGAGGACGACGGTCGCCTGTGGACCGCCACGGCGCTGGTGCCCGACGGCGACCTCGGCTCGTGGCTCGCGCGGCACGGACCCCTCGGCGTCGACGCGGCGCTGGAGGTGGTCGAGCAGGTCGCCGCCGGCCTCGCCGACGTGCACGCCGCCGGACTGGTGCACCGCGACGTCAAGCCCGGCAACGTGCTGCTCGACCGCACGGGCGGCGAGCCCCGGGCGCTGCTCGGCGACTTCGGGGTGGCGGGGTGGCTCGCGCCCCACCAGACCCGCACCCGCGCGGGCTCGCTCGGCACCCCGGCGTACATGGCACCCGAGCTGCACACCGGCGGGGTCGCGGGCGTCGCCTCCGACGTCTACGCGCTCGGGTGCGTGCTGGTGGCGGCGCTCACCGGGCGGCCGCCGTACTCCGGCGCGACCGACTACGCCGTCGCCCGCGCCCACGTCGAACGACCAGTGCCGCAGCTGCGCCTGCCCGGGCCGCGCGGCGTCGCCGTCGACCGGGTGCTGCGGCGGTCGCTGGCCAAGCGGCCCGGGGCGCGCCACGCCTCGGCGGCCGAGCTGCGGGCCGACCTGCTGCGCGCACGGGCGCTCCCGGACAGCGCGGTGGGCGGTCGGGGCTGGGTCGCCGCGGCGGTGCTCGCGGCGCTGCTCGTCGGAGGTGCCGGCACGGCGTACGCGCTCACCCGGCCCGCAGACCCGGGGTCGCCCACCGTCGCCGGCGAGCCGTCGCCGACCCCGACCCCCGTGGCCCGCGACGTCGCGGTCACCACGCTGACCCGCGCCCTCGCCGCCCGGATGGAGCCGCCGCAGGCGGCGTGCGTCGCCGAGGCGTGGGTGGGCCGGGCCGGGCTGCAGGAGATGGCGGCAGCGGGGTTCTTCGACGGGCAGTGGCGCTACGTCGACCGGCCACGCAGCGCGATGACGCCGGCGATCCGGGCGGCGGCGACGCTGGCGGCGCTCACCTGCGCCGACGCATCGCCCTCACCTTCGTGACCACCCCGGCCAGCCTGTCCATGATCCCCAGCACGATCGGCGGCACGTCCATCCCGGCGGGCGCGAGCGGGTGGAGCAGCGCGTCGGTGCCGCCGTCGACGAACACCACGCTGCCCACCACCAGGCTCGCCGCGTCGGAGAGCAGGAAGGCGATCGTCGCCGCGACCTCCTCCGGCCGGCCCGCACGCCCCAGCGCGCTCGGGTAGGCGTCGGCGAAGACCCCGAGCCGAGGGTCCTCGCGCAGCCGGTCGGTCATGGGGGTGGCGATCAGGCCGGGCGCCACGGCGTTGAGCCGGATGCCGGCCCCGGCCCACTCCGCCTTCACGCCCTCGCGCCGTGCCCAGTAGGCCAGCGCCGCCTTGGTCGCCGGGTAGACCATCACCGCGTCGACCTCGGCGGCGGCCGCGCGCGCGGCGTCCTCGTCGTCCTTCAGGCAGGCGCCCGCGACCTCGCTCGTCCAGCCGGGCTGGCAGGTGATCGAGTTGGACGCCAGCAGCACCACCGCTCCGCCCCCGGACGCCGTCATCGCCTCGCGCAGGCCCCGGGCCAGCGCAACCGCGCCGAAGAAGTTCACCGACGCCACCAGCGCCGGGTCGACGCCCGTGAGCCCGGCGATGCCCGCGCACGGCACCACGCCGTGCACCACCCCGCCGGTCGCGGCCAGCGCCCCGGCCACGGCGTCCGCGCGGCCGCGGGCCGTCGACAGGTCGGCGACCACGTCGGCGTCGCGCAGGTCGACGGTCACCACCCGGTGCCCCTGCTCGCGCAGCAGTGCGGTCGTCGCCGCCCCGATCCCGGAGGCCGCGCCACTCACGACGTACGTCGACATGGCCGCAACCTAGTGGCCAGCCGGGAGGGCGAGGGGGCGTCTCACGTGCGCTGGAGCGATAGGTGCACATGCACCTATCGCTCCAGCGCAGCAGCAGGCACCCAGCCGCTGGGCCGGCAGACGGCCTGACCCGCGGCGCGGCCGGCGCCCTCAGGCGTAGCGACGGGCGCGCTCGCCCGGGGTGCCCGGCCCGCGGGCCAGCAGTGACGACAGCTCGTGCTCGAGCACCAGCCCGACCCGCTGGCAGAAGGCCTCGGCCTCGTCCGCGGCGTCGGGCCGCTCGGTGACGATCCGGTCGACGATGCCGCGGCGGTAGAGGTCGAGGGCGCGCACGTGCTGGGCGCGGGCCATCTGCGGCGCGTGGTCGGTGTCGCGGTGCACGATCGCACTCGCCCCCTCCGGGGGCAGCGGCGACAGCCAGGCGTGCTGCGCGGCGATCACGCGGTCGGCCGGCAGGAGGGCGAGCGCCCCGCCGCCGTTGCCCTCGCCGAGCATCAGGCACAGCGTGGGCGCGTCCAGCGTGACCAGGTCGGAGAGGCAGCGGGCGATCTCACCGGCCAGCCCGCCGTTCTCGGCGTCCGGGGAGAGGGCGGCGCCGGGCGTGTCGATCACCGTGACCAGCGGCAGGCCGAGCTCGGAGGCGAGCCGCATCCCGCGGCGGGCCTCGCGCAGCGCCTCGGGACCCATCGGGTGGTCGACGGTCTGGCCGCGGCGGTCCTGGCCCAGGAAGACGCACGGCGCCCGCCCGAAGCGCGCCAGCCCGATCAGCAGGCCGGGGTCGGCCTCGCCCTGGCCGGTGCCGTTGAGGGGTACGACGTCGGCCGCGGCGTACTTGAGCAGCCGGCGCACCCCGGGCCGGTCGGGCCGGCGCGAGGAGGTCACGCAGTCCCAGGCGTCGACGTCCGCGAGCGACGCCGGGTCGGGCTCGGGCGGCTCGGGCGTCACCGGGATGCCGTGCCGCGGCGCGAGCAGGATCGTGAGCGCCCGGTCGAGGATGTCGGCGATCTGCTCCGGTGCCACGACGGCGTCGATGATGCCGTGGGCGTAGAGGTTCTCGGCCGTCTGCACCCCGGGCGGGAACGGCCGGCCGTAGAGGGCCTCGTAGACCCGCGGCCCCAGGAAGCCCACCAGCGCGCCCGGCTCGGCGACCGTGACCTGGCCGAGCGAGCCCCACGACGCCATCACGCCGCCGGTGGTGGGGTGGCGCAGGTAGACGAGGTAGGGCAGCCCGGCGTGCTTGTGCGCGGCGACGGCCTCGCTGATCCGCACCATCTGCACGAAGGCGGGGGTGCCCTCCTGCATCCGGGTCCCGCCCGAGACCGGCGCCGCGAGCAGGGGCAGACCCTCGGCGGTGGAGCGCTCGACGGCGGCGACGATGCGGTCCGCCGACGCCCGGCCGATCGAGCCGGCGAGGAACCGGAACTCGCCGAGCACCACGGCCACCCGGCGCCCGCGCATCAGGCCCTCGCCGGTGATCACCGACTCGTCGACCCCGCTGCGCTCGGCGGCGGCGACCAGCTCCGCGGCGTACTCCTCGGAGACCTCGCCGCCCTCGAGGTCGCGCTCGGGCGGGACGTCCCACGACGACCACGACCCCGCGTCGAGCACGAGGTCGACGAGGTCGCGCGCACCGAGGCGATCCGAAGCCATGTCGGTCCACCCTACGGCGGCCCGGACCGCCCCTCCGGGCTCCGTCGGGTGGTTGAAACCGGTCGCTCCGGGGTACGACGTGACCCGGGTCACCTCAGGACCCGGCCGCCGCTCGGGAGGACACCACCGCATGGCCACGACCGCGTCACTGACCTCCGTCCTCGATCGCGAACGCACGATCGCGGGCCCGGGCTACAACCGGTGGCTGGTGCCGCCGGCAGCGCTGGCGGTCCACCTGTGCATCGGCCAGGTCTACGCGACCAGCGTCTACAAGGCCTCGCTCGTCGACCACTTCGACACCTCGCTGACCGCGGTCGGCGTGATCTTCTCGATCGCGATCGTGATGCTCGGCCTGTCCGCGGCGGTCTTCGGCACCTGGGTCGACACCGGCGGCCCGCGCCGCGCGATGGCGACGGCTGCAGTCTTCTGGTCGGCCGGCTTCGTGGTCGGTGCGATCGGCATCGTCACCAGCCAGCTGTGGCTGGTCTACCTCGGGTACGGCGTGATCGGCGGCATCGGGCTCGGCATCGGCTACATCTCGCCGGTCTCGACGCTCATCAAGTGGTTTCCCGACCGGCCGGGGCTCGCGACCGGCATGGCGATCATGGGCTTCGGCGGCGGGGCGATGCTGGCCAGCCCGCTCTCCTCCAAGCTGCTCGGCGTCTACGACAGCGACTACGACCCGATCACCGCGATCGCGAGCGGCACCGCCGTGGCGCAGATGTTCCTCACCCTCGCGGTCGTCTACCTCGTGGTGATGCTGTTCGGGGCCTGGCTGATCCGGGTGCCCCCGGAGGGGTGGGCGCCCGAGGGCTTCGACCCGGCCCAGGTCGAGCAGAAGGCGATGGTCAGCACCCGCAACGTCTCGGCGAAAAACGCGATCCGGACGCCGCAGTTCTGGCTGCTGTGGACCGTGCTCTTCTGCAACGTGACCGCCGGCATCGGGATCCTCGAGCAGGCCGCCTACATGATCCAGGACTTCTTCCGCGAGGGCGGCGAGACCGCCGTCGCCGCGGCGGCCGCTGCCGGCTTCGTCAGCGTGCTGTCGCTGTTCAACATGGCGGGGCGGTTCGGGTGGTCGTCGCTGTCGGACGTGATCGGGCGCAAGAACATCTACGTGCTCTACCTCGGCGCCGGCATCGGGCTCTACCTCCTGCTGGCGTTCGTCGGCCCGACCAGCACGGCGCTCTTCGTGCTCTTCGCCGGCCTGATCATCAGCTTCTACGGCGGCGGCTTCGCCACCGTGCCGGCGTACCTGCGCGACCTCTTCGGCACCTACCAGGTCGGCGCGATCCACGGGCGGTTGCTGACGGCGTGGTCAGCCGCGGGAGTGGCCGGACCGCTGATCGTCAACGGCATCCTCGACACGCAGGGCGAGCCGGGATCACTGACCGCCGGCGACTACCGGCCGGCGCTGATCACCATGGTCTGCGTGCTCGCCGTCGGCTTCGTCGCCAACCTGATGGTGCGTCCGGTCGCCGAGCGCTACCTCGAGCCGGAGGACGGCGGCCACGCGTCGGCCGTGCCGCACGGGACGGAGACGTCGACCGCGCCCGAGGGCGCCAGCGCACCGCCGTCGTGGCTGCTGCCCGTGGCCTGGATCGTGGTCGGCGTGCCGCTGGCCTACGGCGTCTACGAGACGGTCGTGAAGGTCAAGGAGCTCTTCTGAGAGCTACCTCGGTCTGGCTTGTCGAGACCACGCGCCCAGCACCTCCGCCTCCTCGTCCCGGGTCAGCCCGGTGACGGTGGCGTCGGGGTGCTCGCGCAACCAGGCGAGCGTGTCGCGGGCGGTCTCTGCGAGGGGCCGGGTGACCAGCCCGGCGTCGTACGACGCGGTGACGTCGTGCGCCAACATCCCGGCGTACTCCGGGAGCGGCAGCCACACCGGCACGGACCGTGGGCCCGCCCACGGCTCGACCCGGTGCTCGGCCAGCGCGTCCTGGGGGACCCAGACCCACGCGGGCTCGACGCCGACGCCCCGCGCGACCTCGGCGAGGAAGTCGCCGCGGGTGGTGGGCGCGCTGGTGCCGTCGTAGGTGCCGGTGGTGCGGCGCTCGGCGGCGTCGACGATCCAGGCGGCGAGGTCGCGCACGTCGATCACCTGGACGACGTCGTCGGGGTCGCCGGGGGCGAGCACCTCGGCCCCGTCGGCTCCGTCGAGGCGCGCGGGCCAGTAGCTGAAGCGTCCGGTGGGGTCGCCCGGGCCGACGATCAGTCCGGGGCGTACGACGAACGCGGCCGCGGCGCCGTCGCGCACGGCGTCCTCGCAGGCGACCTTCATCGCGCCGTACAGCTCCGGGGAGGTGGCGGGGTCCTCGTCGGTGTGCACGGGGTCGTGCAGCGGCAGGCTGTCCGGCGTGCCGCCCGGCGTCGCCTCGTCGGTGTAGACGTTGATGGTCGAGACGAAGCTCCAGTGGGCCTCGGGGAACGCCGCCACGGCCGCCCGCACCCAGGAGGGGTGACGGGCGACGTCGACGACCGCGTCGGGGCGCGCGCCGGCCAGCGCCCGGGGCGGGTCCGGCTCGGCCGCCCGGTCCCACGCGACGTGCCGCGCACCGGCCGGGACGCCGCCCGACTCCCCGCGACAGGCACAGGTGACGTCGTGCCCGCGTCGCAGGCCCTCCTCGGCGACCGCTCGACTCAGGAAGACCGTCCCGCCCAGCACCAGCAGCTCCATGCCCCCGAGCCTCGCCGGGCCGGCGTGCCGGGACAAGGGGGCGCGGCCGGCTTCCGCTCAGGGCAGACGGGGTCCGACAGGCGAGTCACACCCGTCACTCTGGTTCGACTCCCGGACCGAAATGTCCGCTGTCGGATGGTTGTTTCCGTCCGGGAGTGCACAAATCGCTGGTTAACGTGCGTGTTGCCCTACCCCCTAGGGGTACGGCGGCGTCGTCGCGCCGAGCAGCCAGGCGTCGAAGGTGGGCGCGAGGTTGCGGCCCGACTCCTGCGACCACCAGCGCACGGCCTCGTCGTAGTCGGCGTTGCCGTTGTCGTGGGCGGCGGGCCACTCGCGGGCGAGGCGCCAGAAGAGCCGGTCGCCGAGGTCGCGGCGGATCACGTCCCACATCAGGGCCGGCGAGTAGTAGACGTTGCCCTCGGCGAAGGTGCTCGGGTCGTAGTCGGCCGGCGGGCCGGACTCGTTGCGCTGGCGCTGGTCGGCGCCGCTGGCGAGGTCGCGGAGCTGGGCGTCCGCGGAGTAGCCGTAGTGCTGCGCCTGCCAGAGGATCTGCAGGTACTGCGCCATGCCCTCGCTCAGCCACAGGTCCTTCCAGTCCGCCGGCGTGACCTGGTCGCCGTACCACTGGTGCACCATCTCGTGCAGCAGCACCTCCGGCGAGAGGTCGTAGTCCTCCTTGCCGACCGTGATCATCGTCTGGGTCTCCATGGCGCTGCGCGAGTCGACGACCACGAAGCCCAGCGACGAGAAGGGGTAGGGCCCGAGCCTGTCCTCGATCCAGGCGACCTCGTCGGCGGCGAGCCGCAACCGGCGCAGGATCGAGCGGTCGTCGCTCGGCCACCAGTAGGTCATCGGCACCCCCGAGGCGGAGCGGTCCTTCGTCATCGCGAAGTCGCCGATCGCCACCGTGACGAGGTACGACGACGCCGGCTCGTCGAGGTGCCAGCTCGAGGTGGTGGTGCCGCCGGACTCCTCCTGGGAGACCAGCTCGCCGTTGGCCACACCGACCCAGGGCGCGGGCGCGCGCACCGTGATGTCGTAGAGCGCCTTGTCCGACGGCTGGTCGTTCACGGCGTACCAGGAGTAGGCGCCGAACGGCTCCTGCATCGTCCAGACCCGGCCGTCGTCGGTGATCGTCCAGCCGAGCGTGCTGAAGTCGGCGCGCGTCGTCGGCGCCGCGACCGGGCGCGGGGTGCCGCCGTAGCGCAGCTCGAGCACGTAGCGCTGGTCGGCCTGCACCGGCGCCCGGACCACGAGGTCCTTGCCGCGCTCGTCGACCGCGACCCTGGCCCCGTCGAGGCGCGCCGACCGCACCGCGAGGGCGGCGCCGAAGTCGAGCTGGAAGTGCGGCGCGTCGTCGGTCGCGCGGAAGGTCAGCACCTCGGCGGCGTCGAGGGTGCGGGTCTGCGGGTTCCAGCCGAGGTCGAGCCCGTAGTGCAGCGCGTCGACCAGCGGGTCACCGACCTCGGGGTAGACCGAGTCCTCCACCGGCTGGCTCGTCCCCGCGTCGTACGACGGGTCCTCGGCCTGCGCGTCCTCCGACGGGTCGGGGACCGCGATCGAGGCGGTGCTGCCCGTGCGGCCGACCCCGCCGTCGGTGGGGCTGCCCGGCTGCGCCGCGACCGGGGTGTCCTCGGCGTCGGTGCAGCCGGCGAGCAGGACGGGCACGAGCGCGACGGCGGCGAGCCCCCGCGCCACCCGAAGAGTCATGGACCGGAACCTAGCCGTCGCCGCGCAGCAGCGGACGCACCAGACGACGACCGTGATGGATCTGTGCCTTGACCGTGCCCAGGGGGACGCCGACCTGCGCGGCGATCTCCTCGTAGGGCAGGCCGTAGACGTCGCGCAGCAGCAGCGGCTCGACGTACTGCGGGTGGTCGTGCTCGAGGGTCTCCATCGCCTCGAGCAGGTCGAGCCGCGTGCCGGCGATGACGCTGGTGGTGCGCGGGTCGGGCCGCTCCATCGGGAGCACGTCGCTCGGGGTCGCCTGGTTCTTCATCCGGCGGTAGGTGGTGCGGGCGGAATTCACCGCGACCACGTGCAGCCAGGTGGTGAAGCGGCCCCGGCCGCCCCACGAGCCGATCTTGGCGGCGACGTTCATCAACGCCTCCTGGCAGGCGTCCTCGGCGTCGCCCGAGTAGGGCAGGACGCCGCGGCAGACGTTGAGGGTCCGCGGGCGGACCTCCGTGAGCAGCAGCTCCAGCGCGTCGCGGTCGCCGTCGCGGGCGCGCCGCGCCAGCTCGTCCACCTCGTCCGGCGTGCGCTGCTCGGCGTACCTGTCCCCCGACATGCCTCGACCCTTCCCCGTACCGGCGGCCCGGCTGGCTGCCGGGATGCACGGTACGGGGAAGGGTGGGGCGGTCCGCAAGGGACTTGTCACTTCACCTCGGACCGCATCAGCATCGCGAGGCCGACGCTGAGCGGGACCACCAGCCACAGCAGGCTGGTCACCCCGAGCTGCGCCCACTCCTCGCCGGTCAGCGAGCCGTTGTAGAGCGCCCCCTGCGCCCAGTTGAAGTCGACCCACGGCTGCAGGTCCTTGAACCACTGCTGGCTCGCCGCGAGCAGCATGGCCAGCGGCGGGAGGACGAAGCCGTAGACGAAGTAGCCCACGATGGCGCCGGCGGAGTTGCGGATCAGCACGCCGAGCATGAAGCCGATCATCAGGCCGAGCACGTTGGCCAGGATGATCTGCGCCAGGTCGAGGACGGTGACGTCCCAGACCCGGTCGACGCCGGTGATCGCCGGGCCCACCAGGTTGCCGACGGCGCCGACCGCCATGGCCACGAGCATCGAGGCCACGCCGACGCCGACGGCGACGTACGCCTTGGCGCGGATCACGCGGCCGCGGTGCGGCACCAGGGTGAACGTCGTGAGCCCGCTGCGCTGGCTCCACTCCGAGGTGACCGAGAGGATCGCGATCACCGGCAGGATCACTGCCATCGGGAAGCCGATCGCGGTGGCGAAGGTGCTGTAGGTGAGCTCGGAGTCCGGCGCCCAGAGCAGCACGGCGCCGGTGGCGAGCACCGAGGCGATCCCGATGCTGGCCAGCAGCCAGAAGCCCGAGCGGGTGTCGAACGACTTGCGGAGCTCGACGGCCACGACCCGGGTCATGGGGATGGGCGCGGGCTCGCGTCGTACGGCGCCGCGGGTCTCGGTCTCGGCCGTCACGGCGAGGGTGGTCATGCTGCTGCTCCTTCTCGTTGGGTCTCGGCGGTGAGCTCGAGGAACATCTCCTCGAGCCCGGCGCCGTCGGCGGCGCGGAGCTCGACGAGGGGGACGCCGACCTCGTGGGCGACAGAGCCGACGAGCGCGGGGTCGGCCTCGACGCGCAGGGCGTCGGGGCCGTGGCTGGCGGTGGCGTGGGCGAGCCCGCGCCGCGCGAGGGCGGTGGCGAGCTCGCGGTGGTGGGGCGTGCGGACCAGCGTGCCGGCGGTGGCCAGCAGCTCGGCCTTGGTGCCCTGGGCGACGATCCGGCCCTGCCCGATCACGACGAGGTCGTCAGCGATGACCTCGATCTCGTGCAGCAGGTGGCTGGAGAGCAGCACCGTGGCGCCGCCGTCGGCGTAGTCGCGCAGCAGGTCGCGCATCCAGCGGATGCCGGCCGGGTCGAGGCCGTTGGCGGGCTCGTCGAGCACGAGCACCTCCGGCTCGCCCAGCAGGGCGGTGGCGATGCCGAGCCGCTGCCGCATGCCCAGGGAGTAGTGCCGCACCCGACGGGTGGCCTCGTCGGGCGTCAGGCTCACCAGGTCGAGCATCTCGTCGACCCGGCGGGCCGGCAGGCCCATGGTGCGCGCGGCGACGGTGAGGATCTCGCGCCCGGTGCGGCCGGCGTGCTGGGCCGAGGCGTCGAGCAGGACGCCGACCTCGAGGCCGGGGTTGGGCAGGTCGGAGAAGCGGCGACCGTTGACGGTCGCGCTGCCGGAGGTGGCCGGGGTGAGCCCGGTCAGGATCCGCAGCGTGGTGGACTTGCCGGCCCCGTTCGGGCCCAGGAAGCCGGTCACGCGACCGGGCTGCGCGGTGAAGGTGACGTCGTCGACGGCGAGGAAGCCGCCGAACGTCTTGGTCAGGGAGTCGATCTGGATCATGCCGCCCAGACTCGCGCCGGGGCGGGGTCGGGCACATCGGGGAAGGCGCTGATCCCGACACCGAGACCGACCCCTGCCCGCCTCGGGGTCGTCTCGGGGTCGACCCCGAGGTGCCATGATGCAGGCGTGCCGCACCCCTCTCGTCTCGGTCGCTACGCCGTGCGCCGACGCCTCGGCGCGGGCGGCTTCGCGACGGTGTGGCTGGCCTACGACGAGCACCTCGACTCCCCGGTGGCGATCAAGGTGCTCGCCGACAACTGGACCGAGGACCACCACGTGCGCCGCCGCTTCGTGGAGGAGGGGCGCTTCCTGCGCAAGGTCGAGTCCCCGCACGTCGTGCCGGTGTACGACGCCGGCGAGCTCGAGGACGGCCGCCCCTACCTGGTCATGGGGTACGCCGACCAGGGCACGCTCGCCGACCGGCTCGAGGTGGGCGGGCTGACCGTCGCCCAGGCGCTCGAGGTCGTCCGCGAGGTCGGCGACGGCCTGACCGCCCTGCACGAGCGCGGGCTGCTGCACCGCGACGTGAAGCCCGCCAACGTGCTCTTCCGCACCGTCGACCCGCGCGCCGGCTCCGACGAGAGCGAGCCGCGGGTGCGGGCGATGCTGGCCGACCTCGGCCTCGGCAAGGAGCTCGACGTGAGCTCGCGCCTGACCATGATCGCGGGCACGCCGTCGTACGTCGCTCCGGAGCAGGCGCGCGGCGAGCACCTCGACCCGCGGGCCGACCAGTACTCGCTCGCCGCGCTCACCCACCTGCTGCTGGCCGGGGTCCCGCCGTACCGCCACGCCTCGCTGGCCGCGGCCGCCGAACCGGGGCCGCCGCCCACGCTGTCGACCCCCGACCGGCGCTTCCCCCCGGCCGTCGAGGACGTCGTACGGCGGGGGCTCGCGGCCGACCGCGACGACCGCTGGCCCGACGTCGCGTCCTACGTCTCCGCCCTCGAGCGCGCCCTCGGCGACGAGGCCGCGCCGCCACCGCCGGGGGAGTGGCTGGCCCCCGACCCGCTCCTCACCCAGCCGGGCGCGCGGCCGACGCCGGAACCGCAGCTCGGCCCGCTGCCGGAGCCGGTGCCGCCCGCCCGACGCCGGCGCGGCCCGGTGCTGGCGACGGCCGCGGCGGTGCTCGCGCTGGCGGCGGGCGTGGTGGCGGGCTACCTCGTGGAGTCCGGGGAGGACCCCGACGTGACCGTCACCGACGAGCGGGGCTCGCTCGAGGTGACCGTGCCGCACGACTGGGCCGGCGTGGTGAGCCGCTCGGGGTGGCAGCCGCCGAACGGCGAGGGCGCGGACTTCCCGGCCGTGTCGGTGGGCAGCGCCGGCGACTGGCGCGACCCGGACGTCGACGGCCAGGGCGTCTTCGTCGGGGTGCTGCCCGGCTTCGAGGTGCCCGAGGACCTCCCGCAGCACCCCGAGTGTGCGAGCGCCGACAGCCCGGTCACCGAGGGCGGCGACCAGCCGTCGACGACGATCGTGCACGCCGACTGCCCGTCCGGCGTCACCGTGGAGCGCGTCGTCCAGGTGGCCGCGAACCGGCTGCTCTGGGTGCAGGTGCGCTCCGCCGACCGCGCGGCCGCGAACCAGGTGCTCGACTCGGTCACCACCCACGGCTTCTGAGCCGCGCGCCTACCCGACCCCGTCGGTGACCGTCCCCATCAGGTCGACGAGGCCCTCGCGGTCGACGAGCCGGCCGACGACCGCGATGTTGGCGAAGGCGTGGTCGGTGCCGTCGACCGAGATGAAGCGCTCGATCGCCAGCCGCCGGTGGCCCTCGAGCACGTAGGTGGAGGTGAACGTGTCGGGCGTCTGCGACTCGAGGTCGAACTCCTCGGTCCCGCTCGCGAGGTCCACGGCCTGGATGCGGTCCTGCAGGGCGCCGGCGATCGTGAGGTTCTGGTTGCCGACGAGCTTGACCCGCAGGAAGTAGGTGTAGTCGTTGTCGCCGTCCGGGCCGAGCGGCGGCGTCCACTTCCACTCGCCGAAGTTGCTGTTGGTGCGCTGCCACCCGTCGGGCACCGGCAGGCCGAGCACGAAGGGCCCCTGGCCGATCCGCTCGTCGTGGGTGGGCAGGCCGCGCTCCAGCGGCGGGTCGTCGGGGTCGGGGACGACCTCGACGGGAGGGTCGAACGGGTACGACGGCGAGGCGGCGGGCACCGGGGTCGCGGTGCCGCCGACGGCGGGCTCGTTCGTGGTCACCCGCGCCAGCGCGACGCCGGCGGCGAGCCCGAGGCCGGCGCACAGCACCGTCACCCCGACTCCCCGCCAGCCCATGCCGGGAGGGTAGCCCCACCGGAGTTGCACACCGGGGAGCCGGGGTGGAGGCTGCCCGCATGACCACCGACGTGACGACCCCGTCCGCCCCGGCCACGAGCCCCGCGGACCTCCTCGCCGCGCACCGCGACCGCCTCGACCAGGCCGTCGCCGCCTGCGCTGCGCGCACCTTCTACTCCGCCTTCGACGAGTCGCCCTCCCCGCGGGTGTACGGCGAGACCGCCGCGGCCGAGGGCAAGGCCGCGTTCGACACCTGGCTCGGCGGGGCGTTCCCGCTGGCGACGCCGGGCAGCGACGGCACCGTGGCGAGCGAGCGCTCGCCGTTCGGCTTCGACCTGGGGGTCGCCTACCCGCGGGTGCCGGCCACCGACGCGGCGGTCGACGAGCTCATGAGCGCGGCCCGGCGCGGCATGAGGGCCTGGCGCGACGCCGGGCCGGAGGGCCGGACCGGCGTCTGCCTCGAGGTCCTGGCGCGGCTGCACGGGCGGGTCTTCGAGCTCGCGAACGCGGTGCAGCACACCAGCGGGCAGGCGTTCGTGATGGCCTTCCAGGCCGGTGGTGCGCACGCGCTCGACCGGGCGCTCGAGGCCATCGCCTACGCCTGGACAGAGATGACCCGCACGCCCGCCACGGCGCTGTGGGAGAAGCCGGGTCGCGGCGAGCCGCTGCGGATGGAGAAGACCTTCACGGTCGTGCCGCGCGGCGTCGCGCTGGTGGTCGGCTGCCACACCTTCCCGACCTGGAACTCCTGGCCGGGGCTCTTCGCCTCCCTGGTGACCGGCAACCCGGTCGTGGTGAAGCCCCACCCGGGCGCGGTGCTGCCGCTCGCGATCACCGTGCAGGTCTGCCGCGAGGTGCTCGAGGAGTGCGGCTTCGACCCCGACCTGGTCACCCTGGCGGCCGAGGACCCCGCCGACCGGCTGGCCGCCGTGCTCGCCGTACGCCCGGAGGTGAGGCTCGTCGACTTCACCGGCGGCACCGCCTTCGGCGACTGGCTCGAGGCGAATGCGACCCAGGCCGTCGTCTTCACCGAGAAGGCCGGCGTGAACACCGTCGTGGTCGACTCGACCGACAGCTTCCGCGCGATGTGCCAGAACCTCGCCTTCTCGTTCTCGCTCTACACCGGCCAGATGTGCACGGCGCCGCAGAACGTCTACGTGCCGGCCGCCGGCATCGCGACCGACGAGGGCCACAAGACGGTGGCCGAGGTCGGCGCCGGCATCGGGGCCGCGCTCGACAAGCTGCTCGGGGACGACGCCCGCGCGGTCGAGCTGCTCGGCGGGGTCGTCGACACCGGTGTGCTCGAGCGGCTCGAGAGGGCGACGGGCCACGGCGAGGTGCTGGTGCCGTCGCGGGCGGTGACCCACCCGGCGTACGCCGACGCGACCGTGCGCACGCCGCTGCTCGTCGGGCTGACCGAGCACGACGCGGAGGTCTACGAGTCGGAGTGCTTCGGCCCCGTCGCCTACCTCATCGCGACGGCGTCCACCGATCGCTCGGTCGCGCTCTTCCGCGACACCGTGCAGCGCCGCGGCGCGATGACCGCGGCCGTCTACACGACCGACGAGCGCGTGCTCGACGACGTCCGCGAGGCTGCCCTCGACGCCGGCGTCGCCCTGTCGGAGAACCTCCTCGGCGGCGTCTTCGTCAACCAGTCCGCGGCCTACTCCGACTTCCACGGCACCGGCGCCAACCCCGCCGCCAACGCGTCCTACACCGACGGCGCGTACGTCGCCTCGCGGTTCCGGGTCGTGCAGTCCCGCCGCCACGTCTGAGGCGGTGAATTCACGGTAGTCCCCGACGAGTTGGCCCCCTTACCGATCGGTAACCCGGCCCTCTCGTCGGGGACTACCGCGCCGGCCGCCGATGAAATCGGTCGCGCCCTCGGGTCGTCCTTCGCGAAGATCGCAGATCGCTGACGCCTGATGTCGAAATCGGCGCCGCCCGTTCGTGGTGGGGGTGTACGGCAGATCCGGACACCCGAGGAGTTGACCACCGTGACCACTGCGCCGACCGAGCCCACCGAGGCCGCCGGGCTCTCGGCCCGCACCCGCTGGCTGGCCCTGTACGTGCTGTGCCTGGGCGACCTGATGATCGTCCTCGACTCGAGCATCGTGAACGTCGCGCTGCCCTCGATCCAGGCCGACCTCGGGTTCTCGCCGGAGGCGCTGGCCTGGGTGGTCAACGCCTACCTGCTGACCTTCGGCGGCTTCCTGCTGCTCTCGGGCCGCCTCGGCGACCTGCTGGGCAACAAGCGGGTCTTCACCGCCGGCGTCGTGTCGTTCACGGCCGCCTCCGTACTGTGCGGCCTCGCCCCGAGCGCCGAGCTGCTGGTCGCGGGCCGCGCGGTCCAGGGCCTCGGTGGCGCCGCGGTCTCCGCCGTCGCGCTGTCGCTGATCATGGGGCTCTTCTCCGACCCCGCCGAGCGGGCGAAGGCGATGGGCTTCTTCGGCTTCGTGATGTCCGGCGGCGGCGCGGTCGGCGTCCTGGCCGGCGGCGTGCTGACCGGGTTGCTCAGCTGGCACTGGATCTTCCTGGTCAACGTGCCGATCGGCATCGCGGTCTGGTTCGCCGCCCGCCGCGTGCTCCCCGCCGACGAGCAGGTGCCCGACGCCGGCCGCCTCGACGTCCCCGGCGCCGTGCTGGTCACCGCCTCCCTCATGCTCACGGTGTACGCCGTGGTCGGCGGGAACGACGCCGGCTGGACCTCCGCCCGCACCCTCGGCCTGCTCGCGGCCGGTGCGCTCCTGCTCGCCGTGTTCGTCGCCTACGAGGCCCGCACCGACCAGCCGCTGGTGCCGCTGCGGATGTTCGCGCTGCGCAACGTGGCGGTCTCGCAGGTGGTCGGCGTGCTCTGGGCCGCGGCGATGTTCGCCTGGTTCTTCCTGGCCGCCCTCTACCTCCAGCGGGTGCTCGGCTACTCGGCACTCGAGGTCGGCCTGGCCTTCGTGCCGACCAGCGTGGTGATGGCGTTCTGCTCACTGCGGGTCTCCGACCGGCTGGTGATGCGGTTCGGCATCCGCCCGCCCCTGGTGGCCGGCCTGACGCTGGCCGCCGTGAGCCTCGCGCTGTTCTCCCGGGCGCCGATCGACGGCTCGTTCGCCGTCGACGTGCTGCCCTCGATGCTGCTGCTCGGCGCCGGCGCGGGCATCGCGTTCAACCCGGTGCTGCTGGCCGCGATGGGCGACGTCGAGCCCCACGAGTCGGGCCTGGCCTCCGGCCTGGTGAACACCAGCTTCATGATGGGCGGCGCGCTCGGCCTGGCCGTGCTGGTCGCGATCTCCTCGGCGCGCACCACCGCCCTGGTCGAGGCCGGCACCGACCTGGTCGCCGCGGAGCTCGGCGGCTACCAGCTGGCCTTCGGCGTCGGCGCGGCCTGCGCGCTGCTGGCCGCCGTCGTCGGCGGGGCCTTCCTGCGGCCCCAGCCGATGGGAGCGCACGGCGCCCCGGTCGAGGAGGCCGCCGAGCCCGCCGCCCGCTGACCCGCACCCGACGGGTCGTGTGCCTGGCAGCACCCCCTCGGGTGGTCACGGGCACACGACCCGGAGGCGCGCCGTGACCGCGGCCCTCCTACGGTGGCCCGCATGACGTCGTTCCTCCTCCGCTCCGCGCGCGTGGTCGAGCTCGGCGAGGGCCCCGGGCACGACCTGCCGGTCGACGTGCTGGTCCGCGACGGTCGGGTCGTCGAGGTGGGCCCGGGGCTCGACCGGCCGGCCGGGCTCGAGGAGCACGACGCCGAGGGGCGCTGGCTGCTTCCGGGCCTGTGGGACCAGCACGTCCACCTCGGCCAGTGGACGGTCACCTCCCAGCGCCTCGACCTCGCGCCGACCCGGTCGGTGGAGGACGCCCTGGCGCTGGTCCGCGAGCGCCTCGTCGAGGTGCCCGGAGAGCCGCTCACCGGCTGGGGGCACCGCCTCTCCCGTTGGGACCGCGACCCCACGGTCGCCGAGCTCGACGCCGTCGCGCCCGACACCCCCGTCGTGCTGATCAGCGGCGACGGCCACCACGCCTGGCTGAACTCCACGGCGCTCGCCGCCCTCGCCCTCCCCTCACGTGACACCGTGGTCGCGGAGTCGGAGTGGTTCGCGGCGTACGGCCGCTTGGTCACCATCGTCGGCAACGACGGCACCTCACCGACCGCCTACCAGCGCACCATGGACGCCGCCGCGGCGATGGGCGTCACCGGGCTCGTCGACTTCGAGTTCTCCGGCGGGTACGGCGACTGGGCCGAGCGGTTCGCCGAGGGTGCGTGCACCGTGCGCGTGCGGTCCGCGACGTACGCCGACGGGCTCGACGCCGTCGTCGCCGCCGGCCTGCGCACCGGCGACGTCCTCCCCGGCTGCGACGAGCGGATCACCATGGGCCCGCTCAAGATCATCAGCGACGGCTCGCTCAACACCCGCACGGCCTGGTGCTGCGAGCCCTACGCCGACGGGTCCGGCACCGGCGCCGCCAACCAGACGACCGAGGAGCTCCACGACCTGCTGCGCCGGGCCCACGGCGCCGGCCTCGAGGTCGCCACCCACGCGATCGGCGACGCGGCGGTGCGCGAGGTCCTCGACGCGTACGCCGAGACGGGCGCCACCGGGTCGGTCGAGCACGCCCAGCTCGTGCTGCGCGACGACGTCGCGCGGATGGCCCGGCTCGGGGTGCGGGCCAGCGTGCAGCCCGCGCACCTCCTGGACGACCGCGACCCCACCGAGCGGGCGTGGCCCGGCCGGGGTGGCCGGTCGTTCGCGCTGCGGTGGATGCTCGACGAGGGCGTCGAGCTCGCGCTCGGCTCCGACGCCCCCGTCTCGCCCCTCGACCCGTGGCTGGCCGTCGCCGCGGCGGTGCACCGCAGTGCCGACGACCGCGAGGCCTGGCACCCCGAGCAGGCACTCACCCCGCGCGAGGCCCTGGCCGCGTCGGTCGACGGGCAGGGGACGGTGCGCCCCGGCTCGCGCGACGACCTGGTGCTGCTCGACGACGATCCGCTCCCCCGCGGCACACCGTCCGAGCAGGCCGCCCGCCTCCGGGGCACGACCGTGGCCGCGACCTGGGTCGCCGGCCGCCTCGTCCACGACGGACGCTGACACCCCGCCCCCGCGAGACCGTCGCGGGGGCGGGGTGCCGGCTGCCTGGTGCCGTGCTGACCGGAGTCAGCGGCTCACAGGTTGATCGGGCGCAGCACGCGGCTGATGCCGTGCGCGATCTGCTTGTTGCCCTTGTTGATGTCGACCTTGGCCGGGATGACCTTGGCGTTCGTGTCGTCCGTGTCGGCGTCCTGCAGCTTGATGCTGCCGCCGTCGGTCACGTTGACCGTCACGATCCCGCCGGAGGCCATGGTCAGCTCGGCACCGTCGGCGCCCGCGGCCTCCTTGGAGTTGATCGTGTCGCCTGCGACGACGTGGTAGAGCAGCACGGCCTCGATCGTGTCCACACCGAACGTGGCCACAGCGTCGAACGTGGCCTTCTCGGTCTCCGGCATGCTGCCGGCGACGTCCTTGACCAGGCGCATGAAGGCCTTGTCGGTCGGGATGAACGCCGTCACGCGCGTGTTGCCGTCGGCCAGCACGCCGACCGGGCTGTCGGGCTTCGCCCCCAGCACGGTCCGCACCGCGCGGTCGACGATGTCGAAGTCCCCGTGCTCCTTGTCGAACTTGTTGCCGTCGGCGTCCAGCACCTCGGCGAGGCTGGTGGTGCCGGGCGCCTTGGCGGCCGGGGCAGCAGTGGCAGAGGTGGCGCTCAGGCCGGCGAAGGCCGAGGCGGCGAGGGCCGCGCCCAGGCCGAGAGCGGTGGTCCGGGTGAAGCGAGTCGTGCGGTTCATCGAGTTTCCCTTCGGTGTCCGTGTGCTCGGATGTCCCAATGGGAGACGTCGGTCTCCCTCCCTGCCCTACGTTCGGAGCTGCTCCGGAACCGGATGGGACCCCGTCGCCTGGTCTGGACCACGCGCAGGACCGGCGCGGGGGTACACCGGGATCATGGCCGTGATCAGCGTCGGGACCTCGGGGTGGCGCTACGCCTGCTGGCGGGGTGACTTCTACCCCCGCGGGCTGCCGCAGCGGCGCGAGCTCGAGCACCTCGCGTCGCGGCTCACCGCGCTCGAGCTCAACAGCTCCTTCTACTCGCTCCAGCGCCCCACCACCTACCAGCGGATCGCCGGGGAGACGCCCGACGACTTCGTGGTGGCGGTCAAGGGCGGCCGCTACCTGACCCACCTGCGCCGGCTGCGCGACGTACGCGCTCCCCTGGCCAACTTCCTCGCCTCCGGCGTCCTCGCGCTCGGGCCGCGACTGGGGCCCTTGCTCTGGCAGCTCCCGCCCGACCTGCGGTACGACGAGCGGCTCGTCGCCGACTTCCTCGACCTGCTGCCCCGCACCACCGGCGCGGCCGCGGAGCTCGCCCGCGAGCACGACGACAAGCTCGCCGACGACCGTGCGCTCACCACCACCGACGCCGACCGCCCGCTGCGGCACGCGCTCGAGCCGCGCCACGCGTCGTTCGGCGAGCCCGAGGCGGTCGAGCTGCTCCGTGACCGCGGCGTGGCGCTCGTCGTCTCCGACAACCCCGGCGCCTGGCCGTGCTTCGACGAGGTCACCGCCGACCACGTCTACGTGCGGCTGCACGGCCACACCGAGCTCTACGCCAGCGGCTACTCCTCACGCTCGCTCGACGCGTGGGCCCGGCGCTGCCGGGCCTGGCGGGCCGACGGCCGCGACGTGCTGGTGTTCTTCGACAACGACGCGCGCGGCCGGGCGCCTCACGACGCCGAGGCGCTGCTCGCGCGGCTCGAGGTCTGAGCCGCCGCGTCGTCGAGCGCCAGCGCGAGCGTCAGGTCGAGCACGACGGCCGGGTCCTCGAGCCGGTCGCCGTACACGTCGCGCAGCTGGCCCATCCGGTAGCGCACCGTCTGCGGGTGCACGAAGAGCGCCTCCGCCACGTCGTCGCGGCGGCCCTGGTGGAGCAGCCACGCCCGCAGGGTCTCGGCGAGCTTCTCCGCGGTCGCCGGCCGCAGCCCCTCCAGCGGCGCCAGGGCCCGCGCCCGGAGGTCGGCGAGCGCCTCGGGGTCGGCAGTCAGCACCAGTCGCGCGAGGTGCTCCTCGGTGTCGGGCCCGATGCCCGCGCGCAGCGCCCGCAGCGCCCGGTCGACCGACGACGGCACCTCGAGCCACGGCCGCGCCGGCCCGGCCACCGCGCCGCGCCCCTCGATCGCCCGCAGCAGGGCCCCGCGGGCGCGACCGCCGGCGTCGGGCACCAGCAGCAGCACCCGGTCGTCGAGGCCGGGGAGGTCCTCCGCCGCCTGCAGCGTGCCGGGCGACAGGGCGCCGACCACCGGCCGCACCTGCGACTCCGGCACCACCACCGCGGTCAGCGTCGTCGGCGGCTCCCAGCCCGCGCGCTCGGCCGCCGCCTGCACGACCTGGGGGGCGGCGCCGGTGAGCAGGTGGTGGACCAGGCGCTCCAGCAGCCGCTGCCGCACCCGCCCGCTGGTCGCGAGCTCGTCGGTGTGCCCGGCCACGCTGGCCGCCGACAGCTCGTCGATGTAGGCGAACACGAGCTCCGCGAAGCTGGCCAGGGTCTCGGCGTCCACGCCGTTCCTCACCGCGGTCGCCGACATCTCGCGCCACGAGACCCGCGCCCCGATCCGGTACGCCGCCAGCAGCGCGTCGACCGACCGTCCGCTGCGCGCCTCGCCCCGGCCGAGCTGGTAGGCGCCCTCGGTCGCCGGGGCGGCCGGTGTCCCGGCATCGGCGCCCCGGCGACGGGCGGCCAGCGAGATGAAGCCGCCGAGCGCGAGCTGCACCGCGGTGCGGATGTTCTCGCCCATCACCCCGCTCAGCGCGCCGCGGTAGCTGGGCACCTCGGCGATGATGGCGGCCACGGTCTCGTCGGCGACCTGGGGCAGCCGCGAGCGCATCTCCTCGATCGCCTCGGGCCGCAGGTGCAGCCCGTGGCCCGCGGTGCGGCGGGGTCCGCGACGGACCATGGTGGCCTCCTGGGGCGGGTGAGGACCAGGCTTTGTTCTTTGCGAACAAGAAGACGGGCCCGGTTCACACGTGGCACTCATGACTTTAGCCGCACGGGCCGGAACCATGGAAGCATGAGCCTCGACCTCCCGGCGCGACCCACTTCCGGGTTGCGAGCGAGCCTCCGGCGGCTCGCGGACGCGGCCGTCACGCCGCTCGACCTCGACGACGTCCTCGACCACTTCCACCCCCTCCGCGAGGGCACCGAGCTGCGCGGCCGGGTGGTCGCGGTGCGCCCCGAGACCACGGAGTCGGCGACGATCGTGATCAAGCCCGGCAAGGGCTGGCGCGGCCACGTTCCGGGGCAGTACCTGCGCGTCGGTGTCGACGTCGACGGTGTCCGTCTGTGGCGCACCTACTCGCTCACCCACGGCCCGCGGGCCGACGGCCACGTCTCCATCACCGTCAAGGGCATCCCCGACGGCGTGGTCAGCAACCACCTCGTCCACCGCACCCGCCCCGGCACGATGCTGCAGCTCGGCCAGGCCGAGGGTGAGTTCGTGCTGCCGCAGCCGATCCCGGCCAAGCTCCTGCTCGTCACCGGCGGCTCCGGCATCACGCCGGTGATCGGGATGCTGCGCAACCTCTTCTCCCGCGCCGAGCCGCCCGCCACCGACATCGTGCTGCTCCACTCGGCGCTGTCGCGGACCGAGGTGATCTTCGGCGACGAGATCCGGTCGTACGCCGACCGCGGCCTGTTGCGCCTCATCGAGCTGCACACCGACGTGCACGGCCTGCTCGACGTCGCCGAGCTCGACACGCTCGTGCCCGACCTCGACGAGCGGCTCACCTTCGCCTGCGGCCCGGTCGGCCTGCTCGACGCGCTCGAGGAGCACCACGTCGCGCGCGGACTCCCGTTGTTCGTGGAGCGCTTCCGCAGCAGCTTCGTCGAGCCCGGCGAGGGCGGCACCGTGACCTTCGCCAGCGGCGCGGTGGTCGAGGCCGACGGCTCCACCCCGATCCTCGACGCCGCCGAGGGCGCCGGCGTCCTCATGCCGAGCGGCTGCCGGATGGGCATCTGCTACGGCTGCGTGCTGCCCCTGCGCGAGGGCGCGGTGCGCGACCTCCGCAACGGCGAGGTCACCACCGCCGCCCCCGGTGACGGCGTCCTCGTGCAGACCTGCATCAACGCCGCCGCCGGCCCCTGCGAGATCGAGCACTAGCAGCTCTCCCGCCAGTCCACCGACCACGCACACCGATCCGCATCCCCGCTCGGGACAGGAGAACCATGACCGTCATCCAGAAGCAGCCCGTCAGCCCCATCGCCCACCTCACGCCCGAGGACATCGAGCAGATCGGCGTCGAGCTCGACGCGATCCGCCAGGACGTCCTCGACAGCCGCGGCGAGTCCGATGCGCGCTACATCCGCCGCGTGATCGACGTCCAGCGCAAGATCGAGCTCGGCTCGCGCGCGGTGCTGCTGTTCAGCGCGCTTCCGCCGGCGTGGATCGTCGGTACCGCCGGGCTGAGCCTGGCCAAGATCCTGGAGAACATGGAGATCGGCCACAACGTCCTGCACGGCCAGTGGGACTGGATGCGCGACCCCAAGATCCACTCCACCACCTGGGACTGGGACATGGCCTCGCCGGCCGAGCAGTGGAAGCACAGCCACAACGAGCTCCACCACACCTACACGAACGTGATCGGCAAGGACAACGACCTCGGCTACGGCATCATGCGCGTCGACGAGGACCAGCCGTGGCACCCCTTCCACCTCGCGCAGCCGCTGTGGAACTTCATCAACGCCTGCTTCTTCGAGTACGGCATCGCGGCCTACGACCTCGAGCTGGGCGCGACCGTGAAGAAGAAGCAGCTCAAGGACCCCGACTTCCGCCGCCGCGCGAAGGCGGTGCTCGGCAAGATCCGCAAGCAGGCGACCAAGGACTACCTCGTCCACCCCGCCCTCTCGATCCCGACCGGCTCCTTCCTCTCCACGCTGGCCGCGAACTTCACCGCCAACGTGGTCCGCAACCTGTGGAGCCACTCGGTGATCATGTGCGGTCACTTCCCCGAGGGCGTGGAGACCTTCGAGAAGCGCTCGATCGAGGGCGAGACCCGCGGCGACTGGTACGTGCGCCAGATGCTCGGCTCGGCCAACATCTCCGGCTCGAAGCTGATGCACCTGATGAGCGGCAACCTCTCCCACCAGATCGAGCACCACCTCTTCCCCGACCTGCCGAGCAACCGCTACGCCGAGATCGCCCCGAAGGTGCAGGCGCTCTTCGAGAAGTACGACCTCAACTACCACTCCGCCCCGATGCCGAAGCAGGTCGCGAGCGCGTGGCACCGCGTGGTCCGGCTCTCGCTGCCCAACGGGTGGCTGGCCACGACCAACGTCGCCAACGCCCCGCAGCAGGTGGCGCTGCTCTACCAGATGAGCACCAAGGGCCCGCGGGTCCGCCGGGCTGCCCAGGCGCGCCTGACCCAGCTCGCCCGCAAGACCGAGGCCGCGGCCTGAGCTAGGTGTCGAGGACCGGCCGCCGCTCCTGCTCGAGGCTCTCCACGAGCGCCACGAGCTCCTCGAGCGGCCGGTCCTTGGTCAGCACCGCCCGCGCTCCGCGCCGCAGGCAAAGCTCGTGGTCGCGCGGGTCGGGGATCGCCGAGACCACCACGACGTCGACCCCGGCCCGCGTGAGCGGCCGGATCAGCCGGCGCCCGTCGCCGTACCTCCCCAGGTCGAGGTCGACCAGGGCGATGTCGGGCGGTGGGGTCAGCGCGGCCTCGATCATCGCCGCCTCGCGCCCGAGGTCGGCGACCTCGAGGGCCCGGACGTGACGGCCACCCGCCTCGAGGGCCACCGCCACCGCGAGCGAGAACAGGGCATGGTCGTCGATCACGACGACGTGCGAGGCGGCTGCGGCAGCCACGACTCTCTCCAGACCCGGCGCACCCGAGCGCGTCGTTCGACGGTGTGGACCCTGCGTCTCGCACCCTAGGGCCTCGGGACGCCTGCGGCATCGCCATCACAGGGCAGGTCGCGCTGGCACCTGTGCACCATGCCGGGGACCGGGCCGGTCTGGACCGCCCCGTGTCGCGCCTCGTGGCGAGGGGAGCCCGGCGCTACCTTCCGGCGCGTGCGCCGTGTCCCCCTGCTCCTCGCTGCCCTGCTCGCCCCGGTCGTCCCCGCGGTCGTCGCCGCCCCGGCGTACGCCGCCGACAACGTGATCTGCGTCGGCAACGCCGCCGGGCCGTGCGACCAGACGGCCGTGTCGATCGACGCGGCGAACCTCGTCGCCGACGGCAACGGCGTGGCCGACACGATCCGGATCGGCACCGGGACCTGGACGGAGCCCGCGCTCTACTTCAACGGGTCCGCCGACCCGCTCACCATCGAGGGGTCGGGGCCGGACACCGTGGTGACGCTCGCGCCGGGACCCATCGAGCAGTACATCCGCCTCGACGGGGCGTGGCTGCGCAACCTGACCGTGCGCCTCGAGCCGACCACCAGCAGCAACGACAAGGGCGTCGTCGCCTTCAACGGCGCCACGGTCGAGAACGTGCGCGTCGACGGGACCGGCACCAGCAACGCCACCGCGATGCAGGTCAGCGGCTCGACGGTGCTCGGTGCCGACATCGAGATGCCCTTGGGCGGGGGCTCGCGCGGCTTCTTCACGGAGGGCGGCGCGACGGTGTTCGACAGCGCCGTCGTGGCCGACTCCGGGCTCGTGCACTCGGGCGCCTCGACCACGGACGTCGTGCAGCGCTCGACCTTCGCGGTGGGCAGCACCGTCGGCCTGTCGACGGACTCCGGCACGGTGCTGGTCGACAACAGCGTGATCGACCTCGGCACCGGCGGCGGCACCGGACTGCGTGCGCTCAACTACAACGCCAGCACCTCCCCGCGCAGCATCGTGGCCGACCACGTGACCATCGTCGGCGGGAACGCGAGCTCGCGGGGCGTGTGGGCCTACGCGGCCTCGCCCACCGTGGCGCAGAGCAGCACGGTGACCCTGCTGAGCTCGATCGTGCGTGGTTCGGGGACCTCGCTCGTCACCGACGCCGGCAACAACGGGCCCCCGCTCGGGGCGAGCAACGCCACGATCGCGGTCCGGTACTCCGACTACCAGACCACCGGCGGGACGATCGGGACCAACGGGGTCGGAGAGGTGGTGGACAACGGCGGCAACGTGATCGACGTCGACCCGCTGTTCGTGGACGTGGCCGGCGGCGACTTCCACCTGTCGCCCGAGTCGCCGCTGATCGACGCAGGCGACCCCGAGGACCTCGGCACCCTGGCCGACATCGACGGCACGCTGCGGCCCGTCGACGGCGACTCCGACGGCACGGCCGTCACCGACGTGGGTGCGGACGAGTACGTCGACACCACCGCGCCCGACACGGAGATCGTCGGAGGGCCGCCGGGGCTGACGAACGAGGCAGCCCCCACCTTCTCCTTCACCAGCGAGCCCGGCGCGTCGTTCGCGTGCAAGGTCGATGGTGACCCTTGGGCGTCGTGCACGAGCCCGCACGCCACGCAGCCGCTGACCGATGGCCCCCACACCTTCGCGGTCCGGGCCACCGACCCGGCGGGGAACACGGACCCGACCGTCGCCACCCGCGACTTCAGGGTCGACACGACGCCGCCGCAGACTCGCCTCTCCGACCACCCGCCGCGGCCCACCACGAAGCGGAAGGTGAGGTTCGCCTTCACCTCGGAGAAGGGTGCGATCTTCGCCTGCAACCTCGACCGCACCGGCTGGAAGGCCTGCACCTCGCCGCGCACCTACCGGGTCCCGAAGGGCTGGCACCGCTTCTGGGTGATGGCCGTGGACAAGGCCGGCAACAACGACCCGACCCCCGCGACCTTCCGCTTCCGACGCCGCTGAGCGCTGCCCCGCCGTTAGTTGACGGCGGGTCAGCGTGGGGGCCGACTACTCGTCGCCGGTGAGGTTGAACGAGCGCAGCCGGCGGCCGGAGAGCCAGGTGCCGGCGACGATGACGACGGCGGTGGCGATCACGGCGTACGTCGTGGGGAGGTCGGAGACCAGCGAGATGTCGCCGATCGAGCCTGCGATCTGGCCGGCCCACCGCGTGACGCTGAGCCAGCGGATGCCGTCGAGGAGGCCGCCGAGCAGGCCCTCCCAGATCAGCAGGTAGATCAGCCCGACCACGACCGCGTGCTTGGTCATCACCGAGAGCAGCGCGAAGAGCGCGCAGTAGGCCCAGCCCGCGACCACCGAGCCGACCGCGAAGCCGACGGCCACGGACGGGTCGCCCGGGAGCAGGACCACGCCGGCCAGCAGCATCGGCACCGCCCCGAAGACCACCACGCACGCGGCCGAGACCACGAGCTTGCTGGCGATGATCGTGTAGCGCGAGATGGGCTTGGCGAGCAGGTAGGAGATCGACCCGTCGTCGATCTCGGGCGCCAGCAGGCCCGAGGTGGCCAGCAGCGCCACCAGCGGTACGACGACGACCAGGCCGAGGCCGTAGAGCGTGTTGCGGGCGGCGGCGAAGTCCTCACCGGCCAGGAAGCGCACCAGCACCGACAGGCCGACCAGCACGACGGGCAGCAGGAACAGCAGCACCCCGCGCCAGCGGCCGAAGATGCTGCCGACCCCGAGCCGGACGATGGTCCCCGAGATCACGACGACACCAGGTAGGAGAAGACGCTCTCCAGCGACTCGTCGGTGGGCGTCACCTCGTGCAGGCGGATGCCGTGGTCGCGGGCCAGCCGTGGCAGCACCTCGCTGAACCGCCCGAAGTCGGAGGCCTCCACCTCGATCCCGCCCTCGGAGCGCAGCCGGGCGCCCCGCACCGACGGGTCGGCGAGGAGGGTCGAGGCGAGCAGCCGGTCGTCGGAGGTGCGGAGCACGAAGCGGTTGGGCCGGTCGGTCATCAGCCGCCGGATGGCACCGAAGTCGCCGGACGCCGCGTGCCGCCCGGCGACCAGCACCTCGATCTGGCGGGCCACCTGCTCGACCTCCTCGAGGATGTGCGAGCTGAACAGCACGGTGCGGCCCTCGGCGCCCATCTGGCGGAGCAGCTCCATCAGGTGGATGCGCTGGCGCGGGTCCATGCCGTTGAAGGGCTCGTCGAGCAGCAGCACGGCCGGGTCGTGCACGAGCGCGGAGGCCATCTTGATCCGCTGCCGCATGCCCTTGGAGTACGTCGAGATCGTGCGGTCCTGCGCGTCGGTCATCTCGATGGTGGCGATCGCCCGCTGGGCCGCGGCTCCCGCGTCGGCGAGCCCGTGCAGCTCGGCGTTCACCTCGACGAACCGCCGGCCGGTGAGGTGGTCGAAGAGCGCCTCGCGCTCGGGCACCAGCCCGATGTGGCGGTAGACCTGCTCGTTGCGCCACAGCGGCTCGCCGTCGAGCGTGACCGTGCCGGCCGAGGGTGCCAGGAAGCCCGACATCATCGCGATCAGCGTCGACTTGCCGGCGCCGTTGGGCCCGAGCAGCCCGGTCACGCCGGGGCCGATCGTCATCGAGACGTCGTTGACCGCGACGACGTTGCGGTACCAGCGCGACACGTGGTCGATCACGATCGTGCTCACGGCTGCACCTTCCGGTAGCGCCACAGCAGCCCGCCGATCGAGCCGAGCACCACGCCGACCACCGCGAGGCAGTAGACCAGCCCCATCGCGGTGCTCGTGGGCGGCGTCGGTGTCGCCTCGGGCACGTCGAAGAGGAAGACCTGCACCCCGTTGACCAGCGTGTAGGGCGAGAACAGGCCGGCCACCTCGCCGACCATCGGGTGGTCGGTGCCGATCGAGATGCCCTGGATCGTGGAGACGACCGTGTAGCTGACCAGCAGCACCACGATCACCGCGGTGACGGCCAGCCCGCGCCGGATGGTCAGCGCGGCCGTGAGCGCCGACAGCCCGGCCAGGCAGGCGGCCAGCATCGCCGCCCCTGCCACGGCGCCGAGGAACCGGCCGGTCTCGCGCCACAGCGGCAGGTCGGCGAGCAGGCCGCCGAGGTACATCAGCAGCAGCGGGGCGGTGATCAGGAAGAACGTCGCGACCGTCAGCGAGGCCAGCCGCACCAGCACGTAGTTGCGCCGGCGCATCGGCCGGGCGAGGTAGAGCGTGATCGTGCGGAAGCGCAGGTCGCGCGAGATCAGGGCCGGCGCCTGCGAGGCGACGAAGACCGAGATCAGCAGCTGCGTGGTCAGCGGGTAGGTCGAGTAGGCGACGAGCTGCCCGTCGAGCCCGAGCACCTTGCCCGCCTGCACCAGCACGCCGACCAGGATCAGCGCCGGCAGCAGCATCACGCCGAGCAGGATCATCGGCAGCACCTTGGAGCGTCCCGAGCGGCCGAGGCCGTAGGTGTGGCGCAGGCCGGTCTTGAAGAACGACCAGGCGACCGGCCCCTCGCCGAGCCGCGGCCCGCCGTAGGGGCGGTAGCCGAGGTCGTGGATGACGCCGGTCGGCCGGGTGTCGGGGGCGGGGGCCTCAGACGGGCTGGACACTGCCGGCACCTCCCTCGCGGAAGACGTCCTCGATGCGGTGGTGGCGCTCCTGCATCCGCACCAGCCCGAGGCCGAGGTCGACGGTGAGGTCGCGCACGAGGTCGGCGGTGTGGTCGTCGCGCACCTCGACCTCGATCATGCTGCCCTCGGCCGGGCGGGCCGTGAGGCCCGCGTCGACGAGCGCCTGGCCGAGCAGCCGGTCGGCGTCGTGGGGCCCCTGCACCTCGACCAGCAGGCTGCCGGTGGCGTGCAGGAAGTCGCTGGTCGCCGAGGAGCGCAGCAGCCGCCCGCTGTCGAGGACGACGACGTGGTCGCTGACCCGCTCGAGCTCCCCGAGCAGGTGCGAGGTGACCAGCACCGCGATCCCGAACTCCTCGCCGATCTTGCGCACCAGCGACAGCATGTCGTCGCGCGAGCTGGGGTCCAGGCCGTTGGTCGGCTCGTCGAGCAGCACCAGGCGCGGGTCGTGCACGAGCGCCTGGGCGAGCTTGGCCCGCTGCTTCATGCCGGTCGAGTAGCCGCCCATCACGCGGTAGCGCTCCTCGGCCAGTCCGACGTGGCGCAGCACGTCGGAGGCGCGCTCGCGCGCCGCGGCGTACGGCAGGCCGGACATCTGCCCGAGGTGGACGACCAGGTCGCTCGCGGAGACGTCGGACGGCAGGCAGTCGTGCTCGGGCATGTAGCCCACCAGCGACCGGATCGCGGTGCCCTCGGTGGCGACGTCGTGGCCCAGCACCCGCGCCGAGCCGCTCGTCGCCGGCACCAGCCCCAGCAGGATCTTGATCAGCGTGGACTTGCCGGCGCCGTTGGCGCCGACCAGCCCGGTGACCCCCGCGCCGACGGTCACGTCGAGGTGGTCGAGCGCGGTGACGCGCGGGTACGCCTTGGTGAGACCCGTCGTCTCGATCACCGGCGTCACGACCGGTGCCCCCTCCGCACCCTCCACGCCGCGACCCTAGCCTCCCGACCCGCTGACCCGCCGTCAACCAACGGCGGGTCAGCTCATTTGAGGGCTGCGGAGACGACCTCGCGGGCCTCGTCCTGGACCTCGGCGAGGTGCTCGGGGCCGCGGAACGACTCGGCGTAGATCTTGTAGACGTCCTCGGTGCCGGACGGGCGGGCGGCGAACCACGCCGACTCGGTGGTGACCTTGAGGCCGCCGATCTTCGCGCCGTTGCCGGGGGCCTCGGTGAGCTTGGCGGTGATCGCCTCGCCGGCCAGCGAGGTGGCGGCGACGTCGTCGGGGGAGAGGGCGCCCAGCTTCGCCTTCTGCTCGCGGTCGGCGGGCGCGTCGATCCGGGCGTACGCCGGGTCGCCGTGCGCGGCGACCAGGTCGGCGTAGTGCTCCGAGGGCGTGCGTCCGGTGCGCGCCAGGATCTCCGAGGCGAGCAGGCAGAGGATCAGGCCGTCCTTGTCGGTGGTCCACGCGGTGCCGTCGGTGCGCAGGAACGACGCTCCGGCCGACTCCTCGCCGCCGAAGCCGAACGAGCCGTCGAGCAGCCCGGGCACGAACCACTTGAAGCCCACCGGCACCTCGACCATCGGCTTGCCGAGCGACGCGGCGACGCGGTCGATCATCGACGACGACACGAGGGTCTTGCCGATCTGTGCGGTCTCCGGCCAGCCCGGGCGCGCGCCGCCGAAGAGGTAGCCGATCGCGACCGCGAGGTAGTGGTTGGGGTTCATCAGCCCGGCGTCGGGCGTGACGACGCCGTGCCGGTCGGCGTCGGCGTCGTTGCCGGTCGCGATCGCGTAGTCGTCCTTGCGGTGGATCAGCGAGGCCATCGCGTGGGGGGAGGAGCAGTCCATCCGGATCTTCTCGTCCCAGTCGAGGGTCATGAACCGCCAGGTGGGGTCGACCAGCGGGTTGACCACCGTCAGGTCGAGCCGGTGCCGCTCCGCGATCGCGCCCCAGTAGTCGACGCTCGCGCCGCCCAGCGGGTCCGCGCCGATGCGCACGCCCGCCTCGCGCACCGCGTCGAGGTCGACGACGTGGGGCAGGTCGTCGACGTAGGTGCCGAGGAAGTCGTACGACGAGGCCGCAGGCCGCGCCCGGGCGAAGGGGACGCGTCGTACGCCCTCGAGGCCGGCGGCGACCAGCTCGTTGGCGCGGCGCGCGATCCAGCCGGTGGCGTCGGTGTCGGCGGGCCCTCCGTGGGGCGGGTTGTACTTGAAGCCGCCGTCGGCGGGCGGGTTGTGCGAGGGGGTCACCACGATGCCGTCGGCGAGGCCGGCGCCGGTGGTCCGCCCCTGGTTGGCGCGCAGGATGGCGTGCGAGACCGCGGGGGTCGGCGTGTAGCCGTCCGCGGCGTCGACCAGCACGGTCACGTCGTTGGCGACCAGCACCTCGAGCGCGGTGGCCCACGCCGGCTCCGAGAGGCCGTGGGTGTCGCGGCCGATGAACAGCGGCCCGTCGTACCCCTGCTCGCGCCGGTACTCGCAGATCGCCTGCGTCGTGGCGAGGATGTGCGCCTCGTTGAACGACGTCCGCAGGCTCGACCCGCGGTGCCCGCTGGTGCCGAACACGACCTGCTGGTCGACGTCCCCCGGGTCGGGGGTGCGGGTGTAGTAGGCCGTCACCAGGTGCGCGACGTCGACGAGGTCGCGGGGCTCGGCGGGCTGTCCGGCGCGGGAGGTCATGCCCCGATCATGCCCCCGACCGACCGCGACGGCCACGACGGGAAACGGACCGGACGCTGGTCGCGTCCGGTCCGTCCCGGTCTCGTGCTCTCCTGGGGGCGCTCACCCCTGCGGCCGCCATCCGACCGACAGCGCGAGGTCGTGCGAGCTGCGGCTCCAGGGGTCGCGGGGTACCTCGACCCGGCCGTCGCGGCGACGGACGAGCGGTCGGGTGCGGCTGGCGTAGCGGGTGCGGCGGTGCTCGTGCATGGTGTCTCTCCTGCTCGTGGCCCCGCCTCTCGGGGCCTGGGCACCAGCAGACACCTGGCCACTTGCAGACGACTTACGTCCGGCTTGCCCACCCCTTGCCACCGGTCACCTCACCGGTGCCAGACGAAGGCCTCCTCGAGGTCGTACGCGTCCCCGGCGACGAGGTTCTGCGAGTAGGAGCCGAAGGCGAGGCTCTGGCCGTCGCCGCTGATCGCCACGTGGTTGGTGGCGTTCCAGCTCGCGCCGCCGGTGCCGTCGACGGCCTGGGTGGCGCGGACGACCTCGCCGGTCCGCCGGTCGACGACGAACGCGTCGGGCTGGCCCTCGTCGTCGCCGTCCACCAGGTTGCTCGCGTCGGAGCCGAAGCCCACGAAGCGGCCGGTGCGCGAGAGGCTGGGCAGGTAGGAGTGCCCGTTCCCCTTCGGGTGCGCGCGGGTGATCTCGCCGTCGCGCAGCCGGATCACGTAGATGTCGGTGGCGTCGCCGTTCTCGCCCGGCAGGTCGGTGCTGCACGACGAGAAGGCCACGAAGCGGCCGTCGCCGGAGATCGACGGGCGGCCCACGCTGCCGGCGTCCGGCCAGTCCTGGCACGGGGCAGGGGTGGGCTCCTGCCAGACCCGGATGGTGCGGCCGGTCGCGACGTTGCGGACCCAGAGCAGGTGGTCGTTGCCGAAGGTCACCTTGGCGCCGTCGTTGCTGATGTCGCCGACACCGAGGGGTCCGCGGATGTCGTGGTCGTCGGGCTGCAGCGAGGCCTGGCGGGTGGTGCCCGTGTCGAGGTCGCGGACGTAGACGTCCTCGGTGCGGTCGTGGTCGCGGGCGCCGAGGGCGGCGAAGGTCTGGAACGCCACCGAGCGGCCGTCGCCCGAGATCACGGGGAAGAAGCTGTTCGGCTTGAGCTGGCGGTCGCCGGAGGTCAGCGAGACCCGGGACAGCTTGCCGGTCTCGAGGTCCTTGACGAGGACGTCGAGGTGGCTGCCGTTGCGGTCCGTGGCCAGGTTGGTGGCCCAGGTGGTGAAGGCGACGTAGCGGCCGTCGTCGGAGATCGTCGGCTCGTGGCTGTAGTCGTTGCCGAGGCCGCCGTCGCGCCGGACGCTCACCAGGGTCGTGGTGCCCACCTCGCGGTCGTGGACGTAGACGTCCTCGGTCTCGTTGGTGTCCTCGGGCACGAGCGGCGCGTCGGTCGAGAACACCGCGAAGCGCCCGTCGTACGAGAGCACGTCGGCGGTGCCGTTGAGGTGGCTCTTGTACGGCAGCTGCTCGCCGGTCCCGTCGACCAGGGCGACCTGCTCGACGTGGCTGACGCTGACGCCGGCGACGGCCGGGACCGTCGCGGCGAGCGTGCCGAGGGCGGTGAGGGAGGTGAGGGCGGCGGCGACGAGGCCGGCGCGGCGGAGTGAGGTGTTCGCTCTGGTGGTCATCGTCTTCTTCTCTGCGGGTGCGGGTGCGGGTGGTCGGTGGGTGGGTGGAGGCGGGTCGGTCGCGGTCAGCGGTGCCACACGAAGGCCTCCTCGAGGTCGTGCTCGTCGCCGACGACGAGGTTGCTGGAGTAGGAGCTGAAGGCCAGGCTGTGGCCGTCGCCGGAGATGGCAGCGGCGGTGGTGGCGTTCCAGCTGTTGCCGCCGGACCCGTCGGGGGCCTGGGAGGCGCGGACGACCTCGCCGGTGCGGCGGTCCACGACGAAGGCGTCGGGCTGGCCCTCGTCGTCGCCCTCGACCAGGTTGGTGGCGTCGGAGCCGAAGCCGACGAAGCGGCCGGTGCGCGACAGGCTGGGGATGAACGACTCGTGGTCACCCTTCGGGTGCGCCCGCGTGATCACGCCGTCGCGCAGCCGCAGGACGTAGATGTCGGGGGTGGTGCCGTCCTCGCCCGGCAGGTCGGTGGCGCACGAGCTGAAGGCCACGAACGAGCCGTTGCCCGAGATCGCCGGGCGGCCGGCGGAGCCCATCGGGTCGGGCTGGCACGGCGGCGACACCGGCTCCTGCCAGACGCGGGTGGTGGTGCCGGCGACCAGGTCGCGGACCCAGATCCGGCGGTCGTTGCCGACGGCGACGCGGCGACCGTCGTCGCTGATGTCCCCGACGATCACGCCCTCGCGGATGTCGCGGCCGTCGGGCTGCAGCGAGGCCTGGCGGGTGGTGCCCGTGTCGAGGTCGCGGACGTAGACGTCCTCGGTGCGGTCGCCGTCCTTGCTGCCGAGGCGGGCGAAGGTCTGGAACGCCACCGAGCGGCCGTCGCCCGAGATCACGGGGAAGAAGCTGTTCGGCTTGAGCTGGCGGTCGCCGGAGGTCAGCGAGACCCGGGACAGCTTGCCGGTCGCGAGGTCCTTGACGAGGACGTCGAGGTGGCTGCCGTTGCGGTCCGTGGCCAGGTTGGTGGCCCAGGTGGTGAAGGCGACGTAGCGGCCGTCGTCGGAGATGGTCGGCTCGTAGCTGTAGTCGTTGCCGAGGCCGCCGTCGCGCCGGACGCTCACCAGGGTCGTGGTGCCCGCCTCGCGGTCGCGGACGTAGACGTCGTCGACGCCGTTGGTATCCGCGGGCACGAGTGGCGCGTCGGTCGAGAAGGCGGTGTAGCGCCCGTCGTACGACACGACGTTGGCGGAGCCGTTGACGTGGCTCTCGTGCACGAGCTGGGCCCCGGTGCCGTCGACGAGGGCGACCTGCTCGACGGGTCCGGCGCCAATGACACCGGCGACGGCCGGCACGGCCGAGCTGATCGCGGCGAGGGCGGTGAGGGAGGTGAGGGTCGCGGCGACGAGGGCGGCGGCGCGGGTGCGGTGGGTGGCCATGCTGGTGCTCTTCCGGGTGGGGGTGCTGACGGGGTTTCCGGGTCCATGACGCAGGTGGGCCCCGGGAGGTTGCAATTGGCCGCTAGGCGAAGCGGAAGACGCGTTGCTCGCGGCGGGCGTGGCGACCGCGCAGCAGCCGCAGCATCACGGCGTACGCCGTGCCGGCCTCGCGCAGGAAGTGCTCGCTGACGTCGGCGGGCACCTCGTCGGCGACCCACGGCACCAGGAACGGGAGCAGCCGGGCAGGGTAGCCCTTCTCGGCGGCGGCCTCGCTGGCGGCGAACTGCTCCTCGGTCATCACCCGCTGCAGCAGCGGGAGCGCCTCGGTCTCCTCGTGGCGCAGGTGGTCGAGCAGCGCGGCGCGCGTCGTCGTGACGTGGACGTCCAGCGCGTTGCGGTGGTCGTCGCAGGGATGCGCAGCCATCGCGGCGAAGGCCTCGGTGCAGGCGGCCAGCGCGGGGTCGATCTGCCCGTGCTCGGCCTCCATGGCGGTGAGGGTGGCCGTGTCGGCCTCGTCGCCGCGGACGGCCTCGAGCAGCACCGGCCAGATCGCCTCGTCCTCGACCTGGTGGTGGTGGTGCAGGACGGTGCCGAAGCGGTCCCAGCGGGCCGCCAGCAGCCGCCAGGTCTCGTGCTCGCCGACGGGGGTCTGGCGCACCGCGGACTTGAAGCGGGCCAGGTCGCGCCGGAAGGCGTGGTGCATGAGGTACATCCCGGTCTGGTCGTGCGGGCCGTGGGCCACGTGGGTCTGGCCGGGGAGCGAGATCTGGACGGGTTGCGGCGTGGTCATCGGGTCCTCCGGATCGGTGATCGGTCGTGACCACCGTGCGCCGCCGCTCTTGCGCGCCACTTGCACAGCGCTTACGGACACCCGCCGGGAGCGGGCGTCCCCTATCCTCGTCGGGTGCGCGTGAGCGTCCTGGGTGCCACCGAGGCGTGGCGCGGTGAGGAGCGGCTGCTTCTCGGGAGTCGCAAGCGGCGGGCGCTGGTCGCAGCGCTGGCGCTGTCCGGGGGTCGTCCGGTGTCGGTCGACGCCCTCGTCGACCTGCTCTGGGGCGACGCGCCACCCGACGGCGTCGCCGGGACGCTGCAGGTCTACGTCTCCGGCCTGCGCCGGGTGATCGAGCCCGAGCGGGCGCCGCGCGCGCCGGCCACGGTGCTGGTCACCGTCGAGCCGGGCTACGCGCTGGTGCTGCCGGACGACGGCCTCGACGCGGCGCGCTTCGACCGGGCCGTGAGCGGCGCGCACCGGCTGCTGGCCTCGGCCGGCTCGCAGGGGCCCGAGGGGGTGGCGTGGGTGCCCACCGGCCTGGCGGCCGCGGACCTCCGCGGCGCGATGGCGAGTCTCGACGAGGCGCTGGGGCTGTGGCGCGGCACGCCGTACGTCGAGCTGGAGGAGGCGCCCGCGGCCGTGGCCGAACGCGCCCGGCTCGAGGAGCTGCGCACGGTCGCGCTGGAGGATCGGGCCGTCGCCGCGCTGGCGCTGGGTGACCACGCCACCGTCGCGGCCGAGCTGGAGGCGCTCACCGCGCGCTACCCGCTCCGCGAGCGGCTCTGGGGCCTGCGTGCGCTGGCGCTGGCCCGGGCGGGGCGGCAGGCCGACGCGCTCGAGGCACTGGCGGCGGTGCGCACGGTGCTCGACGAGGAGCTCGGTCTGGAGCCCGGCACCGACCTGCGGTCGCTGCAGACCGCGGTGCTGCGGCAGGACCCCGCCCTGGCGTGGGCCCCGCCCCCGGGCGCCGACGTGGTCGAGGTGTCGACGGCGCCGGCTGCGGATCCGCACCCCGCGCCGGACCCGCAGGCCGTGACGGCCGCGCCCGCCCGGCGCCCCGCCGTCGTCCCCGGCGTCACCCTGCCGCCGTGGCCGCTGGTCGGCCGCGACCGCCAGCTGCTGCTGCTCATCGAGGCGTGGACCCGGGCGGAGACGGGCGTCCCCGCGTTCGCGGCGCTCACGGGCGAGCCGGGCATCGGCAAGTCGCGGCTCTCCGCGGAGCTCGCCGGCCACGTCGTGACGCGCGGCGCCCGGGTGCTGGTCGGCCGCTGCTCACAGGACGGCGGCGCGCCCGCGCTCTGGCCGTGGCAGCAGGTGCTCGAGCAGCTCGGCGAGCAGCTCGAGGAGGGCGGCGAGGAGGACGAGGGCTCCGAGTTCCGCGTGCGCGAGGGCCTGGCCCGCCGCGTCGCCGACGCCGCCGCGGCCGAGCCGGTGCTGCTGGTGCTGGAGGACCTGCACTGGGCCGACGTCGCGAGCCTGCGGGTGCTGCGGATGCTGGTCGACACCGTGGCATCCGGGCGGCTGCTGGTGCTCGCGACGTGGCGCTCGCACCCCGAGCCGACCGGCGCCCTGGCCGACGTCGCGGAGTCGCTGGCCCGCCGCCACGCGGAGCGCCTCGAGCTCACCGGCCTCGGGCTCGCCGACGTCGCGGCCGTGGTCGGCTCCGTGGCGAGCGTCGTCCCCGACGACGAGCAGTCGCGCCGGCTGGCCGAACGCACCGACGGCAACCCGTTCTTCCTGGTCGAGTACGCCCGGCTCGCCCGCGACGGCGACCTCACCGCCCTGCTGGCCGACCCCGACCCGCCGACCGCCGTCACCGACGTCGTGTCGCGCCGGCTCGCCCGGCTGCCCGACGACACCCGCGCGCTGCTGCGCTGGGCGGCGGTGCTCGGGCGCCGGTTCACGCTCGTGGACCTCGCGGCGGTCGCGGACCTGCGCGAGGACGACGTGCTCGACCGGCTCGACCCGGCCGTCGACGCGGGCCTGGTGCGCGAGGTGGGCGCCGACGGATTCTCGTTCGCGCACGCGCTGGTGCGCGACACGGTCACGGCGGCGACCAGCCCGGCCCGGCTCGCCCGCGCGCACGCCCGCACGGCCGAGGTGCTGGAGACGCGTACCGGTCGCGAGAGCGAGGTGGCCCGCCACTGGCAGGCCGCCGGCCCGGCGTACTCGGGCCGCGCCTGGCGGGCCGCGGCGGCCGCGGGTGGCGTGGCCCGCCGCCGCCACGCCTCCGACGCGGCCGTGGCGCTGTTCACGGCCGCGCTCGACGCCGTCGCGCTGGATCCCGAGGCCACGCCCCTGGACCGCTACGGGCTGCTCATGGAGCTCGCCGAGGTGTACCGCTGGACCGGCAACTGGCTGAACCTGATCGAGGTCGTCGAGGCGGCGATCGGGGTGGCCGACGAGCTCGGCGACATCCGGCTGCTCGCCGAGGCCGGCTGCGGCCTCGTGCGCGGCGCGCTGTGGCAGTCGCCGCGGCACGGCGGCGAGCACGTCGTCGTCGTCGACGCGCTGCGCCGGGCGCTGGCCGGCCTGCCCGAGGAGGACTCCGAGCTGCGCTGCCGGGTGCTGCTCGCGATGTCCACCGAGCTCTACTACCGGGTCACCCCCGACGAGCGTCAGGCGCTGGCCGATGCCGGCCTCGAGATGGCGCGGCGCCTCGGGGACCCCGAGCTGCTCGTGCACGCCTGCGAGGTGTGGGCCGTCGGCACGTGGCGGCCCGCGACCGCGCCGGCGCGCGTGGAGGTCGCCGAGGAGGGGGTGCGGCTGGCACGCGAGCTCGGTCACGAGCGGTCGTACGTCGCGTGCCTGAGCCTGCTGGCGATCGCGCTGGGCGAGCTCGGGCAGCGTGCCCGGCAGGCGGAGGTGATGGCGCTGGCCTTCCCCGAGGCCCGACGGCTGCACCTGCCCTACGCGCTGCTGGTGCTGGAGTCGATGGAGATCCCGTGGCTGGCCATGGAGGGTCGCTTCGACGAGGTCGAGGCCAGCCTCGCCCGGATCATCGAGGTGACCTCCGGGATGCGGCTGCCGCAGGCCGAGGACGGCGTCCTCGGCGCCGTCGGCGCCCAGCTGCTCTGGAGCGACCGGGCGGGCGAGCTGGCGGAGCTGCTCAAGGACACGGTCGACGGCCCGCTCCCGACCACGGCCCTGCACGCCGCGATCTGGTCGCGCATCGACCGGGTCGACGAGGCGCGCGCCGTGATAGAGGCGCGGGGCGCGATCGACCTCTCGGCGGACAGCTGGTTCTCCATGCTGGTCTGGGCGCCCGCCTGCGAGGCCGCAGCGGGGCTCGGCGACCGTGACCTCGCCGCGCGCGCCTACGAGCGGCTCACGCCGTACGCCGGCTACGCCGTGACCGGCGGCTCCGGCCTCTGCATCGGCCCGGTGCAGGCGTTCCTCGCGCTGGCCGCCGCGACGGTGGGGGAGACCGAGCTCGCGGCCCGCCACGCGGACCGGGCCGAGGAGATGTGCGCGGAGTGGGGCATCCCGCTGTGCGCGCAGTGGCTGCAGGAGCAGCGTCAGCGCTACGGGTTCTAGTCCCGGGCACTGGCGCGGGTCGCCCCACGGTGCTCCACTGGAGTGTCTGATCAGGGGGACCCCGCGGGGGGGGGGGGGGGGGGGGGCTCATGACCGCCACGCGACGTGCCAGGGGTGGCACCGGTGTCGTGCTGCTGGTGATGGTCCTGGCGGCCGTGACCGCGCCCGGGTCGGGGGCGGCGCAGGCCTCGCAGCGCGAGAAGCTCGAGGGCACCCGGCACGACGACCGGCTCGTCGGCGGACCCGCCGGCGACGACATCTACGGACACCGCGGCGACGACCTGCTCGTCGGTCGAGCCGGGGGTGACCTCCTTGCCGGGGGCAGGGGCCGCGACGTCATCCGGGCGGGGAAGGACTCGTTCCAGGACTACGTGCTGCCCTCCCACGGGCGCGACGTCGTGCGCGGAGGCCCGGGTTTCGACTACGTCTACGACTACGACCGCGTCGGGGACGTCGTCACGACCGGACAGGGCCGCGACTACGTGCTCGGCAGCGGGGCCGGTGGCCGGGACCGCTACGTCACCGGGCCGGGGCACGACGTGCTCGAGCTGCACCGCGACGGCCGGCGCGACCGGGTCCGGTGCGGCGCGGGCCCCGACCGGGTGAACCTGCGCGACCACGCGTGGCGAGACCACGACGTGATCGGCGCGGGCTGCGAGAGGGTCGTCCGCCAGTAGTTCCCCGGTGCACGTAGCTCACGGTTGTCGCCCGAAACTTCCCCTCACAACCGTGAGATTCACCGCCTGGGCGGTGAATCTCACGGCCCACCCCGCTCAGCGCACCTCGATCGGCCCGCCGACGTGGGCCAGCGCCCGGCGCTGGCGGCGCCGGAAGCCGCCGCGGGTGAGGTACCAGAGGGCCTGGTTCACCCGGCCGCCCGGCGCCGAGAAGACGGCGTCGCGCACCTCGGCGGGCACGCCCTCGGCGACCCACGGCACCAGCTTGAGCAGGGTGCGGGGCGCGATGTCGTGCTTGAAGCTCTCCTCCTCGATCTGGTGCCAGTCGGCGTCGGAGAGCCGGCGCTGGATGATCTCGATCGCCTCGGTCTCCTCGTGGCGCAGGTGCTCGCCGAGCTGGGCGCGCGCCGCGGCCAGGCGTACGGCGAGCGTGGCGCGGGCGTCCTCGTCGGCGTGCTCGCGCAGCCGCGCGAAACCCGACGCGCACGCCGTCAGCATCGGGTCGATGCCCTCGTGCTCGGCCTCCATCGCCTCCAGCACCTCCGCCTCCTCGGGCGTGGCGACCGCGAGCAGCCGGGGCCACAGGCCGCGGTCCTCGCCGGTGTGGTGCAGGTGCAGGGCCTCGGCGAACAGCGCCCACCGGTCGGCCAGGGCGACCCATGCCCGCCGGTCGTCCGCCGGCGTCACCGCCGCCGCGGCGGAGAGCACCGCGAGGTCGCGCCGGAAGGCGTGGTGCATCACGTACATCATCGTCATGTCGACCGGGCCCGGGTGGGCGGCGGTCTGACCGGGGAGCCGGACCTGGGTCGGCCAGGTCGAGCGGTCGGTCGGGTTCTGCGTCGAAGTCATCGCGGGGTCCTCTCCTCGGAGTCGTGGACCCCACGCTCGGCGAGCCCCCTTCACCACCGCTTGCAGCCGACTTACCCCCGGGGCCGGGACGGGCCGTTCGGGTCGCCGTAAGTCGCGTGCAAGTGCCGCGCAAGCGGGTGGCGGGACGCTTCTGCGCAGACCACCCCTGCGAAGGAGCAGAACCATGAACGCCACCCTCGACCGCCTCGGCCGGTTCTCCGCCGGCCACCCGTGGCGCGCACTCGCCCTGTGGGCGGCCGTGCTGACCGCGGTGATCGGGCTGGCCGCCACCCTCGGCGGGCCCGCCCAGGAGAACTGGAACATCCCCGACGCCCGGGCCCAGAAGGGCATCGAGCAGCTGCGCGAGCACCTCCCGGCCGCCGGCAACGCCAGCGCGCAGGTCGTCGTCCACGACGCCGACGGCACCACGCTCGACGAGGGGACCCTCGCCGCGCTGGGCGACGACCTCGCCGGCATGGACCACGTGCTCACCGTCTCCCCGCCGCGGATGTCCGCGGACGGCGACACCGCCCTCGTGACCGTCGGCTACGACGTCCCGGTCACCGACCGCGACCTCATGGGCAAGCTCGGTCCGCTCGAGGACGCCGTGGCCCCCTACCGCGACGCCGGCCTCCAGGTCGAGCTCGGCGGCGAGCTGCCCGGCACCGCGGCCGCCCCGATGGAGGGCCGTGGCGAGATGATCGGCATCATCGCCGCGCTGGTGATCCTGCTGCTGATGTTCCGCTCGGTCGTCGCCGCGGGCCTGCCGGTCGCGGTCGCCGTCGCCGGGCTCGGCATGGGGCTGACCGGGGTCACGGTGCTCTGCGGCCTGATGGACGTGAGCCCCACCGCCCCCACCGTGGCCGCGATGGTCGGGCTCGGTGTCGGCATCGACTACGCGCTGCTGATGCTGACCCGCATCCTCGAGCACGTCCGCGCCGGCGAGGACTTCGTCGACGCCGCCGCGCACGCGGCCACCACCGCGGGCCGCTCGGTCGTGCTGGCCGGCACCACCGTGCTGGTCTCGCTGCTGGGCCTGAAGCTGTCGGGCATCCCCACCCTGGAGGCCTTCGGCTTCACCACCGCCGTCGCCGTGGTCGCCGTGATGTTCACGGCGCTGCTGCTGGTGCCGGCCGTCGGCTCGCTGCTCCGCAAGCGGCTGCAGCCCCGCGCGGTGCGGCGCGGCCGCGTGCAGAAGCCCCAGGGCGTCCGCGCCGAGCGCTGGGCCCGCCGGATCGCCGGCCGTCCCGTCCCCTACCTGCTCGCCGCGGCGAGCGTGATGCTCGTGCTCGCCGCTCCGGTGCTCGACATGCGCACCTGGCCGCAGTCCGGCGGCGACGGGATCGGTGACACCACCACCCGCCGCGCGTTCGACCTGGTCTCCTCCGAGATCGGCGCCGGCGCGAACGCCCCGCTGCAGGTCGTCGTCGACCTCCAGCAGGCCGGGCAGCAGGGCGTCGCGACCGTGACCCGCACCCTCGAGGCGCGCGACGACGTCGCCACGGTGACGCCGCCGGTCGTCTCGCCCGACGGCGAGATCGCCGTGGTCACCGCGGAGTCGGCGTACGCCGACAACGACCCGCGCAGCGCCGAGCTCGTCCGCGACCTGCGGACCGAGGTGCCCGACGGCGTCGAGGTGACCGGGAACCTCGCGCTCTTCACCGACATCGCCGACCTGCTCGACGACCGGCTGTGGCTGGTGATCGGGTTCGTGGTGCTGATCTCGGTGGTGCTGCTGACGATGATGTTCCGCTCGATCGCGGTGCCGCTCAAGGCCGCGGTGATGAACCTGCTCAGCGTCGGCGCGGCGTACGGCGTGCTGACCGCGGTGTTCCAGTGGGGCTGGGGCCTCGAGCTGCTCGGGATCGACCACTCCCGGCCGGTCTCCTCGTGGCTGCCGATCCTGATGTTCACCATCCTGTTCGGGCTCTCCATGGACTACGAGGTGTTCCTGCTCTCGCGGGTCAAGGAGGACTACGACCGCACCCGTGACCCCCACGGGAGCGTGGCGCGCGGCCTGGCCTCGACCAGCCGGGTGATCACCGCCGCCGCGGCGATCATGGTGATGGTGTTCCTCGGGTTCGTCACCGAGATGGACGCGCTGATCCGGATGCTCGGCTTCGGCATGGGCGTGGCGATCCTGCTCGACGCCACCATCGTCCGGATGGTGCTGGTGCCGGCCACGATGAGCCTGCTCGGCCACTGGAACTGGTGGCTGCCGGGCTGGCTCGACCGGGTCCTGCCGCGGCTCGACCCCGAGGGCCACGTGCACGTGGCACCCGGCGCCCACCTGCCGGGCCGCGAGCCCGAGCTGGAGCCCGTCGGCTGACCCCGAGAGCCGGCGACACCACGCTGACCCGCCGTTAACCAACGGCGGGTCAGCGTGCGTTCTCCTACGCTCGGCGCGTGCAGATCCACGTGCTGGGCAGTGCGCGGGCGGTGCGCGCGACGGCCGAGGGGGACGAGCCGGTCGACCTGGGCGCCCGCAAGCCGCGCTCGATCGTGGCCGCTCTCGCCCTGACGCCGGGCCGGCCCGTCACCGCCGACCTGCTGGCCGACCTGGTGTGGGCGGGCGAGCCACCGAGGGCCGCGCACGGCGCGCTGCACGCCTACCTCTCCGGGCTGCGCAAGGCGCTCGAGCCCGACCGGCCCACCCGCGGTGCGGGCTCGGTCATCGAGACCACCGACCACGGCTACGTGCTGCGGGTGGACCCCGAGGACGTCGACGCGCACGCCTTCGCCGCGGAGGTCCGCGCGGCCGGACCCGTCCTCGCGCCGCTCGCCTCGCAGCTCACCGCCGGCGGTACGACGGGCTGGCCGTCGCGCGCCGAGGTGACCGCGACGCTCGACCGCCTCGACGCCGCGCTGGATCGGTGGCGGGGCGAGCCGTACGCCGACCTGCCGGACCACCCCGACGTGCTCGCCGAGCGGGCGGCGCTCGAGCAGCTCCGCGCCTCCGCCGAGGAGTCGCGGCTGCTCGGCCTGCTCGCGCTCGGGGAGCACGCGAGCGTGCTCTCCGCGACCGAGACCGCGACCGGGCGCCACCAGCTGCGCGAACGTCTCTGGGCCCTGCACGCCCTGGCGCTGGTCCGCGCCGGGCGCCAGGCCGATGCCCTCGAGGCCCTGCGCACCGTGCGCGGCGTCCTCGCCGACGAGCTCGGCCTCGACCCCGGCGCCGAGCTGCGAGCCCTGGAGGACGCCGTCCTCCAGCAGGCGCCCGGCCTCCTCGCGACCCTGCCCCGCCCGGTCGAACCGTCACTCAGATCCGTCGAACCGTCGCTCTGGTCCGGCCCGGCCCCGACGGTCGGCCGCGACGACGAGCGGGCGGTGCTCCGGAGCGTCCTGGATCGCGCCCGGGGCGGCTCCTTCGCGGCCGCCGTGGTCGTGGGGGAGCCCGGCCTCGGCAAGACCCGCCTCACCGACGAGCTCGTCGAGGCCGCGTCCGCCGCGGGCGTCCGGGTCGGCGTGGGCCGCTGCTCGCAGGACGACGGCGCCCCGCCGCTGTGGCCGTGGCGCGCGGTGCTGGAGGGCCTGGGGCTCGACGCCGACGCCACCGCCCCGGCCGACGAGGGGCTGGGCGCCGAGCAGCGGGCGTTCCTCTCCGCCGAACGCCTGGCCGGTGCGGTGCTCGGCGTGGCCGCCGAGGTTCCGGTGCTGGTCGTGCTCGACGACCTCCACTGGTCCGACGAGGCGAGCCTGCGCGCGCTCGCGCACCTGCTCGGCACCACCCCGCCCGACGTCGCGCTCGCGGTCGTGGTCACCCGCCGCCCTCACCCCGTGCCGACCGGTCAGCTCGCCCACGTCGGCGAGGTGCTGGCCCGGCGTCATGCCGAGCGCCTCGACCTGACCGGTCTCGAGCCGGACGGCAGCGCCGCGCTGCTGCGCTCGCTCGCCGAGGGCACGGTCGCCGACGAGACCGTCCGCGCGTGGCACGAGCGCGCGGGCGGCAACCCGTTCTTCCTGATCGAGCTCGCCCGCCTCGGCGCCGGCGCCGGCGCCGTCCCCGGCACGGTGCGCGACGTGCTCACCCGCCGCGTCGACGGGCTCGGCGACGATGCCGCCGACACGTTGCGCACCGCCGCGGTCGTGGGTCGTCACTTCCTGCTCGCGACCGTGGCCGCCGCGTCCGGCGCCGACCCCGACCTCGTCGCCGACCACCTCGACGCCGCCGTCGCGGCGGGGCTGGTGCGCGAGACCGGGCCCGAGCAGTACGCCTTCGCCCACGCCCTCACCCGTGATGCGGTCGACGCCGCGCTCTCGGAGACCCGCCGCGCCCGGCGGCACGCGCAGGTCGCCCACGCCCTCGAGCACGACCCGGCGGTCCGCGGCCAGCTCGCCGCCGAGGAGCTCACCGCCGAGCTCGCCCGCCACTGGCTCGCTGCCGGACCGAGCCACACCGGCAAGGCCTGGCGCGCCGCCCGCGCCGCCGCCGACCAGGCGCGCGGGCTCGCGGCGTACGCCGAGGCCGTCCGTCTCCGCTCGGCCGCCGTGGAGGCCCACCGGCGCTCGCCCGAGACCGACGAGAGGGAGCGCTACGACCTGCTGCTCGAGCTCGCCACCGACGCGGCGTACGCCGCCCGCTGGCCGGTCGTCGAGGCCGCCTCCGCCGAGGCGGCCGCGCTCGGGCGCCACCTCGGGTCGCCGGAGCTCGTGGGGCGCGCCGCCCGTGCCATCTCGCTCTACGCCGTGTGGCTGCCGCACGACGTCGACTGGGTCGACGAGGACCTCATCGACGACCTGCGGTGGGCGATGACCCACTGCGACGACGGCGACCGCGCGACCCGCTGCCGGCTCCTGCTCGCGCTTGCCGTCGAGCTCTACTACGTCGAGGGCTCCACGGCCGAGCGGAGGGCGCTGGTCGACAACGGCCTGGCCCTGGCCCGTCAGGTCGGCGACCCGGTGCTGCTGTGGTGGGCGGTCCGCGCGGCCTGGCTGGCCTGCTGGTCTCCCGGCCAGACCCGCGACCGGGCCGCCTGGGTGGAGGAGGGGCTCACCGCTGCCCGGGCCGCGGGCGACGAGGCGGCGGTCGCGGTGCTGCAGGTGAGCCGCGCCGTCGACGCGCTCGAGCTCGGTCACCGAGAGGCGTGGGAGGAGTCGTCCCGCGCGGCGGAGGAGATCGCCGAGCGGCTCCGGCTGCCCTACGTGCAGATCACCTTGCACTGGCTGGGCATGACCATGGCCGGGATCCGCGACGACCTCGACGAGGTACGGCGCCGCCACGCGCTGCTCGCCGAGACCGCGCCGCGCGCCGCGATCCCGCAGCAGGACCTCCAGGCCGCGGCTGCCTCCACCCTGGCCTGGCTGTGGCAGCCCGACCTGTTGCGTCCCGTCGTCGACCAGCTGGTGGCCGCGCACGAGGAGCACGGTGGCGGTGCACCGACCCTGCACGCGATGTTCGCGCGCTGCGGGATGGGCGCCGAGCTGGTCGCGTCGATGGCGCGCTACCCGTTGCCCTACGAGCAGGACGAGTACTGGTCGACCCTCAACGACTGGGCCTGGGAGGGCGAGGGCGCCAGCTTCGTCGGCGACCGCAGCGTGGCCAGCCACGCCCGCGACGTGCTCGCGCCGTACTCCGGTCGCATCGTCGTCGTCGGCGCGGTCGCCACGATCGGGCCGGTCGACGGCTACCTCGCGCTGGTCGAGGCCACGCTCGGCGACCACGAGGCCGCCGTGGCGCACCTGGAGGCTGCCGAGCAGCTCGCGGCGGAGTGGGGGATGACGGCGTACGTCGCCTGGCTGGGCCGCGAGCGCGCACGCCTCGGGCTCGCCCACTGAATTCAGCGCGCGACAACCGGGCGGCAAGTCGGGGGTAACCGTCCGAGAAGCGCCTGCTGGTGACGTGGTGCCATGGACACCACGACCCCCCGCGAGGCACGCAGCCTCCCCGCGACGGTGCGCACCGTGCTGCTGCGCAACCTGCTCGCGGCGGCCGGCGCGGCGGGGGCATGGGCGGTCACCGTCTCCCTCGTCGGCGGCCTCGCCCCGGCGACCGTGGTGACCGTGCCGAGCGGCGTCGAGCGGCCCTCGGCCGCCGAGCGCCTGGCGGCCGCGCACGACTGCTGGACCGACGACGCCCCCGCCGGCGTCGTCCCCGCCCACGCGGTCGTCACCCTCCCCGGCGACCGCCCGCGCGTCGTGCCCGCCGACGTCGGCTTCGGCATCTGGCTCGACGGCGACCCCGGCACCCTGCACGCCTTCTGCCCCTGACTGACAGTTCGGAGCGAGGCCCCCCTTCCCGCACCCGCGTGGGGCAGATCGCTCCGAACTGTCGCCGTGGGTAGGGTCGCCGGGTGTCCGCCCCCCACCTCCCCCCGACCGCGGTCGAGGGTGACGAGCTGGTGTTCCGGCGGGCCGACCCCCACCACGAGCTGGGCGGCGTCCGCGTCTGGTGCGACCTCGAGCTCGGCGCCGACCTGGCGATGACAGAGGTCCCCGGCGGTTGGGAGCTGCGCCTGCCGCGGCCCGACCTCGACTGCCTCGAGTACCTCCTCGAGCCCGACGGTGGCAGCCCCGAGACCGACCCCGGCAACCCGCTGCGCGTCGACGGCGCCTTCGGCGAGCACTCCTGGCTGCCCTTCCCCGGGTACGCCGCCCCGACCTGGCTCGACGAGCCGGCGGTCGAGGGCGTGCTCACCCCGGTCGTCCTCGACGACACCGCCCTCGGGCGCGTGGACGCCGCCGTCTGGGAGCCCGCCGACGCCGACGGACCGCTCCCGCTCCTGCTCGCCCACGACGGCCCGGAGATGGACCGCTTCGCGCACCTCACCCGGTACGTCGCCACCGGGATCGCGTCGGGTCGCCTGCCCGCGATGCGGGTCGCCCTGCTGTCGCCCGGCGCCCGCAACGAGCGCTACGCCGCCAACCCGGCGTACGCCGCGGTGCTGGTCGACGACGTCCTCCCCGCCCTGCTGGAGCGCTTCCCCTCCGACCACCGCCCGGTGCTGTCGGGCCAGAGCCTCGGCGGCCTGGCGGCGCTGCACGCGGCCTGGACCTCGGCGGCCACCTTCGGCGGTCTCTTCCTCCAGTCCGGCTCGTTCTTCACCGCCGAGCTCGACGCGCAGGAGTCGGGGTTCGAGTTCTGGGGCGAGGTGACCGGCTTCGTGGCCTCGCTCCTCGACGCCACCGAGGCCGCGCCCGGCGCCCCGCGCACCACCCTGACCTGCGGCACTGCCGAGGAGAACCTCGCGAACAACCGCCTGATGGCCGACCACCTGCGCGCGACCGGGGTCGACGTCGCGTGGGGCGAGGCCCGTCAGGGCCACACCTGGACCTGCTGGCGCGACCTCCTGGACCCCCACCTCACCGACCTGCTGCGCACCGTCTGGGCCTGAACTGGTTGTCGGCGGCAAGTTCTAGACTGGGCGGGTTGTCCCGAGAAGGAGCGCCGCATGGCTGACAGCCGTGAACCCGCCGGAGGCACGGGAGCGCCCGCGACCGGCGGCCAGTACGTCCCCACCGACCTGCCCGACCACATCGACCGCGCCGTGCTGAGGATCGCCGGCGTCGTCGTGCTCGGCGCGTTCATGTCGATCCTCGACATCACCGTCGTCAACGTCGCGCTGCCGACCCTCCAGGTCGAGTTCGGCAGCCCGGGCGACCCGCTGCCCTACTCCACGGTCGCGTGGACGGTCACGGCGTACACCCTCGCCCTGGCCACGGTGATCCCGATGACCGGCTGGGCGGCCGACCGGTTCGGCACCAAGCGGCTCTACATGACCGCGATCGCGCTGTTCGTGGCCGGCTCGGCCCTGTGCGCGACCGCGTGGAGCATCGAGGCGCTGATCGGCTTCCGCGTGCTGCAGGGCCTCGGCGGCGGCATGCTGATGCCGCTCGGCATGACGATCATGACCCGCGCCGCCGGGCCCCACCGGATGGGCCGCCTGATGGCGATCCTCGGCGTGCCGATGCTGCTCGGCCCGATCCTGGGCCCGATCCTGGGCGGCTGGCTGATCGAGGTCGCCAGCTGGCACTGGATCTTCCTGATCAACGTCCCCGTCGGCATCGTCGCGATCATCTACGCCTGGCGCGTGCTCCCGCGCGACAACCCCGAGCCCTCGGAGTCGTTCGACTTCCTCGGCATGGCGCTGATGTCACCTGGCCTCGCGCTGTTCCTCTTCGGCGTCTCCTCGATCCCGGGTGCGGCCGACGACCAGTACTCCTACACGCGGGTCTGGGTCTCGATGATCGTGGGCGCCCTCCTGGTGACGGCCTTCGTCTTCCACTCCTTCCGGCCCGAGCACCCGCTGCTCGACCTGCGGCTGTTCAAGAACCGCAACCTCACGGTCTCGCTGATCACGATGTTCCTGTTCGCCTCGGCGTTCTTCGGCGGGCTGCTGCTGGTGCCGACCTACTTCCAGGAGGTGCGCGGACTGTCCACCCTCCAGGCGGGCCTGCTCGTGGCGCCGCAGGGGCTCGGCGCGATGGTCACCATGCCGATCGCGGGGCGCCTGGTCGACAAGCACCCGATCGGGCGGATCGTCCCCTTCGGACTGTTCGGCATCCTGGTCGGCATGTTCGGCTTCACCCAGCTCACCGCGACCACGCCCTACTGGCTGATCTGCACCCAGCTGTTCGTGATGGGCCTCGGGATGGGCGCGACGATGATGCCGCTGTTCACCTCGGCGCTGAAGACGCTGAAGGCGCACGAGGTCGCCCGCGGCTCGACGTTGCTCAACATCAACCAGCAGATCGCCAGCTCCTGCGGCGTCGCGATCATGTCGGTGATCCTCACCAGCCAGCTGCAGGCCTCCGAGCTCGCCGGCCCCGCGATGGCCTCGCTCCACGACCCGTCGCTGGCCGACCAGCTGGGCCTGACCACGGCGATGATCACGCAGGGTCTCGACGAGGCCGCCGCGGCCTTCGCGAGCACGTACTGGGTGGCGTGGCTGATGATCCTGGCGACGCTGGTCCCGGTGTTCTTCCTGCCGCGCAAGCAGGAGGCGACCCACCTGCTCGACGACGAGGGCGTGCCGCCGGTCGTCGTGCACTGACCAGCTCGGTCGTGCGGGTCGTGTGCCCGAGGCCACCCTCTGGGGTGGTGTCGGGCACACGACCCCCGACCTTGCCTGACGCGGAGCGTCCGCATTCCGCACTAGCCTGCGGGCCATGGTGCTGACCTGGGGGAACGTCCTGGCCTGGCGACTGGGGCGGCAGCTGCTCGACCCCGTCGGCACGGGTTCGGTCGTCGACGTCGTCGAGCGCCTCGGCGCCGTCCCGGCCTGGCCCGACCAGGCCCTCGAGGTCGGGATCGGGGTACGCCGCACGGGCGGCCGCACCGGTGACGGGACCCGGGCGCTGGAGGAGGGCGAGGTGGTCAAGGTGTTCGCGTTCCGCGGCGCCGTGCACCTGATGACCCCGCAGGACGCCGGCGCCTACCTCGTCGTGCGGGCCTCCAACCGCCAGTGGGAGCTGAAGAGCTGGCGCGACTACTACCGGCTCGAGCCGGACGACTGGCCGCGGTTCCGCGCGTACGTCCGCGAGGCGCTCGACGACGGACCGCTCACCCGCTCCGAGCTGGCCGCGGCGCTCGGTCGCAGCCGGCGCTACCGCCACCTCCGCGAGATCGTGGCCGAGGGCAACGTCACCCTGCTCAAGCCGCTGAGCTGGCAGGGCGACGTGGGCCTCGGGCTGCCCCGCGACGGCGAGGAGACCTACGTCCGGCTCGACCGCACCCCGGGCTGGGGCGGGCTGCCCGACCTCGAGGAGGCGGGCCCGCGCGTGATCACGGCCTACCTGCGCACCTACGGCCCCGCCGTTCCCGAGCGCGTGCACGACCACGTCAGCAAGTCGCTGGCCGCGCCGGCCCGCGCCGTCACCCGCTGGCTCGCGGACGTCGAGAGCCGCGTCGAGCACGTCGACGTCGAGGGGGAGCGGCTGCTCGTGCACCCCGACGACCTCGACGACCTGCACGCGACCAGGCCGTCCGCCTCCGTCCGCCTCATCCCGGGCCGCGACCCCTGGGTGATGGCGCCGGGCACCACCGACCCGCACGTCGTCCCGCCCGCCCACCGCGAGGTGATCAGCCGCACCGCCAACCCGGTGCTCCACCGCGGCGTCGTCGCCGGCACCTGGGCCGTGCGCCGCGACCGGCTCGAGGTCGACTGGTGGCCCGACTCCGGCCGCGTGCCCCGTACGGCGCTGGCCGAGGAGTCGGCGGAGCTCGCGCGGTTCCTCGGCCGTGAACTCGAGCTCAGCCTCACACCGGCCGCGTGACGAGCGTCCCAGTCACGAACTGGTGCAGGTAGCCGCACGCGCTGCACGTCGCCACATCGGCCGTCTTGTTGAGGCCAGAGTTGGCGATGCCCGACGTGATCAGGGTGATCGAGCGGACGCTGAACGTCTCTCCGCCGCAGACCAGGCACTGCAGCCCTCGCTCCGCTACCTCGACGTGCACGAGCTGGGGACTGCGGGCCATGGCGTCTCCTCCCTACGGCGGCGGGTGTGCACATCGTGGCGTCACCGGCGCGCCGGCGCCAGCGGAACCGGCCGACGTTGCCACCCGGTCGGCCGGCCGACATCATGGCGCAGCGTGGACCGCTACCAGCTCGAGCTCGACGCCCCCGGCTTCAGCCGGCCCGGCACCGTGATCCGCTACGGCCACCACGGGCGGCCGGTGCTGGTGTTCCCGAGCGAGGCCGGGCGGGCCTGGGACTTCGAGAACAACGGCATGGTCGGCGCCGTCGCGGACCTCGTGCACGCCGGTCGCTGCAAGCTCTACTGCGTCGACAGCTTCGACGCCGAGACCTGGGCGGACGCGGGGCTCCCGATCGAGGAGCGCGCCCGCCGCCACCGCGCGTACGAGGCGTGGGTGACCGAGCAGGTCGTCCCGTTCGTCGGCGCCGACTCGCCCGGCGTCACCGACGCCGTCGTGACCGGCTGCAGCATGGGCGCCTACCACGCGCTCCAGCTCGCGGTCACCCGCGCCGACCTGTTCCCCGTCGCGCTGTGCCTCTCGGGCAACTACGACCCCTCCACCTGGCGGGCGTGGGGCGACCGCGGCGACGCGTCGTACTTCACCAACCCGACCGACCACCTCGCCCACCTCGGCGGCGACCACCTCGACTGGCTGCGCTCGCGGTTGTACGCCGTCCTCGTCGTCGGCCAGGGCGCGTGGGAGACCAACCCGACCGGCGCCCTGCCCTCGACCCGCCGCGTGGCGCACCTCCTCGCCGAGAAGGGCATCCCGCACGAGCTCGACGTCTGGGGCCACGACGTCGCGCACGACTGGCCCTGGTGGCAGAAGCAGCTGGCGCACCACCTGCCGCGGTTCTGCTAGCGCTCAGCCGATGTCTTTCAGCAATGGGGTGAGCTCCCCGTCGTCGTAGTCCACGTGCCCGTACTTCTGCCAGGTCTCCGCGCCGTCGAGGGTCACGAACAGCCTGACGTTGCCATGGGGAGTCGGCTGCCCGACCACCATCCGACCCGGCGCGAGCCACCCTGTCGGGAACCACTCGGGGTCGATGTAGGTGGGGGCATGCGAGTGCCAGCATCCGGCGTCGCTCTCGCGGAAGGTGCCGTCGACGGCCCAGCGGACCCGGCAGTCGTCGGTGACCCCCCAAAGGGCCTCGTCGGTGTTCGGGCCCCAGAACCGGACGTCGTCCGGTGCCGCCACCGGTCGCACGGTCCGCGCCTCGACGTCGACGACGGCCAGCGACTCGCGGCCGCCCCCTCCGGGGAAGGTGCAGCACTCCCAGTAGATCAACTCCCGGGCGTAACGGTCGACGAACACGCCGGGGCCGGGAACTGCCGGAGCAGGGTCGGCGACCATGCTGAGTGCGATCTCCGTGCCATCGGCACGGAGCAGGCGGTAGCGCACCGGCTCGTCCTCGGCCGCGGAGTCCTGCGCGAGGACGGTGTGCTCGTCGAGGATGGTGAGGCTGACGAAGCCGCGCGCCCCGAAGAGCGCGGTCGAGTCGCCCTCGGTCACTTGGATCGCTGGGTGGTGGTGGATCGGGTCGACGCCGGAGCAGTTCGTGCACGCGTACTGCGCCCGCAGCGACCCGTCGGGTGCGGACACCTGATCCATCATGTCGCCCCGCGCGAGGATCCGCTCCAGCCTCGCGTCGCCACCGACGGTCGGCGTCACGGTCGGCGTCACCGACGGCGGCTGGGGAGCCGGCTCCGGGGCGTCTGCGCCGCCGGGGACGGCCAGGACGGCGCCTCCCACGGCCAGCGCCACGACCGTCACGGCGGCGGCCGCTCCCGCCGCGGCCCGGCGACGTCGGCGCCGCGACACGGCGACGAGGTCGTCGAACCCGGGGGCCCGCAGCTGGCCGGTGAGCTCACGCAGCACGTCGATGTCAGGCATGGTCGGCCTCCTCCCGGTCGTCGAGCAGTGGGGCGAGACGCTCGCGTCCGCGTGAGAGCCGTGACTTCACCGTGCCCTCGGGCACGTCCAGCTCGTGGGCGACCTCGGCGGTGCTGAGGTCGGCCAGGTAGCGCAGCACGACGACCTCACGCACGTCCGGGTCGAGCCCGGCCAGGGCCTGCACGATCGCCACGTGGTCGGGACTGAGGTCAGGGGCGGACAGGCTTCCCGGCGTGCTGGCCACGAAGCGGCGCACGACCTTGCCGTGCCGCCAGTGGTTGCGCTGGTGGTTCATTGCGACGGTGCGCAGCCAGGCCTCCGGGTTGGTGACCTGGTCGAAGGCGCGGCCCTTGCCGATGGCCTTGACGAAGGCCTCCTGCACGGCGTCCTCCGCCTCGGCCAGGTCGCCGCAGAACGCGAAGAGCTGCAGCACCAGTCGTCTGTACGACGCGTCGTACAGCTCGTGGAGCGACGTCGATCCGCCCACACCGCCACCTCCTCGCTCCGGTGATCGTCCTCCTGACGACACCCGAGCGGCCACCCCGGTTCGCGGCGGTACGGCTCACCTCTCCCCGAGGTAGCCGACGAGCAGGTTCGCCAGCTCCTCGGGCCGGCTCAGGTGCACGCAGTGCCCGCTCGCGATCGCGTCGGGGTGGGTGATGCCCAGGCGCTCGGCCGACCGCCGCTGGACGGCCACCGGGAGGAAGCGGTCGCGGGTGGCCACGACGTACCGCGACCGCGCCGTCGGCAGGGCCGCCAGCGGCCACGGGGTCTCGCCGAGCCGCTGGGCGGTCGGCCGCTCGCGCGCCACCGCCTGCTCGGCCAGCTCGTCGGGGACGTCGTGGAAGAACGCGACGAGGGGGTCGGGGTCGACCTCCTCGGCCCAGCCCACGTTGCCGAACCACTCCGTCGCCGTCTCGCCCGGCCGCGGCACCATGCCGGCCACGAAGACCTGCATCCGCGCGCCCAGCCGGTCGGCCACGAGCGGTGCGACGAACCCGCCCGCGGAGTGGCCGACCACCACCACCTCGGTGGCGTCCCCGACAGCCCCGACGGCCCCGACGACCGCCTCGACGCAGTCGTCCCACGTCGCGTCGTCGCGGTCGGTCGGCAGGTCGGGCGCGACCGCCGCGTGCCCGCGTTCCTCGAGGGCGCGCCGGACGAGGTGCCACGACCACCCGCCGTCACCGGAGCCGTGGACCAGCGCGAAGGTCGTCATGAGAGGTCCGACACTGTCACAGGTCCGGACTCATCGCCGGTCCGCGAGCGGACCGGGCACCACGTCCCGGTCAGCAATCGTCGGGCTCGCCGGCCGACGCGGACGACACCGCCTCCTCGAACTCCGGCATCAGCCACGCGAACCGGGGGGATCCCGCCGCCTCGAGCACCGTCGCGGCCTCGCCGAACAGCTGTGTGGCCTCGGGGCTGCAACCGCCCTCGCCGTCGCAGACGGCCAGGCCGCGCAGGCAGTACGCCGCGTTCACGTCGTCGGACAGCTCGACGGCGTGCTGCAACGAGTCGGAGAAGAGCTCCCGTGCGCGCGGGAGGTCGCCGTCGGCCCAGGCGAGCTGGGCCAGGATCTGCAGCGCGGTCTGCTGCGCCAGGCGCTCGCCGGTGTGCCGCGCGTGGCCCAGCGCCCGCTCCGCGAGCTCGGCCGCGCGGGGCCGGTCGTCGACCTGCAGGGCGGCCGCCGCGAGGTGGTTGAGCAGGTGGCCGGCCTGGGTCTCGTCGCCGCGCGCCAGCGACAGCTCGAGGGCGGCCTCGAGCGCCTCGCGTGCTCCGTCGGCGTCGCCCTCCGAGAGCAGCGCGAAGCCGAGCTGGCCCAGGGCGTACTCCTCGCCGACCACGTCGCCGGCCTCACGGAAGAGGTCGAGCGCCTCGCGCGACAGTGCGAGGTGCGGCCCGCCGAAGCCGTAGTGGCAGAAGGAGAGCACGTGCAGCAGTCGGGCGCGCTCCACGGGCGGCGCCGCGTCGCGGTCGGGGACCTGCTCGAGCAGCAGCCGTCCCTCCTCGCGCCGGTCGTGGTGCAACCAGTACATCCGCAACGACCACCCGAAGCGCACGGCGAGGTCGGGGTGGCCCGAGCCGATGCTCCAGGCGATGGCGGCGCGCAGGTTGTCGTTCTCCGCGCGCAGCAGGTCGAGCCACTCGACCTGCTCGCCGCGTTCGATGTGGGGGTACGCCGCCTCCGCGAGCGCGACGTACCACTGCGCGTGCGCGAGCCGGGTCGCCTCCTCCTCGCCGGCGGCGCGCAGCCGGGCGGCGGCGTACTGCCGCACCGGCTCCAGCAGGCGGTAGCGCGCCTCCCCGGCCCCGGTGGGGAGGTCGACGGTGACGAGCGAGTGCTCGACCAGCTGCTCGAGACAGGCGAGCACGTCGATGTCGTCGCCGGCGCCGCCGACCACCTCCGCCGCCTCGAGCCCGAAGCTGCCGGCGAAGACCGACAGCCGGGCGAAGACCACCTGCTCGTCCGCTCCGAGCAGGTCGTGGCTCCAGTCGAGCGTGCGGGCCAGCGTGCGCTGCCGGTCGTCGAGGTCGCGCGCGCCCTCCTCGGTCATCAGCCGGTCGATGCGCGCGAGCAGCTGGGTCGTGCCGAGGAACCGCGTGCGCGCCGCCGCGATCTCCAGGGCCAGTGGGATCCCCGCCAGCTGCCGGCAGATGGCGGCGACCTCGGCGGCGTTGTCCTCGGTCACCTCGAAGCCCTGCGACACCGCCTGCGCCCGCTGGGCGAACAGCCGCCCGGCGGGTGATCCCAGCACGGCCGCGGCCGACGGGTGCGCCGACTGGGGCGTCCACAGCGGGGGCACGGCGTGCTCCACCTCTCCACGCAGCCGCAACGGGCGCCGGCTGGTGGCGACGACGACCGGGCCGCCGGGCAGCTCGAGCAACGGGGCGAGGTGGTCGACCGCGGGCACCAGGTGCTCGAGGTTGTCGAGCACCAGCAGCATCCGCCGCCCCGTGAGGTGGTGCGCGAGCATGACGCCCGGGTCGCGGCCGTCGTCGCCGAGGCCGAGCGCGTGCGCGATGGTCGGCAGCGCCAGGTCGGGCGAGGAGACCGGCGCCAGTGGCACGAACACCTCGCCCGCGGGCCACGCGCCCGCCTGCTGTGCCAGCAGGGCCTGCGCGAGACGCGTCTTCCCGACGCCGCCGGGCCCGGTCAGCGTCAGCAGCCGGGTCTCCCCGGCCTGCAGCAGGACCGCGATCTCGTGCAGCAGCTGCTCGCGCCCCAGCAGCGGCGTCGGCGGCATCCCGGCGTACGACGCCGCCCTCGTGGCCGACGCCGTCCGGCCCCGGGCCGCCGCGACCAGCGCGGCCCGCTCGTCCTCCGGGAGCCCGAGGGCGTCGGCCAGGGAGGAGACCGTGTGGGGGTAGGGCTTGGTGCGCTCGCCGCGCTCGAGCAGGCTCACCGCCTTGCTGCTCAGCCCGGCGCGGTCCGCGAGCTCCTCCTGGGTCAGGCCCGCGGCCTCGCGGAGCCGGCGCAGGCGCGCGGCAAAGGTCTCCGACCCGGCCATGCGCCCATGGTGCCGCAACGCCCGCCCCCGCGGTGTTCCAGAACTGGTCCAGCCGCTGTTCCTGTGCTGTCCCGCGTGCCGCCCCGACCGTGGAACCACCCCGCCACGAAGGAGCAGAGATGCCCACCACGACCCTCCCGACCAAGACCCGGGAGCTGCACAACCACCACGTCGACTCGACGATCTGGAACGACCTGCGCTTCCGCGACGACGACATCGTCATCGCGACGTACGCCAAGTCGGGGACCACCTGGACCCAGCAGATCGTCGGCCAGCTGCTGTTCGGCCCCGACCCCGAGCTCAGCGTCGCGGAGATGTCGCCCTGGCTCGACCTGCGCGTGCCGCCGAAGGAGGTGAAGCTGCCGCAGGTCGAGGCGCAGGCGCACCGCCGCTTCCTCAAGACCCACCTGCCGCTCGACGCGCTGGTCTTCTCGCCGCGGGCCAAGTACGTCTACATCGGCCGCGACGGCCGCGACGTCGTGTGGAGCATGTTCAACCACCACGTCAACGCCAACCAGCTCTGGTACGACGCCCTCAACGACACCCCCGGCCGCGTCGGGCCGCCGATCGAGCGGCCGCCCGCCGACATCCGCACCTACTGGCGAGACTGGCTCGACCGCGACGGCCACCCGTTCTGGCCGTTCTGGGAGAACGTCCGCACCTGGTGGGCCGCCCGCCACCTCGACAACGTGCTCTTCGTCCACTTCGCCGACCTCAAGCGCGACATGGAGGGCGAGATGCGCCGGATCGCGGCGTTCCTCGACGTCCCCGTCGACGAGGCCACCTGGCCGCAGGTCGTGGAGTACTGCACGTTCGACTGGATGAAGCAGCACGCCACCCGCTCGGTGCCGCTCGGCGGCGCCTTCTGGGACGCCGGCGCCCGGGTCTTCATCAACCGGGGCACCAACGGCCGCTGGGCCGACACCCTCACCGCCGCCGACGTCGCGGAGTACGAGGAGCGCGCCCGGCACGAGCTCGGCCCCGAGGCCGCCACCTGGCTCGCCCACGGCGGCCACCTCTGACGTCGGTCGAGTCCGTCGAGACCACGCCACACCCACCCACCACCACAGGAGAAGGAACCACCATGCGCACCCTCACCACCCTCGCGGCGGTCACCGCCGCCACCACCCTCGCGATCGCGGGCCCCGCCGCGGCCAGCAGCCGGCTGTCGCTCGCCGGCACCGGCGCCAGCACGGTCGACGCCACCTCGGTCGTCGTCTCCGGCGAGGTCAGCGGCACGCCGGTCAGCGGCGCGTACGCCGGCACCGTCACCGTCCCGGGCGGCGTCCCCGCCGTCGGCGAGTGCGCCCCGGCGTCCGCCGACCTCCGCGTCGGCGACGCGGGCGGCCCCACCATCACGCTGCACTCCGACGGCGAGGTCTGCTCGACGATCGTGCCGTGGGTCCTCCAGGACTTCCGCGGCCGCTTCGAGGTCACCGACTCCTCCAGGCGCGGCTGGAGGAGCATCCGCGGCTTCCTCGAGGTGCGTGCTCTCAACGGCCTCTCCGACGTGTACGCGACGAGCTGAGGAGGAGCCACCATGACCACGCGCTTCTACGACGCGGTCGGCCTCCCGGTCCCCGAGACCGACCCCGCCGAGGTGCCCGTCGACGCCGGCGACCTGCCCCGCCTCCGCGGCCGCCTAGTGGCGGCTGGGGCGAGGGTCGAGGACCGCGGCCCGGCCTCGCTGGCCTTCGTCGACCCGGCCGGCGTACGCGTCGAGCTCGTCGGGCAGTAGCTGCTGCCAGCCCCGTGCAGCAGGAATGCGGCTCCCCGGTGACGGCGACGTCCGCGCGGCACCAGACCGACGAAGGCTGTTCGCGGCGGGCGTCGTCGTACCCGGGTCCGTCAGGCTGAGGCCGTAGGCCTCTAGTTGGCCCTGACCGGCCAGCTGTACGGATGACATGTCATCCGTGGATCACAGGCCGCAGGAGTCGTCATGACCAGTCACGCGAGGGAGTCACGACGTCGCGCCCGCAGCATGCTCTGGGCAGTGGCCCCGCTGCTCGTGGTCGCGTCGACGGTGACGGGCACCGGCAGCGCCGGGCAGGTGCCGTCTGCTCCGGCCGGCCAACGGGCCGCTGCACCGCGAGCGGCCACCCTGCCGGCGCGGACCACGACGAGGCGCGTCCGCGACATCACCCTCGAGGTCGATCCGCACCGCACCGGCTTCGGCGCGTGGTCGCAGACGTGGGGCGACAACCTCGTCTTCGACAAGAACGGTGATGGCAACCTGGATGTCCTGCTGTCCTTCCACCTCCAGCGCTGGGAGATCTGGCTCGGGAGCGGTTCCGGGGACTTCACCTTTGATCGAGGCCTTCACCGCACTGATCGCCACAACTGCGTGGCAGCGGACTTCGGCCGCCCGGCTGATGGCCGGCCGGACGGGCGGGTGGACCTCTACTGCGTACGCGGCGCCGACAAGGGGACCCTCTCGGACAAGTCGAACAGCATGTTCATGCAGCGGCGGGACGGCAGCTTCGTCGATCGTGTGCGGGCGTGGGGAGCACGCGACCCTTCAGGACGGGGTCGGGTGGTGTCGCTGCTCACGCCCCGGCCCGGCGCGCGCCCCAGTCTCTTCCTGGGCGACGCCCCGTCGATCGAGTTCCCGAGCCTGGACCGCCTGCTTCTCAACAAGGGTGGTCACTTCCGTGGCCGGCACACAGCGGGGCTGCCCGCGGATCGCGGCACCACCTGCTCCGACACGGCGGACTACGACCACGACGGCCGGCAGGACTTCGTGACCTGTTCCTACTGGGACGGCGGGGGGCTCACTGCACGACGCCTGCTGATCTACCACAACGAGACGACCCGGGGCGGGGCTGTGGTCTACAGGTGGCGCGCCGCCCGGGAGGGCGTCCCGCAGCAGGAGCTGCGGGACGCGGAGCTCGTCGACATGGACGGTGATGGCTGGGCGGACCTCGTGACTGTGTCGCGGCACGCCCTGGTCGTGCGGCTCAACCGCCACCGGACACCACACTTCTCGCGGATCAGCTACCGGCACTCGTTCACCGCCGGCCAGAGCTTCTGCACCGGCGCCGCCAACGGTGACCATGCCCGCGACCTCCTCGTCGTGCAGAGCCTCGCCTCCGGAACCCGCACCCGGCAGGCCCGGGACTGGATGCTGGTGAACCGGGGCTCTGGGAGACGGTTCCGCGCCCTCCCCGTGCCTCAGCCGCCGCGGCGCTTCGGCCGGAACGGCGTCGGCGACACCTGCAGCGCCATCCCGCGCTTCCGCGACAAGCGTTCGGCCTGGACCATCAACAATGGCCTCTACCCCGGCGCCGGCTATCGCCAGCTCGTCGTCCTGTCCCGCCCGCGACGCTGACCCCGTGGTGCCTCGACGCCTGGTTCGCGGAAGAACGAGGCGGTCGGCGTCGTGGAGGCCACCGGTCACCCCATGAAGGCGCGCCACCTGCCCCGACCCGTCGTGCGGCTGGCGATGCGGCTGTTGGCCCGACGCAACGACGCGCTCGCCTCCGTGCTCGGCGCCGGGATGCTCCAGGACCTGCGTCCGGCTCGCTGGGACGACACCCCGTTGACGGCGCGCGGGATCGAGCCGACGGCGACCACCGACTTCCTCCGCGAGCAGGCCGAGCAGTCCGGGCAGCCCGCGAGCGCGCGCCGGGTCAGGTGAACTCGTAGATCCGCTCGAAGTCCTCCGCCGCCTTGCGGGCGGCCGCGTCGTACATTCGCTGGGGGATCGGCGGGTGGTCGCGCAGGAGGCGTGAGTTGCCCTCGTCCACCCGACGTCGCTCCGTGGCCGTGAGCGAGCCGCCCTCGATGATCCGCTCGGCATGGTCTCCCAGGATGCACCGCTGTTTGTTCCACTCCGCGCCGCGCATCCGCAGCGTGCTGCTCGTCTGCGACCAGTTGTTCTGCTGGCGCATGGCCGTCAGCACGGCGGCCGCCGTCGTCATCACGAAGACGGTGACCCGTGCCCAGGTCGCGGGGTTGTGCTCGACCAGAGCGCCGAAGACGCCCAGCGACGAGGTCGTCGTCAGGACCAGCACGACGTTCATCACCCAGTTGTCACGCGTCGCCAGCTCGTCAGCGCGTCTCGCGCAGGTGCGGTCGTAAGCCGTCGCGGTGATCCAGTGCTGCTTGGTGTCGGCCAGCGACTTGACGGTGCGTGCCGACAGTCGCGGTCGCGGGCTGGTCTGTGCATCCGCGCCCATGAGGTCCACCTCCCGGAAGGTGTTCGTTGCCTTCTTCCAGCGTCGGCCGGTCGCTCGCGCCCCGGTAGGGGCGTTGGGCCCCCGGCCGGGTGGCACGATGCCCCCGTGACCGACTTCCTGGGCGACTGGCAGGCCTGGCGCGACGCCCGGGAGCGGCGGTTGAGCAGCCCCGACGGCTGGCTGGCGATCACCGCCATCCACTGGCTCACCGCAGCTCCCGAACGCTTCGACGACGTCCCCGGCGCGTGGTCCGCCGAGGGCGGCAAGATCACCGTCACGCTCGCCGTCGGCGAGACCCTGTCCCTCGACGGCGACGACCTCGCCGAGGGCGAGCACGTCCTCGGCCGGGTGGACGAGGACGGCGTGACGGTGGCCTTCGGCGACGCGATCGCCGAGGTCGCCGACCGCGACGGCGCCACCATCGTCCGCCCGCGCCACCCGGACTCCCCGCTCCTGCGCGCCTACCGCGGCACCCCCTGCTACCCGCCCGACCCGCGCTGGGTGCTCCCCGCCCGCTTCGCGCCGTACGCCGAGCCCGACGGATCGCTGTGGATCCTCTTCCGCGACGCGACCTCCGGCATCACCACCTATCCCGCCAACCGCCAGCTGGTGGCACCGGCGCCGTCGCCCGACGGCGCCACCGAGCTCGACTTCAACCGGGCGTTCAACATGCCCTGCGCCTACACCGACTTCGCCACCTGCCCGGTCGCCCCGCCGCAGAACACGTTGCCCTTCGCCGTCGAGGCAGGCGAGCAGGACCCGGCGAGCGCCGGGCGTGGAGCGGCGCGGGGAGCGTGAGGTGGTCGGGCCCGGCCTTGAGGAGGAGCACGTCGAGGCCGGGGTCCTCGCTGGCAACCGCACCAGGACGCAACCGGCCGCGCCGCCGCCGACGGGGACGACGTCGTGGTGACGGGACATCCCGGAGCGGCCTACGCCGGCAGGATGTTCTGGTTGTGGCGGAACAGGTTCCCGGGGTCGTAGGTCCGCTTGATCTGTGCCAGCCGGTCGTAGTTGCCCTTGTAGTTGGCGCGGATCCGGTCCTGGTCGTCATCGGCCATGAAGTTGACGTAGCCGCCCTCCTCGGAGTGCGGCGCCGTGGCGTCGTAGTAGTCGCGGACCCAGGCGATGCCCGCGTCGTCATCGACCTGGTCCGGCGGCCACATCCCGGCGATCACGGTGGCGAACGTGGCGTCCCGGTAGGCGAACGCCGTGGCGTCGGGGGCCACCCGGTGGCAGGCGCCGTTGATCGGGTAGATGTGCACCGTCGAGTTCACGACCGGCACCCGGGGGCCGTGCTCGAGGTGCGCCGCGATCGCGTCGTCGGTGAGCTCGGTGACGAAGTTGGCCTTCCAGTAGTGGTGCAGCCCGGGCGGGACCAGCGCGTCGAAAGCGCTGTTCAGCGCCGGGTACGGCATCGGGCCGACCATCTCGGCCACCCGCGGCGCCAGGTCGCGGATCGGCTGCAACACCTTCTCGCCCTGGTCGAGATCGCCGGCCCAGCAGGTCACCATCGCGATGAAGGGCTCGCCGTGCCGGTCCTCCGGGATGAACGGCAGCGGCGGCGCGATCTGATAGGCCGGGAAGCAGCCGAGCTGCTCGGGTGCGTCGGCGATGAACTCGCGGTAGAACCGGAGCACGTCGTCGGCCTGGTCGAGCTCGAAGAACATCGGCCCGCCGTAGATGTCCTTCACCGGGCTGAGGCGGAACTCGAACGACGTGACCACGCCGTAGTTGCCGCCACCTCCGCGGATCGCCCAGAAGAGGTCGCCGTCGTCCTTCTCGCTGGCGACGTGGAAGGTGCCGTCACCGGTCACCACGTCGGCCGACAGCAGGTTGTCGAGGGCGAGGCCGAGGCCGCGGGTCAGGTAGCCGATGCCGCCGCCGAGGGTCAGCCCCCCGACACCGGTGGTCGAGATGATCCCGCCCGTCGTGGCCAGCCCGAAGGGGTACGTCGCGGCGTTGAGGTCACCCCACGTCGCGCCGCCTTCGACCCGGGCCGTGTGGGCCAGCGGGTCGACCCGGATGCCGCGCATGGCGGACAGGTCGACGACGACGCCTCCGTCACAGGTGCCGAAGCCGGGCACGCTGTGGGCACCACCCCGGACCGCCACCGACAGGTCGTTGTCGGCGGCGAATCTCACCGCGGTCATCACGTCGCCGGCGTTCGCCGGCCGCACGACCACGGCAGGTCGCCTGTCGATCATGCCGTTGCGCACGGCCCGCGCGTCGTCGTACCCCTCGTCCAAGGGGCCGGTGACGGTCCCCCTGATCCCCTCCCGCAGGGTGTCCAGCTGCACTGCCATGTCCGTCCCTCCTCGTCGCTCGCCCGCCACGACGGGGCCACGGAGGGCGTCGATAGGGCGTCGATGACGGCGGCAGTAGGGGCGTCCAAGGCAACCGGGGCGGCAGGTCTCTTGGTTGCTTTCCGACGCTAGACCCCGGCCACCCACGGCGCCATCACGGACCCGCAGCTTCCCCGATCGGGCTAGACAGTCGGCAGGTTCCCCAGGATCAGCGCGGCGTCCTCGTGCTCGGGGTCGAGGTCGAGAGCGCGCTGCAGCAGGGTCTGCGCCTGCTCGAGGTCGCCGTCGACGGAGTGCGCCCAGCCGGTCATCGTCCAGGCGTCCGACGACTCCGGGCGCAGCGAGGTCCACAGCCGCAGCAGCGGCCAGGCCATCTCGGTGCGGTGCAGCTCGATGGCACCCCAGACCGCGTCGACGAACCCCTCGTCGTCCAGGTCGTACGACGCCGGCTCGGCCGTCGCGAGCTCGTGGAAGGTCGCCATGGCCGCCTCCTCGCCCGACGACGCGAGCACCCGGGCGACCGGCCCGACGACCGGGGGCAGCAGCGAGCGCAGCGCCGCCCCGCCCTCGGCCTCGTCGTCCCGACCGCCGATCACGAGGTCGAGCGCCGCCTGGCAGATCAGCGAGGCCGGGACCGTGTTGGAGTTGGCCAGCACGACCACGCCGGTGCGCAGCCCGGGCACCACGACCAGCCGCGAGCCGAACCCGGGATCGGCCCCGCTGTGCCCCAGCAGCCGGTGCCCGCGGTAGTTGCCGATCGCCCAGCCCAGCGCCTGCTGCTCGTCCCACGGCGGCCCGCCCACCTCGATCGCCGGCTCCCACATCTGCGCGAGCAGCGAGGGGCTCAGCACCGTCGGCTCGAGGTGGGCCGCGATCCACCGCGACACCTCGACCACGGTGGAGTGCAGGCTGGAGCTGGGGGCGTGCCGCCGGGTGTAGGGGTAGGCGCCCGCGGGCACCGCCGGCGGCATGCCCACGTGGGGCGAGGCCGCCAGGTGCGCGGGCACGTCGGCGCGCAGGAACGTGCTGTCGCGCATCCCGAGCGGCTCCAGCACCACGTGGCGCACCGCCTCCTCGAACGTCGTGCCCGTGACCCGCGACAGCAGCAGCCCGAGCAGCTCGTAGCCCGCGTTGGAGTAGGAGAACGCCGTGCCGGGGTCGGTCTTCAGCCGCCACCCCGACAGGCTGCGCGCGAAGTCGGAGAGCGCCTCGTCGCCGAGCTGCGGGTCGTGCCAGCCGTAGTCCGACACGTCCGGCAGGCCGCTCGTGTGGGTCAGCAGGCCGCGCGCCGTGACCTCCGCGGCGCGGCCGTCGGCCAGTGAGAGCTCGGGCACCCACGCCGTGATCGGAGCGTCCAGGTCCAGCGCCGGCTGGGCGCCGGCACGGGGCCCCGCCAGCGACACGACCGCCGTCGCGACGAACGGCTTCGACACCGACGCCAGGTGGAACACCGTCTCGGGCGTGACCTCCGCGCCCGTGCCGGCGTCACGCACCCCGAACCCGCGGGCCACGACGTCCCCGTCGTGCACCACGGCGACGGCCAGCCCCGCTGCCTCGTTCGCCGCGAGGAAGCCCTCGACCAGGGGCCAGAGGACCTCCTCCACGCCCGCACGCAGCGGCGTCCGGCCGTCGTCCATGCGCCGACCGTACGCCGGGCCGGCGCCGCTGTCGCCGCCGTTGTCGCCGGAGCTGGAGCCGCCGAAGCGCGGGATACGGCCCCCATGCACTACTGTGGCTCCTGTTGAAGGGACGGAGTCACATCCGTCCTTGCCGCGCACCAAGTCGCGGCTCGTATCTCGTACTCCTGGTTTCGGTTCGCTGGACATCAGTACAAGTAGATGTCTTCAGCCCGCCGGAGGGCACAGGGTCCTCGGCACCCGAACAAGGGAAAAGATCATGGCTCAGGGAACCGTCAAGTGGTTCAACGCCGACAAGGGTTTCGGCTTCATCGCGCAGGACGGCGGCGGTGAGGACGTGTTCGTCCACTTCTCCGCGATCCAGTCCAGCGGCTACAAGTCCCTCGACGAGAACCAGAAGGTCGAGTTCGACCTCGCCCAGGGCCCCAAGGGTCCCCAGGCCGAGAACGTCCGCGTCTCCTCCTGACGCAACCACCCAGGGCCCCGACCGCACCGCGGTCGGGGCCCTGTGTGCGTAGCCGGGTCGCTAGACCGAGAGCGCGCTCGGGAACCGCGTCTCGAAGTCCAACACCCCGACCCACGTCGGTCTCACCGAGATCCGCGCCATGGGCTGACCGCGGAGCTGCTCGACCCAGGCCGCACCTTGCTCGTCGCCGAAGTAGCGGCGCGCTGCCGCGGCGTACTCCTCGGACACGTCGTCGAGTCGGTCCACCGTCGCATCGCCACGAAGCAGGAGCGCGTGGTAGGGCCACCCCGAGGAAGCGTCGATCGTGACCGCCACGCTCGGCGACCGCTCCAGCGCCCGGAGCTTCGGAGCCCGGGCGGGGCTTCCGAACGTGAGCGCTTCCCCCGTCCAGTGGAACCAGAGGGGAACGACCCGGGGCGTGCCGTCCAGCCACGTGTAGGCCAGCCGTGCCAGCTCGCGTGACCCGAGGAGCTCCTGCGCCACTGGATCCTGGAGGAGCCGTGGGTCGCCCTGTGTGATGGTCATGATGACCCCCGTCGACATCGACGGCCCGAACACCCGGCCGCCGCTCAGTGGATGATTCATTGAACGCCCGCGGACGGAGGCTCGCAAGAGCGTCTGACGGGCAGGAGCCTCTGGCGCGCACTCCGATCCCCGCCCGCACTCCCGAGGTCCGGCGGGCGTACGGCGGTCACCGCAGGTGCGAGGACACGGCGGCATCACGGGTCAGGTGGAGCAGCGTGCGCAGGTCGGGCTTCCTGAACGGGACTCGCGAGAAGTCGCCCGCGTAGTAGCCGTTGTGCGGGTGCGCGCTCCGCGGCGTGCAGGTGCCGCTCACTTCCTCGACGATCTGGTTCATGGCCTTGCCTCTCGCTGCCGATGTCCGATGGCTCCAGCACACTCCGTCCGCGCGCTGACGACGATCGAGGCAGGCGCACGGCTGCGGGCGGTGACCGTACGGTGCGGGGGCCTCTGCGTGTGGTCAGCACGAGTCGTGGGGTGCGGTCATCCCCCCATCGGCGCCTGCCGCCGACGTGACGCACGACCGGTGCCGTGGATCTGGACCTGTGCCCGGCGTCGCCCCAGTCCTACAGTCGGGCCATGGGGTCGATGCTCGAACGCCTGACCGGGGCCCAGAACGCCCACGACGCCGCGGGGTTCGCGGCGTTCTTCGCGGACGACTACCGCAGCGCTCAGCCGGCGCACCCCAACCGTGCCTTCTCCGGGAGGGCCCAGGTCCTGGAGAACTGGACGGCGGTCTTCGCCGGCGTGCCGGACTTCCGGGCACGGGTCGTCGCCTCCTGCCGTGACGGTGAGGTCGAGTGGGGAGAGGTCGAGTGGCTCGGGCACCACGGCGACGGTTCGGCGTTCGCGATGCGAGGCGTCCTCATCCTCACGATCCGCGACGACCTGGTTGCTGAAGGCCGGCTCTACGTCGAGCCCGTCGAAGGCAGCGACGACGACATCCGCGCCGCGGTCGACGCGCTCTACCGGCCGCCGGGCCGAGCCTGAGGCCGGTGCCGCGGCCGGGCTCAGCGTCGCTGCATCTCCCACGCGAGGTCGATGGCGGCGTGCACGGCGACGGCCGGTGCCCGGTCGAGGTAGGCCTCGACCTTGTGGTGCGCCTCCATCCGGGGCGGTACGCCGAATGCGTCGGGGTAGGTCTCGAGCAGCCGCTCGCGCTCGCCGAGCGGGACCCGGATCACCACGGTGTCCTGGTCGTGCACCCGCACGACCAGGCGGTCGTGGACGTACCACGCCGGGCGCGCGTCGGTGCCCTTCCGCTTCACCTCCGGCAGGGACTCGGCGTACCGGCCGACGTCGTCAGGGGTCACCCTCCGCAGGGTAGGCCCGCAGGCGCCGAGCCGCCCGCCGACGGCACCCGCCGGCGACTCACACCGCGGCCGACCGGGGCACGCCGTGGCTCTGCCAGTTCCAGACGGGCGTGAGGCCCTCCTCGTTCTGGAGCACCGTCGCGAGCACCTGCAGCTGGTCGACGTCCACGCCCATGGCCTTCATGGCCGCGCTCGGCTTGCCCGGCTCGGGCACGGCCTTGAGCAGGTCGGTGGCGGTGCGGATGCCGACGCGGCGCAGGGCGATCCGGGTGTTGACGCCGCTCCGCGGGTCGGTGTCGGCGGGCGTGCCGTCCTGGCGCCGCGCGACCAGCTCCTTGCGCTCGACGGGTTCGAGGTGGATCAGCAGGAAGGCCTGGTCGACCCAGTCGACGAGACGCCCGACCGGCACGCGCGTGTGCAGGATGACGTCGACGAGGTTCATGGTCGTCAGGTTCTGCATGTCCTCGACGCCCTCCTCGGTCAGCCGCGCCTCGTACCAGACGTTGAGGCCGTCGAGCTGGTCGAGCGGGTAGTCCGGCGAGAGCTGGGGCACGAACACCTGCAGCGCCTTGGACGCCACGCGCTGCAAGGCCTGGAGCCCCACCAGAGGGAAGAAGCCGACGATGAACGCCGTGACCATCTCGGTGTGGCTCAGAGGCGCTCCGGGGGTCGCGCTGAGGGCGAAGAACTGGTGGAGCACCGCCACGATCAGCAGCACCAGGACGATGCGAAGCACCACACCGGCGTACGCGCTGGGCCGCAGGTCGCTCTGGTAGAAGCGCCGGATCAGCATCGAGATGGCGAAGGCGTACGCGCCGAGGAAGCCGAACTTCAGCGCGTCCCAGGGGCCGGAGGGCGACAGGACGAAGTCGGTGTCCCACAGGACGGCCGACCAGCCGACCGCCAGCACGGTGGTGCACAGGAAGATCGGGAAGAGGGTCTCGACCGACACCCGGAAGTTCTCGTTGTCGGTGGGGTCGACCGACAGGCTCGACACGCGACGCCCGTAGTAGGCGTCGAACTTCTGCCGGTAGACGTTGGACTCCGACGCGGTCCCGTCCACGTGGCCGCAGTCGGACGTCGAGCCCGGGGGAGGAGCCGGCAGGTTCTCCTTGCTGTCCCACCCCATGCGGTGGAGGTTGAGCACGTACTCCGCCCACAGCACGCCGGCGCGCAGCCCGAGGAAGCGGACGTAGAGCCACCCGGGCACGAAGGCGAGGCACCAGAGGGCGAACAGCTTCAGGGCGCCCACCGCCCACACGTCGTCGTCGGGGAAGCTGCCCTCCGGCAGCACGTAGGTCAGCACGATCGTGGTCACGGCCACGAGGCCGATCAGGAAGTTCATCCACGCGGCGACCGCGGTCCGGTAGATCACCGAGGACCTGAAGAGGTCGCCGAGACGACCGACGACTCCTGGTGCGCCGTCGCCGACGCGGCCCTGTTCTCCGATGCTTGCAGTGGTCACAGCCATCCCCCTCCGAGAGCTCGGGCGCATGCCCTGTTACGAGTGCGGAGGCGCCACCCGGCCCCCGGATACATCGAGGGGGCGACGAGTTCCGATGGCGCGGCTGAGCAGCCCCGCCCTGGTGGGGGAACGGGACCGCGCGTCGTGCGTGGGTCAGACCGGTCGGTCCCGTTGCACGAGGCAGAAGGAGTTGCCGCTCCGGTCGCGCATGACGAGGCGGCGCGCGTCCTCGTGGGCGTGCATGGCCAGCAGGTGTGGCTCGGAGCTGGTGGCGCCGGGGATGCCTCCCATCCAGCGCACCTGTCCGACCGCTTCGTCGAGGTCGTCGACCGCGATGTCGTAGTGGACGCGGTCGGCGTCGTCGCGAGCGGTGTCGTGGGTTCGCTGCAGGATCAGCTGGTGCCGCCACTCCTGCTGGCCCTCGTGCTCGTCCCCCAGGTACGCGAACCGGAACGGCCAGTCGGACGAGATGGGACCCACGCCCACCAGCGCGGACCAGAACTGGAGCCCGACCGCGAGGTCGTCGACGTTGATGACGCAGCACCGCAGCTCCCCGACGGGAGTGGACACGTCGGTGTCGCCCGCGGTGTCGCCCTCGGGGGCACCCTGCGCATACCGGGCATCGCGGGCGATGCGCCTCCAGAGGGCGTCGTCGTACCGACCCGCGAGGGTGCGCTGGTCCCACGTGGAGTCGTCGGCCGGGGCGTTCCACGCCGAGGAGGCCTGCAGCGCCGCCTTCTCGACCTCCTCCAGGTCGCGGATGACGCAGAACTCGTTGCCGAAGGGGTCGGTGACCACCGCCCAGTCGATCTCCGGCGTCCCGTCGGCCTCCGACATCGGTCGGGGATAGACGGCGGGACCGACCTTGAGACCTCCGCCCAGCCGGCGCACCCGCGCGACGGCCACGTCGACGTCCGCCACCGTGATGTCGACATGCCCCCGGTTGGGGGCAGCAGCCGACGTGGGGAGGGTGGCGCGGTGCAGGGACAGCACCGGTCCCGTCGAGCTCACCGGCCCGGGTTCGAGCTGCGCCCACCCGGCTCGGACGTCCTGGTCGGCGACCGCCAGGCCGGTGACCGACGACCAGAAGTCCCGACCGACCGCGACGTCCTCGACCGCGATGCTCACCTCGACCAGTGCCCCGACGTCACGCATGTCGCGCTCCCTCTGCCGTCCTACTCTCATTGAGAGTAGAATCACGGCGTGACGGCGTCAACATCACCGGCCACCTTCGGCCTGCTGGGCCTGCTGGCCGCGCGACCCCAGACGGGCTACGAGCTGACGACCCAGATGCGGCGGAGCCTGCGCTTCGTCTGGCCGGTCTCCGAGGCCCACCTCTACCGGGAGCAGCGCAAGCTCGTGGCACTGGGCTGGGCCACCAGCGACGAGGAGCCGGCCGGCCGGCGCACCCGGAAGCGCTACACGATCACCCCTGCCGGCCGCGCGGCACTCGCTGCCTGGCTCGAGAGCGAGCCGGAGGAGCCGCAGCTCCACGTCGAGGGACTCCTGCGACTGTTCAACGCCGACCGTTCCACCCCCGTGGCACTGGCGGCGTCGGCCACCGCGACCGCCGAGGCGGCTCGAGCGGCGGTGGCCGCGCTCGCCGCCATTGCCGCGGAGTACCTCGAAACCGGTGGGCCGCTGGAGCTCCTGGAGCGCGGGGTCGGTGGTGCGGGTGACCGGCGGGAGTTCCACGGACGACAGGTCCTCCCCGAACGGCTGCCCGTCGTCGCCCTCACCGCGGACCTGACCTCCGAGCTGCTCGACCGCATCGACAGCATGTTCACCGAGCTGGCAGCGGCCGCAGCGGCGTGGTCGTCGCTCGACGACGTCTCGTCCGCAGAGACGCGCAGCCGTCTCGAGGCGGTGGTGTCCCGCTCGCGACAGCCCGCGAACACCCCGGGGGCCGCCGAACCCCAGGAGTGACACGCCCGAGGCCCCACGCCCGGTCGGGTCCGTCGCTACGATCGGCCGGGTGCGAGCCGATCTCGACCACGGAAGGCCGGGGGCGTGAGGATGGACGGTCTGCTGGTCCTCGAGCCCGAGGACCAGCGGATCCTCGGGAGCCTGCTGGAGAAGCAGATGACCGTGCCGGCGTCGTACCCGCTGACGGCCAACGCGCTGCGGACCGCCTGCAACCAGACGAGCAACCGCGAGCCCGTCCTCGACCTCGACCTGGAGACCGTCGAGCGGAGGGCGCGGGCGCTCAAGGAGCGCGGGCTGCTGCGGATCGTGTGGGCCGACGCCGGGCGTCGGGTGCTGAAGTACCACCAGACCCTCGACGAGGCACTGGGCCTCGACACCGACGAGCGCGCCCTCCTGACAGTGCTGCTGCTCCGGGGCGAGCAGGCGCCGGGTGAGCTGCGCACCCGCACGCAGCGCCTGCACGACTTCGCGGACCGGCAGGAGGTCGAGGCGTGCCTGCGCCGGATGGCGGGGCGTCCCGAACCCCTGGTGCGCGAGCTCGAGCGCCGCCCGGGACAGCAGGACCGGCGCTGGGTGCACCTCCTCGGGCCCGTGCCGGAGCCCGTGACGGCTGCTGCCGCGACGGTGGTCGACCGGGATGTCCCCCTCGCGCAGGGCGCGGAGGTGAGGGACGCGCAGGTGCGGGCGTCGTACGACGCCGTGGCCGCGGACTACGCGGACCGGTTCGCCGACGAGCTCGACGGCCTGCCGCTGGAGACCTGGCTGCTCGACCGGGTGCTCGCCCAGGCGGCGGGACGACCGGTGGTCGAGGTCGGCTCCGGCCCGGGACACGTCACGGCCTACCTGGCCGACGGTGGGGCGGACGCCACGGGGACCGACCTGTCGCCGGCCATGGTCGCTGCGGCCCGCCGGCGCTTCCCGGACGCCACGTTCGAGGTGGAGGACCTGCGCCGGCTGAGCCGGCCGCGGGCGAGCTCGGGCTGGGCCGCCGTGCTGGCGTGGTACTCGCTGATCCACCTCGCGGCCTCCGAGCTGCCCGAGGCGGTCGCAGCCCTGGCCCGCCCGCTCGACCCCGGCGGGTGGCTGGTCCTCGGGCTGCACGCGGGCTCCGAGGTCCGCCACCTCGACGAGTGGCTGGGTCACGACGTCGACCTCGACTTCGTGCTGCACGACCCCGCGTTCGTGGTCGGGGTGGTCGAGGCCGCCGGGCTCGCCGACGTGGAGTGGTACCTGCGCGGGCCGGTCGCGGCCCGAGGTGAGACGACCCAACGTCTGTACGTCGTCGCTCGCCGGCCCGCCTGATCCCGACGCTGGTCGAGAGGTCCTCGGTCAGTTGTGGCCGGAGCCTGTCACTGGGGCCGGGTGCGGTGGGACGATCGTGCCGTCCGACCAGGAGGCCCGGGTGAACGCAGGTGCCAGGGGCTGCCTCACGACTCCGCGAGGCTGTCCGAACACGGCGTGCGAACGCCGCGCACCTGCCTGCCGCAGGACCGGGTGACGCTGTGGCACTCGAGAAGTTCCGCCGTGTCGAGCTCTTCGCCGAGCTCGCCGATCACGACCTGGCGAGGATCTGCAGCCAGGCCGGCGTCGTCAGCCTGCAGGCGGGTGAGGTGCTCTTCCGTGAGGGCGAGGCCGGTGACCGAGCCTTCGTGGTCTCCTCGGGTGAGGTGGACGTCCTCAAGACCGCCGGCCGGCGCGAGGTGCTGCTCGCCGTACGCGGCGCCGGCGAGGTCATCGGCGAGATGGCGCTGCTGGACGATGAACCCCGTGCCGCGACGGTCCGCGCCCGGACGGCGACCGAGCTGCTGGCGATCCCCAAGGCCGCCCTGGACGACCTGGTGGCCACCAGCCCGTCGGCAGCGCTGTCGATCCTGAAGCCGCTGTCGCGTCGCGTCCGCGAGACCAACGAACGGCTCCGCCACCAGGAACGCATGCTGGCGCTCGGGGTGATGACGGCCGGCGTCGCGCACGAGCTGAACAACCCCGCGGCCGCCGCACAGCGCACGGCCGAGCAGCTCGTCGTCCAGGCGGCCGAGCTGGCCTCGTCGGCCGCCGGCGAGGCAGGCAGTGCGGTCGCCGACCTGCTGGCCGAGCTCGATCGCCGTGACCTCACGGCCCGCACCGCCGTGCAGGCCAGCGACCTCGAGGCCTCCGTCGAGGACTGGTTGGCCGAGCGCGGCGTCGAGGACTGCTGGCGGCTCGCGCCGACGCTGGTCGAGGGGGGCATCACGGAGCCTGACCTCGAACGCCTGCTCGTCGTCGAGGACTTCTCGCGCGTCGTGCACCTCGTGGCCCGCGCGATGGAGGTCCGTCGTTCCGCGGCCGAGGTCGTGGAGTGCACGCGTCGTGTGTACGAGACCGTCCAGGCCATGCGGTCCTACTCCTACCTCGACCGAGCGCCCGTCCAGGAGGTCGACGTCGTCGGTGGCCTCGAGGACACGTTGCTGCTCTGGGGGCACACGACGCCGGGGGTCCGGATCATCCGGGAGTACGAAGCCGACCTGCCGCGCATCACGGCGCTGGGCGCAGAGCTCAACCAGGTCTGGACCAACCTGGTGCGCAACGCCTGCGACGCGCTCTCGGGCGTCCCCGACCCGACCGTGACGGTCCGGGCCCGCAGCGAGGGCGACAGCGTGGTGGTCGAGGTCGAGGACAACGGGCCCGGCATCCCGGCCGACATGCAGGAGCGCGTCTTCGACGCGTTCTTCACCACGAAGCCACCGGGGGAGGGCACCGGGCTCGGCCTCCAGATCAGCCACCGCATCGTGGTGGTGGAGCACGGCGGCGACCTCGCGCTCCGGTCCGTCCCGGGGCGGACCACGTTCCGCGTGACCCTCCCCGTCCGGCCACCCACCCTGGAGCGTTGAGGCCATGAGTGAACCCGCGAGCGCGACTCCGGAAGGGACCCGGGCAGCGTGAACGCCGACCGTCCCACCGGGGTCGTCACCCTTCTGTTCACCGACATCGAGGGGTCGACCCGCCTGCTGCGCTCACTCACAGCCGACGACGCGGTGACGGCGTTCGCCCTCCACGGCCGGGTGCTGCGTGAGGCGATCTCGCGCCACGGCGGCTACGAGCAGCGCACCGAGGGGGACTCGTTCTTCGCCGTGTTCCAGCAGGCGACGCCTGCCGTGGCCGCGGCCGTGGAGGCCCAGCGCCTCCTGGCGGCCCAGGCCTGGCCGGGCGGGCTTCCGGTCCGCGTGCGCATGGGACTGCACACCTGCGAACCGATCCAGGCCGACGGTGACTACCTCGGGCTGGACGTCCACCGCGCCGCGCGCATCGCGTCGGCAGGTCACGGCGGTCAGGTGCTGCTCTCCGAGGCCACGCGGACGGTCGCGGAGCTCCCGGACGGCGTCACCGTGCGCGACCTCGGGGAGCACCGCCTCAAGGACCTCGACCAGCCGGAGCGGATCCACCAGCTGCGGATCGAGGGCCTCGACAGCGACTTCCCGCCGCTCAACAGCCTCGAGACGCCCTCGAACCTGCCGTCCGCCGTGACCCGGCTGGTGGGTCGCGATGCCGATCTCGCGGCGGTCGAACAGCTGGTTCGGCGCGACGACGTACGGATGGTCACCATCACGGGGACCGGTGGCACCGGCAAGACCCGCGTCGCGATCGCCGTCGCAGGGCGCCTGGGCGATGCCTTCCGCGACGGCCTGGTCTTCGTCGACCTCACCGCGGTCACCGACGCGGCGCAGGTCGCCACCGCGGTCGAGGCGGCGCTCGACGTTCCGAGCACTCCCGGTGTCCCACCGGTCGAGAACCTCGTCAACCACCTGAGGTACCGCGCGGTCCTGCTGGTCCTGGACAACTTCGAGCACCTGACCCCGGCCGCGGGCGACCTGGCCACCCTGCTGGCCGGCGCGGCGCGGTTGAAGGCGGTCGTGACCAGCCGCGTCCCGCTCCGCATCTCCGCGGAGCACGAGTACCCCCTCCAGCTGCTCGCTCCCCGGGACGCGGTCGAGCTCTTCGTCGAGCGGGCCCGCGCCACGCAGCCGGCGTTCGAGGTGAGCGCGGCGGAGGCCCAGGTGGTCGGGAAGATCTGCGCCCGCCTCGACCACCTTCCCCTGGCCCTCGAGCTCGCGGCGGCGCGGACGAAGTTCCTGACGGTCGAGCAGGTCCTGGCACACCTCGACAGCCGGCTGGGACTGCTGAGCAGCGGGCCGCGCGACGTCCCCGCGCGGCAGCAGACGCTGCGGGCCACCATCGCCTGGAGCTACGACCTGCTGCCTCCGGGAGCAGCCGCGCTGTTGCGTCGCGCCGCCGTGTTCGTGGGCGGGTTCACGGTCGACGCGTTGGTGACCGTGGCTGACGACCCCGAGGCACTGGCGGGGATCGAGGTCCTGCTCGACCACAGCCTGGTGCGCCGCGACTCCGGCACCGGGCGCCTCTCGCTCCTGGAGACCATCCGCGAGTTCGCGCTGGAGCAGGGGCAGCTGACCGGTGAGCTGGACGAGACGCGCCGCCGGCACGCGGACTTCTACGCTGCGCTCGCCTCGCGCATCGAGGAGGGCAGGCACGGCCCCGACCGGGTCGCGTGGCGCGATCGCCTCGAGGACGAGCTGGCCAACCTGTTGACCGCCCTCGAGTGGGCTCTCGAGGCGGAGCCTCCAGCGGCGGAACCCGCTGCCGCCATCGCGGTCCCCCTGGGCATGCACTGGTACACCCACGGCCGACCCGCCGAGGGCGCGGCGTGGCTGTGGCGCGTCCGTGCCCTCCCCGACATCCCGACGCGCTTGCGCGCGCAGCTGGCGCAACGCCTCGGCGTCCTGCTCGACCAGCAGGCCGACAAGGCGGGTGCCGCCGTCGTGCTGGCGGAATCGGTGGAGCTGTTCCGCCAGGTCGCGGACCGGACCGGGCTGGGCAGGGCGCTCAACAGCCTGGCATCGGCGTCCCGCGAGGTCGGCTCGACGGCACGGGCGCGAGAGCTCTACGAGGAGGCGCTGCAGATCCGCACCGAGATCGGCGACGAGGAGGGGATCTCGGTCACGACGTTCAACCTGGCCCAGGTCGCCATGGACGACGGGGACTTCAGCACGGCCCGGCGCCTCTTCGAGGAGTCGCACGAGATCGACCAGGGGCTCGGTGAGGACTGGGGCGCCGCGATCGGTTCACTCGGCATCGCCACCGCCGCCATCGCCCAGGGAGATCTCGCAGCGGCCGCGCCGCGCCTGCGCTCCGCCGTGCTGTTCTTCGTGGACGCGGACGACGAGGACCACCTGGCGGAGACCCTCGTGGTCTGCGCCGACGAGGCCCGCGCACTCGGCCTCGCCGAACGGTCCGCCCGCCTCCTCGGTGCCTCGGACGAGATGCGGAGCCGGATCGGCATCCCGCTCGCGCCGGCGGACGAGGTGCACGTGGAGCGGTGTCGGCGTGCCGTCGAGGCGACCCTCGGCGCGGAGGCCTACGCCGCGGCGACCGCACGGGGCCGCGCGATGACCGCCGCCCAGGCGGTCACCTTCGCCCTCGAGTCCCCCAGCTCCGACGGCCCGGCGGCCGCGAGGTCGGGGGCCTCCTGACGCCCGGCGGTCCGTGGGTCGGTGCTCCCGTGCGGGGCCGGCCGGACGCCGGCCCCGCACGGAGTCTCACTGCACCGGGGTGGCGCGCTGCCAGACCCGGGTCGAGACCTGCTCGGCGTGGAGAGCCGCCGGCGGCAGCGGCTGCACGACTGCGTCGCCCCGCGCGACGGCCGCGTCGATCTCGTCGGTCGTGACGAGGTGCTCGTCGGCCGCGGCCCTGGAGGTGAACAGCACCAGGGTCGGCACCAGGGACACCCGGGTCCCGGCGCCCTCGAGCTGGGCGACGTGGTCGTGCCCGATCACGCCCGCGGCGTACACGTCCGGCTCGATCGACTGCGCGAGGCCCGCGATCGCGGGGCCGTGGTCGGGGCAGGTGTCCACGGGGACGTGCGGGCAGATCAGCTGCCCCACGGTGGCCCCGGCCGGGTAGACCGGCAGATAGAGGGGCGCGCGGGCGTGCTCGTCGCTGAGCAGGGGCGCGTGCTCCGGGGTGCTGATGAAGCCCACCACGCCGGCGTGGTCGCCGTCGTACACGGGCTCGACCACGCTCTGGCCCAGGATGCGCTGCCCACTGGGCACGAAGTCGGCGGCCGAGGCGCCGAGGGCGGGCCCCACTGCGAGGAAGGTGGTGCCCACGGCGGCGAGGGCCAGCTTGATGCGTCGGTTCATGATGTGTTGCTCCTGTCGGGTTCGGGGTCAGGCGGCGGGCGGGGCGAAGAACTCGAGCGCGAGCCCGTCAGGGTCGCGGAAGGAGAGCCCGGACCCGTACGAGGCGTCCTTGATGGCGCCGTGCGGCACGTCGAGCTCGTCGAGGCGGGCGGCCCAGGCCTCGAGCTCGGCCCGGGTCCCCACGCCGAACGCGACGTGGTCGAGCCCGACCCGGAGCTCGCTGAACGCCTCGGGGGGAGCCGGCGTGCCGTGCTGGTGCAGCCCGATCAGGGTGCCGTTGCCGACCACCCACACGGTGTGGTGCAGGTCGGGGTCGGTGTCCTCGTCGATCGCGGGCTCGCTGCCGAAGAGGGCGCGATACCACGGGGCGCTCACGGTGAGGTCGCGCACGGTCAGCGCGACGTGGGAGAGGGGAGGGAAGGTGGACATGTCAGCCTTTCGGTGGATGGGATAGTGATCGCCATCAACCCTGCTGGCGCCGGGCTCCGGAGCCCATGACCGGGAAGCCGCAAGGGCTAGCAGGAACGCCGGACTCGGAGAAGGCTGGGACGACGTGACCGGACCCGACGGTCCGAGCGAGACGCTCAACGCGACGCTGGAGCAGATCCGCCTCGCCGGCGCGATCTTCTTCCGTGCCGAGTTCACCGACCAGTTCACCTTCGAGTCGGCTCCGCTGGCCTTCGCCGCGGCGCTCACCCCGCGCGCCGACCGGCTGATCCTCTTCCACATCGTCGCCGCCGGCGAGTGCTGGGTCGCCATGGAGGACGGCATCAGGCACTGGGCCGCGGAGGGCGACGTCATCGTGATGCCGTACGGCGGCCGCTACCTGCTCGGCGGGCACTCACCGGCCGATCCCGTCGCGCTCGCGCTGCCGACCCCGCCGCCGTGGGACAACATCCCGGTGGTGCGCCAGGGCGGGGGCGGCGAGCGCACCGACGTCGTCTGCGGCTACCTCCACTCCGAGCACCCGCTCTTCGACCCCTCGATGCGCGCCCTGCCGCCGGTCTTCGTCGTCCGCCTGCCCGAGGGGCCGGCGTCGAGCTGGGTGCGCGCCAGCATCGACTACGCCCTGGAGGCCACGCGGCCGTCGAACCTCAGCGCCGCCGTCCTCCAGACCCGCCTGCCCGAGCTGCTGCTGATGGAGGTGCTGCGGGTCCACCTCTCGGCCGAGCCGTCGAGCGAGCGGGGTTGGCTCGCTGCCCTGCAGGATCCCGTCCTCGCGCCCGCCCTGGCGCTGATGCACGGACGACCCGAGCACCAGTGGAGCGTCAAGGAGCTGGCCGCCGCCACCGCGGTCTCCCGCTCGGTGCTCGACGACCGGTTCCGCCAGGTGCTGCACCGCTCACCGATCCGCTACCTCACGGAGTGGCGCATGCACCTCGCCCAGGACCTGCTGGCCACCACCACCCTGACCGTCTCCGAGGTGGCCCACCGGGTCGGCTACCAGTCGGAGGAGGCCTTCAGCCGCGCGTTCAAGCGCGAGCGCGGTGCGCCCCCGAGCCACTGGCGCACGCGACAGGGCTGAGCGCTGTCCGGCGCCGGTGCCGGTCAGACGGTGAAGTCGACGCCCTGGGCGAGCGGGAGCTCGCCGGAGTAGTTGATCGTGTTGGTCGCGCGGCGCATGTAGGCGCGCCAGGCGTCCGAGCCGGACTCGCGGCCGCCGCCGGTCTCCTTCTCACCGCCGAAGGCGCCGCCGATCTCGGCGCCCGAGGTGCCGATGTTGACGTTGACGATGCCGCAGTCGGAGCCCTCGGCGGAGCAGAAGAGCTCGGCCTCGGCGACGTCGGAGGTGAACACGCTCGAGGACAGACCCTGCGGCACCGCGTTGTTGAGGGCGATCGCCTCGGCGAAGTCGTCGTACGGCAGCACGTAGAGCAGCGGTGCGAAGGTCTCACGCCCGACCACGTCGGACTGCTTCTCCATCCGCACGATCGCCGGGCGCGCGTAGAAGGCGTCGGGTGCGGCGTCCTCGAGCACCCGGCCGCCACCGGCGACGAGCGAGCCGCCGTCGGCCTGCGCCTGCTCGACGGCCGCGGCCATCGCGTCGTACGCCCGACGGTTGACCAGCGGCCCGACGAGGACGCCGTCGGCCATCGGGTTGCCGATGGGCAGCCGCTCGTACGCCGCGGACAGCCGGTCGGTCAGCTCGTCGGCGACGCTGCGGTGGGCGATGACCCGGCGCATGGTCGTGCAGCGCTGGCCGGCGGTGCCGGCCGCCGAGAAGACGATGCCGCGCACGGTGAGATCGAGGTCCGCGCTCGGGGCGACCACGGCGGCGTTGTTGCCGCCGAGCTCGAGCAGCGAGCGGCCGAACCGCTCGGCCACGCGCGGCCCGACGGCGCTGCCCATCCGGGTCGAGCCGGTGGCGGAGAGCAGCGCGACGCCCGGGTGACCGACCAGCGCCTCGCCGGCCTCGGGCCCTCCGAGCACGACCTGCGACAGCCCCGCCGGCGCGTCGTGCTCGGCCAGCGCCTGCAGAAGCACGGCGTGGCAGGCGAGCGAGGTGAGCGGTGTGAGCTCGGAGGGCTTCCAGACGACGGGGTCGCCGCAGACCAGCGCGATCGCGGTGTTCCACGACCACACCGCGGCCGGGAAGTTGAACGCCGAGATCACGCCGACGACGCCCAGCGGGTGCCAGGTCTCCATCAGCCGGTGGCCGGGCCGCTCGGACGGCATGGTCCGGCCGTAGAGCTGGCGGGAGAGGCCGACCGCGAAGTCGCAGATGTCGATCATCTCCTGGATCTCGCCGCGCGCCTCGGAGGTGATCTTCCCGGCCTCGATGCTCACCAGGACGGCGAGGTCGTCCTTGTGCTCGGCGAGCAGCTCGCCGAACCGCTTGACCGCCGCCCCGCGGGCCGGCGCCGGCACCCGCCGCCAGGCCAGGAAGGCGTCCTGCGCGCGGGAGACGGCCGCGTCGACGCCGGCGGCGCCGTGGCGGGCGAGGCTCGCCACCCGCTGCCCGTTGACGGGCGACACGGTGGTCACGTCGCCGGCGACGGCGTCGAGGTCGACGCCGCAGCGTCGCGCGGTCTCGAGCGCGAGCGTCGCGAGCTCGGCCTGGGTCGGGATCGTCGTCATGACACGTTCCTACACGACGACGAGCCCGCGCGCCGCCTGCGCGATCTCCTCCTCGGTGACCAGGACCAGCCGCGACGCCGGGCCGAGCGGCACGTAGGAGTCGGCGCCGGCGACGCGCGCGAGCCGCCCGTCGTACCCCCGGTCGACCAGGGTGGCGACGATGCCCTCGCCCACCCCGCCCGAGCGGCGGGTCTCGTCGACGACGAGCACGGCACCGAAGCCGGCGGCGTACGCCGCGAGCTCGTCCGCCGGCAGCGGCGAGAGCCAGCGCAGGTCGAGCACCGTGGCGTCGACCCCGGCCGCCCGCACCGCCCGCAGCGACCGGGGGACGCCGTTGCCGAAGGTCACGACCAGCAGGTCGGCGCCGTCGCCGTGGGCCCGGGGGCCGCGCGCCGCGCCGGTGACGTCGTACGGCGCGGTCCAGAGCCCGTCGCCCGGCTCGTGCAGGTCGCGGGAGTGGTAGAGCGCGATCGGCTCGACGACCACGCAGACCCGGCCCTCGACCTCGGCGAGCTCGACGCACTCGCGCAGCAGCAGCGCGGCGTCGGCGGGGTGGCTGGGCACGCACAGCACCAGGCCGGGGACGTCGCGCAGCACCGCCAGCGAGCTGTCGTTGTGGAAGTGGCCGCCGAAGCCCTGCTGGTAGGCGAGGCCGGCGATCCGCACCACCATCGGGTTGCGGTACTGCCCGTCGGAGAAGAACGCCAGCGACGCCGCCTCGCCGCGCAGCTGGTCCTCGGCGTTGTGGAGGTAGGCGAGGTACTGGATCTCCGGGATCGGCAGCACACCCATGAGCGCCGAGCCCAGCGCGGTGCCGAGGATGGTCTGCTCGTCGAGCAGCGCGTCGAAGACCCGGCGCCCGCCGAAGCGCTTGCGCAGACCGCGGGTCACGCCGTACACCCCGCCCTTGACGGCGACGTCCTCGCCGAAGACGATCGCGTGCGGCCGCTCCTCGAGGACGTGCCCGAGCGCGGTGTTGATCGACTGCGCGAGCGTGAGCGGCTCGCCCGCCTCGACGTGGACCTCGGTGCGCGGCGGGGCCGGCCGGGGCTCCGGGTCGTGCACCGGGCGCACCACCGCGCGCCGGCTGTCGAGCCGGCGCGTGCCGAGCACCGACGCCGCCTCGTGCATCACGGCTGCGCGGGCGCGCTCGTAGCGGTCGAGCACCTGGCCCGGCGTCAGCACGCCGGTCTCCACGAGGTACGTCGCGGTCGCCAGCAGCGGGTCGCGGTCGTAGTCGCGGTGGATCTCGGCCGCGCTGCGGTAGCCGAGCTCGACGTCGGTGCCCGCGTGGCCGAGGTAGCGGACGGTGCTGAGGTGCAGCACCACCGGCCGCCGCTGCTCGCGCACCAGGTCGACCGCGCGGCTCACGTCGACCAGCAGCCGGTCGGGCCGCGGCGACTCCGCCGCGACGTACTCCAGGCCGGCTCGCCGGCCCAGCGTCGCCACGACCCAGCCCTCGGGCGTGCGGGTGCTGATGCCGAGGCCGTTGTCCTCCACGACGAGCAGCAGCGGGACCGCGAGGCCGCGGTGGTGCAGGTACGCCGCGGCGTTGAAGGCGCCCTGCGCGGTCGAGTGGTTGACCGAGGCGTCGCCGAGCGAGCACACGACGATCGCGTCCTGGGGCCACACCCGCTTCGCCGGGAGGTCGCCCAGGTTGTCGAGCGCGTAGGCGAGCCCGACCGCCCGCGGCAGGTGGGAGGCGATGGTCGACGTCTGCGGGACGATGTGGAGCGCCGGGTGCCCGAAGACCTTGTGCCGGCCACCGGAGATCGGGTCGTCCGCGGCGGCGCTCAGGCCGAGCAGCACGTCACGCACCGGCGTGGTCGCAGCCTCCGGGTGCTCGCGCGCGTTGCGTGCCGCCCGCGCGGCGTAGAACCCGCCCGACCGGTAGTGCAGCAGCGCCGGGTCGTCGACCCGCGTCAGCAGCCCGACCGCGGCGTTCGCCTCGTGCCCCGCCGACCCGATCGTGTAGAAGCCCTCACCCTGCTGCTGGAGCCACCGCGCCGCGAAGTCGAGGTGCCGGGCCTGGACCTGGGCCTCCAGCAGCTCGAGCAGCATGGCGACGTACGCGCTCGCACCGTCACCGTCGATCGAGCCCACCGAGCCCACCGGGGCAGACAGCGACCGCACCCGCTCGACCAGGTGGTCGTCGATCGCCTCGGCCACGGGGACACTCTGGCACCAACGCCACAGTCGGCGCCCCCGGTCGCGTCCGCTACCGGTCGACGCCACCGTGCGGGACGGGCGGGAACAGCCGGGGGAAGGCCAGGGCCAGCCACGGCTTGCGACCGCCGACGCGCAGCTTGCCGGTCAGGGTCCCCCGCAGCTGTGACACCGTCCCGATGCCGACCTGGAGGAAGGTCTGGGGGTCGGCGGTCATCGCGACGTCCACCCGTCCGGCGGGGTCCATCTCGAGCTGCCCGTCGGCCACCGCGTAGGTCAGCGGCTCCACGCCCCGCAGCCGCAGGCGGAAGGTGCCGCGGAAGTCGCGTGCGGCCACCGGGTCGAACGCGTACGGCACGACGGCCCGCAGCGGGGAGTGCAGGTCGGCGACCCTCCCGTGCCACTCGGTGCCGGCCGTCGCGCTGAACTGGCCCCCGTGCAGGTGGTGGTCGAGCGCGAGCAGCCCGACCATCGTGGACACCGTCGCCCGGGGGAGCCCGATGCCCTCGTCCCCGTCGTGGGCGCGGGCGGTGGCCACGAACGACGCGGTGCTCTCGGCGACCATGTCGGCGAGCTCCGCGACGTCCCGCTGCGGCACGCCCGCGATCATCCGCTCGTCGAGCTCGGCCGACAGCTCCACGCCGTCGTACAGCGACGGCTCGCCGCGGACGACCTTGTCCGCCTCCGCCACCGACGCGTACATGTGCGCCGCGATGTCGGCGTTGGTCCACCGCATCTTCCGCGGCCGGACCGGGGCTGGAGCGCGGCGCATCGCCTCGACGAGCAGGGGCGCACTGCGCTCCAGCACGTCGCACGCCCGCTGGTGGTGGTCGATGCCCGCCGGGTTGAGTGTCATCGCGACCTCCAGTGCGATCCCGGCGGGAGCGCGGGGCTCCGGCGCCGGCTGCGCCCAGTCTGGCACCCGGCACGGCGGTCGGCCAGACGCCGTCGACGGCGGCAGGATCGGGCGTGGGACCGGTCGAGAAAGTTGTCTGGTCGACCCAACAGTCCGGCCGAGTTGGTGCGTCAGGTGTCCGAGAGGGGGCCGCCATGGACGAAGCAGCGTTCAGCGACTACGTCGCGGCACGACGGCCACAGCTGTTCCGCACCGCGTGCCTGCTGTGCGGCGATCCGCACCGTGCCGAGGACGTGGTCCAGGACGCCCTGGCACGGCTGTACGCAGCGTGGGACCGGGTCGGGCGGATGGACAGCGTCGACGCGTACGGGCGCCGGATCATCGTCAACGCGCACTACGGCGACCGGCGCCGGCCGTGGCGTCGCGAGCGGGCGTCGGAGCCCCGCGACGTACCGCTGGAGCCGGGGTTCCCGATGGAGGACGCCGAGGCCGTCAGGGCCGCGATCAGATCACTCCCGCCCGGTCACGGATGCGGGGACCACCGAGCCGGTCACCTGCCTGTCGGGCGCGTCGGCCCGCCGGAGCCGGATCAGGTCCGCTCGAGCCGCCGCGCGAGGTACGGCGCGGTCGCGCTGCCTTCGGCCTTCGCGATGTCGGCCGGCATGCCGGTCGCGACGACCTGACCGCCGGCATCCCCGCCGCCGGGGTCGAGGTCGATCACCCAGTCGGCGGTGGCGATCGCGTCGAGGTCGTGCTCGACCAGAGCCACCGTGTTGCCAGCGTCGACGAGCCGGCGCAGCAGGAGCTCGGTGGCGAGCTTGATGCGTTGTGCCTCAGACGAATCCCTCGCCCTGACAGGTCGCGCAGCGGCCCTCGGAGACGTCCTCGAGATTCGCTTCCGTGCCGCTGTGGAGCACGCGGCCCCTTGTCGCCGTACATCGGCCGCTCGTGAGCCGACCCCAGCAGGACCACCCACAGTGGATGCGGAGTTCGCCGCGAGCGCCGTAGGCTTCCGGGCGTCGGCTCGAGCATCAGCAGTCCCAAGGCGGCTCGCATGGGCGTGTTTGTCTACTCGGTGTGGATCGATGCCGCACCCGAGAAGGTGTGGGGCACCTACGTCGATCCCGCTCGTGTTGCGGACTGGCAGACCGGGAAGCCGGTCGTCGGTGACGTCCAGGGTGCGCCGGGCGAGGCTGGCTCCACGTACGTCTCGAGGCGCGGCCCGTTCGCCGCGCGTACGACGGTGCTGGCTGCGGAGGTCCCACGCGAGCTGGTGACGAGGACGGATGCGTACTTCGGCCTGCAGTTCGAGCTCACGTCACGGCTGGAGGAGCGATCGGGCGGCACCGAGCTGCAGCTTCGCGCCGCGACGCACTGGCGCCGCAGGCTGGGTCCTGTCGGCAAGGTCGTGGAGCTCGCAGTACTCAGCCCTCGCGAGGCGCGCAAGGAGCTCGCCATGTTGAAGGCGCTGATCGAGCGGGAAGCGTCGAACTGATGGGGGCCGAGCAAAGTGAGGTAGTTCCACGGCTGATTCGGTGCCCCGGACCCGGAACCATGGAGTGCATGACACTCACCTCAGACGCACCGCTGCGCAGCGCTGGGATCTGGCACGGCAGACCGGACCTGGACGAGGCCAACGAGATCGGCAAGGACAGCGCGATCGGTCACCTCGGCATCGAGTTCACCGACCTCGGAGCTGACTACCTGGCCGGTCGGATGCCGGTCGACGGCCGTACCCGCCAGCCCTTCGGGATCCTGCACGGCGGCGCGTCGGTGCTGCTCGCCGAGACGTTGGTCAGCTGCGCGGCCACGTTCGTCGTCGCGCCCGGCAAGGTGTGCGTCGGCATGGAGATCAACGCCAACCACCTCCGACCCGTCACCTCCGGCTGGGTCGTCGGCACCGTCCGGCCGGTGTCGCTGGGCCGTCGCAGCCAGGTCTGGGAGGTCCGGATCGTCGACGACCACGACAAGCTCGTGTGCATCTCACGGTGCACGATCGCGGTGATCGAGGCGTCATGAGGCTGGCGCCCGTCGTCCGGGACGAGCCCCGCACCGCGTGGCGGTCAGGGCAGTTCCGGGGCGGCCCGGGGTGTTCACTGGTGTCGTGGCTTCGCGTGACCAGCGCTGGGGGACCGCGCACCTGGAGGACGGCGGGAAGGTCGCCTACGCGCTGACCGGCAGCGGTCCGTTGCTGGTGGCAGTGCCGGGTTGGCTGAGTCATCTCGAGCTCGGCTGGTCGATCCCGGCCGAGCGGATGTTCCACGAGGCCCTGTCGTCCGGCCGGACACTGGTGCGCTACGACCGCCCGGGCTGCGGTCTCTCCGATCCCTACGAGGGGCCACGCACCATGGCCCTGGAGCTGGCCACGATCCGTGCGGTGACCGACGACCTCGGCGCGACCCGCTTCGACCTGTTCGGCTGGTCGCTGGGAGCCCCGGTGGCGGCACAGTGGGCCTCGGCACGGCCCGAGACGGTCTCGAAGCTCGTCCTCTACGGCGGCTGGGCCACCGGCGCCGCCATCGGTGACGAGGACAGCCGACGGCACGTGCTCGGGCTGCTCGCAACGCACTGGGGCCTGGGCTCCGACCTGCTCACCGACCTGTTTGCCCCCGAGACGGATGCCGGGACCCGTCGCGCACTGGCCCAGTACCAGCGGGCGGCGTCGTCTGCCGACACGGCGCTCGCCCTGCTGAGCCTCGCCTACGACCTGGACGTGCTCCCTGCGCTGGGCGGGATCGCCGCGCCGACGCTGGTGCTGCACCGACGCGGGGACCGTGCCGTTCCGGCCGCGCAGAGCAGGACGCTGGCCCGTGCGATCCCCGGCGCGGAGCTCGTCGCCCTGGACGGCCGGTCCCACCTCCCGGCGATGGGGGATGCGGACGCGGTGGTGGACCAGGTGCGGCGGTTCCTGGGCCTCCCCCGGCTGCGGCGGGCCGTGCCGACCGGGCTCACCCCACGCCAGACCGAGGTCGCAGCGTTGGTGGCCGACGGCCTCACCAACCGCGAGATCGCCGAGCGCCTCGGAATCACCGAACGGTCGGCCGAGTCGCACGTGGAACGCATCCGGCTGCGCCTCGGGTTCAGGTCGCGTGCCCAGGTGGCCGCCTGGTACGTCGCGCGTGAGCCGAACAAGTGAGGTAGTTCTACGGCTGCGCCGGGTCCGTCGGTCGCCGGAGCATGGGGACATGTCCCGGCAATCCCGCTACCTGTTCATCTCGGCCGTCGCCTGGGCCGGCTTCGTCGCCGTCACGGTGTGGACGGTGCTCTTCCTGGCCGACGTCGTCGTCTCCCCAACCGTGGACGGTCCGCCGCGTACGAGCGCCGCGGTCGCGGCGACGGTCGACCTGACGCTCCTGATGCTGTTCGCCGTGCAGCACTCGGCCATGGCGCGTCCTCAGGTCAAGGCGTGGTCGCGCCGCCACATCCCTGCGCCGCTCGAGCGCACGTCGTACGTCCTGGCCACCGACGCCTGCCTGCTGGTGATCCTGGTGCTGTGGCAACCCTGGGGCGGCCAGGTGTGGCAGGTCCACGGGCCGGCCGGCGTCGTCGTCTGGTCGTTGGGCATGTTCGGTTGGATCCTGGCGATCGCGTCGACGTTCGCGGTCGACCACCTCGAGCTCACCGGGCTGCGCCAGGCCGGGTGGTCGACGCCTCGCGATGCCGTCAGGACGAACCGTCTGGAGGTCGGGGGACTGCATGCCGTCGTCCGGCACCCGCTGATGACCGGGCTGCTGCTGGCCTTCTGGGCAACCCCGCACATGGGTGCTTCGCACGTCCTGTTCGCCACCGCCATGACCGTCTACATCGCCATCGGGGTCAGGTTCGAGGAACGCGACCTGCGGCGCACGTTCGCCGACTACGACGCCTACGCCGCCCGCGTTCCCGCCCTGCTGCCCGGTCTCCGACTTCAGACGGTCCGGCGATCAGCGCGGCGTCCGCGGAGGGCATCCGCGGCGGTAGCCGTTGACAGTCAGCGGACGTAGAGATCCCCGGCGCGTTCGGTCACCTCGCCCCGACCCAGCGGCAAGACCTTGGTGAGCGCCTTGAATGCCGCACCAAGCCCCGGCACCTTGGCGAACACCCCCTGCGGACCACGGACCATCCGACCGGTGCGAACGTCGTACACGGACTGGTGCCAGGGACAGACCAGGCAGCCCTCGGCGTCGATGCTGCCGTTCGCCAGGTCGGCGCCGAGGTGCCGACATCTGCGGCTGACCGCGAAGTACCGACCGTCGCTGTTGCCGACGGCATACGGTCCCGCGCCGACCACCTTGCCCGAGGGGAACTCACTCGACGGGCCCAGCGCGTACTCCTTGCCCATGACGTCACCCTAACCCCGGGACTCCGGCGACGAGGCGATGGACGCAGCGGGTTGCACGAGCCACACTCACGGCATGTCGCCGGAGCAGGTGAGCACGGGAGGCTGCCTGTGCGGTGCCGTGACCTACCTCGTCACCGGCGGCCTGCACGATGTCGTCAACTGCTACTGCCAGCGCTGTCGTCGATTCACCGGCCACTACATGGCCGCAACCCCCGCAGCTGTCGCGGACGTGACCACGGACGACCCCACGCTGCAGCTGACCTGGCACCCCGTGGACGGTGCGGAGTACGGGTTCTGCCGATCATGTGGAGCGTCCCTGTTCTGGCGAGCCGACGCGTCACCGGAAACGATCTGGATCTGCGCCGGGTCGCTGGAGCCACCCACGGGACTGAGCACCGTCCAGGCATGGTGGTCGTCGCAGGCCAGCGACTACTTCACCCGCCCAGACGTGCCCGAACGCTTCACGGAGTAGCACTGCGCCTGATGGCGGCGACTGGGATGACCAGGGTCGCTGGCTCCCTTGTCTCGCCTTGGTGAGTGTGGTTGCGTGGCGAGACCGTCCCCGCCGTCCGGCGAGGTGCCACAACGAGGTGCGATCGATGGACTCGACATACGACTACGTGATCGTGGGAGCGGGATCGGCGGGTGCCGTGGTCGCCGCCAGGCTGAGCGAGGACCCGGATGTCCGGGTGTGCCTGCTCGAGGCCGGCGGGCCGCCGCCGCCCTCGGAGCTGGTGCCCGCCGCGGTCGCCAGCCTGCAGAACGACCCCGCGACCGACTGGATGTACAACGGCGACCCCGGTGGGGTCGGCAAGGGCCTGATCGGCGGCCAGATGATGGTGCCGCGGGGGAAGATGCTCGGCGGCTCCTCCGGCCTGAACTACATGGCGTACGTGCGGGGGCACCCGGGCGACTTCGACTCGTGGGCCGCCGGGGGCGCGGACGGCTGGTCCTACCAGGAGGTCCTGCCCTACTTCCTGAAGGCCGAGGGATTCGTGAACAGCCCCGAGCTGCACGCCGACCCCGACGTGCACGGGCACGACGGCCCGGTGGGCGTGTCGGTGCGCCAGCCGATCCTGCCTGCCTCGGCGCAGTTCGTCGAGGCCGCGGGCGCCACGGGAATGAAGCAGGGTGACTACAACGGTCGCGACCGCCTCAGCCCCGAGGGAGTGGCCTCGCTCTTCCAGACGACGACCAAGGACGGCAGGCGGAGCTCGACCTTCCACGCCTACCTCGAGCCGGCGATGGACCGGGAGAACCTCACCGTGGTCACCGGCGCGCACGTCGAGCGGGTCGTGCTCGAGGCGGACGGGGAGGTGGTTCGCGCCACCGGGGTGGCCTGCCGCACGGAGCACGGCACCCCCGAGACGGTCGCCGCGGGCACCGAGGTGGTGTTGTGCGCGGGCGCCATCGGGTCGCCGCACCTGCTGCTGCTCTCCGGGGTCGGGCCCCGGGAAGAACTCTCCGCCGCCGGGGTGGCCTGCGTCGTCGACCTTCCGGACGTCGGGCGGCACCTCAAGGACCACCTGCACACGCCCTTGATGTTTGCCGCCGACGGCATCGGCGAGACGATGACCGAGGTTGCGATGTCCCTCGGGCCGGACGCGTTGCGGGCTCCCGCTGGTCCGCTGCCGGCAGACCCCGCGGACGACGACGACCTGCCCGAGCCTCTTGCCGCGGCCAAGGCCGAGGCGGAGCGCCGCATCGCCGAATGGTTCACCACCGGGCGCGGCCTCGCCTCGTCCTCCCTCTACGACGCTGTCGCGTTCTTCTCGACCGGGTTGGGCGACGAGCACACCCACGACGGGCAGATCGGATTCCTCGCGACCGGCTACACGCCGCCGATCTGGGAAGGCGTCTTCCGGCTTCCGGCGGCTGCGTTCTTCGAGGACCCGGAGTCCTTCCTGGACCCGACCCGCGGCCAGGTCGTGGTGCTGCCCAACCCCGTGCAACCCCACTCCGAGGGTTCGGTCAGGCTGGCCAGCGCGGACCCGCAGGTCCCACCGCGGATCGAGCTCAACTACTTCGACGACCCGCACGACGTGGCGGTCATGGTCGCCGTGATGCGCAGAGCCCTCGAGATCGCGAAGGCCTGGCCAGGCGGCGGCCTGGGCGAGGCAGTCATCCCGCCGCACCTCGCGCAGGCGCACGGCCACGTCGCCGGCGCCGAACCGAGCGACGCGCTGCTGGAGGACCTGGCCCGCCACTACGCGCTGACCGTCTACCACGAGACGTCGACCTGTCGGATCGGCGACGTCGTGGACCCGCGGCTGCGGGTCCACGGCATCGACGCCCTGCGCGTGGCCGATGCGAGCGTCATGCCGAACGTCGTCAGCGGCAACACCAACGCTGCGGCCATCATGATCGGCGAGAAGGCAGCCGAGCTGATCGCCACGGACCACGGTGTCCACCTCCACGAGGTGGTCGGCTGAGGACTCGGTCGGCTCGCAGGATTGACGGGCCGTCCGCCCACGCCGATGTCAGGCCGTCCGACTCACGGCGGAATGACGCCACCTCGTTGGCCGGGCCGGGGCTCGTTTCGTCAGGCAGTAGCCCGGGGGCGGCGACGCACCGGGCGGCGGATGACGGAGCTGGGTTTCGATGCGAGGAGCGGGTCGAAGTCGTGGGTGACCGGCGTCAGGCGTGCCTCGTCCACGAAGACGGCGCCGTCGCGGACCTCCTGGAAGAGATCGCGGCCGAGCACGGCGCCTGCCGTGCCCATGCCGCCGTAGATGGTGGCGTTGATGCCGAACATGTGCTCCGTGCTGCCGCCGGCGAGGAACAGGCCCGGGATGTGGGTGGTGACCCGCGGCCGGAACGGGCCGAGGTTCTTCAGCAGCGGGGCGATGCCGTAGCAGGTGCCGTCGGTGCTGAGGGTGAAGCGCTCCTGGGTGATCGGGGTGGACGCCTCGCAGAAGACCATCCGCTCACGGATGTCCGGGATCAGCAGCTCGGCGGTGTCGAGCACGCGCTGGGTGAGCTCCTCCTTGAGCTGCAGGTAGCGCTCGTCGCGGCGGTAGCTGCCACCGTCCGCGGGGCCGGTCTTGACGTTCCAGAACGCATGCTCCCTGGGCGCCCAGCTCACGAGCTCGAGCGTCGAGTAGCCCGCCGGTGCCGAGTGCGTCCCCTCGGGGTCCTTGGCCGTGGGGCAGCTGATGCCGACCGGCATGCGCTCTGGGCAGCGACCGGCGGAGACCTCGCGGTAGTAGCCGTCGACGTCGTTGGTCGGCCAGACCCAGGCGAGCGGCGGGGTGTCTCGTTCGCGCAGGTCGACGTCGAGCGCGACGTACACCGCGAACATCGGCAGCGTCATCTCCAGATCCTTCAGCTTCCGCCGCAGCCTCCGGGTCAGGTGCTCGTCGCCGACCAGCTCCACCCAGGTCTTCTTGAAGTCCGCTGCGGAGACGACGACCTCGGACCGGATCTCTTCGCCGCCGCGGACGCGGACGCCGACGGCGCGCCCGTCCTCGATCAGGATCTGCTCGACCCTGGCCTTGGTGCGGACCTGGCCGCCGTGCGTCGAGATGACGTCGGTGAGATGAGCGCCGATGACCTGGCCGCCGCCCCGCGGGTAGTACGCACCTGCCTGGAGGTAGTGGTGGAGGAAGCCGGCATGCATCGCGGTAGGCGTCCTGTGCGGGGGCCACGTGTAGTCCCCGTTCTCAGCGAGGATCACCGCCTGGGCGTCAGCGCTGAGGCCGCACGCGGCCATCAGCGTCGTGATCGGCCGCACCCCCCAGCGCAGCAGTGCGAACGGGCGCAGGAGCGGCCGTTCGCCGGCAGCGATGGTGCGCATGATCGTGACGCAGCGACGAAGTCCCGACTCTTCCTCGGGGAACGCCGCGACCAGGCGGTCGAGGTAGGTGTCCCAGCCGGTCGGCGTCTGGAACGTCGTACCCGGGATCATGATCTGGCAGTGGCCCTCAGGGCGCTGGCGCAGCCACGTGATGCGCTCGGTCAGGGCCAGCCCGGAGAGCGCGGTCTGCATCCGCCCACCGGGGCCGCACTCGCCGACGTAGTGGGTGCCGACGTCGAACTCGAACTTGTTGCCGGCACGGCGGAAGACCTGGGTGCTGCCGCCGACCACCTGGTTGGCCTCGAGCACCAGCACCTTCTTGCCGTTGGCCGCGAGGTACGCCCCGCAGGTGAGGCCGCCCGGGCCGGCCCCCACGACAACCGCGTCCCAGGTCTCGTTCTCGCCCTCGAGCCCGGGCGTCCGGGGCGTCGCGGTCTGTGTCATGGCGGTCGCTTTCAGGGAGGTGTTCTGGAGTCAGACTCCAGTTAAACTACTCCAGACCGCACCGCGAGGGGCGACGCCCGTCAGGCGGGACGCGAATCCAGGATGAGGCCGTCGAGAAGCACCAGCCCGGCCTCGATCACGGCCAGCTCGACCCGCTCGGGCGACATCACCAGGGCGTCGCGGCGCAGCGCCAGCGCGGCGACTCCGTTCCACGCGCCGAACAGGAAGTACGACATCAGCTCCGGATCGACCTGCCGGATCGCGCCGGTCTCCACCGCGTCGCGGATGCTCTGCTCGAACTCCCATCGCAGCTGGCTGAAGCGCGCGACCACCTCGCCCTCGAGGGGCGTGCGAGGACCACGTTCACCGGTGACAGTCAGGTACTTCAGCACTGCCGGGTGGTCGAGGAGGAGCCGCAGGTAGGCGGAGCCGACACCGGCGAAGCGCTCGAGCGGGGACACCTGGGCCGCGTACGCCGACCGAAGTGCCTCCGTAGCCACCGCCAGTACCCGCTCGGTGACGGCAGCCAGGAGCCCGTCCTTGGTCCCGAAGTGCACGTACACCGAGGCGGGCGAGACCCTCGCCTGCGCGGCGATGTCCTCGACCCTGATCTCCTCCGTTGCGTGCTGCGACAGCAAGTGCTCGCCCGCGTCGAGCAGCAGCACGCGGGTGCGCTCCCTCCGACGCGCCCCGCGCGCGGCGGCGTCGGCCACCGGGACCGCGGACTTCTGGGCGTCCGTCATGCGGGCAACACTAGGACGGATGCGGCCCGGGCACGGCGTAGGAGTGAGGCTCCTGGTGTCGTGTGGGTCGTCCACAGGCGATGGGCGGGTGTCAGCTGAAGATCGCGTTCCAGGCCGCCACGTCGTCGGGATAGAGCCAACGCTCGACCTGGCGTCCGTCCCGAAAATCGAAGATGCTCACGACTCGAGTACTCACCTCGATCCCTGGCCGGCTTGCTCCCATCTCGCTGAGGGCGCACACGTGCACGTCATTACCGAACACGTCGTGCTCCCGCAGCCAGAATCCGATCGCCGGGAGCCGGGCCAGGAAGTGCGAGACGTCTTCTCGGCCTCGGTAGTCCCGGGCCCATGGGTGCTCTCCCGGGACGTGCCAGACCACGTCGGGGTCCACCAGCGACCCGATGGTGGCGAGGTCGCCGGCACGGAACGCATCCGCGGCCCTGCGGTACGCCGTCGCATTCGGATGCTCTTCGGTCCGCGTCGGCGGAAGTGGCGGCTCGGAGGACATGTGAACCATCATGGCGCAGCCAGTGCATCCGGGCCCGCGATGACAGAAGCGGAGGCGTCGGCTCGGCATCTGGGCAGTTCGAGGACGCATGGTCGAGGAGGTGACCTGCCTGAGGGCAAGCCGTTCATCACCCGCAGTCGTGCGTCGACCCGTTGCGAGTGGTGCGGCCTGGTGCCAGTATCCGTCGCATGCAGACCCGGACTGGGGTCCGAAGTGAACGCGTTGCGGCGATGCAGGCGCGTGAGCTGGCGCGGTTCGCGGCCGGTCACGCCCGCTCGGCCAGCCTGCGCGAGCGGGCGAAGGCAAGCATGCCGCGCGGGGTCCCGATGTCGTGGATGGAGAGCCTGTACGAGTATCCGCCCGTGTTCGCCGAGACCGGGGCCGGCTCCAGGTTTCGCGACGTCGACGGGCACGAGTACCTCGACATGTACCTGGGGGACATGAGCGGGTTCTGCGGGCACGCGCCTGTGCCGGTGGTCGAGGCGGTCGGTCGACGGATGGCGGAGGGCAACCACTTCCTGCTGCCGGGGGAGGACGCGATCGTGGTGGCCGAGCACCTGGCCGAGCGCTATCGCCTGCCCCAGTGGCAGTTCACGCTGTCGGCAACACAGGCGAACACCGAGGTGATCCGGATCGCGCGTCAGCTCACGGGCCGCGAGGTGGTGCTGATGTTCGACGGCAAGTACCACGGCCACGGAGACCCCACCCTGGTCGTGCTGGAGGGCGACCGGACGGTCCCCGAGCTGCAGGGCCTGCCCGGCTCGGTGACCGGTCAGGCGAGGTTGGTCCAGTTCAACGACGTAGCCGGACTCGAGGCCGCGCTCGCCCCGCGTGACGTCGCCCTGGTCCTCACCGAGCCGGTGATGACGAATGTCGGGATCATTGAGCCCGCGCCCGGCTTCCACGCGGCCCTGCGCGAGCTCACCCGTGCCGCCGGGACGTTCCTGGCCCTGGACGAGACGCACTCGTTGGTCGGCGCCTACGGCGGAATGGCCGGTGAGTTCGGTCTGGCGACGGACTTCCTGACGGTGGGCAAGGCGATCGCGGCCGGAGTGCCCCTGGGCGCCTACGGGATGACCGAGGAGGTCGCCGCGCGATCCCTGCCCGCCGGGGGGCACCAGCTGGCCATGGGGGATGCCTTCGCCGAGATCGCGACCGGCGGCACCCTGTTTGCGAACGCCCTCGCGATGGCCGCCGGCCGCGCGGCCCTGACCGAGGTGCTGACGCCGCAGGCCTTCGACCGCGCCCGCGAGCTGGGCACGCGGATGGCGGACGGCGTGCGGGAGGCAGTCGCCGCGTCCTCCCTGCCGTGGAACGTTGCCCAGATGGGCACGCACGCCTACTACGGCTTCGCCCCGGTCCCGGCCCGCAACGGCGCCGAGGCACGCGTCAACGACGACCCGGACCTGCGCGCACTGATGCGTCTGTGGATGGTCAACCGCGGGGTGTGGGAGTCCGGGTGGTGGCTCGGCCCGACCGTCTCGGTGGCCCACGACGAAGCAGACGTCGACGAGTACGTCGCCAAGTTCGGCGAGCTGCTCGACGAGCTGACCCACCCCCAGCGCGAGAACACAACCCCGTGAGGACCCAGACGGACCGATCCTCAGCCAACGAGCTCGGAGGGGAACTCGCGGCGGAGTGACGCGCGTGGATGCTCGCTCGAAGTGTCCGGCGAACCGCAACCATGGTTGGACAATCCAGCACCTTGCAGTGCCGCTGGCCACGGCAGGTGACGATGGAGCAGTGGGGACAGGCGGCGGCAAGACGTCGGTGGTGGCCGCCAGGATGCGTGCGTCGTGGACCGAACGGAGCCAACCGCGCCACGCGGCTAGCTAGCTCGAGCCGCCGCCACCTCCGACAATCACTGCTGAGGACGTGGCTGCGATCACGGCGGCGTTGATGCTGTCGATTGCCTGTCGGACGGCCTTCGCTGCCCAGTCGCCCTCGGCGATCCGCTTGGCGCTCGCCTCGAGTTCTGTCTCGGAGAGTCCGAGGGAGTCTGGGGCCACTGTCTTGTGCACGGCGTTCAGCGCGTGCAGCAGGGAGATGAGTGCACCCGTTCTCGCCTCTGCAGCTGCGCCCTCGCGAAGTGCCGTGAGGAGTGCCGTCCGGACCGACGACTCGTGGGCGGCATCGTTCGAGGGCCATCGATGCGTCGGGAAGATGCCGAGGATCCGGTCCGCTTCGACGCGAAGGACACCCCTCTCGACGAGCCGCTGGTAGAGCCGGACCCTTGCTCTCTTCCCGAGGCGGGTCACGACACTCTGGGGCTTCTTTCCTTCCCTCTCCACGACGAGGGTCAGGGCCTCGTCCAGCTCACCGTCACCAGTGGGGTCGGGATTCCTGACTACCAGGCGACCCTCACGCACACGGTCGTTGGCGCCCGCGACGTCGACGCGGCCCTTCAGTGCGAGCTCGACCAGCAGGGCGCCGCCGAGCGCCACGTCCACCTCGGTGCCTGACGCTGCGAGCTTTCCGGTCTCGTCATCGGTCAGGAGGAGCAGGAGGTCCTCCGCGAGGAGCATGGACGCCATCCTATTGCCCCTCGTGACGAGATGGGCGCACGTGTCGCGGCACGCGCGGGCGTTGGGCGCCTCGAGCAGACGTTCCCGTTGACAACGGCTCGTGCCCACCAGCGTCGCCGTGCCCGGGAGGCTGCGGACTTCGACTGGCCGATGTGGCAGGCTGCCCGCGCCACCTCAGCCGCCCCGACGTACTTCGAACCCGCGAAGCTGAGCAGCGAGTCGAGCGACGACTACTTCGCGCTCGTCGATGGAGGCGTCTGCGCGAACAACCCGGCCATGTGCGCCTACGCAGAGGCGCGGTCGATCTGGCCCGAGGAAGCTGACCTCCTCGTCGTCTCACTGGGGACAGGACAGCTGACCCGAAGCATCCCCTGTGACCAGGCACGGAACTGGGGCCCTGCCAAGTGGGCGCAACCGATCCTCGGCGTCGTCTTCGACGGGGTCAGCGACACCGTCGACTACCAGCTCGAGGACCTTTGCAGGGACACGAAGACCCGGGTCTCGGGGTACTTCCGGTACCAGGTCACGCTCAGCAGCGGCAACGACGACATGGACGACACCTCTCGCACCAACATCCGGGCGCTGGAGCTCTTGGCTGAGGACCTCATCGAACAACGCAAGCGGGACCTCGACGACATGTGCAACCACCTGTGAAGCCCGCAGGTCCAAGTCTCCGCAAGCGGTGGTGTGAAGGGCTTGGACCGCGGCCTGCTGACCTCGGCGCCATTGCTGCTAGGAGTCGTGATGCCCGGGCCGCACCTCGTCGAGCGCGAGCAGCTGCAGCTCGCCCCCGGCGGGTCCGCCGATGTACTCCACCTGGCCACGGAATTCGTCTCCGACATGGATCGGGGGCCTCTCGCCGACGACGAAGACCCGCGCCGTTTCTCCAGCACGGACGAAGAGGCCGCCCTCGACCGCTTCGGCCCCCAGCACCTCGACGGTGAGATACCACTTCGGCTGGCCCTCGACGCCCTCGACGAGTTCGGTGCGAGCCGTGATGACGCTGCGGTTCGGTGCCGCCATGACGTTCATGGACCCAACCCTCCTCGGATGCCCAGGAATGCGCCAGCAACCGTGACGGTGCGGTGACGCTCTTCCCACGAGTATGTGCAAGTCGGGCTGGCCGACACACGACCAGTCATCCAGCATCAGATGGGGGACCGCCGTGGCGCACCCACACACTTCCCATTCCGGGGGCGACGCCGGCAGCGATGTCCACTGCGTCATGCCGCCCGCGCCAGAGCTCGAGCAGCGCATCCTCGCAGCCAAGGCACTCTTCGAAGAAGGGCGAGAACTCGACGAGGCAGGAGAGGACGCACTGGGTCCGCGAGAGTTCGCCCTGATCACGGGCAGGCCGGCGCGGACTCGACCGAACACCTTCGTCGACGCCAAGCCCGATGTCGCGCCGGTCGTCGGGACGCGCCGGGCGATCGTGCTGCTCGTCGACTTCTCCGACGCGCCGGCCACCCAGACCCAGGCCCACTTCAGCGACCTGCTGTTCTCCACCGGCACCTACGCCACGGGCAGTATGCGGGACTTCTACCGTGAAGCGTCCTACGGCAAGCTCGACCTCACAGGCGAGGTCAGCGGGACCGGCGGTCCGACGGCCGGGTGGTATCGGGCCCCGCACCCCAAGTCGTACTACACGAACGGCAACTACGGCTTCGGCTCCTACCCGCAGAATGCCCAGCGGCTCGTGGAGGACGTTCTCGCCCTGGCCGACCCCCACGTCAGCTTCTCGGGCTACGACAACGACGGCGACGGCACCGTGGAGGCGCTGGTGCTCATCTGCGCCGGCATCGGCGGGGAGCAGTCGGGCAACGTCAACGACATCTGGTCCCACAAGTGGGGGATCACGCCGCAGACTCGCGACAGCAAGACGATCTCCACCTACTTCATGGCTCCGGAGAACGGCCGTGTGGGTGTGATGGCCCACGAGCTCGGCCACCTGCTGATGGGCTGGCCGGACCTGTACGACACCGACTACTCGTCGGCCGGCACCGCTCGGTGGGACCTGATGGCAGGTGGCAGCTGGAACGGTGGCGGCGACACCCCGGCCCACCCGACGGCCTGGTGCAAGGCACGCGCGGGGTGGGTCAACCCGACCGTGCTGTGGAACCAAGCCGCCAGCGTGACGGTCCCGCCGTACGCAACCAATCCCGTGGCCTACAAGCTGCCCATCGGCTCGGCGTCGAGCAGCGAGTACTTCCTGGTCAGCAACCGCCAGCAGACCCTCTTCGACAGCGCGATGCCGGGTGAGGGCCTGCTCATCGAGCACGTGGACGACAGCAAGAACAACAACACCGACGAGAACCACTACCTCGTCGACATCGAGCAGGCCGACGGCCGACGCGATCTGAACCTCAACGCCAACCGAGGTGACGCCACCGATCCTTATCCGACGAGCACGAACAACGCCTTCAGCGACTCGACCACGCCCAACAGCAAGAGCTACGGCGGCGCGGCGTCGAACATCTCGGTCACCAACATCGCGAGGGCCGGCGACAACATCACCGCTGACATCAACGTCGGGGGCGTCGCCGCCCGGGGCTGGGTCTACAACCGCAAGGTTCTCTCGACCTTCACCTACGCCGGCGCGCAGTGGGCCTGGGCAAACATCGAGGGCTTGGGATGGCGTCGGATCCAGAGCGGTTCGGCCGACGGAGTCACCAACGTGTTCACTGCGCTGTGCGAGGCCATGGCGAACGGGCGGCTCGTCCACGCCGACGTCGACGGCCAGCTGATCTACACCATGTACACGGTCTGAGGCACCGCGGCCACTTCTCGCCAGAAGGAGACAACCATGACGTGGGAGTACAACAAGACAGTCGTATCGACGTTCATCCACAGCGGCTCGCAGTGGTCGTGGGCCGCCCTCGACGGCGGCACGGGCTGGAAGCGGATCAAGGAGGGCGCGCCCGACGGTTGCACCAACCTCACCGTGCTGCTGAACACGGCCTCCGCGAACGGCCGGAAGGTTCACGTCGACATCGACGCATCCGGTTTGATCACGACCGCCTACATGATCTGACCATGACAACCACAGACGGACGGAGGCGATCGGAATGAGCGCACAGCCCGAGGTTGCCATCACCATCATGACCGGGGGTCACGCCGCGGGCGCTGACACGTCGGCGACCGAGGGGGTGGGGCCGGTACCCCAGGACCTCGACCAGCTCGCCGCAGCGGCCGCCGGTACCCAGGGCGGTGACCAGGGAGCGCCGACACCCCAGGGCCTCGACCAGCTCGCCGCAGCAGCCACCGGCACCGAGCCCGGTGGCCAAGGAGCACCGACACCCCAAGACCTCGACCAGCTCGGCGAGAGCGCGAAGCCCGCGAAGAAGGCTGCAACCAAGAAGAGATGAGCCTCTCGGGCTCTCAACTCCAGGCTCGCAAGTAGTGCAGGCGTTTCATTGCGACGTAGCCGCTGCGAGCGGATCGTCATGAGCAGTCCTGCTCGGGGAGGCGAAGACGTGACCCACGAGCTCATCGCCGCCGAAGCAGGTCCCGACGGCCAGGACGGCCCCCGGGACGGGAGGGGAAGGCGCACCCGACGCAGCACCCGACCCGGGAGGCGCGGCTGGGTGCAACACGTCGAAGTCAACGTGCAGCTGCTGGAGGCTCGGCTGGCTGCTCTCCGTGGAGCCCGCGACGTCGTGCGCGAACGGGAGGCGCGCAGGCGGCGCGCGGGGCAGACGCGGCGACGCGACCTGCACCGCCGGCTCGCCGCCGAGGACGCTGTCGACCGGCGCGTTCAGGAGCTTCTCGCGAGAGCTCGCGCTGCCGCTCGTCGCGAGCACCCCGAGCCCTGGCGGATCGTCAATTGGTGGGGTGGTCGCCACATCGAAGCTGCTTACCAGAACCTGCACGGGGCCGAGGCTCTGATCGCGAGGCTCTACGACTGGAACGAGATCCGCGCTGAGGTGCCGGAGGCGGTAGCCCGGATCGAATCCGGGCTGCTGCGTGACGACCCTCGCCGGGACGCCGCGCTGCAACTGGCTGATGCCGACCCCGAGAAATCATCCCTCGAGGGCGCCCGGGCCGCACTCACCAAGGTGATCGAGATCGGGCACTCGGTGGCGGACCGGGATCACACGCAGCTGCGGAGCTTCCGCAACGTCATCATCGTCTCGTCCCTGGTCATCACTGTGTTGCTGGTCGTGACCGCGGCCTACGTGTGGGTGAACCCCTCTACGATCCCGCTGTGCTTCACGCCTCCGAACGCGGAGGGCAAACCGGCCACCTGGGTGTGCCCCACGGGCGAGTACCCCTGGAATGCGCAGACCCCTACCGTCGAGGGGCCCATGAACAAGCACGACATAGTTGTCGTGCTCCTGCTCGGGGTGCTGGGCGGGGCATTCTCGGCGGCGATCTCGATCCGGGGTCTCTCGGGCACCTCGACGCCGTACGACGTGCCGCTCTCCCTGGCGATCCTGAAGCTCCCCCTCGGTGCCCTCACGGCTCTCGGTGGACTGATCGCGCTCCAGGGGGACTTCGTCCCCGGTCTCAGCGAGCTCGACAGCCAAGGCCAGATCCTCGCTTACGCCTTGATCTTTGGGTACGCGCAGCAACTCCTCTCGGGCCTTCTCGACAGGCGGGCACAGACCCTGCTGGAGTCGGCGCCCGGCAAGGAGAAGGACCTGGGTTACGGAGCCAGGGCGTCGACCTCGTCGACCACGCATCGACGACGATCACTGCGGCGTCGCGACAACGGAGAATGACCGGGGCGTGATGGCGAGGGCCGGGCACACGGTCGCGACGTACTCAGCTCCACGGCCCATGTCCGACGGCCACGCCCGGGATGAATCACAACCTCCACATCCGTGGCGGTGTGACGTACTCGCGAGAGTGTGCTCTACAGGAACAACTGGCCGGTTCCGCATCCGTGGACGGAGCCGGTCCTGGTGTCCCGCCGCACGAGTCCGGGGGCCGGTGCCACCCACCTGACGGTCAACGGATCCCTGTGTCGCAGGCGAGATCGACCTTCGAATAGGTGCCGGCGACAACCCGTGCGTCTATCAGCTCGCACGACATGCCGGCGTTGGCCGTGACGACGTAGCTACCCGGTGCCACGGGGACGCGGAAGCTGCCGTCAGCCGCGGTCGTGGTTCGCGCGACCACGTCTCCGGCTCCGTACGAGTCGTCGGCCAGCTGCTCGGCAACCGTGACCTCCGAGCCCGCCGCCGGCTCGTCAGCGCAGGGGTCGTGCTCGGTCTCGACGGGGCACTGCGGCCCAAGATGGACCCTGCCGGCGATGCCCGAGTGGTCTCGGGTCCTCCCAGGCCCCTGGTCGCCGCAACCGGCGAGTAACGACGCGGCAACGGCAAGGACGAGTACTCCACCTGCGTGCATGGGGATAGGACGCCCAGGCGCACGCCCGAGTTCCACATCGGGGTCCCAGACGACCTCGCAGGCGTCCTTCGACGTCCGGTTGCGCGATCACCTGCGCCGTTCACGGCATCGACCTCGCGACGGCATGGCCCTCCCGGACCGGGTCCTCGACTTCCGCAGCTGAGCTCGGGCGGAACGCGCCCCGTGCATGGGCGGCGACAGGTCCGATTGAGTGGTTCTGGACCCGATCATGGCCGGACGGCCATCAGGAAGAGGCCGCAGGATGAAGTCCGGAGAGGAGCTTGGTCTGCTGGGTATCGAGGGATACGTGGAGGACCGCTGGTCGCATCTCGAGCTCGGGGTCCAGGGCGTCGGTCACACGCCGCGCACCGTAGCCCGTTCCCCAGAGCCACAACCCAAGCCCTGCGCGGCTCGCTTGGAACACCACGCCGCCGTCCGGGAAGGTCAACTTGAAGCGGGACTCCAGGGATTCCGCGGGTCCGTACGCCCATTGGGCACCGACAAGGTCCTCGCCGTTCAGCCCGTACAGCGCGTCAAGGAACCTCGGGCCTTCCCCACGAGGCCATTCCATCGCCTTGTACAGAGCGACGTACGAGACGAAGCAGGATTCCGCGCAGATGCTGTCTGTTGTGTCCTCGTGCCTCCCCAGCAGGTGTTGCCTGAGGGTCGCATACAAGAGGAAGTGCATCCGCAGTTGATCGGATGACAGCCGGGCCACCAGGGCAGACCAACCGACAGCTCGGTCGTCCGATCCGTCGGGAGATTTTGCGGATGCAAGGATTCCGCTCAGGTACTCCGTCAGGGCTTCGTTCTCTGCGAAGGCGGCTTCCTCTGCGACTCGCATCGCTGCGCGCATCGAGGTCTGCCCTTCCGGAGACCGACCGAACTTCGCCGAGGCCGCAACGGTCACCGCAGCGATGTTGTCGAGCTGGCGTGGGGTGTACCGACCCAGAGTTGCGCCCACCTCGTCGGCCGCCTGTCCGAGGGCTCGAGTGAGTATTCCGCTGGCCGATTGGGGCCCGCTGTCTGCTACGGCTCCTGCCGCCTTTGCCACTGCGCCGATGAGCGGGTCAGTCACTGTGGCCCCCAGTCACTCGAGAGGTGCGTCGTCTCAGCGTAGTCAGGATCGCCAGCCACGTCATGATGCCTCGAGCAGGACAACGCCGTAGCCGGCGCTGGCCGTCGAGCAGGACGAGAAGGAGGACTCCGAACCGCGCACCCGGAGATCGGCCGCATCATCCACGCCCTCACCGACGATCCCCAGCCCGCATCCACCACCGGAGCAGTTCGCGCGGTGACGAGGCGACGTCCTTCCTCGCCAGACTGGTGCGTTCCGGCTCGCGGCGGAAGGACGCGGGTTTGAACCACACGACCAGCGGTGTGACCGGTTCACCGCAGCGGCGCGGGTGTAGCAGCGGCGGTCGGTTCACAGCCGGTTCCTTTGGCAGTCGCCGGAGGTCCGGTGGCGCCTTGGTCGCGGTCAGGTCACCGGTGGGTGCTTCGTGCCGGTGGTTGTGGGTCGGGGACTGGTTGCCAGTCGATGTCCCAGACCTGGCCGGGCACGATCTGGTGAAGGTGGCTGCCGTTGGCGCGCAGCACCCACAACCCCTTCTGGTGGTTGCCGCCGCGCGAGTATTGGGTTCTGATCGCTGCTATGAACCGGCCGTCGGGGGACCACACCGGCTCGTGTTCCCCGGTGCGGGTCAGTCGCACGTAGCCGGTCCCGTCCGGCGCGATGGTGCTCAGGCCGTACCAGTAGGAGGGGTCACGGTAGAAGTTGGAATCGCCGCGGCTGAAACAGAGCCGGTCTCCTTGTGGCCGGAAGGTGGCTTCCCGCTCGTCGGAGGGGCCGTCTTCGAGGACGTGGGCGTGGGTACCGTCGGCGTCCTGCGCTACCAGGTCGAACCCGTAGAAGTCGGTGCCTTGCTCAAAGTCGCTGTAGGTCTCGTACACGACCTGGGCGCCATCTGGCGTCCAGGTCGCCCATCCGGCGTGCTTGACGCCCAACGCGAACTCGGTCGTGGTCGCCGCGTCGGTGTCGAGCATGAACACCCGGGACCCATGGAAGTTCAGGTCCCACGACATGTAGAGCAGCTTCTTCCCGTTCGGCGACCAGACCGGGGCCTCCTCGTAGCCCTCGGTTCCGAACAGTGTCTGCGCGGCACCGGAAGCGACCTCCACTTGGAAGATGTCCGCCTCCCACCCGTCGGTCTCCGAAGGGCCGCTGTAGGCCAGCCACAGACCGTCGGGTGACCACTCCAAGGAGGCCGGGTACCCGAGCACGGTGATCACCGTCCGCTTATTCTGGCCATCGGGGTCCATGACCTTGATCTGGGAGCCCTGACGGGTATCGCGGACGTAGGCGATCTGGCTCCCGTCCGGAGACCAAGCCGGACGACTGGCCCTTCCCCCGAACGTGAGCTGTGTGCGTTGGATTCCGTCGGGCCGGACGGTGTAGATATCGAGGTCGCGGTTGTTCTGCTTGGTGTAGACAAGCATCCCGTTCTGAGGGTAGGCGGTCGGGTCCACGCCGGTGGCCCGCCCGTGGACCCCGCGGTTGGCGGGTGCCGCACCGGTGTCAGCAGCCGACGGCCCGATCGTTGTGGCAGAAGCGGCCCCTGCGACCAGCAGACCACCTGCGGCCAGCATCACAGCGGTGGGTGTCTTCATCGGATCCCCCTCATGACGGCGTGCGCGAGCAACTCTCACGATCCACTGTTGGGGCGCGTGGCGCCTGAGCCATCGGGGGGATCCGTCCCGGAGCGGCCGGGTGGCCCAGTCGGAACATCGACGCTGCTGAAGCAAAGCTCTGAGGCTCCCAGCGAGCACGGCAACGGCAGCCATGAACAAGCGGCGGAGAGGGACACTCGAACTTCTCTGAGTCGGCGATGTCCGGTTCGGGCGGGCGCCACTGTTGCAGCCGCCCCGTCGGGTGCAATATGGAGGACGGTCACACTAGGAGTCGCCATGGGACTGCGTTCATCGTTCATTCTGATGGTGTGCAGTGTCGGACTGGTCGCGGTTGGCACGGCGGGCAGCACGTCTGCTGCTGAGGCGCCAGCAGCTGCCCCCGTCGCCACTCAGAATCTGATCCGCAACGGGGGATTCGAGGCCCCGACGATTACGCGGCCCTGGGTGGCGTTCTTCGCCGACGGCGAGCGACGCATTCCCGGATGGTGGGTCGTCCGGCACTCCGTGGACCTGGTGAGCACTGACTGGCCCGCGGGTCGTGGCAATCAGTCGCTGGGCGTGAACGGCTTCCGGCGGGGCTGGGTCTCGCAGTTCGTCTCAACCGACGCCAACACGTCATACCGGCTGTCGTTCCTGCTGTGGGGTGACCCTAACGGGCCGCCCGCGCGGAGCCGGCTCGCGGTGCGCTGGGACCTTGAGCGGATCGGTGTGCGCAAGGTAGATGTGAACGTCCAGTCGACGTGGCGTCGCGTCACCTTCCTCGTGGAATCCACCGCGGCTGGGACCCATCTCGGGTTCCGCAGCTTGACACCCGGCAACGCCGGGCCGGCCATCGACAGTGTGCGCTTAGTAGCGGTGGAGTAGGTATGGGAGCCACCGAGGTGTTGACGGACTTCCCGAGGAGCCACGCTGCGTCTGTTCGCGCGGCGGCAAGCGGCGGAGTTGCGTAGTCCGTGCTCGTGCACTGAAGCGATGGCTGTTGACCTAGTTCGATGTGTCAGGCTGAGGTTGAGCCATGAGGGGCAGGCATCGCGCCGATGAGGGTGAAGGCGCGTCCGCGGAAACCGGGGCCTGGACGCAGCTCCTCGGCATGCAGGGTGACATCGAAGCCACGGCCATTGTCGTGATGATGGAGGCCGTCACAAGTGCTCGAGAAGACCTCAAGTCGATCATGGCCGGCGTCAAAGCCATCAACGCTGCCAAGCGCCACCAGCGAGAGTTGATGGCGCAGATCAATCGCGATGTCGTGGCGGCAACGCTGGCCGAAGTCGAAGGTGCGGAGATTGACTTCCCTCCCCTCGGCCTCGGCCTCGGATGCGGGTCTGGATGCCGCCAAGTCAGTGTGGCCATCCCCGATCCCGAGGCAGTGGGGGGTGTACGCATCGCGCATGTCTCGCTCATCGACGGACAGGGCACCTCGAATAGGCGTCGCGGCCTGCTTTTCTCCTAAGAGGACTTCGGGACAGACGACCCCGGTGACTGGTACCACTCCTTCGTCACGGCGACGATGACGGCGATGTCGAGCCAGGGCTCGCTCGGCGCAACGACGGGGCGCGGGCGGCGCGAGGACGTCGAGGGGTCCGAACCCGAGGACCGCGGCGGCTCTCGGTCGGTGTCGCGGTCTGCCGCGAGCTGCTGGCCGACCAGCTCCGCGACCTCGAGCAGCAGCTGACCGAGCGGGGCCTGGCGACGGTGCCCGGCTACCGCGGCTGGGTGCTCGCCAACGCGCTCAGCTTCCTCGAGGGCGGCCACTACGGGTCCGACTACGTCAGCGGCCAGTCCGACGTACAGCGGGAGAGTCGGGTGCACCTGCGGGGCGCGGCGTTCGGTCTCCAGGTGATCGGCGCCCGGCCCGGGAAGACGTGGTCGTGGCGGGTCCCCGTGGCAGGAAGCCTCTCAAAGGTCGACCTGGCCACTGGCTACCGCGTCGCGCACAAGACGTGGCAGGTCTGGGGCGCCGACGGCCGCCCCCGCGTCGCGACGGCCACTGGGGCGCCGACGGGTGATGACGCGAGCAGGCAGTAGCGATGCCGCGGGTGACCCAGATCCGCTTCCGCAACAGCGGCACCAGCGACGCCGACAACACCTGTGCCATCTGCCCGGTCGACCTCGGCGTCGGCCCGGGCGCCCGCGCGGTCAACGGCATGGAGCTCCGGTTCCGCATCGAGGGGCACCGGGCCGGGCTGGAGTACGACATCACCCGCACACGGCGGGACTCGCTGTGGCAGCGCGTCGGAGGGGTGTGGACCCAACTGGGCACCAACCCCATGGGCACCAACGACGACCACCACGACCAGGACGAGGCGCTCACGCCCGCGGCGGCTTCATCTACGCGATCGACCGGCCCGGGTATCCCGATCTCGTGCTGCCGGCGCCCGCCCAGGCACTGGGAGGCGGCATGGTGTGGCCGGGCGCCGTGACCTCCGCCGCCGCGCAGGACGTTGTGCTGCGCAACAGCTTCGCCGAGTGGGTGATCGCGCGGCACCGGGGCGAGGGGATCCCCTGGACGCCGCTCGAGTTGCCGGCGATGCCCGACGGCTCCCCACGGAGGTTCGTCTTCTGGCGGTGCGTCGTGTGGCTAACCCGCAACATGGCGGGCAACTTCGTACTCGACGCGGCGCAGCCGAATCGAGCGCGGGCACATCGGCGGGGACGTGCTGACAGCGGCCCCCCAGAATCACGTGCGACAGTTGGTGGGCCATCTGCCGTGACGTTCCCGATCCCGGGGCATGCGCCTCCGATCTCGAGGAGCGGGCATCGGTGGACCAGGCCCCGGCTCGCGGCGGAATGACCGTGCCCCTTGCCGTAGCGCCGCTGGATCGCTCGGACTCTCCCGCGAGGCCAGTAGGCGAACCTTGATCGTCGAACCTGCGAGCTCGCGCACAGCGCGCCAGCCTGCGCACCCTTCCAGCAACCTCCCGCCTTCCCATGACCTTGGACTGGTTCGCGTTCGTCGGCTAGGTTTGCTTCCAGGTGGTTGGGAGCGCAGCCCGCGGCAGATGTGGTACGCCGCGATGGCTCTCCTCGAGAGGTTTGGGCATGACCCCCGACCCACGTCTCCCAGGGCCCCCCGGCCTGCAGACCGTGAGTTCGATGCGCGACAGCGCGAGCGAGCCGCCGACGATGCCACGGCCACCGAGCGGTCGGACCTCCGGTCGCTTGAACCGATGTCAACGCCACGGTCATCGACCACGCCAAGGGCGGATGATGCTGGCCCATGGGGGGTCGAATCGATCAGTCATTCGAGGTGCTGGCCCGTTGGGCGCGGAGGTCCCACACCCGGTGCGCACCATCGTCCTCACGCTGCTGCGCGAGATCTGCGAAGGCGATCCGCAGACCGAGATCCGACAGCGGCCGTTGATCTCGGTGGCTCGGGGCGCTTCCGCGTGACGACGATCCCGGTCAGGCACTACTCCTCGGCGGCCGGCCCGTCCAGAACCGGCACGTGAGACTCCGCGCTCGGGCCGAGCGCGGGAACCGGGGGAGTGCAGGGGCGCGACTCACGCAGAACGCGTCCCTGCACCACCCCACCCCGAGGTGGCGGCTGGCCACGCTGCGTCGAGGACCTACCCGATGACACGGAGGAACCCCGGCCTTCCTGGAACGGGCCCCGCGTTGCTGCCCCTCGTCCGCCAGGAGGTCCCGCGTACCAACGCGGCCGAGCCCGGGTGCGAAGCTGCTGACAAACGACCTCATGAACCCCTCTTCGAAGCGTCGACGTCCGTCACCTCAACCGGGATGCATCATGATGCGTCCAGCCCACATCGTGGCCAGAGCTGAGGCAAGGTACTGAACGTCACTGCCGCGGGCGCAGTAGCGACCAACCGCCGGCTGTGGTAGCCGCCCAGGACGCCAGAAGACGGCGACCGCCGACGGCAAGATCCGCAGTTGCGAGTGCTCAGCCCGTCTCGAGGTGCCGGCTTGTGGTGACGCCTATCTCGGCGTTTCACGGGTGCGCACCAGTTCTTCGGCCACGCGGTTCAGTTTCACATTGCGGCGCTGTGACACGCGGCGGAGAACAGCGAATGCCTGATCGGGTGGCATGCCAAAACGTTCCATCAAGATGCCCTCGGCCCGGCCTATCATGGTGCGATTGCTGATCGCCAGTTCCAGGTTCTCAGCGTTCTGCGAAGCCGCCAACGCCACGCCCACGTGGGCGGCGAGCGCTTGTCCGTTGTTGATGTCGTCAGCGTCGAACGCATCGGGCTTGAAGGAGTACAGGTTCATTGCGCCGAGGGTGTCCTGGGTCGTGTAGAGCCGGTAGCTCACGATGGAGACGACACCGGCCTCCTTCGCGACCAGTGGCCCCCATCTGGGCCAGCGGTTGTCATCGGCCAGGTCACGGCTGTGAACGACCTCGTGCATGCGAAGCGCGTCGAAACATGGCCCTTCCTTGAATACGAACTGGAGTTCGTCGATTCGGTTCAGCGTCTCGTCGCTTCCCACCGGGGTGTCAATGCCGTTCTTGTGGACGATCGAGATCCCGACAAGGTCGCACCCCTGGATGATCTCGCGTGCGACCAGTACGACCTTCTCGAGCGTCAGTTGAGTGCTCGACCATCCCTGCATCGAGCGCGCAGCCTCAGCTAGTTGATCGGCGAAGCTCGCGGGAGCCTTCATGAGCTGAAGTGTGCTACCGCCCGGCGCCAAAGCCAACCGACACCACGGCCCCACTGAGCCTGACCACTCGAGTGGAGACTGAAGGTGCCTACTCGACCGTCCCAAGCGGCACAGCATCATTCCGCGTGCCGTCCGGGCCACGCGGTACCTCACCTCGATCCTTGTCACGGCCGGTCGCAACACTGAAACGTGCGGTCCCGGTTGCGCTTCAAGCTCCTCCAGGGGAAAGCCGGCCGGACAGCCTGGTCACGAGAGTCGATGGGCGGCGGATTGACGCGGGTGCCGATCACGCGAACAGCGGCAATGATCGGATGGAGATTTCAGCCTCCGCCGCCGCTGCCAAACCCGCCAGTTCCCCAGTCATCAGTCTTGTCCGTGCGCCCGGACAGCGCGAGCAAGCCGACGACCACGAGGAAGATGGCGCCGGTGATGATCAAGGCCCACATGGTTCCTCCCTGGGCTCATCCATCCGATTTGTGCGCCAGGCCTTGTGCGCGGAACGCCAGACTCGACCTGAGCATCCGCCTAGATGTACCCGGCCAGGACGTTGGTAGCGGCGAGCCTGGTTGAACGAACGAGAACCTCCG
>NZ_JBHSKD010000008.1:0-336146 GCF_042657275.1 Nocardioides taihuensis
TCACAGCTCACTCCGAGGCAAGCCCCCGATCAGCCGCCTGTGACCAACGTGGTGGCCGGGTACAGCTAGCGGCCGCCGCCGCCGTTGCCGCCACCGTTGCCGCCACCGGGCGGGACGCCGCCCTGGCCGGGCGGGGTCCCGCCGCCACCGGTGCCACCACCGCCGGTGTCTCCGCCGCCGTTGTTCTCCGGCGGCGGCTGGTAGACCACCCCGGTGGAGGGGTAGATCGTCACGATCGCGCCCGAGGACGACAGCGTCCCGGAGCTGGGGGAGGTGTAGGCGACCGTGCCGTAGCTGTAGCCCGAGTCGCGGTACTCGTCGCTGACCACCACGCTGAACCCGGCGTTCTCGAGCGCCTTGGTGGCAGCGGAGATGGTCATGCCGCCGACGTCCGGGACGGTGCCCGGGGCGCCCTCGATCGCGCTCAGGTCGGGCGACACGAAGGCCTCGTCGGGCAGCATGCCCTCGATCGCCTTCATGGCGTCACCCCAGATCGGGCCTGCCGTCGTCGAGCCGAAGGCCGAGGCGATCGTCGTCCCGCCGATGGTCTGCCCGTTGAGCGTGGTCTGGGTCCCGTCGAAGTTGGCCCCGGCGACCATCGCGGCCGCCGCGAGGTTCGGCGTGTAGCCGACGAACCACACCGCCATGTTGTTCTGGATGGTGCCGGTCTTGCCGGCGTCGGGCTGGTTCATCGAGATGCCGGCGTCGTAGCCGAAGCCGCCGGGGTCGAGCACGCCCTTGAGGATGTCGTTGATCGCGTCGGCCTGGGCCTCCTCGAGGAGCCGCGTGCACTGCGGCTGGTACTCCTTGAGGGTGTTCCCGTTGGAGTCCTCGATGGAGGTCACCGCGCGGGTGTCGCAGTGGACCCCGCGGGCCGCGAAGGTCGCGTAGGCCTCGGCCATCTCGAGCGGGTCGGTGTTCGCGACGCCGAGCGTGAACGACGGGACCATCTGGCTGTCCTCGGAGTTCGGCGGGGTCAGCGTGATGCCCATGGCGCGGGCCAGCTTGTAGGGCTCGCACAGGCCGGTCGCCCGCTCCAGCTGGGCGTAGAAGGTGTTCACCGAGTGCTGGGTGCCCGTGTAGAGGTTGAAGGTGCCGGCCCCGGTCGAGTTCTCGACGTTCCAGACCTGCGTCGAGGGGTAGTTGCCGTCGCAGGTGCGGAAGCTGCCCTGGTTGAGGGCGAGCGTCTGGGGCGAGTAGATCGAGGTGTTGAGCGGGATGCCCTTCTTGATCGCGGCCGCCAGGACGAAGGCCTTGAACGTCGAGCCCGCCTGGAAACCGCCGGAGTCGCCGTACTCCTTGGGCACGACGTAGTTGAGGTAGGTCTGGCCCGCCTCGCGGTCGCGTCCCATCGGCCGCGACTGGGCCAGGGCCCGGAGGTCGCCGGTGCCGGGCTCGACCATCGCCAGGCCGCCGATCGCGCGATCGGTCGGGTAGACGTGGCTGGAGACCGACTTGTCCGCGGCCGCCTGCATGTCGAGGTTGATCGTGGTGTTGATGGTGAGGCCACCGGTGCGCAGCAGCTGCTTGCGCTCCGCGACCGTCTTGCCCAGGGCGGGGTCGTCGGCGAGCACGTTGAGCACGTAGTCGCAGAAGAAGGGGGCCCGGGAGTAGACGCAGCCGTTCTTGGCGCGCTGGACGTGGAGCCCGAGCCCGGAGTCCTTGGTCTTGGCCGCCTGCTGGTCGGTGATCACGCTGAGCTCGGCCATCCGGTCGAGCACCACGTTGCGGCGCTTGAGCGCCTCGTCGGGGGAGTTGGTGGGGTCGTAGCCCGTCGGGTTTTTCACCAGCCCGGCGAGCATCGCGGACTGCCGGAGGTCGAGGTCCTTGGCGTTGACGTTGAAGTAGTGACGGGCCGCGGACTGGATGCCGAAGGCGCCGTCGCCGAAGTAGGCGATGTTGAGGTAGCGCTCGAGGATCCAGTCCTTGGAGTAGTTCTGCTCGAAGGCGATCGCGTAGCGCAGCTCGCGGATCTTGCGGGCGTAGCTCTCCTCGGTCGCGGCGAGCCGCTCCGCGCGTGTGTTGGCCTGCGAGACCAGGGTCAGCTTGACCATCTGCTGGGTGATCGAGGAGCCGCCCTGCACGGTCGAGTCGCTGGCCTGGTTGGTGATCAGCGCGCGCAGCGTGCCCTTGAGGTCGAGCGCGCCGTGCTCGTAGAAGCGGGAGTCCTCGATCGCCACGATCGCCTTGACCATGGTCCGCGAGATCTGGCTCAGCGGGACGTTGACGCGGTTCTCGTCGTAGAGGGTGGCGATCACGTCGCCGTTGACGTCGAGGATCCGCGTGCGCTGCGGGAGCGCCTCGGTCTTGAGCTCGGTCGGCAGGTTGTCCATGGCGCGCGAGACGTCGCGTGCGGCGAGCCCGGCCACGCCCGCGAACGGGATCGCGAGCCCGGCGACCAGCAGGCCCACCACGGCGGCGACCGCCGCCATCACGCCGAGGTGCGAGAGCACCCGGCTGGCGGGGAGTCGTTCGTCGGGAGGCACGGCCATGCGGCCGAGAATACGGGAGTCCCGGGTGACCCGACGATTCGTGGCCCCCGGGAACTAGTCACAACGGACTACGGGAATTGGGCAGTACGGACCTTCTGCGGGGACCCTTCCTTCTTTTAGTTTTTCGTCAAGAGGGGGACCCGTGGGTGATGTCAGTGGGGATGTCACCTTCTCGGACGGATGTGGGGAACGTCGACATGTGGATTGAAGACTGGGCTCCGTCGGCTGCGTGCCGACAGGCCTCGCCGGACGCGTTGTTCGTGCGTGGTGCGGAGCAGAACAAGGCAAAGCAGCTGTGCACCGGTTGCCCGGTGCGCACCGAGTGCCTGGCAGAGGCTCTGGACAACCAGATCGAGTGGGGTGTCTGGGGAGGGATGACGGAGCGCGAGCGTCGTGCGCTCCTGCGTCGCCGTCCGAACGCCTCCTGGCGAGCCGTCCTCGAGGCGGCCCGCGAGAGCGGCCAGAAGGTGTCTGCCAACGCGTGACACCTGTGTGATCCTGCTGCGCCGGCGGCGGTGCCCTGCCTCTTCCTAGGCGGGAACGTCGCCGGCCAGCAGGTCACCGACCCGGCGGAGGCCGTCGAGGTCGTGCACGTCCCCGGCGAGCGCCGGGACCACAGCGGTCGGCACCGTCGGGTGCGCCGTGGCGAAGCGGTCGCGCAGCGACTCCTCCCGGACGACCATCCGGGTGCGGTCGGCGTGCAGCCGCAGCAGCCCGCCGGCGAGCGAGCCGGGGTGCTCGCGCCACAGCCGCTCGGAGGCTGCCATCGCCTCGTCGGCCGACAGGTCGCCACGGGGCGCCGGGCTCGCCCGGTTGACGACCAGCCCGGCCAGCGGCATGTGGTCCTCGCCGAGCCGTTCGACGAAGTACGCCGCCTCGCGCAGCGCGTCGGGCTCCGGTGCCGCGACGACGAGGAACGCCGTCCCGTCGGCCTGGAGCAGCTCGAACGTCTTCTGCGCGCGCTGGCGGAAGCCGCCGAACAGCGTGTCGAAGGCGGCCACGAAGGTCTGCATGTCGCGCAGCACCTGCGCGCCGATGATCTTGGTCAGCGTGTTCGTGATCATGCTCAGCCCGGCCGTCATCATCTTCGCCGGGCCGCGCGCGGGCGCGAGGAGCAGCCGGATGAACCGGCCGTCGAGGAAGCTCGAGAGCCGCTCCGGGGCGTCGAGGAAGTCGAGGGCGGAGCGCGAGGGCGGGGTGTCCACGACGATCAGGTCGTAGGTGCGGTCGCGCTGGGCGTCGCGGTGGATCTGCCCCAGCTTCTCCATCGCCATGTACTCCTGCGTGCCGGCGAAGGAGCTCGAGAGCGCGATGTAGAAGGGGTTCTCCAGGATCTGCCTGGCCTTCTCCGGCGAGGCCTGGCTCTCGACCACCTCGTCGAAGGTGCGCTTCATGTCGAGCATCATCGCGTCGAGCGCGCCCCCGGCCGTGCCGTCGACGCCGACGACGGGGCGCGGGGTGTTGTCGAGCTGCTCGATGCCCATGGACTGCGCGAGGCGGCGGGCGGGGTCGATCGTCAGCACGACGACACGGCGTCCCCGCTCGGCCGCCCGCAGCGCGAGGGCCGCGGACGTGGTGGTCTTGCCGACACCGCCGGAGCCGCAGCACACGACGATGCCCGTGCCGGGGTCGTCGAGCAGCTCGTCGATGTCGAGGTCGGGCGCCTTGGCCGCCGTGCTGGCGAGCGGTCCGTAGCGGGCGCGGTGCTGGGTGGGTGCCACGTCTACCCCAGCCCCTGTGCCTTGAGCGCGGCGGCGAGCTCGTAGAGGCCGCCCATGTCGACGCCGTCCGCCAGGCGGGGCAGCTCGTACGTCGGCGCGTCGAGCTCCTCGACGAGAGCTCGCTGGGTGTCCTCGAGCTCGCGCCGCTCGGCGTGGTCGGCGGCCTCGGCGAGCAGTCCGGCGACCAGGTCGTCGTCGGCGTCGACGCCCGCCGACTTGAGCTCGGCGGCCAGGGCGGTGGGGTCGACCTGCTGCTCGCGGATCGCGGCGACCGTGGCGTCGTCGAGGTCGCGGGGCCGGACGAGGTTGACGATGACGCCGCCCACGGGGAGGCCCTCGCGGCGCAGCTCGGCGATGCCGTCGGCCGTCTCCTGCACCGGCATCTCCTCGAGCACCGTGACCAGGTGCACCGCCGTGCGCGGCGAGCGGAACAGCGTCATCACCGTGTCCGCCTGCGACTTGATCGGCCCCATCTTCGCCAGCCCGGCGAGCTCGCTGTTCACGCCGAGGAACTGCGCGATCCGCCCGGTGGGCGGCGCGTCGAGCACGACGGCGTCGTACTGGCGGACGTTCTTGCCGCGCCGGCCCTCCTTCGCCGCCTCGAAGACCTTGCCGGTCAGGAGCACGTCGCGCACGCCCGGCGCGATCGTCGTCGCGAACTCGACGACGCCGAACCGGTCGAGCGCCTTGCCGGCGCGACCGAGCCGGTAGTACATGGCGAGGTACTCCAGCAGCGCCGACTCCGGGTCGATGTGCAGCGCGTAGACCGTGCCGCGGCGGCCTGGGTGGTCGACGTGGGGGTCGGCGAGGCCGGCGGCGATCCGGCGCTCCTCGTACGGCAGCGGGTCGACGTCGAACATCCGGGCGATGCCCTGGCGCCCCTCGACCTCGCACAGCAGCACGTTGCGCCCGTGCGAGGCGAGCGAGAGGGCGAGCGCGGCCGCGACGGTGGACTTCCCGGTGCCGCCCTTGCCGGTGACGATGTGCAGCTTCACGCGCGGCCAGTCGCCGGCCGGCGGTGCAGGTGCGGGGGTCACGCGGCAAGCCTAGGGGGCGCCCCTGCGCGGCCCGAGGGGCGAGAAGTGCGTGTGGCTAGGATCACGAGCGGTTGCCGACGGCGAGGAGGGTGTGGTGGACAAGGTCGTGGCCAGCGCTGCTGAGGCGGTGGCGGACATCCCGAGCGGGGCTCGGCTGGCAGTGGGTGGGTTCGGCCTGTGCGGGATCCCGTCGGTGCTGATCGAGGCGCTGCTCGAGACCGGCGCGGACGACCTCGAGGCGGTGTCGAACAACTGCGGCGTGGACGAGTGGGGGCTGGGACGGCTGCTGTTCGCCAAGCGGCTGCGGCGGATGATCTCCTCCTACGTCGGGGAGAACAAGGAGTTCGCGCGGCAGTACCTGCACGGCGAGCTCGAGGTCGAGCTGACGCCGCAGGGCACGCTGGCCGAGCGGATGCGGGCCGGTGGCTCGGGCATCCCGGCGTTCTACACCGCGACCGGTGGCGGCACCCAGGTCGCCGAGGGCGGCCTGCCGTGGAAGTACGACACCGAGGGCAACGTGGTCGTGTCGTCCCCGCCGAAGGACACCCGGGTCTTCGAGACCCACGAGGGGCCGAAGGAGTTCGTGCTCGAGGAGGCGATCGTGGCCGACTTCGGGCTGGTGCGGGCCTGGAAGGGCGACCGCCACGGCAACCTCGTCTACCGCGACTCCGCGCGCAACTTCAACCCGCTCGCCGCGATGTGCGGCCGGGTGACCATCGCGGAGGTCGAGGAGCTCGTCGAGCCCGGCGAGCTCGACCCCAACAACGTGCACACGCCCGGGGTCTACGTGCAGCGCGTGGTCGCGCTGACCCCCGAGCAGGCCGCGGACAAGCGGATCGAGCGGGTCACCACGCGCCCGCGGCCCTCTGTCGCCAGCGGGACCGATGAGCAGGGGAGGAGCTGACATGGCCTGGTCGCGTGAGGAGATGGCCGCGCGGGCGGCCTCGGAGCTGACCGACGGGTCCTACGTGAACCTCGGCATCGGCCTGCCGACGCTGGTGCCCAACTACGTCGACGACGACGTCGAGCTGGTGCTGCAGTCGGAGAACGGGATCCTGGGCGTGGGCGCCTACCCGTTCGAGGGCGAGGAGGACCCCGACCTGATCAACGCGGGCAAGGAGACGGTCACCATCCGCCGCGGGGCGTCGTTCTTCGACTCCGCCACGTCGTTCGGGATGATCCGCGGCGGCAAGATCGACGCCGCGATCCTCGGCGCGATGCAGGTCTCGGCCTCCGGCGACATCGCGAACTGGATGATCCCCGGGAAGATGGTCAAGGGCATGGGCGGCGCCATGGACCTCGTCCACGGCGCCAAGCGGGTGATCGTGCTGATGGAGCACGTCGCCAAGGACGGCTCCTACAAGATCGTCGAGGAGTGCTCGCTGCCCTACACCGGCCGCGGGGTCGTGCAGCGGATCATCACCGACCTGTGCGTCCTCGACGTGACCCCCGCCGGGCTCAGCCTGGTCGAGCTCGCCCCCGGCGTCACCGAGGACGAGGTGCGGGAGAAGACCGAGCCCGAGGTGCTGACTTGAGCATCGCGCGCTGGCAGGACCTGTGCGTCGACGCGGTGGACCCGCGCCGGCTGGGAGGGTTCTGGGCCGGCGTGCTCGGCCTCGAGCTGCACGAGCGCGAGGACGGGCTGGTCCACCTCGACGGCCCGACCCCGCAGCACCGGGTGTGGGTCAACCGCGTGCCAGAGCCGGTCACCGTCAAGCAGCGCGTGCACCTCGACGTGCACACCCGGTCGGTGGACGACGTGCTCGCGCTCGGGGCGACGCCGCTCGACACCACGTCGTTCCGCTGGCAGGTGCTGCGCGACCCCGAGGGCGGTGAGCTGTGCACGTTCGAGCGGCCGGAGGTCGCGTCGTACCGGCTCTACGAGGTGGTGGTCGACTGCGCCGACCCCGAGCCGGTCGCCCGGTGGTGGGCCGAGGTGCTCGGCGGGCGGCTGGGCCACGAGCACGACGTGGCCTGGTGGTGGGTCGAGGAGGTCCCCGGCATGCCGTTCGACGGCCTGGTGTTCGTGCCGGTCGAGGAGCCGAAGACCGTCAAGAACCGCATCCACTGGGACGTGCAGACCGACGACCTCGACGCCCTCGTCGCTCACGGCGCGCGGGTGCTGCGGCCGCGTGACGACGACATCTCGTGGACGGTGATGGCCGACCCTGACGGCAACGAGTTCTGCGCCTTCGGGGTCGGCTGACCGGTCCGGCGATGAGTCACCGGCCGGTACCCGGTCGGTCCTGCAGGACCCGACGCAGGAGGGCAGCACCATGGCCAAGGTCATCGCCGGCATCACCATGTCGCTCGACGGCTACGTCACCGGGCCGGACGACGGACCGGGCAACGGTCTCGGGACCGGCGGCGAGCGCCTGCACCACTGGGTGTTCGGCGGCCCCTGGACCTACGCCACCGAGCGGTCGGCCGGCTCGATGGGCGGGGCCGACAAGGAGTTCTTCGACAGCCTGGTCGCGACGGTCGGCGGCGGGCTGGTCGGCCGCGGGATGTACGACGCGGCCGGCGGCTGGGGCGGCCGCAACCCGTTCCCCGGGACGCTCGTCGTGCTCACCCACCGGGTCGAGGACCAGCCGGCACCCGGGGCGGGCTTCGAGTTCGTCTCCGGCTGGGACGCCGCGCTGGCCCGGGCCCGCGAGCACGCGGGCGACCGCGACGTCTCGCTCGGCGGGGGTGCGGACGTGATCCGCCAGGGCCTGGCCGCGGCCGTGGTCGACGAGCTGGCGGTCTCCGTGGCGCCCGTGGTGCTCGGGGCCGGCAAGCGGCTCTTCGAGGGCTTCACCCGCGACCTCGACCTCGAGATCCTCTCCGTGCACCACTCGCCGTACGCCGTGCACACGCGCTACCGCGTGCTCCGATGACCGCGGCTACCCCATCCTGATGACGGCGCGCGCCTGACCGACGTGTGACACTCCCGGCGTGGCACGACCGGTCCCGCGTCGGCGGGCAGCACCGAGCTCGGGTGGTCCCGGCTGGGGGAACGTCCTCCTCGACGCGCTCCTGCTGCTGGTCGTCGTCGGGGTCGGGGTGGGGATCGCGGAGGCCCTCGACTGGCGCAGCCGCTCGTTCCGCGTCCTCTTCTTCGGGGTGGTCCTGCTCGGGCTGGTCGTCGGCTACGCCGTGATGATCGCCTGGAACGCCGCCCACGAGGGTGACCGGTCGCGGCGGTCCGCCCGCCACGCCCGTGGCCGGCGGGCCGCCCGTCACCAGCACTGACGGGTCAGTGGCGTTCCTCGAGGCCGGTCGCCCCGCGCAACCGGCGTACGGCGTCGCCGTGGTCCGGCTCGTCGTTCGCGCGCGAGGCCATCAGGTCGGCCACGATCACCGCGAAGAACGGCGCCCGGCTGACCACCTGGTTGACCGCCTCGACGGACTTCTCCAAGGCGCCGCGGCCGTCGCTCGGGTGCCGGTCCCGGGCTGCGTCGCTCCTGTCCACCGCCTCACCCTCGGGCCCTCCTCCCGCCGGAGTAGGGTCCCGGCATGACCAAGTGGGAGTACCTGACCGCGCCGATCCTCACGCACGCGGCCAAGCAGATCCTGGACAACTTCGGGGCCGAGGGGTGGGAGCTCGTGCAGATCGCGCCGGGCATGAGCCCCGAGAACCTCGTCGGCTACTTCAAGCGCCCGGTGGAGGGCTGAGCCATGACGCACCCCGAGGAGCAGCTCGCCGCCCTGGGCCTGGCGGTCCCCGAGGTCGCCACGCCGGTGGCCGTCTACGTCCCGGCCGTGCGGTCGGGCAACCACGTCTACACCTCCGGCCAGCTGCCGATGCGTGACGGCGCGCTGATCACCACCGGCAAGGTCGGCGGCGCGGTCACGCCCGAGCAGGCCGTCGAGTGCGCGCAGCAGTGCGCCCTCAACGCGCTGGCCGCGATCAAGCAGGTCGTCGGCGACCTCGCCGAGGTCAAGCGCGTGGTCAAGGTGGTCGCGTTCGTGGCCTCCACGCCCGAGTTCACCGGCCAGCCTCAGGTCGCCAACGGCGTCTCCGAGCTGCTCGGCCAGGTCTTCGGCGACGCGGGCGTGCACGCCCGCTCGGCCGTCGGCGTCCCGGTGCTGCCGCTGGACGCGCCGGTCGAGGTCGAGCTCCTCGTCGAGGTCTGATGCACCGCCTGGCCCTGCCGCCCGAGCTGGTCGCGCAGGCGGCGTCGTACGCCGACGGGTCGGCCACGCCGGCTGAGCCACGCAACGCCGCGACCGTGGTGCTGCTGCGCGAGCCGGGCGAGGCGGCGGCCGGGCCCGAGGTCTACCTGCTGCGCCGCCAGGCGTCGATGGCCTTCGCGGCCGGGATGTGCGTCTTCCCGGGCGGTGGCGTCGACCCCCGCGACTTCGACCACACGGTGGCCTGGGCGGGCCCCACCCCCGCGGAGTGGGCGGCGCGGCTCGGCGTCGACGAGGCCCTGGCCCGGGCGCTGGTCTGCGCCGCGGTGCGCGAGACCTTCGAGGAGTCGGGGGTGCTGCTCGCAGGGCCTTCGGACGATGAGGTCGTCGCCGACACCACCGGTGACGACTGGGAGGCCGACCGGGTGGCGCTGGAGGGGCGCGACCTCGCGTTCACCGAGTTCCTCGACCAGCGCGGTCTGGTGCTGCGCAGCGACCTCCTCGGCGTCTGGTCGGGGTGGCTGACGCCGGTCTTCGAGCCGCGGCGCTACCGCACGTGGTTCTTCGTCGCGGTGCTGCCCGAGGGCCAGCACACCCGCGACGTCTCGACGGAGTCGTCGTCGGTGACCTGGCTGCCGGCGATCCGCGCGGTCGAGCAGGTCGAGGCCGGCGAGATGTTCATGCTCCCGCCGACCTACCTCACCTGCCTCGACGTCGCCGAGCACGCCCACCCCGACGCGGTGCTGGCCGAGGCCGCCGGTCGCGACGTCGAGATGTTCACCCCCGAGGTCGTCGAGGACGGCGAGGAGTTCGTGCTCTCCGTGCCGCCGCGGTACGCCGACCTGCTGGCGCGGCGGTGAACCGGTGAGCGCGGTGCCGCCGGGGGCCTGGCACGGCGGCACCTTCGGCGCACGCGGCACCTGCGTGCTCGCGCCCAACCCCGACATCATGACGCTCGACGGGACCAACACCTGGGTGCTGCGCGAGCCCGGCGCCCGCCGCTCGGTCGTGGTCGACCCGGGGCCCGAGATCGTGGCCCACCTCGACGCGGTGGCCGCGGTGGCGGGCGACGTCGGCGTCGTGCTGCTCACCCACCACCACCTCGACCACTCCGAGGCCGCCCGCACCTTCGCCGAGCGGGTCCGGTGCGGCGTGCGCGCGCTCGACCCGGCGTACCGGCTGGGCGACGAGGGCCTCGGCGCCGGCGACGTCGTCGAGGTCGACGGCCTCGAGGTGCACGTGGTCGCGACCCCCGGCCACACCGCCGACTCGCTCTCGTTCCTGCTGCCGGCCGAGCACGCCCTGCTCACCGGCGACACCGTGCTCGGGCGCGGCACCACCGTGGTGGCCCACCCCGACGGCCAGCTCGGCGCCTACCTGGACTCCCTCGACCGGCTGCACGCGCTCGCCGAGGCACGCGAGGCCACCACGATCTGGCCCGGGCACGGCCCGGTGATCGACGACGCCCTGGCCGCGCTCACCTACTACCGCGACCACCGCGCCGAGCGGCTCGCGCAGGTCGAGGCCGCGGTCGCGCAGCTACGCGACGCCCCGCACCCCGAGGGCCTTGCGGTCGACGAGCTGCCACGCCGGGTGGTCGAGATCGTCTACCAGGACGTCGACCCGGTGCTCTGGGGCGCGGCCGAGCTCTCGGTCCGCGCCCAGCTGGCCTACCTCGCCGAGCGGAGCTGACGACGGGCTTGCGTCATGCGCTCTGCCGGTCAGGACCGGCGGGGCGTATGACGTCCTAGCGGGCGCGGCGCTGGAGCCGCTCGACGTCCATGATCACGACCGACCGCGGCTCGAGACGCAGCCAGCCGCGCGAGGCGAAGTCGGCGAGCGCCTTGTTCACGGTCTCGCGGGAGGCGCCGACCAGCTGGGCGAGCTCCTCCTGGGTGAGGTCGTGGTGGACGTGGATGCCGTCGTCGGCGGTGCGGCCGAAGCGGTCGGCGAGGTCGAGCAGCGCCTTGGCCACGCGGCCGGGCACGTCGGAGAAGACGAGGTCGGCGTTGACGTCGTTGGCCTTGCGCAGCCGGCTGGCGATCTGGGCGAGCAGCCCGCGCGCCACCATCGGCCGGCCCTCGAGCCAGCGCAGCAGGTCGTCGTGGGAGAGCGAGGCGAAGGTCGCGTCGGTGACCGCGGTGACGGTAGCCGAGCGCGGGCCCGGGTCGAAGAGCGACAGCTCGCCGAACATCTGGCCGGGGCCGAGGATCGCGAGGAGGTTCTCGCGGCCGTCGGAGGAGGTGCGGCCGAGCTTCACCTTGCCGTCGAGCACGATGTAGAGGCGGTCGCCGGAGTCGCCCTCGTGGAAGAGCACGTCGCCACGCTGGAGCCGGCTCTCGCTCATCGAGGCCCGCAGCGCGGTCGCGGCCTCGTCGTCCAGCGCGCTGAACAGCGGTGCCTGACGCAGTACGTCGTTGTCCACGACGGATCCTCCTCGGGTCCTCGGGGCGAGCCGCTCCCGGCGCCGGGGCGCGGTGGCTCAAGTCACAGTGCGATGCATTCTTGCACCAAACGGTCGGGGTGCGGACCACGGTGCGCCACGGCGGCCCCGACGCCGCCCACCGGCGACGCGAGGAGGAGGGTCACCCGAGCGCACCGAGGGCGTAGCCGCACACCGCGGCGGCCGTGCCCACGAGCAGGCTGACGGCGACGTTGACGACCGCGTGGCGGACAGCGCCCTCCTCCACGAGGCGCACCGTCTCGTAGCCGAACGTGCTCCAGGTCGTCAGGGCGCCGCAGAGCCCGGTGCCGACGACGAGCAGGACGGTGTCGGGGACGTCGTGGGTCGAGGCGAGGCCGAGCAGCACCCCGAGGACGAACGATCCGACGACGTTGACCACGACGGTCCCCCAGGGGAGGACGCTGTCGTGGCGGGCCTGCACGGCACGGTCGACCAGGTAGCGCCCCGGTGCGCCCACGGCAGCGCCCAGGCACACCCAGAGCACGCCGGTCACGGTGTCTCCCCGTCGCGGACCGGCAGCACGGCCCGGGCCAGGACGACCCCGGCGACCACACCGGCGAGCGCGAGGACGAGGGTGCCGAGCCAGTAGGCCAGTGCCAGGCCGGGGTGCCCCGTGCGCAGCAGCCCGGCGGTCTCGGCGGTGTAGGTCGAGAACGTGGTGAAGCCGCCGAGCACGCCCACGCCGGCGAAGGGGCGCAGCAGCGGGTGGGCGCCCTGGATCTCGACGACGACGACCATGAGCACGCCGATCAGCAGGCACCCCGACACGTTGACCACCAGCGTCGACCACGGGACGGCGCCCTGCGGCGGCGGCCAGGCCTCGCCGGCGGCGTAGCGGGCGGTGGCGCCGACCATGCCCCCGACCGCGATCACGGGGAGCACGAGGCGGTGCCGGGTCAACTCGGTGCGCTGGTCGCTGTCGTGGAGGTCGACGTCCGGGTCGACCGGCCCGTGGTGGTCGTGGGGCTGCATCGCGTGCGCAGCGTACCCAACGCACCGCTGCCCGACAGGCACTCAGAGGTAGCGCAGCCAGAGGTACGGAACGCACAGGCCGACGGTGACGGCGGTGACCACCACGCCGTACCGGGTGAACTCCCAGAAGCCGATCCGGTGGCCCTCGCGCTCGGCGAGGCCGAGCATCACGACGTTCGCCGACGCGCCGATCGCGGTCGCGTTGCCGCCGAGGTCGGCGCCCAGCGCCAGCGCCCACCAGAGCACCTGGCCGTCGGGCCCGGCCTGGTCGACCAGCTGGGCGACGACGGGGCTCATCGTCGCGACGTAGGGAATGTTGTCGATGAGGGCCGACAGCAGCGCGGAGCCGCCGAGGAGGAGCATCGTGGCCAGGCCGAGGCGCCCGTCGGTCACCTCGGCCAGCCGGTCCGCGATGCCGCCGACGACTCCGGAGTCGACGAGAGCCCCGACCATGATGAAGAGACCGGCGAAGAAGGCGAGCGTGGGCCACTCGACCTCCCGCATCGCCTCGCCGACGGGGACGCGGGTCACGAGCAGCAGCAGTCCCGCACCGAGCAGCGCGACCACCGACGGCTCGTAGTGGAGCACCGGGTGCAGGACGAAGGCGATGACGACGAGGGCGAGCACGCCGAGCGAGATGGCGAGCATGCGGGGGTCCTCGATCGCCTGGCGCTCGTCGAGGTGCATCACCGCCTCCGCACGCTCGGGGTCACCCACGAGCTGGCGGCGGAAGAGCCAGCGGCACAGCAGCAGGAAGACGCCCATCAGCACGACCACGATCGGCGTCATGTGCACGAGGAAGTCGTTGAACGTCAGGTCGCCGCGGCTGGCGATGATGATGTTGGGCGGGTCGCCGACGAGGGTGGCGGCGCCGCCGATGTTGGAGGCGAAGACCTCCGCGATGAGGAACGGCACCGGTCGCAGCCCGAGCTGGTCGCAGACCAGGAACGTCACCGGCGCCACCAGCAGCACGGTGGTGACGTTGTCGAGCACGGCGGAAGCGACCGCCGTGAGCACGCAGAGCAGCACCATCAGCCGGTAGGGGCGTCCCCGTGACCGCTTGGCGGCCAGGATCGCGAGGTACTCGAAGACGCCGGTACGCCGCAGCACCGCGACGATCACCATCATCCCCAGCAGCAGGAAGATGACGTTCCAGTCGACCCCGGTCGACTCCTCGAAGAACGCGCGGCGGGCGTCGCTCAGGTGGAGGAGCAGCATCAGCGCGGCGCCGGTGAGGGCGACCGTCGTGCGGTGCACCCACTCGGTGGCGAGCAGGACGTAGGCCCCGGCGAAGATCAGGACCGACAGGACGGCGACGGTGGTCACGGCGGCTCCGGGGTCGGGGACAGGACGCCGACCAGACTTCCCGGCACACCGGTCACCACCCTAGCCCTCGCGCGCGGAGGTAGCCTCGCGGCGTGCAGGCACACGAGCTCGCCACGCCGTACCCGACGGTCACCCTCGAGACGCCCGCCGACGAGGCGGCCCGCGTGCTCACCGAGCACCGCCGTCCGGGCCTGATCGTCGTCGACCGCCGCGGCCAGCCGCTCGCGGTGCTAGGCGCCTCGCAGTTCCTCAAGCTGCTGGTGCCCGGCTACGTGCAGGACGACCCGGCGCTGGCCCGGGTGCTGGACGAGAAGTTCGCCGACCAGTTCTGCGCCCGGCTCGCGGAGAAGTCCGTGAAGGACCTGATGCCGAAGGAACCCGCGCCGCTGCCCGTGGTGAACCCCGACGACACCGTGCTCGAGGTCGCCGCGATCATGGCCGCCCGCCGGAGCCCGCTGGTGGCGGTGGTGGCGCGCGACGACGACGGACCGCGTCTGCTCGGGGCGATCAGCGTGGCGGCGCTGCTCGAGCACGTGCTGCCTCCGCAGGTGTCCTAGGGCCCTTCTAGGCTGGTGGCCATGACGACCGCGGCGGACGACCCCGCGCCCTCGCGCACCAGCCTGGTCCGCCGCGCCCGCAAGATCGACCGGGTCCTCGCGGAGACCTACCCCGATGCGCGGTGCGAGCTCGACTTCGACGACCCCTTCCAGCTGCTCGTGGTCACGGTGCTCTCGGCCCAGACCACCGACAAGCGCGTGAACGCCGTCCGGCCGGTGCTCTTCGGCGCCTACCCGACGCCGGCGGCCATGGCTGCTGCCCCGCGGGACGACCTCGAGCGCATCATCGGCCCGCTCGGCTTCTTCCGCGCCAAGACCGAGTCGCTGCTCAAGCTCAGCGCCGCGCTGGTCGAGCGGTACGACGGTCAGGTCCCGCCGCGGCTCGACGACCTGGTCACGCTGCCCGGCGTGGGCCGCAAGACGGCGAACGTCGTGCTCGGCAACGCCTTCGACGTCCCCGGCATCACCGTCGACACGCACTTCGGCCGGCTCGCCCGGCGCTTCGGGTGGACCGAGGAGACCGACCCGGTCAAGGTCGAGCACGCGATCGGCGCACTCTTCCCCAGGCGCGACTGGACGATGCTCAGCCACCACCTGATCTGGCACGGCCGCCGCCGCTGCCACGCCCGCAACCCCGCGTGCGGCGCCTGCCCGGTCGCGCGCTGGTGCCCGGCGTACGGCGAGGGGCCGACCGACCCGGTCGCCGCGGCCAAGCTGGTGCGCACCGAGGGTCGCGCATGAGGCGAGCGCGCCGCGCGGCGGGTGCCGCCGCGGTCGGGCTCGTCCTGGTGGCGGGGCTGGCCTCCTGCGGCGACGGCGGCGTCCCGGTGCCCGGCGCGGCCAAGGTCGACGTCGACACCCCCGAGCTGCGCGCGGCGAAGAAGGCGGCCGGCGTCGAGGACTGCGTGCCCGGCACGGGTGAGCCGGTCGAGGGCGGCCTGCCCGAGGTGACGCTGCCGTGCCTCGGCGGCGGCCCCGACGTCGACCTGGCGGCGCTGCGCGGCCCGCTCGTGGTCAACCTCTGGGCGTCCTGGTGCGGGCCCTGCCGCAAGGAGATGCCCGAGATCCAGGCGTTCTTCGAGGCGCACGGCGACCGGGTGCCGGTGCTCGGGATCGACTGGGAGGATCCCCAGGTGGACGCCGCGATGGAGCTCGTGACCGACACGGGGGTGACCTACCCGCTCGTGGCCGACCCGGGCGGCGACGTCGCGGTCGTCGACGACATGGTCGTCAAGGGGCTGCCCGGCATCGTGCTGGTCGACGAGGACGGCGAGGTCGTCTACCGGGCGCTGGAGGTCGTCGAGTCGCCGCAGCAGCTCGAGGACCTCGTCACCGAGCACCTCGGGGTCGACCTGTGACCCGCGATCCCCGCGCGGTGCCCGACTGGCTGCGACCCGTGGCCGACGCGGCCCGGTCGATCACCGCGGGTGACCTGACGAAGTTCCTGCCGCCGCCGGGCAGCGACGCGCGGCGCGGGGCGGTGCTGATGCTGTTCGGCGAGGGCGACTCGGGTGGCGAGCTGCTGCTGACCGAGCGCGCCCACCACATGCGCTCCCACCCCGGCCAGGTCTCCTTCCCCGGCGGCTCGGTCGACCCGGGCGAGACCGCCGAGCAGGCGGCCCTGCGCGAGGCCGAGGAGGAGGTCGGGCTCGACCCGACCGGCGTCGTCGTCTTCGGCGAGCTGCCCGAGCTGTGGCTGCCGCCGAGCAACTTCGCGGTCACGCCCGTGCTCGGCTGGTGGGCCGAGCCGCACCTGGTCGAGGTGGTCAGCCCCGACGAGGTCCACGAGATCCACCACGTCGCGATCGCCGACCTGCTCGACCCCGACAACCGCATCTCGGTGCGTCACCCCCGCGGCTGGGTCGGCCCGGGCTTCCTGATCGGCCCCGAGCGCGACGTGATCCTCTGGGGCTTCACCGCGGGCATCATCGCCCGCCTCTTCGACTTCCTCGGCTGGTCCACGGCCTGGGACGAGACGCGCGCGCGCGACCTCCCGTCGTACATGCTCACGGGCGACCCGGGACGGGCCGACTTGCCGCCGTCGCACCGGGCCTCCCACGAGGACGGGGACGGAGACCCGCGGTGAACCTGCTCGACTGGCTGCTGGTGGTGCTGGTCCTCACCTACGCCCTCTCGGGCTACTGGCAGGGCTTCGTCACGGGCGCCTTCGCCACCGCGGGGCTGCTGCTCGGCGGCCTGTTCGGCGTCTGGCTGGCGCCGCTCCTGCTCGGCGACACCTCGCCGTCGCTGCTGGTCTCGCTCGCAGCGCTCTTCATCGTGATCCTCACCGCCTCGCTCGGGCAGGCGGTGCTGCAGTACACCGGCGCCCGGATCCGCGACAAGATCACCTGGCAGCCTGCCCGCGCGCTCGACGCCGTCGGCGGGGCTGCGCTGAGCGCGGCCGCGGTGCTGATCGTGGCCTGGGCGCTCGGGGTGGCGGTGGCGGGCTCGGGCATCAGCGGGATCACCGGCATGGTCCGCAACTCCGCGATCCTGGCGCAGGTCGACGAGGTGCTGCCCGACGCGGCCGGCAACACGCTCGCGGCGTTCAACGACGTCGTCGGCACCTCCTTCTTCCCGCGCTACCTCGAGCCCTTCGCCCCCGAGCGGATCGTCGAGGTCGGGCCGGGGCCGAAGCGGATGCTCACCGACCCCGACGTCGAGGCCGCGCAGGCCAGCGTGCTGAAGATCCGCGGCTCCAACTCCTGCGGCCGTGGCGTCGAGGGCTCCGGCTTCGTCTACGCCGAAGGTCGGCTGATGACCAACGCCCACGTGGTCGCCGGCGTCGACGACCCGGAGGTGACGATCGGCGACAGCGTCGTGGACGCCGACGTCGTCTACTACGACGAGGACATCGACGTCGCGGTGCTCGCGCTCGACACCTCCGGCATCACCCCGCTCCGCTTCGACCAGTCGGCGCAGGCCGAGGACGGCGTCGCGATCCTCGGCTACCCCCAGGACGGTCCGTACGACGTGCAGCCCGGCCGCATCCGGGCCGAGCAGCGCCTGCGCTCGCCCGACATCTACGGCGACGGCACGGTGATCCGCGAGGTCTTCTCGCTGCGCGGCCTGATCCGCCCCGGCAACTCCGGCGGCCCGATCGTCACCTCGGCGGGCGACGTCGCGGGCGTGGTCTTCGCCGCCTCGGTGACCGACCAGGACACCGGCTACGCGCTCACCGCCGAGCAGGTCGCCCGCAGCGCCGCCCTCGGCGTCTCCAACACGAGCCAGGTCGACACCGGCGACTGCGCCCGCTGAGGGGGGGTCTGTGAGTTTCAGCGCCTGGGCGGAGAAACTCACGAGGGGCCGAAACCGCTCAGTGCTCGCCCTTGAGGGCGCGGGGGATCTCCTGCGCCTGGGCGATCGCCTTCTCGGGTGCGCGCACCTTCTGCACCTTCTTCACGCCGATCCAGCCCAGCAGGGCGGCGATCAGCACGTAGACGGCGAAGACGATGAGGAAGGCCCACTGGAGCGCGAGGCCGTCGCCGTTCCAGTTGATGAGGTAGGCCAGGGCCATCGAGAACATCACGATCGCGAGCAGCACCAGGAACGCTGCACCGGCGAACAGGCCGATCCCGGTGCCACCGGCCCTGACGCTGACCTTGAGCTCGGACTTCGCCAGCTCGATCTCCTTGGAGATCAGCGTCGAGATGTCGCGGGTGGCGTCGGTGACCAGCCGACCGATCGTCGGGTCGTCCGGCGAGGGCCGGACGACGTCGCTGGAGCTGCGAACAGGTTCACTCGCCATGCGGCCGACCCTACAGGGAGGCGAGGGCTGCTCCGGCCGGTAGCATCCCCCGTGGTGAGCCGGGAAGCCTGGTCGGCGCGTCCGTGGGCATGCGCGGGCGGGTTCCCTACGCCGGAAGGTGCTGTGCATGGACGCCCCTCGTCGCGCGATCTTCCCGACACCGGGCTCGGAGGAGTCCTCGTTCCTCGGTGACCTGTTCCGCCAGGAGACCGTCGGCGGGATGCTCGCGCTGCTGGCTGCGGCCGTCGCCGTGGTCTGGGCCAACTCGCCGTGGAGCGCGTCGTACACCGAGCTGCTGCACCTGCAGGTCGGCCCGCTCGACATGGAGCACTGGGCCGCCGACGGCGCGCTGACCATCTTCTTCTTCGTCGCCGGCCTCGAGCTCAAGCGCGAGCTGGTCGTCGGCTCGCTGCGCCGGCCGGCCGACGCAGCGGTGCCGGTGGTCGCCGCGATGTGCGGCGTCGCGGTGCCGGCGCTCATCTACGTCGTCGTGAACCTCGTCGCGAACGACGGCCGCCCCGGCGGCTGGGCGATCCCCGCGGCGACCGACATCGCCTTCGCGCTCGCGGTGCTGGCCGTGGTCGGCTCCAACCTCCCGACCGCGCTGCGCGCCTTCCTGCTGACGCTCGCGGTCGTCGACGACCTCATCGTGATCATCATCATCGCGGTCTTCTTCACCGAGCAGCTGCACTGGCTCCCGCTGCTGCTCGCGTTCGTCGCGTTCGCGGCCTTCGCCCTGCTGCAGCGGTTCCGGGTGACCTCGCCCCTGCTCTACGTGCCGATCGCCGTCGCCGCCTGGTGGCTGGTGCACGAGAGCGGCATCCACGCGACCATCGCCGGCGTCGTGCTCGGCCTGCTGGTCCGCGTACGACGCGACCCCGGCGAGGAGCAGGCTCCCTGCGAGCGACTCGAGCACCGGCTCCAACCGCTCTCGACGGCCGTGGCCGTCCCGTTCTTCGCGCTGCTCTCGGCCGGGGTCGCGCTCGACCTCGGCTCGGGGCTGCTGGGCAACCCGATCGTGGTCGGCATCGTGCTCGGCCTGGTGCTCGGCAAGCCGATCGGCGTCTTCGGCGGGGCCTGGCTGGTCGCCCACCTCACCCGTGCCGAGCTCAACGAGGACCTCTCCTGGCGCGACGTCGGCGGCGTCGCCGTCCTCGCCGGCATCGGCTTCACGGTCTCGCTGCTCGTCGCCGAGCTCTCCTTCGAGGGCGACGACCGCAACCTGGCCAAGGTCGCCGTCCTCGGCGGCTCGGTGATCGCCGCCGTCCTCGGCGCGCTCGCCCTCGGCCACCGCGACCGCTTCCACGCCACCCCGTGAATCCACGCTGACCCGCCGTTGGTCAACGGCGGGTCAGCGTGGATTTGCCGGGCTCAGGCGTCGGCGGCCGGGCCCTGCCCCGAGGTCAGCCTGTTGGAGATCAGGTCCATCACCGTGGAGTCGGCGAGGGTGGTCACGTCGCCCACGTCGCGGTGCTCGGCGACGTCCTTGAGCAGGCGCCGCATGATCTTGCCGGACCGGGTCTTGGGCAGCTCGGGGACGATCATGATCTGGCGCGGCTTGGCGATCGCGCCGATCTCCTTGGCCACGTGGTTGCGCAGCTCCTGGACGAGGTCCTCGGACACCGCGCCGGTGTCGTCGGTCGCGGACTCGCGCAGGATCACGAACGCGCACACCGCCTGGCCCGTGGTCTCGTCGGCGGCGCCGACGACGGCGGCTTCAGCCACCCGGGGGTGCGAGACCAGCGCCGACTCGATCTCGGTCGTGGAGAGCCGGTGGCCCGAGACGTTCATGACGTCGTCGACGCGCCCGAGCATCCAGAGGTCGCCGTCCTCGTCCTTCTTCGCGCCGTCCCCGGCGAAGTAGAAGCCCTTGGCCTGGTAGCGCGCCCAGTAGGTGTCGCGGAACCGCTGGTCGTCACCCCACAGGGTGCGCAGCATCGCCGGCCACGGCTCGGTGAGCACGAGGTAGCCACCGGAGCCGTTGGGCACCGCGTTGCCGTCGTCGTCCACCACGTCGGCCCCGACGCCGGGCAGCGCCTTCATCGCCGATCCCGGCTTGCCGTGGGTGACGCCGGGCAGCGGGCTGATCATGATCTGCCCGGTCTCGGTCTGCCACCACGTGTCGACGACCGGTGCCTGCGAGGCGCCGATGGTCTCGCGGTACCAGATGTAGGCCTCGGGGTTGATCGGCTCGCCCACCGAGCCGAGCAGCCGGACCGAGGAGAGGTCGAACTTCGCCGGGATGTCCGAGCCCCACTTCATGAAGGTCCGGATCGCGGTGGGTGCGGTGTAGAAGATCGTCACGCCGTACTTCTCGATGATCTCCCACCAGCGGCCCTTGTGCGGGCTGTCGGGGGTGCCCTCGTACACGACCTGCGTGACGCCGTTCGCCAGCGGCCCGTAGACCATGTAGGAGTGGCCGGTCACCCAGCCGACGTCCGCGGTGCACCAGTAGACGTCGGTCTCGGGCTTGAGGTCGAAGACCGACCAGTGCGTGTACGACGTGCCGACGAGGTAGCCGCCCGTCGTGTGCAGGATGCCCTTGGGCTTGCCGGTGGTGCCCGAGGTGTACATGACGTAGAGCGGGTGCTCGCTGTCGTGCGGCTCGGCGGTGTGCTCGGCCGACTGGCCGTCGACGACGTCGTGCCACCACACGTCGCGGGTGTCGTCCCACGCGACCTCCTGGCCGGTACGGCGCACCACGAGGACCTTCTCCACCCGCTGGCCCTGGCTCGCGGCCTTGCCGACGGCCTCGTCGACCGCGGGCTTGAGCGCCGACGGGGCACCGCGGCGGTAGCCGCCGTCCGCGGTGATGATCACGCGGGCCTCGCAGTCCGCGACCCGGTTGGCGAGCGCGTCGGCGGAGAAGCCGCCGAAGACGACCGTGTGGGGGGCGCCGATCCGCGCGCAGGCGAGCATCGCGACCACGGTCTCGGGGATCATCGGCAGGTAGATCGCGACCCGGTCGCCCTTGCTGACGCCGAGCTCGAGCAGCGCGTTGGCGGCCCGGCAGACGTCGTCCTGCAGCTGGGCGTAGGTGATGTCGCGGGTGTCGCCCTCCGGCTCGCCGACCCAGTGGAGGGCGACCTTGTCGCCGCGCCCGGCCTCGACGTGCCGGTCGACGCAGTTGTACGCCGCGTTGATGGTGCCGCCGACGAACCACTTCGCGAACGGCGGGTCGTCCCAGTCGAGGACGCGGTCCCACTTCTGGCCCCAGTCGAGGCGCTCGGCCTGCTCGGCCCAGAACGCCTCGCGGTCGGAGGCGGCGCGGTCGTAGGCCTCCTCCTTCACGTTCGCGTTCGCGGCGAGCTCGGCCGGCGGCTCGAAGCGGCGCTCCTCGTGGAGGAGGTTCGACAAGGTCTGGTCGGTCATCTGCTGCTCCTGGCTCCTGCTCACTCTGGGTGGACGGCGCGTGGTCTCGAACCTAGCGCCGAAAGCGGGCCCGGACGACCCTCCCCCGGGGGAGGGCCGCCCGGGTGCGTCGGCGGTCCGTCAGTGGATGACGGCCTGCTCGGCCCCGGCGCCGGTGAGGGCGCGGACCTCGAGCTCGGTGTAGCGGTCGAGCGCCTCGGGCTCCTTCGACGTGACGCTGCCGAGCCAGCCGAAGAAGAAGCCGAGCGGGATCGAGACCAGGCCCGGGTTCTCCAGCGGGAACCACGAGATGTCGATGCTGGCGGGCAGCAACGACAGGTTCGCCCCGGTGACCGGGTCGAGACCCTTGCCCGACATGACCGGCGAGAAGAACACCAGGATCAGCGACGACGCGAGGCCGCCGTAGATGCTCCACACCGCACCGCGGGTGTTGAAGCCCCGCCAGAACATGTTGTAGACGATCGCCGGCAGGTTGGCCGACGCCGCGACCGCGAACGCCAACGCCACCAGGAAGGCGATGTTGAGGTTCTGCGCGGGGATCGCGAGCACGATCGCGATCAGGCCGATCACCCCGGCCGCGATCCGGGTCATCCGGATCTCGTCCTTCTCCGAGGCCTGACCGTGCTTGATCACGCTGTTGTAGATGTCGTGCGCGACCGACGCCGACGAGGTGAGGGTCAGCCCCGCCACCACCGCCAGGATCGTCGCGAACGCCACCGCCGAGATCAGCGCCAGCAGCACGGCGCCACCGGTCGACCCGGCCCCGCCGCCCACGGCCTCGGCTAGCAGGGGCGAGGCCAGGTTGCCCTTGCTGGTGGCCACCTGCTCGGCCTCGTCACCGGACAGCAGGGCCGCGGCACCGAAGCCGAGGACCAGGGTGAACAGGTAGAAGGTGCCGATCAGCCCGATCGCCCACAGCACCGACTTCCGCGCGTCGCGCGAGGTCGGCACCGTGTAGAAGCGGATCAGGATGTGCGGCAGCCCGGCCGTGCCGAGCACCAGGGCGATGCCGAGGCTGAGGAAGTCGAGCTTCGACGTCGTGGTCACGCCGTACTTGAGACCGGGCTCGAGGAACGCCTGGCCCTTGCCGGAGTTGCTGGCCGCCGTGCCGAGCAGGTCGGAGACGTTGAAGTCGAACTTCGCGAGCACCAGCACGACGATGAGCGCCGAACCGGCCATCAGCAGCACGGCCTTCACGATCTGCACCCAGGTGGTGCCCTTCATGCCGCCGACCGTGACGTAGAAGATCATCAGGGCGCCGACACCGAAGATCACGAAGTTCTTCACGGCCTGGTTCTCGACGCCGAGCAGCAGGGCGACCAGCGTGCCGGCGCCGACCATCTGCGCCAGCAGGTAGAAGATCGACACCACGACGGTCGAGGTGGCCGCGGCCGTGCGCACCGGCCGCTGCCGCATGCGGAACGCCAGCTGGTCGGCCATCGTGTAGCGCCCGGAGTTGCGCAGCATCTCGGCCACGAGCAGCAGGGCCACCAGCCAGGCGACGAGGAAGCCGATCGAGTAGAGGAAGCCGTCGTACCCGGCGAGCGCGATCGCGCCGGAGATGCCGAGGAACGACGCGGCGCTCATGTAGTCGCCGGAGATCGCCAGCCCGTTCTGGAAGCCGGAGAACGAGCGACCGCCGGCGTAGAAGTCGGCGGTACCCGACGTCTGCCGGCTCGCCCAGAACGTGATCCCGATCGTCAGCGCGACGACGGAGAGGAAGAGCAGCGTGGTGAGGGCCTGGGTGTTCATCGCCCGACCTCCCGGCGCTCGCGGTTGTACTCCTCGTCGAGCTCGCGGGCGAGCGGGTCGAGGCGGGCGTTGGAGAAGCGGCTGTAGAGCCACGCGAGGAAGAACGTCGTGACGAACTGCAGCAGCCCGAAGACCAGGCCGACGTTGATGTTGCCGATGACGTCCTGGCTCATGAAGTCGTGGGCCCACATCGACATCACGACGTACAGCAGGTACCAGGACAGGAAGGCGACCGTCGCGGGGAACACGAAGCCGCGGTAGCGACGGCGCAGCTCGACGAAGGTCGGCGTGGTGTGGAGGTGGTCGTAGACCGGGTCGTGCCGGCTGGCGTGGTCGTGGGCTCGTACTGTCACCGCTGACCCCTTTCGTGGGTGGTGGTCCTGCAGCGTTGGCTGGGTACCCGCGCGGGCGGGTGTGACGCGCTTCACGCTAGGAACGGCACCGCGCGCGGCGGCAGGGGTGCGTGCGGACCACGCGACCAGCGGGTGCGGCCGGTCGGCCAGCGGTCGGTCCCGTACGACGAACGGTCGGCGTGCAGCCGGGCCAACGGACCGCCCGGGACGGCGCGGGACGGCGGCGAGGGACGGCGGCGCGGGGTCGTGCGCCCGCTCGGCGTCGGGGAAGAGCCCGACGGGCAGGAAGCGCAGCAGGGAGCCCTCGCCGCGCACGACCACGACGTGGCGCCCAGCGCGGCGTGTGTGGCACGTCGCCTCCGGAAGGAGAGGGGCGCCCAGATCACGGTGAACGCAGCCAGGAAGACCACCAGCGGTGTCCACGTCGGCAGGCCCACGGCGGCCCGGCAGAGGTCGTCGAGGTGGTGGGGCTCGGCGACGAGCCGGCAGTGCCGCGCGTCCGGCGACCCGCCCGGGATCGAGGTCATGGCGCGGATCCTCGGGCCGCGCCCGGGTGGCCTCCTCAGCCGCGGTCGAGCACGACCGACTCGGGGGTGTGCAGCCGCACCATGAACCGCATCGTGTGAGCGGGCACCCGGTCGCGGGTGGCGAGGCTGACCAGCACCATCGTGAGCACCGCAGCGGGCACGCTCCAGGCCGCGGGCTGGCCGAGGAGCACGGCGTCCCAGCCGGAGGCGTCGGGGTACATCAGCGTCCAGCCGACGGCCAGGCCGGAGCCCGCGCCGCCCATGAGCAGGCCCGCCACGGCGCCGGCGGCGGTCAGCCGGCGCCACCAGATGCCGAGCAGCAGCAGGGGGCAGAAGGTCGACGCGGCGACGGCAAAGGCCAATCCCACGGTGCGGGCCACGCTGACGTCGCTGGCGGCCAGCGCGGTGACGCACGGCACCAGGATCGCGAGCACGGCGCCCAGCCGGAACGCCGCGACGCCCGACAGCCGCCGCTCGCCCCAGCGACGGCCGGTGACGTCCTGGCTGAGCACGCCGGCGACCGCGATCGCGAGCCCGGAGGAGGTCGAGAGGAACGCCGCGAACGCGCCCGCGGTGACCAGGCCCGTGAGCACGTCGCCGGCGGGCCCCTCGATCATCAGCCGCGGCAGCTCGAGCACGAGCACGTCGCTGCGGCCCTCGTCGACCAGCTGGTCGGCGTACACCCGGCCGAGCGCGGCGTACACGGGCGGGATGACGTAGAAGAGACCGAGCAGACCGAGCACCACCAACGTCGTACGACGGGCTGCGCGGCCGTCGGGGTTGGTGTAGAAGCGCACCACGACGTGGGGCAGGCCCATGGTGCCGAGGAAGGTCGCCACCATCAGCGAGTAGGTGACGTAGAGCCCCGCTCCGCCGCCGTCGCCCACGGGCAGCGACCACAGGTCGCCGCCCGGCGGGCCGCTCTCGGCGGGCAGGGGGCGACCGTCGTTCGCCCACACCGCCAGCAGCACGGCCGCCGGGACGAGCAGGGCGGTGAGCTTGAGCCAGTACTGGAAGGCCTGCACGAAGGTGATGCTGCGCATCCCGCCCGACGACACGTTGGCGAGCACCACCACCGCCACCACGACCGCGCCGAGCCACGGCGGGGCGCCGGTGGTGGCTGTCAGGGTGACGCTCGCGCCCTGGAACTGCGGCAGGAGGTAGAGCCAGCCGATCACCACGACGAGCACCGAGCAGACCGCGCGCACGCGGCCCGAGCCGAGGCGGGCCTCGGCGAAGTCGGGGAGGGTGTACGCCCCCGAGCGGCGCAGCGGGGCGGCCACCAGCACCAGCAGGACGAGGTAGCCGGCGGTCCAGCCGACGGGGTACCAGAGCATGTCCGCGCCGAAGGCGAGCAGCAGGCCGGCGACGCCGAGGAAGGAGGCGGCCGAGAGGTACTCGCCGCCGATCGCCGACGCGTTGAGCGCCGGGCGCACCGACCGCGAGGCGACGAAGAAGTCGCTCGTGGTGCGCGAGAACCGGAGCCCCCACGTGCCGATGACCAGCGTCGCCAGGGTGACCAGCGTGACAGCGACGACGCTGGGGGCGGCGTTCACGGCGTGCTGCCGGCGCCGGGGTCGCCGACGAGGTCGGAGAAGTCGCGCTCGTTGGCCTCCGCGCTGCGGATGTAGCGCCAGCCGAGGAAGCAGAACAGCGGGTAGACGAGGAAGCCGAGCACCAGCCAGGTCACGGAGACCCCGAGCAGCTCGTGCTCGGCGAGGCGCGGGGCGAGGTGGAAGACCAGCGGCAGCGAGCCGACCAGCACGAGGACGACCCCGACGGTGCGGAGCGCGAGCCGCAGCTGCTCGCCCACGAGGGAGGCGACGTAGAGCGAGCCCACCGGCGTCTCGGCGTCGATCTCGCGTGCCCGGGCGCGGGACCCCGGGACCTGCCTCCGCGGCGGACCGGTGACCCGGACCCGCTCCGGGCGGTCCTGGCTCACGAGCCGCCCCGGCGCAGCAGGAGGTCGCGCAGCTCGCGGGTGTGGCGGCGGCTGACGACGAGCTCCTCGCCGCCGACCACGACCGAGCAGCGGCCGGACTCCATGCGCACCTCGTCGACGTGGGCCAGCGAGACCAGCAGCGACCGGTGGATCCGCACGAAGCCGGCCGAGCGCCACTCCTGCTCGAGCGTCGAGAGGGGCGTGCGCAGCAGGTGCGAGCCCTCCGGTGTGTGCAGGCGCGCATAGTCCCCGTGCGCCTCGACGTGGGTGATCTCGGAGCGGCGCAGGAAGCGGGTCACGCCGCCGCGCTCGACCGGGACCTGCTCGTCGGGCGGCTCCGCCTGCCGCGCGGTGCCCTGCACCACGCGGCGTACGGCCTCGGCGAGACGCTCCTCGCGCACCGGCTTCAGCACGTAGTCGACGGCGTCGAGGTCGAAGGCGTCGACCGCGTGGCCCTCGTGGGCGGTCACGAACACCACCGCCGGCGGGGTGCGGAAGCGGGCGAGCACCTGCGCGAGCTCGAGCCCGGAGAGGCCGGGCATCTGGATGTCGAGGAAGACCGCGTCGACCTCGAGGTCCTGCAGCATCCGCAGCGCGTCGGTCGCGGAGTCGGTCGTCAGCACCTCGCCGACGCGCTCGTCGCGGCGCAGCAGGAAGGCGAGCTCGTCGAGCGCGGGACGCTCGTCGTCGATGACGAGCACGGTGAGGGGGACGCCGGGTGGGGTGCTCATGCATGGACTCCCGGGGCGAACTTGGGGACACGGACGATGACGCGGGTGCCCGCGCCCCGGGCCGTCTCCACGACCAGGCCGTAGTCGTCGCCGAAGGCGTTGCGCAGCCGCCCGTCGACGTTGCCGAGGCCCACGGAGTCGAGGCCGGAGTCCCCGGCGAGGGCACGTCGTACGCGCTCGGGGTCCTCGCCGACGCCGTCGTCCTCCACCTCGATCAGGCACTCCTGGTCGAGGTCGCGGGCCACGATCCGGATGTGTCCGGCGCGGTGGTCGCCCCCGGCGGTGCCCTCGAGCCCGTGGCGTACGGCGTTCTCGACGAGAGGCTGGATGCAGAGGAACGGCACCGCGACCGGCAGCACCTCGGGAGCGATCTGCAGGGTGACCTCGAGCCGGTCGCCGAAGCGGGCTTGCTCGAGGAGCAGGTAGCGCTCGACCGAGCGGAGCTCCTCGGCGAGTGTCGTGTACTCGCCGTGGCTCCGGAACGAGTAGCGGGTGAAGTCGGCGAACTCGAGCAGCAGCTCCCGGGCGCGGTCGGGGTCGGTGCGCACGAACGACGCGATCGCGCCGAGCGAGTTGTAGATGAAGTGGGGGCTGATCTGCGCACGCAGGGCCCGCACCTCGGCCTCCATCAGACGGGTGCGGGAGGCGTCGAGCTCGGCGAGCTCGAGCTGGCCCGAGACCCAGGTGGCGACCTCGTCGGCCGCGCGCACCAGGCCCGCGGTGGCCGTGGGCGCGAAGACCTGCAGGGTGCCGACGATCCGCTCGTCGACCACGAGTGGGCTGGCGACAGCGCTGCGGACGACGCAGCCCGGGGTGAGGCAGGGCAGCTGGCGGGCGTCGCTGATCCGGGTGGCGCCGTGCTCGACGACCTCGTGGGCGACGGCCCCGGCCTGCTCGCCGTGGTGGCTGCCGAGACCGTCCCACGCGAGCAGCGCGGAGGTGTCGGTGAGCGCGGCGGCGGGGGTGCCGAGGAGTGCGCGCAGGTGTCGCAGGCTGCGCTCGGCGCTGCTGGCGGTGAGGCCCTCGCGGAGCGCGGGGGAGGCGAGGCTCGCGGTGTGCAGGGTGCGGAAGGTCGCCCGGTCGGACTCGGTGCCCAGGTGGCCCCGCCCGAACCGCCTCATGGCGCGGACGCTAACCAGCGGTCCGGCGGGTTGTCGACCACGGACTAGCGGAAGTCGATGAGCAGCAGGTCGGAGTCGCCACCGTCGTCGCCGTCCGTCGGCGGTTCGGCGGGTGGCGAGCCCGGACCGCGGTCGGGCCCACCCGGCTCCGACTGGTCGCCGGTGCGACCCAGCAGCTGTGCGCGGTAGCAGTGCGCGACGTACGGCAGCTGCATGCCGTCGTAGCCGCGGCCGAAGTCGTCGTAGAACGCGACCACCTCGGCCAGACGGGCCGCCCGGTCGTGCTCGTCGAGGGTGGCGATGTTGGAGCGCGAGAGCACGAGGTCCTGCAGCGACTGGCGGTTGATCTGCTGCCAGTGGGTGAAGGACGCTTCCTCGACGTAGCCGAACTGCTCGGCCAGCACGAGGGGCTCGGCGGAGGCGCTGGCGACCTGGTCCTGGCTGCCGATGAGGCGGCCGAGGCGGCGCACCCACGGGATCCGCTCGTCGCGGGAGTTCCACACGAGGGCGACGTGGCCGCCCGGCCGCAGGACGCGCGCGAACTCGGCGAGCGCGCGCTCGTGGTCGAACCAGTGGAAGGACTGCGCGGCGACCACCACGTCGACCGAGCGGTCGGGGACGGGGAGCTCCTCGGCGGAGGCCCGGGTCGCCCGGGTGTCCGGGAGGTCGCGCTGGAGCACGGCGAGCATCTCGGGGTCGGGCTCGGTGGCGTGGACGTCGTGACCGAGGGCCACCAGCTGCTGGGTGAGCTTGCCGGTGCCGGCGCCGACCTCGAGCACGACCGCGGCGTCGCGACCGACCAGCCAGGCAGCGGCTTCCCGGGGGAACGACGGGCGCCCGCGGTCGTAGGCCTCGGCCACCGAGCCGAAGGAGCGCGCGTGGCGCAGGATCTCGTCGTCCATCGCTCGCAGGCTATCGGTCGGGTGGGGGTGGACGGGCCACCTGCCCGGGCGCTGCCCTAGCGTTGCGGCCTGTGAGTGACGACCCGCTGGCCGGACTGGCCGCCCTCGAGGGGGTCCCGTCGGCGTACGCCGCGGCCCGGGACGGCATCGACGCAGTGCTGCGCGACCGGGGGCTGCGGCGCACCGACCCCGCGACGACCGCCGAGTCGCTGCTGCGCGGGGCCCACGCGAGCGCGGTGCTCGAGGGCTCGGACTCCTCGCTGGAGGACCTCCGGGCCGGGTCGGGCGACGCAGTGGGACAGGCCGCGCTGCGCGTCTCGACCGAGCTGCTGGGCCAGGCGCCGGTGCTGGTGCGCTCGCCGCTCCAGGCGCTGGCGCGCCTGCACGCCCTCGCGACCCGCGGCGAGCTCGACGACGACCGGCTCGGGCGGCCGCGCGACGCCGAGGCCGCCCAGCGGCTGCGGCGGGTCGCGGACCTGGTGCTCGCTCCGACCACCGCGCCGGCGCTGCTGCAGGCGGCGGTGGTGCACGCGGAGCTCGCGACGGCGGCGCCGTTCGCGTCGCACAACGGGATCGTCGCGCGGGCCGCGGAGCGGCTGGTCCTGGTCGCCCGCGGGGTCGACGAGAAGTCGCTGGTCGTGCCAGAGGTCGGGCACCTGGCGCACCGCGCGGCGTACGAGTCCAACCTGCGCGGCTACCGCGACGGGGGGCCGGCCGGCGTGCACTCCTGGCTGCTGTACGCCGCGGAGGCCTACGCGGCCGCGGCCGAGGCCAGCCCGCTGCGCGACTGAGCCGCTGGCCCCGGCAGGGACCGGCGCCGCACGTGCGAACGGCACCCGAGCATGTCGGGTGCCGCCGCTGACACGTGGAGCCCGGCTACCAGGCGTGCATCACATAAGTTGCTGCCCCGGGAGCTTCCCGTTGACAGGCGCCCTGTAGGAAGGGTGGATCGCCGCGTGGGTACCCGGCTCACGTGCGGTGTTCATTTCTGATTCATGTCTACGCCCGCCCCGCAGCGACTTCAAGGCTTGACTTCCACCGGTGTGGACGGGCCGGGCGTGTCGCGGGCCGGTCAGGCCCCGGCCGCCCTCCGGCGGCGCGCGTTGGTCCACAGCACGCCGCCCACGGCGACGACGCCGCCGACCGCCAGCGCGGTCAGCGTCGGCCGGACCGGCGGCAGCGGGACCCGGCTGCGCAGCGCCACGGGCTTGGTGAAGACGAGCACCGGCCACCCCTTCGAGGCCGCCACCCGGCGCAGCTCCCGGTCGGGGTTGACGGCGTGCGGGTGGCCGATCGCCTCGAGCATCGGGACGTCGGTGACCGAGTCGCTGTAGGCGAAGCTGGCCTCGAGGTCGTAGCCGACCTCCCGCGCGAGCTCCTCGATGGCGCGGGCCTTCTCCTCGGCGTAGGCGTAGTACTCGATGTCGCCGGTGTACTTGCCGTCCTCGATCACCATCCGGGTGGCGATCACGCGGTCGGCGCCCAGCATCTCGCCGATCGGCCCCACGACCTCGGCGCCCGACGTCGACACGATCACGATGTCGCGGCCGTGGAGCCGGTGCTCCTCGATCAGCGAGACCGCCTCGTCGTACACGATCGGGTCGACGACGTGGTGCAGCGTGTCGGCGACGATGTCCTGCACGGTGGCGACGTCCCAGCCCGCGCAGAGCTGGGACATGAAGGCGCGCATCTTCTCCATCTGGTCGTGGTCCGCGCCGCCGACGAGGTAGACGAACTGCGCGTACGCCGAGCGCAGCACCGCGCGCCGCGAGATCAGGCCGCCGGCCTGGAAGGGCCGGCTGAAGGCGAGCGTGCTCGACTTGGCGATGATCGTCTTGTCGAGGTCGAAGAAGGCAGCGGTCCTGCCCCCCGACGTCGCACGCATGCCGTCATCGTAGGAGGGTGCGGCCCCTGGGCGCCGGGGTATCGCCGGGGAGTCGGCCCGCGAGACGTCCACAGGGCTGCTCCGTGACCGCCTCTCCACAGGTCGGCCCACGGCGTCAGCGGGGGCGGGCCGCCCGCGGGCAGGGTGACCGGCATGGACACCCCCAGCGTCTCGCCACCCGCGGTCATGCCCCTCGTCGTCACCGGCGACGACGGCCTCCTCGACGAGGTGCTGCGCCTCGCGGCGGCTGCCGGGTGCACGCCCGAGGTGGCGGGTGACGCGTCGGCGGCCCTGCGGGGCTGGTCGGGTGCGTCGGTCGTGCTGGTCGGTGCGGACCTCGCCGCCGACCTGGCCCGTGCGGTGCCCCCGCGACGTCCCGGGGTGCACGTGGTGACCGCGACGGACCCGCCGCCCCCCGACCTCTTCCCGGCCGCGCTCGGCCTCGGTGCCGAGAGCGTCGCGGCCCTCGACGCGGCCGGGGAGTGGGTCGTCGAGGTGCTCACCGACCTCGTCGACCCGGGCACCGCGCGGGGGCTGACGGTCGGGGTGATCGGCGGGTCGGGCGGGGCAGGGGCGAGCACGCTGGCGTGCGCACTCGGCCAGGTGGCGGCCCGGTCCGGCCCGGCGGTGGTCGTGGACCTCGACCCGCTCGGTCCGGGCCTCGACCGCGTGCTCGGCCTCGAGGACCGCGACGGCATCCGCTGGGACGACCTCGCCGTCACCACGGGTCGCCTGGGCGCCCGGGCCCTGCGCCACGCGCTGCCGGGGCGGGGCGACCTGCGCGTGCTGACCTGGCCGGCCGCGCCGGGGGTGCCCCCCTCGCCGGCCGTCGTGCGCGAGACGCTGACCGCAGCCCAGCGCGGCCACGAGGTGGTCGTCGTCGACCTCCCCCGGGTGGACGCGGACCTCGACGAGGTCGCGGCCCGCTGCGACCTGCTGCTCGTGGTGGCCGTCGGCTCGGTCCCCGGGGTCGCGTCGGCCGCCCGTCTGTGCACGACGCTGCCCGATCCGCGCCGGAGCTGGCTCGTGCTGCGGCGGGCGGCCGACCCCGCGGCCGTGGAGGCGGCCGTGGGGCTGCCGGTGCTGGTCGCCATGTCCGACCAGCGCGGTCTCGACGAGTCGATCGACCTCGGGCTCGGCCCCGTCCGCTCCCGGGGCGGTCCGCTCTCGCGCGCGAGCCGTGAGGTCCTCGCCGCGCTGGCGGCGGCGTGACTGCGCCCGCGCCTGCGCCGGAGGTCCTCGACGAGGTCCGCGACCGCCTGGCCACCACCCCCGGCCCGCTCACGCCCCAGCGCGTCGCGACGGCCCTGCGCGAGGCCGGACGTCCGGTGGGCGACGCGACCGTGCTCGCCGTCCACGAGGCGCTGCGCCGCGAGGTGGTCGGCGCGGGTCCGCTCGAGCCGCTCCTGCGCACCCCCGGCGTGACCGACGTGCTGGTCAACGGTCCCGACGCCGTCTACCTCGACCGTGGAGCCGGGCTCGAGCCGACGGGGGTGCGGTTCCCCGACGACGCCGCGGTGCGCCGCCTCGCGCAGCGGCTCGCCGCCACGGCCGGGCGCCGTCTCGACGAGGCGACGCCGTACGTCGACGTGCGGCTGGCCGACGGCACCCGCTGCCACGCGGTCCTGGCGCCCGTGGCCCGGCCGGGCACCCTCGTGTCGCTCCGGGTGCCGCGCCCCCGGGTGTTCACGCTCGAGGAGCTCGTGGCCTGCGGCACGGTCACGGCCGAGGGCGCCCGGCTGCTGGCGGCCGTGGTCGCCGGACGCCTGGCCTTCCTCGTGTCCGGCGGCACCGGCAGCGGCAAGACGACGGTGCTCGGCGCGCTGCTGTCGCTGGTGCCGGCCGAGGAGCGGCTGGTGCTGGTCGAGGACGCCTCCGAGCTGCGGCCCGACCACCCCCACGTGGTGGCGCTCGAGTCCCGCCCGCCCAACGTCGAGGGCGCCGGCGCGATCGGCCTGCGCGAGCTGGTGCGGCAGGGGCTGCGGATGCGTCCCGACCGGCTCGTCGTCGGTGAGGTGCGCGGTGCCGAGGTGGTCGAGCTGCTCGCCGCGCTCAACACCGGCCACGAAGGTGGGTGCGGCACCCTCCACGCCAACTCCGCCGCCGACGTCCCCGCCCGCCTCGAGGCGCTGGCGCTGGCCGCGGGTGTGGGGCGCGAGGCCTGCCACAGCCAGCTTGCCGCGGCCCTCGACGTGGTGCTGCACCTGCGTCGTGGCGCCGACGGGGTGCGCCGGCTGGCGGAGGTGGGGGTCCCGGTCCGGGGGCGCGACGGACTGGTGTCCGTCGAGGCGGCGGTGACGTTCCCGCCGGGCGGTCCACCGGAGCCCGGTCCGGGCGCAGACACACTCGCGCGGCGGCTGCCGCCGTGACGGGCGTGCGGGCGGCCGCGCTGGTCGCCGGCGCCGCGGCTGCGCTGGCGGTCCTGCTCCTGGCGCGTCCGGCGCCGTCGTGGGTCCGGCGCCGCGCGCGCCCCGCCGCCGGCGTGCCCACGGTCACGGGGGTGGTGGCCGTCGTCGTGGGCGCCGGGCTGGTGGCGCCGGGCTCGGCCGCGCTCGTCGCGGTCGTCGCCACCGCGGGGGTGGCCGGGCTCGGCCTGCTGCGGCGCCGGGCCCGACGACGACAGGCCGTGGCCGCCTCGGCGCGGGTGCTCGAGTCGTGCGAGCTCCTCGCGGCCGAGCTGGCCGCCGGACGGCCACCGGGGGCAGCCCTCGCCGACGCCGCCCGTCAGTGGCCGGTGCTCGAGCCGGCCGCCGAGACCCTGGGGCTCGGGGGCGACGTCGCCGGCGCGTTGCGGCGGTTGGCCGCCGAGCCGGGTGCGGGCGACCTCCGCCTGGTGGCCGCGGCCTGGGCGGTGGCCCACCGCACCGGCGCCGGGCTCGCCGACGCCCTCGGTGCCTGCGCCACGGGCCTGCGCCAGGCCCGGGCCACGCGGCGGGTGGTCGAGGGCGAGCTCGCCTCGGCCCGGGCCACGGCCCGGCTGATCGCCGGGCTCCCGCTCCTCGCGATGGCGATGGGTGCGGGCAGCGGGGGCGACCCCCTGGCCTTCCTGCTCGGGACGCCGCCCGGCCTGGTGTGCCTGGCCGGAGGCCTCGCGCTGGGCCTCGCGGGCCTGACCTGGATCGAGCGGATCGCGGCCGACGTCGAGGCGACGTGAGCCCGCCGACCGCGGCCTGGGTGGCCGCACTCGCCGGCGGCGGTGCCGTGCTCCTGCTGCTGCCGCCCCGACCACGCCCGGTCTCGGTGTCGGCGGTGGCCGTCGCGCGGGGGGACGCCGGGGCGGGTCGCACCTCCCTCCTGCCCTCCCTGCTGCCCTGGCTGCTGGCCGGGCTCGCCGGCGCCGCCACCGCCGCCGTGCTGCGGGGCCCCGTCGGTCTCTGCGCCGGAGGCGCCGTCGCCGTGCTGTGCTGGCGCCGCCTGGTCCGCCTCGAGGGTGCCGCGGCGCGCCGCGAGCGCGCGGCCGTCATCCGTGACCTGCCGCACCTGGTCGGTCTGCTCGCCTCCGTCCTCCGCACCGGCGCCGCGGCGGAGGAGGCGGTGCGCACCGTCGTGGGCGCGCTCCCGGGCCCGGCTGCCGACCGGCTGGGCGTGGTCCCCGAGCGGCTGGCGGTCGGCCTCGACCCGGTGCGGGTCTGGTCCGACCTCGCCGAGGATCCCGGGCTCGCCCCGCTCGGCCGCGCCCTGGCCCGCTCGGCGGCGACCGGAGCACCGGTGGCGGCCGTCGTGTCCCGGCTGGCCGACGACCTCCGCGACGACGCCCGGTCGCGGGTGGAGGAGCAGGCCCGTGCTGTCGGCGTCCGGGCCGCGGTCCCCCTCGGCCTCTGCCTGCTCCCGTCGTTCCTGCTCCTCGGCATCGTCCCGCTCGTCGCGGGACTCCTGGCGGGCCTCTCCTGGTGACGCGGGGGCGTATCACGCCCCTCACCCGGACGCTCCTCATGACGAGAGGGTCCGCCGGGCCCGGAGCAGAGGGGAAGCATGATGTGTCGTCAACCGTCACCGGGCGGCCACCTGCTCTGCGCCAACCCGACCTGCGAGGGCCGCTCGCACGTGTGGGTGCACGAGTCCTCCGCGCCCGACGGCAAGCGTGACCGCGACGGCCGCGATGACGACGGGTCCTGACCCGACCCGCACGCTGCCGGTGTAGGAGTGCTCAGCCCGCGTCGGCCGAGGTCAGCGCGGCACGGCCGCGGCTCACGACCGCGGACGGCCGGGGCAGCCACGGCACGAGCGGGGCGGTCGCGGAGCTGGATCCGTGGGCGAGCAGGGCCAGGAACACGTCGCACACGGGCAGTTGTCCAGATCAGCATGGCGACGCCGGAGTGGGGCAGGGAGCCCCGACCTGGCGGGGACGAACGTCCCGGCCGGAGGGCTGGTCGGCCCGCGGGACGTCCACCGGCCCGCCCCGGTGCACCGCTGTCCACAGCCCGCCCGTCGAACCGCCTGCGACACCCCCGCGGCGCCCGACGATGCAGGTGTGGGTCCGCACCGGGCGGGCCCGGGAACGGAGGAGCCATGCACGACAGCCGCCACACCACCCGCGCGCCGCGCCGCACGCGGCGCGACCAGCGCGGGATCACCACGGCGGAGTACGCCGTCGGGACCGCCGCGGGGGCGGGGCTCGCGGGCCTGCTCTACACGCTGCTGACCGGCGGCCTCGGCAACCGGCTGATCACCACGCTGTTCGACCACGTGCTGAGCCTGCTGGGGCTCGGGTGACCCGCGGCCCGGCGGCCGGGGAGCGGGGTGCCGTCACCGCCGAGCTCGCGATGGTGGTGCCACTGCTGGTCTCCCTGGCTGTCGGGCTGGTGTGGCTGCTCGCCGTCGGCGCCGACCAGGTGCGCACGGTCGACGCCGCGCGCGAGACCGCGCGGGCGCTGGCGCGCGGCGAGTCGGCGGGCGACGCCGTGGCGCTCGGGGAGCGCATCGCCCCGGCGGGCGCCCGCGTGTCGGTCTCCGAGGAGGGGGAGCAGGTCAGGGTCACGGTCACCGCCGACCTGACCGGTCCCGGCGGAGTGCTCCGGGCCCTGCCCGGTGTCGAGCTCAGCGCCGACGCGGTGACCGTCCGGGAGCCGTCATGACGCCCCCGCGGCGGGGGCGTGGCGGCCGGGGCGCTGCCACGGTCCTCGCCACCGCGGTGCTCGGGGTCCTGGTCGCCGTCGCGGCCGGGCTCGGGCTCGTCACGTCGGTGGTCGTGCACCACCGCGCCGCGCAGCCGGCGGCCGACCTCGCCGCGCTGGCCGCAGCGGGTGCCGCGGTGCGGGGCGAGGACGCGTGCGCGGCGGCCGAGCTGGTCGCCCGGGCCAACGACGCGTCGCTGGTCGACTGCCGCGCCGAGGCCTCCCGTGAGGTGTGGGTGCTGGTGCAGGTCACCGGGCCGCGCTGGCTCGGCCAGGGCGTCGACCCCACCGCCGAGGCGCGCGCCGGTCCTGCGTGAGCAGGCTCGACCGGCCGCTCAGCCGCGTTCGTCGTCGCGCGCGCCGTCCTCGGCCCGCTCCGCCTCGACGCGGTCGAGCTTCGCCGAGAGCTCCTCGAGCTGCTTTCGCTCGCGCCGCTGCCGCAGGGAGCGCGCGGTGCCGTACTTGAGGATCCAGAGCCCCCACATGATCGCGACACCGGCCCCGAGCCCGAGCAGGAAGATCGTGAGCGCGGTGAGGTCGTTGCCGAGCATCGCGGCCGTGCCCTCGGAGGAGAAGACCGCGGTCAGGATCACGAGCGCGCCGGCCGCGATCAGGAGCAGCCCCAGGATGAGCATGGTCGGAGGCTACCCGGCCGGCGTCTCCGGGGGCGGGGCCGCGGCGAGCAGCAGGTCGAGGAGCGCCCCGGCGGCCTCCTTGTCCAGCGGGTGGTTCTGGTTGCCGCACTTGGGCGACTGGATGCACGAGGGGCACCCGTCGACGCACTCGCAGTCCGCGATGGTCTGCCGGGTGGCGACGAGCCAGGCCCGAGCCGCCCGGTACCCGCGCTCGGCGAAGCCGGCGCCGCCGGGGTGCCCGTCGTACACGAAGACGGTGAGCTGGCCGGTGTCCGGGTGGAGCGCGGTCGAGACGCCGCCGATGTCCCAGCGGTCGCAGGTCGCGAACAGCGGCAGCAGGCCGATCGCGCAGTGTTCCGCGGCGTGCGCGGCGCCCGGGAGGTCGCGGGTGGTGATCCCCGACTCGTCGAGGACGTGGTCGGGGACGGTCCACCAGACGGCGCTGGTGCGCAGGGTGCGCGGCGGTAGGTCGAGCGGCTCCTCGCCGATCACCTCGCCGGAGGGCTGCCGTCGGCGGAGGAACGCGACCACCTGGTGGGTGACCTCGACCTCCCCGAAGGAGAGGCGGCACCCGCCCCAGGCCTGGTGCTCACGTTCGCCGACGATCCCGATCTCGGTCAGCTCGCGGGCGGTGGTCGAGTAGTCGACCTCGGTCGGGGCGATCACCGCCACGTGGTCCTCGAGGTCGAGCGACTCCACGAGCCACGTCTCTCCCCGGTGGACGTAGACCGCACCCCGGTGCGCGGTGCCGTGCGCACTGCTGGCGTCGACCGTGCCGATCACCCGCCCGGTCACCGCCTCGACCAGCTGCACGGGCGACCCGCCGGTGGAGCGGATGTCGGCGAGGTCGGAGGCGCGGGCGCGGTCGGTCCAGAACCACCCGCGGGGACGCCGCCGCAGCAGCCCGCGCTCGGTGAGCCCGTCGACGACCCCGCGCGCGGTCGGACCGAAGAGCGGCAGATCCGCCTCGGTCAGCGGCACCTCGTGGGCGGCCGCGCACAGGTGCGGCCCCAGCACGTAGGGGTTGGTCGGGTCGAAGACCGTCGCCTCGACCGGTTGCCCGACGAGGGCGTCGGGGTGGTGGACCAGGTAGGTGTCGAGGGGGTCGTCGCGGGCGACGAGGATCGCGAGCGCGTCCTGCGCTCCGCGACCCGCCCGGCCGACCTGCTGCCACAGCGCCGCCCGGGTGCCGGGGAAGCCGGCCAGCAGCACGGCGTCGAGCCCGTGCACGTCGATGCCGAGCTCGAGGGCGTTCGTGGCGGCCAGCCCGACCAGGTCGCCGCGGCGCAGCGCCTCCTCGAGCTCGCGGCGCTCCTCCGGGAGGTAGCCACCGCGGTACGCCGCCACCCGCCCGGCCAGTGCGTCGTCGACCTCGGCGAGGTGGCCCGCGGCGGTGATCGCGACCTGCTCGGCACCGCGGCGCGACCGCACGAAGGCGAGGGTCCGCACGCCCTCGACGACGAGGTCCGCCAGCAGGTCGGCGGTCTCCGAGGACGCGGCCCGGCGAACCGGTGCGCCGTTCTCCCCGGTGTACGACGTCAGTGGCGGCTCCCAGAGACCGAGCGCGAGCCGACCGCGGGGCGAGTCGTCCCGGGTCACCGGCAGCACGTCGAGCCCGGTGAGGCGCCCTGCGGTCACGCCCGGGTCCGCCATGGTCGCCGAGGCGAGCACGAAGGTCGGCTCCGCGCCGTAGCGCGCGCACACCCGGCGCAGCCGCCGCAGCACGTGCGAGACGTGCGCGCCGAAGACACCGCGGTAGTGGTGGGCCTCGTCCACGACGACGTAGCGCAGCGTCGACCAGAACGACGACCACCGCTCGTGCCCGGGCAACAAGGAGCGGTGGAGCATGTCGGGGTTGCTCAGCACGTACTCCGCGTGCTCGCGGGTCCAGTCCCGCTCCTCCCGCGAGCTGTCTCCGTCGTGGGTGGCCACGCGCACGTCGAGCCCCAGCCCGTCGATCCCGGCGAGCTGGTCGCGCGCCAGGGCCTTGGTCGGGGCGAGGTAGAGGACGGTCGCGCCGCGCTCGCCGCGCACACCCCGGGCGGCCATGATCGCCGCCAGCGTGGGCAGCTGGTAGGCGAGCGACTTGCCGGACGCCGTGCCGGTCGCGAGCACGACGTGCTGCCCCGCCCAGGCCGCGTCGGCGGCCACGACCTGGTGCCGCCACGGCGCGGTGACACCGCGGCGGCCGAACGCCGCGACCACGTCCCCGGGTGCCCAGTCGGGCCACGCGGCGGGCACGGCGGGTCGCGGGGGGAGCAGCTCGAGGTGCACCAGCCGGTCCTCCCGCCCGGCGGGGGCGACGAGCCGGTCGACGAGCGCCTCGACCCCACCCGCGCGCCCGTCCACCGGGTCAGTCTGGCAAAGTCGCCCGGCGACCCCGTCCGCGGCGCAGAGGACAACTTGACGCGCGATACGGGGGAGCGTGGTTTGATATTGGGCAGTACGAGCTTCTTGGCGTGCGGGGTCGAGGTGTATTGGGCACCTCAGCCGCGCTCGCCCCGATGGGGAGACACCGTGGATCTGACCTTGGCGACACGCGAGGCCGACGGGAAGACCGTCGTGACCGTCGGTGGCGAGATCGACGTCTACACCGCACCCAAGCTGCGCGACAAGATCACGGAGCTGGTGGCCGCCGGCGTCTACGACATCGTCATCGACATGGGGGGCGTGGAATTCCTCGACTCGACCGGTCTCGGCGTCCTCGTCGGCGGTCTGAAGAAGGTCCGGGCGCACGACGGCTCGCTCCAGCTCGTCTGCAGCCAGGACCGCCTGCTGAAGATCTTCCGGATCACGGGCCTGGCCAAGGTCTTCGTCATCCACGAGTCGGCCGACGAGGCGCTCGCCGCCCACTGAGCCAGACATCCGGCCGCTCCCCTGCGGCCGCCGTTCCACCTTTCCGTGTGGGACCCCTCACACCGGTGTGACCTCCCACCGGGTGCTGTGCGTAGACTCCGCGGCGTTCGTGAGACCCGAATCACTCTCCCAGGAGGACACACATGACCGGGATCACTCCGGCCGTCGTGGACGTCTCCGGAGGCAACCTCGTCCTGGTCGTCGTCGTCGCGCTGATCGCGCTCGGTGCCCTGGGCATGGCGTTCAAGTTCCGCCAAGAGGTCCTCGCCGCCGGTGAAGGCACCGACAACATGAAGAACATCGCCCAGGCGGTGCAGGAAGGCGCCAACGCCTACCTGACTCGGCAGTTCCGGACGCTCGCGGTCTTCGCCGCCATCGCGTTCTTCCTGCTGCTGGTCCTGCCCGCCGACGACGCCACGGTCCGGATCTTCCGGTCGGTGTTCTTCCTCGTCGGTGCCGGCTTCTCGGCCACGGTCGGGTACCTGGGCATGTCGCTGGCGGTGCGCGCGAACCTGCGCGTCGCCGCGGCCGCGCAGAACGAGGGCCGCGACGTGGCCATGAACATCGGCTTCCGCACCGGTGCCCACGTCGGCATGCTGACCGTCGGCCTCGGCCTGCTCGGCGCCAGCGTCGTCGTCCTCCTCTTCCAGGACGAGGCACCCAACGTCCTCGAGGGCTTCGGCTTCGGCGCCGCGCTGCTCGCGATGTTCATGCGAGTCGGCGGCGGCATCTTCACCAAGGCGGCCGACGTCGGTGCCGACCTGGTGGGCAAGGTCGAGCAGAACATCCCCGAGGACGACCCGCGCAACGCGGCGACCATCGCGGACAACGTCGGCGACAACGTCGGTGACTGCGCCGGCATGGCCGCCGACCTCTTCGAGTCGTACGCCGTGACCCTGGTCGCCGCGCTGATCCTCGGCTCGCAGGCGTTCGGCGACAAGGGCCTGGTCTTCCCGCTGCTGATCCCGGCCATCGGCGCGCTCACCGCGGTCGCGGGCGTCTACCTGTGCAAGCCGCGCGCCGGCGAGAACGGCCTGGTCACCATCAACCGGGCCTTCTACATCTCGGCCGCGATCGGCGCCGTGGCCAGCGTGGCCCTGTCGTTCATCTACCTCCCGACCAGCTTCCCCGAGCTCGACAACATCTCGATCGACGCGGACGGCAACCCGGCCCTCATCGCCTCGATCGCGGTGCTGATCGGCATCGTGCTCGCCTCGATCATCCTCAGCCTCACGGGCTACTTCACCGGCACCGACTACCGCCCGGTCAAGGACGTCGGGCGCACCTCGCTCACCGGTGCGGCGACCGTGATCCTGTCCGGCCTCGCGGTCGGCTTCGAGTCCGCGGTCTACACGACGCTGGTGATCGGCGCCGCGGTCTTCGGCGCGTTCCTGGTCGGCGGCGGCTCGATCCCCGTCGCGCTGTTCGCCGTCGCCCTGGCGGGTTGCGGCCTGCTGACCACCGTCGGCGTGATCGTGGCCATGGACACCTTCGGCCCGGTCTCCGACAACGCACAGGGCATCGCGGAGATGTCCGGCGACGTCGACGAGAAGGGCGCGCAGATCCTCACCGAGCTCGACGCGGTCGGCAACACGACCAAGGCGATCACCAAGGGCATCGCGATCGCCACCGCGGTCCTGGCGGCGAGCGCGCTGTTCGGCTCCTACACCAACGCCCTCGGAGAGTCGCTGCAGGACGTGAAGCTGACCGAGGCGCCCAGCGACCTCACCCAGCTCGCGTTCGCGTTCGACATCTCCTTCCCCAACGTCCTCGTCGGCGCGCTGCTCGGCGCCGCAGCGGTCTTCCTGTTCTCGGGTCTCGCCATCAACGCCGTCGGCCGCGCCGCCGGCGCGGTGGTCTACGAGGTCCGTCGCCAGTTCCGCGAGATCCCCGGGATCATGGAGGGCACCGGCCGTCCGGAGTACGGCAAGGTCGTCGACATCGTCACCAAGGACTCGCTGCGCGAGCTCGCCACGCCGGGCATCCTGGCGATCCTGGCGCCGATCGCGGTGGGCTTCGGCCTCGGCGTCGGGCCGCTCGCCGGCTTCCTGGCCGGCGCGATCGCCACCGGCACCCTGATGGCCGTCTTCCTGGCCAACTCCGGTGGCGCGTGGGACAACGCCAAGAAGCTCGTCGAGGACGGTCACCACGGCGGCAAGGGCTCGGAGGCCCACGCCGCGACCGTCATCGGTGACACCGTCGGTGACCCGTTCAAGGACACCGCCGGCCCGGCGATCAACCCGCTGCTCAAGGTGATGAACCTGGTCTCGCTGCTGATCGTCGGCGCGATCGTCAAGATCTCGGTGGGCGAGGACGAGAACACGCCGCTGCGGATCATCATCGCGCTGGCCGCCTTCGCGGGCATCGCCGCCGCGGTGATCATCGCCAAGCGCCGCTCCTCGGTGATCGGCGACGACGAGCCCGGTACGCCGGCCGAGCCCCCGGCCCCGCCGGCCCCGGCCGCCGACGAGCCGATCGGTCACGAGCCCGGCTCCACCCAGCAGTTCGAGCCGGCCTCGCCGCCCTCGAGCACCCAGCAGTAACGCCCCACCACGCTGACCCGCCGTTAACTAACGGCGGGTCAGCGTGCATGTGGGAGTGGGTTGTGGATGGGAGGATCGGCGGGTGGGGAACTCGGCACCGGAGCGGATCGCGCTCGTCTCGGACGTCCACGGCAACCTGACCGCGCTCGTGGCGGTGCTCGCCGACATCGAGGCGCGCGGGATCACGCGGATCTTCAACCTCGGGGACTACGTCGGCAAGGGACCGCGCGGCCGCGAGGTCGTGGAGCTCTGCCAGGAGCGGTGCGAGGTCAACATCCTGGGGAACTGGGACGACTTCCTCCCCGACCCCGACCGTGCGCACGATGACGACGCCCTGCGCTGGTGGCGCGACGAGGTCGGCGAGGCGCACGGGAAGTGGCTGCGCGACCTGCCGTTCTGCCACGACTTCCTGCTCAGCGGCCGCCGGGTCCGGCTGATGCACGCCTCGTCGGAAACCGTCCACCGTCGCGTCCGCTACGTGCACGACGGCGAGGAGTTCCTCGGCCAGTTCGCGAACACCCCGGCCACGATCGCGGCGGTCGGCGACGGTACGGAGCCCGACCTGGTCGGGTACGCCGACACCCACGACCCGGCGTACGAGACCCAGCTGCGCGGCCGCACGCTGTTCAACACCGGCAGCGTCGGCAACTGCATGGGTGACCCCACCCCGCTCTACTGCATTCTCGAGGGCGTCGTCGGCAGCGCCGAGCCCGCGCCGTGGGCGCTGTCGTTCGTCCGCGTGCCGTACGACGTCGACGCCGAGCTCGCCGTGGCCCGGCGCCTCGGCGTCCCGATGTACGACGGGTACGAGGCGGAGCTGCGGCACGGCGTCTACCGGGGCGCGATGCACCTGTTCGCGGCAGGGCGCAGCCTCGACGAGTACTACCACCTGCCCCGCGACTGAGCGCGCGGGTCAGCGCACCCGCAGCGACACCCGGCGCGCGGGGTAGCGGACCCCGGCGTCGAACCACCGGTGGAAGTGCCGGGTGAGCTGGCGCAGCGATGCCGGGTCCATCTTGATGCACCCGTGCGAGCGCCAGTCGTTGACCTTCGGCGCCTCCCAGCGGCAGATCTGGTCGCCGGGCCGGTTCGCGCACTGCCGGTTGCGGTCGCCGGTCTCGGTGTGGAGGAAGAGGTCGGTGCGCAGCGTCCCGTCGGGGCACTCCTTGGCGCCGAGGAAGAATGCCCGACCGTGGATCAGGCTCCCCTGGTAGTTGGCGTGCTGGGTGACGCGGTAGCGCCCGTCGGGCAGCCACCCCACGTTCCTCACGCACGGGTCGGTCGTCGACCCGCCGCCGAACCCCGAGCCGGCCCGCCACGACTTCCGGTCGCGCAGCACGACGTCGCCGTCCGCCTGCCGGCGGGTGACCCGCCAGACGACCTCGCTGCGCCACGGGTGGTCGTAGTCCTTCACGAAGACGATCCGCGCCTTCAGCCGGGGCCCGTCGCCGGCCGGTGCCGAGGTCGGTCCGCTGGTGGCGACCGGTGCACCCGCGTCGGCGGGCAGCGCGGGCGCGGCCACGACGAGCGCGGCGAGGAGGAGGGCGACCAGGGCCCGGACCCGTGCCATGCCGGCATTGAAGCACCGCTGGGAGGATCGGCACCATGACCGAGGACCGACTGCCCGGCCCCGACCTCGCCGCACCGCTGCGCGACGCGTTGCTCACCGCCGGCTACGCGTACGACGCGGTGGCCGCGCTGCTGGGCGAGCGCGCGCACGCCGCCCTCGGGCGCAACGAGACCACGCCGGGGCTGGCCGCGACGACCGACGGCTCGCCGCTCGCCACGCTGGTGCGGCTGTTCCTGCTCCAGGCCGTCGTCCCCGCCGACCGTGCCGAGCGGGCGCTCCCGGGCCTCGGTGACCGGCTCCTCGACGCGGGCGTGCTGGCCCGCGACGGCGACGAGGTGCGCGCGCTCCTCGACGTCCGCCCCTATGCGACCGGCGACCTCGACCTGCTCGTGGTCAGCGACCTCACCCCGGGTCTCGACGGCGGGCCGCAGGCCGTCGCAGGCGACCACGTGCTCGGCATCAGCCCGGCCGCCACCTCGCTCGCCCAGCTGACGATCCGCGAGCCGGTCGGCCGCGCGCTCGACCTCGGCACCGGCTGCGGCGTGCAGGCGCTGCACCTCGCCGAGCACGCCGGGGCCGTGATCGCCACCGACGTGAACGAGCGGGCGCTGGCACTGACCCGCTTCAACCTCGCGCTCAACGAGGTCGCCGGCGTCGAGGCGCGCGCGGGCTCGCTCTGGGAGCCGGTGGCCGGTGAGCAGTTCGACCTCGTCACCACGAACCCGCCCTTCGTGATCTCCCCGGCCACGGGCGAGCGGCTGGTCTACCGCGACTCCGGCCTGCCCGGCGACGAGGTCGTCGAGAGGGTCGTCCGGGGTGCCGCCGCCCACCTCACCTCCGGCGGCTGGGCGCAGGTGCTCGCGAACTGGGCCGTGCTCCGCGGCCGGCCGTGGCACGAGCGGCTCGCCTCCTGGGTCGACCCGGCCTGCGACGCCCTGGTGGTGCAGCGCGAGACGCTCGACCCCGCGGCGTACGTCGAGCTCTGGCTCAAGGACGCCGGCCTGCACGGGGCCCCCGACTACGTCCGACGGTACGACGCGTGGTTGCGGTGGCTCGACGAGCAGGAGGTCGAGGGCATCGGGTTCGGGTGGATCAACCTGCACCGGACCGACGCCGCCACGCCCCGCCGCGAGCTCCTCGACTGGCCGCACGCGGTCGAGCAGCCGGTCGCTCCGGCCGTCGCGGCCTGGGGCGCGGCGGTCCGTGCGCCGGTCGGCGTGGACGACCACCTCGTCCGGCGCGACGACCTCGTGCAGGAGACCCACGGCCAGCCGGGCGCGGCCGACCCCGAGACCGTCGTGCTGCGCCAGCAGCGCGGGCTGATGCGGGCCAGGCGGGCCGACACCGTCGAGGCCGCGCTCGTCGGCGCCTGCGACGGTGACCTCACGGTCGCGCAGGTGCTGGACGCGCTGGCCCTGCTGCTCGACCGCGACGCCGCCGAGCTCCGCGCGACCTACCTGCCCGTCGTCCGCGAGCTGGTCGACGAGGGCTTCCTGCTCGCGGACCCGCGGTAGGCGCCTCACGCGGCGGCGTCGCGGGCGGCGACTGCGCGGTCGCGCAGCCGCACCAGCCGTGCCCTGGTGGTCGACACGAGCAGGTCGGCGTGACCGAGGGCCTCGAGGTCCGGCACGCCCGGGACGCCCGGCACGCCGTAGCGCCACCCTGCCGCCGGCAGGTCGCGGAAGCCGCGCAGCGCGCTGCGCACCCGCTGGCCGGGGCCCGACGGCGAGGAGCCGAGCGCCAGCGCCTCCTGCACACGGCCCATCGCGAGGTCGCCCTGCGGCCGGAACCACCCGTTGGCCTTGCCGACCGCCCAGCACACCCCACCGGCGACGTGTCCGGCCGTCGTCGGCCGCAGCACCACCTCGGGCTCCTCGGCCCACACCCGCAGCAGCGCCCGCCGCAGCGCGCACCCGGCCTCCGCGTCGAGCAGCCGCCCGGCGACGGCGTCGAGCAGGTCGGCGGTCGCCTCGAGGCGGGCCAGCTGGTGGCGGTCGGGCACGTCCGGCAGCGCGACGTCGTCGTCGTCGAGCGGGTCGGCGTCGAGGGCGGCCACCGCCGCGCAGCCGCCGCAGACGTCGGCCAGCCAGTCGAGCACCCGCTGCCAGGGCGGCGGGGGAGGCCCGGGGACGGGGCCCCGCTCGCGGTCGAAGCGGGCGGCGTGGTGCTGCCAGCGGGTCTCCTCCACCGGCTCCGACCAGACGTCGACAAGGCGGCCGTCGACGAGCACGAGGTGGGTCAGGCGCAGGGCGACGTCGACGCCGGGCGCGTGGTCTTGGCAGGGAGGGTCCCACGGCTGGTGGCTGCGGTCGACGTCGTACATCGGCTGTCTCCTGGTGTGTCGGGGCGAGGTCGGGGCGGCGTCCCTGCGCACTCGCGGGCCCCCACCGTGGCACCGCGCGCGGCTCGACGTCGGCGGTCATCCACAGGTCCACGGGGAGGGGCTGCCGCGGAGACCGATTGACAGGTCGCGCTACCGTGATCGGCCGTAGAGCGCCCGACCCCCGGGCGGGACCAGGAGACGCGAACCCCAGTGGCACACAAGTTGGTCATCGTCGAGTCACCGGCGAAGGCCCGCACGATCGGCGGGTACCTCGGCGAGGGCTATGTCGTCGAGTCCTCCATCGGCCACATCCGCGACCTCCCGAACTCGGCCGCCGACACCCCCGCGAAGATCAAGGACAAGCCGTGGGGGCGGCTCGCGGTCGACGTCGAGAACGGCTTCGTGCCCTACTACGTGGTGCCGCGCGACAAGAAGTCGCACATCGCCAAGCTGAAGACCCTGCTCAAGGACGCCGACGAGCTCTACCTCGCCACCGACGAGGACCGCGAGGGCGAGGCCATCGCCTGGCACCTGCTCGACGAGCTCAAGCCGAAGGTGCCCGTGCACCGCATGGTCTTCCACGAGATCACCAAGCCCGCGATCCTGGCCGCGGTCGAGAACCCCCGCCAGATCAACGACGACCTCGTCGAGGCCCAGGAGGCGCGGCGGATCCTCGACCGGCTCTACGGCTACGAGGTCTCGCCCGTGCTGTGGAAGAAGGTCATGTCCGGCCTCTCGGCCGGCCGTGTCCAGTCGGTCGCCACCCGGTTGGTCGTCGACCGCGAGCGCGACCGGATGAAGTTCCGTGTCGCCTCCTACTGGGACCTCGAGGGCACCTTCGACGCCGGCAGCGACCACGACCCGCGCATGTTCCCGGCCAAGCTGCACTCGGTCGACGGCGCCCGGGTCGCCCGCGGCTCCGACTTCGGCTCCGACGGCGCCCTGAAGTCCAGCGCCCAGGGCAAGGTCGTGCACGTCGACCGCACCCGCGCCGAGGCGCTCGTCGAGGCGCTGCGCGACACGTCGTACGACGTGCGGTCGGTCGAGTCCAAGCCCTACCGCCGCTCGCCCTACGCGCCGTTCCGCACCACCACGCTGCAGCAGGAGGCCTCCCGCAAGCTCGGGATGAGCGCCTCGGTGACGATGTCGGTGGCCCAGCGGCTCTACGAGAACGGCTTCATCACCTACATGCGCACCGACTCGACGACGCTGTCGGGCTCCGCTGTCAACGCCGCGCGGTCGCAGGTGCGCGAGCTGTACGGCGCGGAGTACCTCCCCGACTCCCCGCGGGTCTACGCCTCGAAGGTGAAGAACGCCCAGGAGGCGCACGAGGCGATCCGTCCTGCCGGCGACAGCTTCCGCACCCCCGCCCAGACCGGGCTGACCGGCGAGCAGTTCCGCCTCTACGAGCTGATCTGGATGCGCACGGTCGCCTCGCAGATGAAGGACGCCGTCGGCCAGTCGGTCTCGATCCGCCTCGGTGGTGCGTCTGCGACCGGCGAGGACGTCGTCTTCTCGGCGACCGGCCGGGTGATCACGTTCCACGGGTTCCTCAAGGCCTACGTCGAGGGCACCGACGACGCGTCGGCGGCCAAGGACGACGCCGAGACCCGGCTCCCCGCGCTCACCGAGGGCGACGCCGTCTCCGCCGCGTCGGTGTCCGCGTCGGGGCACGAGACCAAGCCGCCGGCCCGCTACACCGAGGCCACGCTGATCAAGGAGCTCGAGGACCGCGAGATCGGCCGCCCCTCGACGTACGCCTCGATCATCAAGACGATCGTCGACCGCGGCTACGTCTACAAGAAGGGCACGGCGCTGGTGCCGGCCTGGCTGGCGTTCTCGGTGACCCGGCTGCTCGAGGACCACTTCCCGCGCCAGGTGAGCTACGAGTTCACCGCGGGCATGGAGGACGTGCTCGACGAGATCGCCGCCGGGCACAAGGACCGCGCCACCGAGCTCGGCGAGTTCTACTACGGCTCCGAGCGCGTGCAGGGCCTGCACACGCTGGTCACCGAGCTCGGCGAGATCGACGCCCGCGAGCTCGCGACCTTCCCCATCGGCGGGCCCGACTCGGGCATCCACCTGCGGGTGGGTCGCTACGGGCCCTACCTCGAGGGTCCCGACGAGGAGGGCAACCCCACCGGCAAGCGGGCCAACGTGCCAGACGACCTCCCGCCCGACGAGCTGACGCTGGAGAAGGCCGCGGAGCTCTTCGCCAACCCGGCCGGCGAGGAGATCGACCTCGGCCAGCACCCCGACACCGGGCTGCGCATCGTCGCGAAGAACGGACGCTTCGGGCCCTACGTCACCGAGGTCCTGCCCGACGACGCGCCGAAGTCGGCCAGGCCGCGCACCGGGTCGCTCCTGAAGTCGATGAGCCTCGAGACGGTCACGCTCGAGGACGCCCTCAAGCTGCTCTCCCTGCCGCGCGTCGTCGGTGTCGACCCCGAGAACGGCGAGGAGATCACCGCCCAGAACGGTCGCTACGGGCCGTACCTGAAGAAGGGCAGCGACTCGCGGTCCCTGGCGACCGAGGAGCAGCTCTTCACGGTGACGCTCGAGGAGGCGCTCGCGCTGTACGCCCAGCCCAAGCAGCGCGGGCGCGCGGCGGCGGCCCCGCCGCTCAAGGAGCTGGGCAACGACCCAGTCTCCGGGCAGCCGGTCGTGGTCAAGAGCGGCCGGTTCGGCGAGTACGTCACCGACGGTGAGTACAACGCCACGCTGCGCAAGGACGACACCGTCGAGTCCATCACGATCGAGCGGGCCGCCGAGCTGCTCGCCGAGCGACGGGCCCGCGGCCCGGCGAAGAAGACGGCCAAGCGGGGCGCCAAGAAGGCTGCCAAGAAGACCACCAAGAAGACCACGGGCACGAAGTCGACGACCCGGAAGTCGGCGGCCAAGAAGGCCACGACGAAGAAGGCCGCCGCCAAGAAGTCCTGAGAGCCGGTCCGCGCCATCGCCGCGAGGTTGCCCGAAGTCCCGCGCGGCGGGCCGGACAGCCCCCATACTCAGCGACATGGACCGGAGCATCGGGAGCCGGATCGCCCTGGTGGTGCTGACCGCCGCGACGATGGTGGGCGCCTACTACCTGCACTTCTTCTTCCTCGTCCAGAACTGCTACCTGGGCGATGCGGGGCCGGTGCCTGCCCTGGCCTCGACCCAGGGACGGTTCTGCGGCGACCCCGACTCACCGCTCAACTTCATCCTGCTCGGCTTCGAGGCGGGCGCCGTCCTGGCGCTGATCCTGTTCGTCTCGGCCTACCGCAGCGCCAAGGGCTGGATGGGCAAGGTGGCCTCGTTCCTGGTCCCGGTGCTGGTCATGGGCTTCACGTGGGGGCTGCTCGCCCTGCCCCGCGACACCTGCTCGCGGGCCGCCGAGAAGTCGGAGCCGGCGTACCGCTGCGCGACCTCGATGAAGTAGCGCGGGGCCCTCGGTCCGTGACTGGACCGGACCCGCGCTGGTCCCTGGGGGTGGCACCACGTAGGTTCGCCGCAGACGTCGGCACCACGTGGAGGAGATCCCGCTGAGCGAGCACCCGGGGCGGTACGCCGATCGCGGCGTCTTCGTCTGCTTCGAGGGCGGCGAGGGCGCGGGCAAGTCCACCCAGGCCGCGGCGCTCGAGGCCTGGCTGACCAGCGAGGGGTACGCCGTGCGGCACACCTTCGAGCCCGGCGACACCGAGGTGGGGCGACGGGTCCGGCAGATCGTGCTCGACCCGGCGACCGGGTCGCTGGCCGACCGCACCGAGGCGCTGCTCTACGCCGCCGACAAGGCCGAGCACGTCGAGACCGTCGTCCTGCCCGCGCTCGCGCGGGGTGAGGTGGTGGTCACCGACCGCTACGTCGACTCGACGCTCGCCTACCAGGGCGCCGGCCGCACCCTCGACGTCGCCGAGGTGGAGCGGGTCGCGCGCTGGGCGACCGGCGACCTGCGCCCGCACCTGACGGTGCTGCTCGACCTCGAGCCGAGCGCCGGTCTCGAGCGCTTCGAGGGGCGTGACCGCATCGAGCAGGAGTCGCTGGGGTTCCACCAGCGGGTGCGGGCCTCGTTCCTCGCGCTGGCGGCCGCCGACCCCCAGCACTACCTCGTGCTCGACGCGCGGTGCCCGGTCGAGGAGCTCACCGCCGCGGTGCGTGCGCGGGTCGAGCCGCTGCTCGGGCAGGCGACGCGATGACCGCCCCCACCACCACGCCCCCGATCTGGCACACCCTCGTCGGCCAGCGCCGCGCGATCGCAGCCTTGAGCGCGGCGGCCGGGGGCCACGGCATGAACCAGACGTGGCTGTTCACGGGGCCGCCGGGCTCGGGCCGCTCCAACGCGGCGATCGCCTTCGCCGCCGCGCTGCAGTGCGAGCAGCAGGGGTGCGGGCAGTGCCACGCGTGCCGCACGGTGCTGGCCGGCTCCCACGGCGACGTCACCGTGATGCGCACCGAGCTCCTCTCGATCGGGGTCGGGCAGGTGCGCGACCTGGTGCGCCGGGCCGCGCTCGCGCCCAACGGCGAGCGCTGGCAGGTCCTGATCATCGAGGATGCCGACCGGCTGACCGACCAGGCGTGCAACGCGCTGCTCAAGGCGATCGAGGAGCCCAACGCCCGCACCATCTGGCTGCTCTGCGCACCGACGGCCGACGACATGCTGCCCACGATCCGCTCGCGCTGCCGCCTGGTCGCGCTCACCACCCCCGTGCCCGAGGAGGTCGCGGAGTTCCTCGTCCGCACCGAGGGCGTCGGCGACGCCCTCGCGTCCTACGCCGCCCGGGCGAGCCAGGGCCACATCGGTCGCGCCCGGGCCCTGGCCCGCGACGAGGGCACGCGCAACCGCCGGCGCGAGGTCGTCTCGATCCCGGCCACCCTCGGCACCCTCGGCGCCTGCATGACCGCGGCCGCGAACTTGGTGGACGTGACCAAGGAGGAGGCCGACCTGATCACCAGCGACCTCGACCAGCGCGAGAAGGCCGAGCTCGACGCGGCGTACGGCGTGGTGGAGCGCGGTCGGCGGCCGCGCGAGTACGGACCGGCCCTCGCGGCCCTCGAGAAGGCGCAGAAGACCCGGGCCAAGCGCCGCCACCTCGACGTGGTCGACCGCGGGCTGATGGACCTCGTGTCGGTCTACCGCGACGCGATCGCCCTGGCCACCGGCGCCGCCGGCGCCCTGGTCAACGAGGAGATCCGCCCGGACGTCGAGAAGGTCGCCCGCGAGTCCACGCCCGAGCTCAACCTGCGCCGGATCGGCTGGATCTTCGAGGCGCGCGAGCAGATGCTCGAGTACAACGTGAAGCCCGAGCTGGCCCTGGAGTCGATGATGGTCGCGCTCAAGGTCCCGGAGGGGCGCGCGTGAACGACTCCACCAAGCGGGTCACCGTGGCGGTCGTGGTCGTGGCGATGGTGCTCGCCGCCGCGGGCTTCGGCATCGCCGTCGTGGTCTCCGCGCTGCGCTCCGGGTCCGACGGCTCCTCGTCGAGCCCCCCGTCCCCGTCGATGCCTCCCCCGGTCGCAGCTCCCGAGCCGGGCTCGACGATCGCGCCCGCGCCCGACCTGAGCCGGTTCTACGGCCAGCGCCTGCGCTGGGAGCCGTGCCGCGGCGGCTTCTGGTGCAGCACCCTCACCGTGCCGCTCGACTACGCGAAGCCGCGGGGCCCGACCATCGACCTCGCGCTGCTCAAGGTGCCCGCAGGCGACCCCGGCCGCCGCCTGGGCAGCCTGGTCGTCAACCCCGGTGGCCCCGGCGCACCCGGCACCGACTACGCCGCCTCGGCCGGCCTGGCGTTCGGCGCGCCGCTGCGCGAGCGCTACGACATCGTCGGCTTCGACCCGCGCGGCACCGGCAGCAGCGACCCCGTCGACTGCCTGTCCGACAGCCAGCTCGACCAGTACATCGCCAGCGACCCCGCGCCCGACACCGCCGCGGAGCGGCAGGAGTACGCCGGCTGGGTGCAGGCGATCGGGCGCGGCTGCCCCGCCCGCTCCGGCGCCCTGGCCTCGCACGTGAGCACGGTCGAGGCCGCCCGCGACATGGACGTGCTGCGCTCGGCGCTGGGGGAGCGCAGGCTCGACTACTTCGGGGCGTCCTACGGCACCAAGCTGGGCGCGACCTACGCCGAGCTCTTCCCGCGCCGGGTGGGGCGCTTCGTGCTCGACGGCGCCGTCGACCTCTCGATCGGGACCCGGCAGGCCGGGCTCGAGCAGGCCGAGGGCTTCGAGACCGCCCTGCGCGCCTACGTCACCGACTGCGTCGAGAACCAGGACCCCTGCTTCCTCGGCGACTCCGTCGACGAGGGGCTGGCCACGATCTCCGACCTGCTCGACCAGATCGACCAGGACCCGCTCCCGACCTCGCTCGGCCGCGACCTCGAGGTCGGCAACGCCTTCTACGGCGTGGTGACCCCGCTCTACGTCCGCGACTACTGGTACCTGCTCAGCCAGGCGCTCCAGCAGGCGATGGACGGCGACGGCACCACGCTGCTGCGGCTCTCCGACCTCTACTCCTCGCGCGGCGCCGACGGCTACACCGACAACTCCGCCGAGGCGATCTACGCGATCAACTGCCTCGACGATCCGTGGGCGATCCCCCCGGGCCAGGTGCCGGCGCAGTACGCCGACTTCGAGCGGGCCTCGCCCACCTTCGGCCGGGTCTTCGCCTGGAGCCTCACCGGCTGCGACGGCACCCGCGTGCGGGCCGAGGAGCCCTTCCCCGAGGTCGACGCGAAGGGTGCCGCGCCGATCGTCGTCGTGGGCACCACCCGCGACCCCGCCACGCCGTACCAGTGGGCCCAGCACCTCGCCGCCCAGCTCGACTCCGGTGTCCTGGTCACCCGTGACGGCGACGGCCACACCGGCTACAACGCCGGCAACGAGTGCGTCGACGATGCCGTGGAGGGCTACCTGCTGCGCGGCGAAGTCCCCCGCGACGGCCTGCGCTGCTGACCAGGCGACCGGCGTCCCGCTCCCGTGGGGACGCCGGTTTCGTCCGCCGGACCGGTGCTCCGTATACTTCCGCGGGCGCCCGGCCACCACCGGGTGCAGGCCGCCTTAGCTCAGTCGGTAGAGCGATTCACTCGTAATGAATAGGTCGTCGGTTCGATTCCGACAGGCGGCTCACAGCGTCCCCGTGCGTGGCTCCGGCCGGCGCCGGACCCCCACGGTCAGCGGGCCGAGCACCCACCCGAGGGCGGCGATGGCCAGGCCGGCCGGCACGTCCACCGCGAAGTGCCAGCCGAGGTACACCGTGGCAACCATCGTGCCCGCCAGGAAGACCGTGAGCACGATCGTCGTACGACGCAGGCGGTGCCACCACGCCAGCCCGACGATCGCGGCCGCGATGCCGACGTGGAGGCTGGCGAAGGCCGACACCTGCGCGAAGGCGTCCCCGGCGAGCGGGTGCGCGAGGAAGTCCCCACGCTGGGCCATGTAGCGCGCCTGCGTCTCCTGGATCGACATCGGCGGCAGCCCCGCGAAGTCGCCCGGGCTCTCGTTGAACGGGCCGAGCGACGGGATGGCGTAGTAGCTGGCCGTGCCCAGGATCCACGTCCACATGAGCGCGGCGATCCCGGCGTAGGCGTCCTTGATGCGCGTCGCGAGCACGACGGCGGCCGGGAACGCGACGAGCACCAGGTAGGGGAACGTCTCGTACCAGATCGCGAGGACCCGCGCGGCGACGTCCTGGCCGAGCAGGTCGTGCAGCAGCACGGCCGGGCTGTGGCCCAGGAAGAGCCAGGAGTCCCACCGGGTGAGCATCGCGTCGCGGGGGGTGTTGAAGGCGTCCCAGCTCTTGAGGTTGCGGTAGACGGCGTAGGTGACGTGGTAGGCCAGCAGCGCGCACCACACGAGCGCCAGGCGGGTCGGCGTCCACCGGGCGCGGATCGTGGCCGCGAGGGCGCGCCACGACCGTCGGCTCGGGCTGCGCAGGAGGACGTCGACCACGACGAGGCCGAGGAAGATGCCGGCAGTCAGCTCCACGCGGCTGAGCAGCCAGGCCCCCTCCGGGTCGCGGAACGGCACGCCGACCTGGATCGACCTCGCGATCCCGACAACGGCGAAGCAGGCCACGACCGCCCAGAGACGTGCCGCCCGCCGCCACTCCGTGCGCAGCTCCTCGGCACTCTCGGCGGCGGGGTCGGGACCTGACGGCGCGCCCGAGCGCTCCCGGGTCTGGTGGGTCTGCTGCGTCTGCTCGGGCATGCCCTCCATCATGCTGGACGCGGGCCGGCAGGGCGACGAGGGGGCGTGCGTGCCGTCACCAGGGGACGTGCGGGTGTGCCCGCGAGAGCGGTCACGGCACGGTGCACCAGCGGGCGTGCCACGGCGTAGGTCGCGAGGGCGACGGCTGCGCCCACCAGGAGACCCGCCGCCACGTCCAGGGGCCAGTGGGCCCCGACGTACACCCGGGTGAAGGCCATGAGCACGGCCAGGGCGGCCGTGACCAGCCCGAGCGTCCGGTCGACCAGCAGCACCCCGGCGGCGACCGCTCCCGCCATCACGGCGTGGTCGCTGGGGAACGAGTAGTCGGTGCTGCGCGCGACCAGCACCAGCGCGTCGGGCAGCACCGCGTACGGCCGCGGCTCGGCGAACACCGTGCCCAGGAGCTGGTTGACCCCGACCGCGACGAGGACACCGACCGGCGCGCACAGCGCCGCGGTCACGCGCTCCGGCCCGTCGTCGCGCCGCGCCACCCACCACGCGAGCAGCAGCGCCGCCGCGAACAGCACGACGCCGTACACCGCGAACAGGCGGGCGGGCGTGTGCAGCCAGGGCGTCGCCCCTGCGACGCGCTCGAACGCCCCGAACCAGCTCTCCTGGACAGGGGCCCACAGCACGCCGGCGTCACTCGTCGCCACGATCCTCCCGTCGGTCGTCCCGGCTGCGGCCGGGAGGCGACCGTACGCAGGGCGACATGAAGGGGGGATGAAAGGCAGCCGTCCGGCTGGCAGGATGGAGGGCGTCGGACCCACTCCCGGACGGAGGTCACCGTGCTGCCAGTCGTGGTGCTGCTCGTCTTCGTGGCGGTGGTGCTGGCCCTCGCCGTCCGGTTCGCGCCCGAGACCCGGGGGCGCTCGTGCTGCGCGCCGGTCGACCCCGACCTCGACCTCCGGATGCGCGGCGCCTGAGCCTCAGGCTCCCAGCCACACGACCGCCGCCAGGACCACCAGGCCGACGGCGAGCGTCGACGTCGACGCCACCAGTCCCTGGCGGAACGCCGACTGCCGCGCGAAGGGCGTCGATCCCGCCCGCCGCCAGAGGAGCAGCGCTGCGGAGGCCACGCACCCTGCGACCCACCACGGCACCGCCGGACCGAGGACGAATCCCGGATCGGCGAGCACGGACGCCCAGAAGCCGGGGGGCTCGGGCCAGGGGCCGAAGAGCGGAGGGACGAAGGGGAGCAGGAGGGTGATGAAGGCGTACATCACCCAGGCGCAGACGAGCGCGACGGCCAGGGTGCCGATCGTGGTGAGTACCAGGGTCCAGGCGAGGGCGCGGCGGGTGCTCATGCGCCCAGCGTCGACGTCGGCGCCGGCCCGCGCCTGAGTGCACGTGCTCAACCCGCACCACCCACTCGTTGCCCGTGTCCCGGCCGCTGAGGACTTTGGACCGTGCCGCGGGCTGCGAGTCGGACCTACCGTCGAAGGACGGACCCCGACCAGCGGGGATCCCGACCGAGACGAGGTGAGGTCATGGGCGCTGTCGTGGTGATCGTGCTGGTCGTCCTGGTGCTGCTGGTCGGGGGCGCCATCGCGGTGCGCAGCATCAGCAAGGACGAGGCCGTGCACGAGGAGCACGTGAAGTCCGGTGGCGAGTACCTGCGCTACCGGATCCCCGAGGGTGCCGATCCGGCCGCGATCGTCGTCGCGCTCCGGCACGGCGGGTACGACGTGGTGAACGACCACGAGCTCCACGGGGAGGAGCTGCTGATCAGCTGCCCGGGCGGCCCCGACCAGCACCGGTCTGCGGTGCGCGAGCTGCTCCGCGACGTCCCGGACCTCCAGGGCCAGTCGCACGGCGCGGTGAACGTGCAGTTCGCCGACGAGTGAGGCGGCGCTCGGCGACGACTAGAACACGTTACAGTTCGGACGCGTGAGCCCCGACGTCCTCGCTCCGGCCACCCTCGGCCCGGTCGCGCTGCGCAACCGGACGGTCAAGGCCGCGACCTTCGAGGGTTGCACCCCCGAGGGCCAGGTCACCGACGCGCTGGTCGACCACCACCTCGCGGTGGCCCGGGGCGGGGTCGGGCTGACCACGGTGGCCTACCTCGCGGTCGCCCCCGAGGGGCGCACCCACGCGGAGCAGATCGTGGTCGGGTCGCGCTCCCGGGCTGGGCTCGAGCGGCTGGCGGCGGAGGTGCACGGCGCCGGCGCGGCGATCGCCGGCCAGGTCGGCCATGCCGGCCCGGTCGCCAACGGACGCTCCAACGGCGTGCACGCGATCAGCGCCTCCCGGATGCCGAGCCCGCTGTCGATGCAGATGGTGCGGGCTGCCACCGAGGCCGACCTGACGCGGGTCACCCGGGCGTACGTCGACACCGCGCGGGTGCTCGTGGCTGCGGGCTTCGACGTGCTCGAGCTGCACATGGCGCACAGCTATCTCGTCTCGTCGTTCCTCGCGCCGGGGCTCAACCGCCGTCACGACCGGTGGGGCGGGTCGCTGGCCAACCGGGCGCGGCTCGCCCGGCAGGTGGCCCGCGCGGTGCGCGACGAGGTGGGCGACGCCGCCGCCGTGACGGCGAAGGTCAGCGTCGGCGACGGGTTCCGCGGTGGTCTCGGCGGCCAGGAGGCCGTCGACCTCGCCGTGCTGCTCGAGCAGGACGGCTGCCTCGACGCCCTCCAGCTCAGCGGCGGCAGCTCGCTGATGAACCCGATGTACCTGTTCCGCGGCGACGCCCCGCGGCGGGAGTTCACGGCCGCGATGCCGGTGCCCGTGCGCTGGGGGATGCGCCTCGGCGGCGCGCGCTTCCTCAAGGAGTACCCCTTCGAGGAGGCCTACTTCCGCGAGAAGGCGCTGGTCTTCCGGCAGGCCCTGACGATGCCGCTGATGCTGCTCGGCGGGATCAACCGGCTCGAGACCATGCAGCGGGCGATGGCCGACGGCTTCGAGTTCGTGGCGATGGCGCGGGCCCTGCTGCGTGAGCCCGACCTGGTCGCCCGGCTCGCGTCGGGCGAGGCGGAGTCGGGCGTGTGCACCCACTGCAACCGCTGCATGCCGACGATCTACTCGGGCACCCGCTGCCCGGTCGCGGCGGGCGAGTGATCCGGATCGGTCTTCCGCCACACTAGAACCTGTTCTAGATTGTCGCCATGAGTGCCCCTGCTGAGGTCCGCAAGCCCCTGCGCGTCGTCGCCTGGTCGACCGGGACGGTGGGCCGGCACGCGATCGCCGGCATCGACGCCCACCCCGACCTCGAGCTGGTCGGCGTGTGGGTCTCCAGTGCCGAGAAGGAGGGGCGCGACGCCGGGCGCCTGGCCGGTCTCGACCGCGACCTCGGCGTGCTGGCGACCCGCGACCGCGACGCCCTGATGGCCCTGGCCCCCGACTGCATCGTGCACACCGCGATGGCCGACGACCGGGTCTTCGAGTGCATCGAGGACCTCTTCGGCTTCGTCGAGGCCGGCGTCAACGTCGTCTCCAGCGGACCCGTGCTGCTGCAGTGGCCGGAGAAGATCCTGCCCGAGGAGATGCTCGACCGCCTCGCGAGTGCCGGCGCCCGCACGGGCGCCAGCCTGCACGTCAACGGCATCGACCCGGGCTTCGCCAACGACGTGCTGCCGCTCAGCCTGACCAGCCTGTCGCAGCGGATCGACGAGGTGCGGGTCCAGGAGCTCGCGGACTACTCGACCTACTACCAGCCCGTCGTGATGCGCGAGATCTTCGGCTTCGGCAAGCCGCTGACCGAGAGGCCGATGCTCTGGGAGCCGGGCATCCTCAGCATGGCGTGGGGGTCGGTGGTGCGCCAGCTCGCCGCGGGGCTCGGCATCACCCTCGACGAGCCGCTCACCGAGGTCGTCGACCGCCGGCCCGCCGACCGTGACATCTCGACGGTCTCCGTCGACATCCCCGAGGGGACGATGGCGGCGGTGCGCTTCCAGCTGATCGGCACGGTCGACGGCGTGCCGCGGGTGGTCCTCGAGCACTGCACCCGCACCTCGCCGGAGCAGGAGCCGGACTGGCCCCGGCCGAGCAGGGCCGACGGCTGCTACAGGGTCGTCATCACCGGTGAGCCGATGATGGAGCTGGAGCTCACCCACCGCGGCGAGCACGGCGACCACAACGTCTCCGGCATGATCGTGACCGCCCAGCGCCTCGTGAACGCCGTGCCGGCGGTCGTCGCCGCCCCCGGCGGGCTGGTCACCGCGCTGGACCTGCCGCTCGTCACCGGGCGCGGGCTGGTCACCTCGTGAGCATCCTCGACCGCTTCACCCTCACCGACCACGTCGCCGTCGTCACCGGGGCCGGGCGCGGCATCGGCGCCGCCACCGCCGTCGCGCTCGCCGAGGCGGGCGCCGACGTCGTGGTCTCCTCGCGCACCGAGTCCCAGCTCGAGCAGGTCGCCGAGCAGGTCCGCGCCAGGGGCCGCCGGGCGCACGTCGTCGCGGCCGACCTGAGCGACCTCGACGCGGTCGCCGGCCTCGCCGCGGCGGCGTACGACGTCTTCGGCCGGCTCGACACCGTCGTCAACAACGTGGGCGGCACGATCCCGAACGCCTTCCTCGACACCGACGTGGCCTACCTCGAGGAGGCCTTCCACTTCAACGTCAGCACGGCGCACGCGCTGTCGGTCGCGGCGGTGCCGCTGATGCTGAAGGGGCCCGACGACGCGCAGCGCTCGATCGTCAACATCAGCTCGATGATGGGACGTGCGTCGGGCCGCGGCTACCTCGCCTACGGCACGGCGAAGGCGGCGCTGGCGCACTGGGCACGGCTCGCCGCCCGCGACCTCGCGCCCCTGATCCGGGTCAACGGCATCTACGTCGGCTCGGTGATGACCAGTGCGCTCGAGTTCGTCGCCGGGGTGCCGGAGATGAAGGAGCAGATGGAGCGCAAGACGCCGCTGGGCCGGATCGGCGAGGCCGAGGACGTCGCCGCGGCGGTCGTGTACCTGTCGTCGCGGGCCGGGCAGTTCGTCACCGGCAAGATGCTCGAGGTCGACGGCGGCATCCAGGAGCCGAACCTCGACCTCAACCTCCCCGACCTCACGTCCTAGGGTCGGCGCGTGGCCCCGACCCCTCCGGACACCGCCCACGCGGTGTCGCCCGACTCCGGTGAGCACTGGACCGAGCCGGGCGCGTGGCCCGTGGCCGATGGCATCCACCGGATCCCGCTGCCGCTGCCGATGGACGGCCTGCGCGCCGTCAACGTCTACGCCATCGAGGCCGGGGACGGGCTGACACTGGTCGACGGCGGGTGGGCGATCGCGGAGAGCCGGTCGTTGCTGGAGTCGTCGCTGGCCTCGGTGGGGTACGACGTCCGCGACATCACGGCGTTCCTGGTCACCCACGTGCACCGCGACCACTACACGCAGGCGGCGGTGCTGGGGCAGGAGGTGGGCGCGCACGTCAGCCTCGGGCTCGGGGACAAGCCCACGCTCGACCTGATGCACCACGTGGAGTCGGTCGAGGAGGACCCCACGCTCGTCGTGCTGCGGACGGCCGGCGCGCTGGCGATCGCGGAGGAGTGGCGGCGCTTCACCGACGGGCGGGTGCCCGACGTGTCGACGTGGGGCTACCCCGACGCCTGGCTCGACGGCGACCAGGTGGTCGCGGTCGGCCCACGGTCGCTCGACGCCGTGCACACCCCCGGCCACACCCAGGGGCACTTCGTCTTCGCCGAGCGCGCGGCCGGGCTGCTCTTCGCCGGCGACCACGTGCTGCCGACCATCACGCCCTCGATCGGCTTCGAGCCCGTGCCGGTCGAGCAGCCGCTGCGCGACTTCCTCGGCTCGCTGGCCAAGGTCCGGGCGATGCCCGACCTGCGCCTGCTGCCCGCCCACGGCCCGGTCGCACCGTCGTCCCACACCCGGGTCGACGAGCTGCTCGCGCACCACGAGCACCGGCTCGCGCTCTGCCTCGAGGCGATCACCCACCGCCCCGGCACGGCGTACGACGTCGCGGGCGAGCTGCCCTGGACCCGCCACGAGCGCACGCTCGCCGAGCTCGACGTCTTCAACGCCGCGCTCGCCTCGATGGAGACCAAGGCCCACCTCGAGCTCCTCGTTGCCCGCGGTCAGGCGACCCGCGAGGTCACCGGTGGCGGCGTGGTCTTCGCGGCGGTGGCGGGGCCGGTGCAATTCACGGGTTAACTCGCGATTTGTGCACTGTCGGACCGTAATAGCCGTCTGAGAGTGACCAATTCACGGGTTCACCCGTGAATTGTGTGGCTACCGGGACGACCCCACCCGCCGCATCGGCACGTGCGGGATGCCGTCCTCGAGGAACTCGGGGCCGCTGGCGGTGAAGCCGAAGGTCGCGTACCAGCCGGCCAGCGGCGACTGGGCGTCGAGCACGATGTCGCGCTCGGGGTCGGCCTCGGCGCAGCAGGTGAGTGCGGCGTCCATGAGCCAGTCGGCCAGGCCGCGGCCGCGGGCGGCCGGCACGAGCACCACGCGCCCGATCCGCCACACGTCGCCGTCGTCGAGCACCCGGGCGTAGCCCAGCAGCCGGTGCTGCCGGTCGTGCAGCCGCACGTGCCGGGTGCCGGGCTCGTCGTCGCGGCCGTCGAGGTCGGGGTAGGGGCACTGCTGCTCCACGACGAAGACCTGCTGCCGCAGCCGCCACACGTCGTACGCCGCGCGGGCGTCGAGCTCGTCGAAGGAGACGTCGGACATCGAGAAGCCGGTGATGCGCTCGTTCACCCCAGGAACTCCAGCACCTGCTGCCACGCCTCGCGCGCCTCGGGGATGAACGGCAGCAGCGGGTAGACGTGCAGCAGCCCGTCCCGCTCGACGTAGGTCAGCGGCCAGCCGGCCTCCTGCGCCCGCCGCACCAGCAGCCGGCACCCCGGGTTCAGCGCGTCGCGGGTGCCGCAGAGCACCAGGGCCGGCGGGAGCCCGGTCAGGTCGCCGAGCGCGGGCGACACCTCGGGCCGCTCGAGGTCGGCCTCCGAGCCCGCCCACCAGCGGGCGTAGAGCCGGATCTTGCCGATGAACAGCCACGGGTCGGTCAGCGAGACCGCCTCGGTCTCAGGCGTCGTCTCGGCCAGGTCGACCCACGGCGCGTGCAGCACCAGGTGGGTCGGCTGGGGCCCGCCCCGGTCGCGCAGCGCGAGCGCGAGGGCGAGCGCGTAGCCGCCTCCGGCCGAGTCGCCCGCCAGCACCAGCCCGCCGGGGTCGCTCGCCCCGCGCACGGCCAGGTCGAGCATCGCCGGGAAGGAGTCCTTCCACGTGTGCTCCGGCGCCAGCGGGTAGTCGGGCACCAGCACCCGCGCCCCCAGCGCGTCGGCCAGCCGCGCGACGTACCGCACCTGCCACGGGTCGATCGGCGCCATGTAGCCGCCGCCGTGGACGTAGAGCACCGTGCGCGTGGGCGCCACGCCCCGCGGCGTCACGGCGTACGTCGGGAAGCCGCCGCTCTCCTCGCGCACCAGCGCGAACCGCCGCTCGAAGCGCGGCACCAGCCGGGTCGGGAAGCCGCGGTCGAGGCCGCGGTGCCACTCCTCGATCCGCGCCCGCTCGGCGACGGGGTCGTCGAGCTCGCGCGACTTGCGCAGGCGCGGCACCACCCTGGCCAGCAGCTCGTGACGACGACTCGGCATGCGCACACAGTAGGTCGGCCCCGGACCTGTCACAGACGCGGTCCGGCCGGTGTCCCATGCGCGACAGGACGCACACCGCCACCGACCCGCACAGGAGGACACCGTGCCCAGCACGTTCCGCATCCCGAAGGCACCCGTCGCCGGCCTCTACGGCCGCGCCCTGGTCGCCTACGCCCGCCGCACCTTCGGCCAGGTCCCCGACGGCGCGTGGGTCTACTTCCACCACCTGCCGCTGCTCAAGGCGGTCTACGGCTTCGAGCGCAAGGTCGCCCGGTGGGACCGGCTCGACCCCACCCTCAAGGCCTACGCCGAGCTCGCCAGCGCCGCGACCATCGGCTGCTCGTGGTGCATGGACTTCGGCTACTACGTCTCGCACACCAAGGGGCTCGACCTCGCCCGGCTGCGCGAGGTGCCCCGCTGGCGCGAGTCGGACGTCTTCAGCGACACCGAGCGGGCCGTGATCGCCTACGCCGAGGCGATGTCGCAGACGCCGCTGACCGTCACCGACGGCATGGTCGCCGACCTCCTCGAGCGCCTCGGGGCCCCGGCGGTCGTGGAGCTCACCCAGATGGTCGCGCTCGAGAACATGCGCTCGCGCTTCAACTCCGCCGCGGGCCTGCAGAGCCAGGGCTTCTCCGACGTGTGCGACCTGCCCCTCACTACGCTCGGGGGTGCCGCCACCGGGACCAGCCCGACGGCGGCGCCGTGACTCCCATGACCCAGCCGACGCCCACCGACACCTTCGTGCGCCACCGGAACCTCCTGTTCACGGTGGCCTACGAGATGCTCGGCTCCGCCGCCGACGCCGAGGACGTCCTCCAGGACACCTGGCTGCGCTGGGCCGACCTCGGCGCCGAGGCCCACGCGCAGGTCCGTGACCAGCGGGCGTACCTCGTCCGCATCACCACCCGCCTCGCCCTCAACCGGATGCGGACCAACGCGCGCCGGCGCGAGTCCTACGTCGGGCCGTGGCTGCCCGAGCCGCTGCTCACCACGCCCGACGTGGCCGAGGACGTCGAGCTCGCCGACAGCGTGTCCACCGCGATGCTGGTCGTCCTCGACACCCTGCCCCCCACCGAGCGGGCGGTCTTCGTGCTGCGCGAGGTCTTCGACGTCGGGTACGACGAGATCGCGGCCGCCGTGGACAAGTCGCCGGCGGCCGTGCGCCAGATCGCCCACCGGGCCCGCGAGCACGTCGACGAGCGCCGCCCCCACGGACGGCAGGCGACGCCGAGCCAGCGCGAGGAGGTGGTCGCCCGCTTCCTCGGCGCCACCGCCACCGGCGACCTCCAGTCGCTGATGGACGTGCTCGCCCCGGACGTCGTGCTCCTCACCGACGGCGGAGGGGTGAAGAAGGCGGCCCTGCGCCCGATCCTGGGCCGCGACAAGGTGCTGCGGTTCCTCGACGCGGTGGCGCCCGAGCAGGGGCTCGACGCCGCGGTGGTCGAGGTCAACGGCGCTCCGGCCTTCCGGATCACCGTCGACGGCGAGCTCGACGCCGTGGGCTCGCTGCTGGTCGAGGACGGGCTGGTCACCGGCATCTACTTCGTGCGCAACCCGGCCAAGCTGGCGCGGCTCGACGAGGCGGTGGCGCTGACGCGGTGACGGCGCGCCGCGGGCGGCCAGCGATGCTGGGCTACGCTGGCGCCACAAGACAGGGGAGCACCACCCGCCGACGGCGGAGGCGTGCTGAGAGTGCGGAGCTGCCGCAGACCCTCCGAACCTGATCCGGTCAGCACCGGCGTAGGGAGTCATCCTCGTGCGTCCCAGCCTCCTCCGCACCGCCCGCCGGGCGCTCGTCGCCGCCGTCGCGGTCTCCGGCCTCACCGCCTGCAGCCTCGTCGGCACCGGCGACGGCGACGACAGCAGCAACGCCGGACCGTCGGGCAGCACCGGCAGCCCGGGCAGCACTCCGGCCGGCGGCGGCGAGGTCGTGCTGGTCACCCACGACTCCTTCGCGCTGCCCACGTCGCTGGTGCAGCAGTTCGAGGCGGAGTCGGGCTACGACCTCGTCGTCCGGCGCTCGGGGGACGCCGGGGAGCTGACCACCAAGCTCGCGCTCACCGCCGACGACCCCACCGGCGACGTGGCCTTCGGGGTCGACAACACCTTCGCCCAGCGCGCCCTCGCCGAGCACGTCTTCGCGCGCACCGACGTGGCCCTGCCGCCGGGGGCGGGCGACTACACCGTGCCCGGCGCGGAGGACATGCTGCTCCCCATCGACCACGGCGACGTCTGCGTCAACGTCGACACCACCTGGTTCCGCGACCACGACCTCGCGCCGCCGGCCGACCTCGCCGACCTGACCGACCCGGCGTACCGCGGCCTGTTCGTCACGCCCTCGGCCCTCACCAGCTCGCCCGGCCTGGCCTTCCTGCTCGGCACCATCGCCGAGTACGGCGACGAGTGGCAGGGCTACTGGGAGGACCTGATGGCCAACGACGCGCTCGTCGTGGACGGCTGGACCGACGCCTACTACGGCGAGTTCACCCAGGGCGGCGAGCAGGGCGAGCGGCCGGTCGTGCTGTCCTACGACTCATCGCCCGCGTACACGGTGCCGAAGGGCTCCGAGGAGTCGACCACCCGCGCGCTGCTCGACACCTGCGTCGAGCAGGTCGAGTACGCCGGGCTGCTCGCGGGCGCCGCGAACCCCGAGGGTGGCCGCGCCCTGCTGGAGTTCCTGCTCTCCGACGACGTGCAGGCCGCGCTGCCGACCTCGATGTACGTGTTCCCGGTCGTCGACGGCACCCCCCTGCCCCGCACGTGGGCGCAGTTCGCCGTGCAGCCGGACTCGCCGTACCGGGTGGACCCGGTGGAGATCGGCGCGAACCGCGACCAGTGGCTCGAGCAGTGGCGGGAGATCGTCACCCGGTGAACCGGCGCGTGCTCGGACTCCTCGGGCTGGCCCTGGTGCCGGTCGCGGCGTTCGGCGTCTTCTTCGTGCTGCCGGTCTCCGGGATGATCGCCGTGGGGCTCTTTCCCGACGGCACCTTCGACCCGGGCGGCGTCGCCGAGGTGCTGGCCCGTCCGCGCACCCACCGCGTGCTGTGGTTCACGGTCTGGTCGTCCGCCCTCGGCACCGCGCTGTCGCTGCTCCTCGGTCTCCCGGCGGCGTACGCCCTGCACCGCCTGCGGCTGCCCGCCCGCCGGGTGCTGCTCGCCCTGCTGCTGGTGCCCTTCGTGCTGCCGACCGTGGTCGTCGGCGTCGCCTTCCGGCAGCTGCTGCGCGGCTCCGGGGCGCTGGGCTTCCTGGGGATCGACCAGACGGCGATCGCCGTGGTCGCCGGCCTGGTCTTCTTCAACGTGGCCGTCGTGGTGCGCACGGTCGGCGTCTCCTGGGAGTCGCTCGACCCGCGACCCGCCGAGGCGGCGGCCACCCTCGGCGCGCGCCCGTGGCAGGTGCTGTGGACGGTCACGCTGCCCGCGCTGCGCCCGGCGATCGTCTCGGCCGCCAGCATCGTCTTCCTCTTCTGCGCGACGGCCTTCGGCATCGTGCTCACCCTGGGCGGGGTGCGGGTGGCGACCGTCGAGACCGAGATCTACCTCCTCACCACGACGCTCTACGACCTGCAGGCCGCCGCCGCGCTGTCGATCCTCCAGATCGTGGTCGTCGTGACCCTGCTGCTGGTGGGACGCCGGGTGCGTGCCGTCCCCGACCCGACGGTGAGCCGCACCACCCCGCGCCTGCGCCGGCCGGGACGTCGTGACCTGCCGGCAGTCGCCCTCACCGGCCTCCTGCTCGTCTACCTCGCGGTCCCGATCGCGGCACTGGTGGTCGGCTCGCTGCGGGTGGGTGACGGGTGGTCGCTGGAGAACTACCGCGCGCTGACCACCCGCGGCCAGCACCAGGCGCTGCTGGTGCCGGTCACCGAGGCGTTGCAGGTCTCGCTGCAGACCGCGGTCGACGCCACCTGGATGGCGGTCGGCGCCGGCCTGTTCATCGCGCTGCTGGTCACCCGGCGGTCCCGCACCCGCACGGAGCGCCGGCTGCGCGGTCTGCTCGACGGGCTCTTCCTGCTGCCCCTCGGGGTCTCCGCGGTGACGCTGGGGTTCGGCTTCCTGATCACCCTCGACCAGCCGCCCCTCGACCTCCGCGACTCCCGGCTGCTGGTGCCGGTCGCGCAGGCCCTGGTGGCGCTGCCCCTCGTCGTACGCACGCTGGTGCCGGTGCTCGCCGGCATCGACGACCGTCAGCGACAGGCCGCGGCCTCGCTCGGCGCGCCGCCGTGGCGCACGCTGCTGGTCGTCGACCTGCCCGTCGTCTGGAAGCCGCTGCTCGCCGCCGCCGGCTTCGCCTTCGCCGTCTCGCTGGGGGAGTTCGGCGCGACGTCGTTCCTCGCCCGGCCCGAGTCGCCGACGCTGCCGGTCGTCATCGTCACGCTGCTGGGCCGCCCCGGTGACCTCAATTACGGGATGGCGCTCGCCGCGTCGGTGGTCCTCGCCGCCGTCGTGGCGGCCGTGGTGCTCCTGGTCGAGCGGTTGCGGGTGCGCTCCGTGGGAGCCTTCTGACGATGCTCGAGCTCGACCTGGCCTCCGTGGCGTACGACGGCAAGCCCGCCGTCGTGCGCGCCTCCCTGCACGTCCCCGACGGGCAGGTGCTCGCGGTGCTCGGACCGTCGGGCTCGGGCAAGTCCACGTTGCTGCGTGCCGTGGCCGGCCTCGAGCCGCTGACGTCGGGCCGGGTGCTCTGGGACGGCGCCGACCAGGCGCGGGTCCCGACCCACAAGCGCGGCTTCGCGCTGATGTTCCAGGACGGCCAGCTCTTCAACCACCTCACCGTCGCGCGCAACGTGGCCTACCCGCTGCGCCTGCGCCGCGCCCGCGACACCGACGAGCGCGTGGCCGCGCTGCTCGACCTGGTCGGCCTCGCCGGGTACGACGAGCGGCTGCCGTCGACCCTCTCGGGCGGGGAGCGGCAGCGCGTCGCGCTGGCCCGCTCGCTGGCCGTGCAGCCGCGGCTGCTGCTGCTCGACGAGCCGCTCTCGGCGCTCGACGCCGGCCTGCGCGAGCGGCTTGCCGGAGAGCTGCGGGGCATCCTGCGCAGGGCGGGCACGACCGCGCTGATGGTCACCCACGACCACGACGAGGCCTTCGTCATCGCCGACCGGCTCGCGGTCATGCGGGCTGGACGCGTGGTGCAGGAGGGCGCCATCGACGACGTCTGGCGGCGCCCGGCCGACGTCGACACGGCGCTGTTCCTCGGCTACGCCCGCGTGCTCGACGGGGCTGCGGCCGCCACGCTGCTGCGCTCGATCGGTCGACGTACGGGCCCTGCCGTCGCCCTGCGGCGCTCCGCGCTCGCCGTCCACCACGACGGCACGATCTGGGCGCGGGTGCGCTCCTCCCGGGTGACGCCGGAGCAGGTGCGGCTCGAGGTCGACGCCGACGGCCTCGGCGTCGTGGACGCGGTCGCGCCGCTCGACGTGCACCCCGGACCGGGTGACGTGGTCCGGCTCACCGTCGACCGCACCCGGCTGGCGCTGGTCCCGCGCCAGTAGCCCCGTCTCCTAGACTCACCCGGGTGTACCGCCGTGCCCACGTCCTGCTGATCAGCCTCGCTGCGATCATGGGCGTGCTGGCGGTGATCGCGGCGGTCTCGCTCGACAAGTCGCTGGCCGACCCCGAGGGCTTCCTGGGCCCGAGCTGGCTGCGGCTGCCCCTGCTCCTGCTCGGCGCCTTCCTGCTCGACATGCTGCCGCGGGCGCTGTGGCTCTCCCGCCTCGACCCCAGGAAGATGCCCGGGATCGTGCGCGACCGGGTGCGCGACCACTGGACCCGCGAGCGGCTGACCCTGGTCGTCATCGGCCTGGTGAGCTTCTACATCACCTACGTCAGCTACCGGAACCTCAAGTCGCTGCTGCCCTTCGTCATGGGCGACAAGAAGTACGACTACGAGCTGCACCTGCTCGACGAGGCCCTGTTCTGGGGCCACGACCCGGCGATCGTGCTGCACTCCGTGCTGGGCACCGACGTCGCCGCGCACTTCCTCTCGCTCATCTACCTGTGGTTCCTGCCGCTGGTGCCGCTCGCGGTCACCGGGTGGTTGATCTGGTCGCGCGAGATCTCCTACGGCTACTGGTTCGTCAGCTCGCAGGTGGTCTGCTGGACGCTCGGCACGGCGTCCTACTACGCCCTGCCGACCCTCGGCCCGGGCTTCGAGTACCCCGCGCCCTACTTCAGCCTCGCCCACACCCCGACCGCCGACCTGATGAAGTCGCTGGCCTACTCCCGCCAGGGCGTCCTGCTCGGCGGCGTGGAGGGCGCGGTGCAGTCGGTGGCCGGGTTCGCCAGCCTCCACTGCGGGGTGACGCTGCTGGTCGCGCTGATGGTGCAGCACACGATCCGCAACCGGGTGGTGCACTGGATCTTCTGGGCCAACTTCGGCGTCACCATCGTGGCGACGCTCTACTTCGGCTGGCACTACGTCGCCGACGACGTCGCGGGCATCCTGATCGCCCTGCTGTCCTTCTACGTCGGGGGCGTCGTGAGCGGCCAGAAGTTCATCAAGCACCACGTGGTGACCACCGAGGACGCCGAGCGCGCCCGGCTGGCCGCCGCCGCCGCCGGCGAGCCCACACCCTCGGGCAGCACGACCGCCTGACTGCGGGGACCTTCTCCTCTTGCGGGTCGCAGGCCCCTCACGGTGCGCTGGTGCCAGGTGCGCAGCCACCTGGAGGAACCATGTCCCGCACCCGTTCGAGCGCCCTGGTCCCGACACTGCGGCCCCTGTCGGTCGCGGTCCTCGTCGTGGTGGTCCTGGCCCTCGCGCAGGCCGCCGCCGTCTCCCGGCCGGCCAGGACGACCGCCCCGGGCCTGGGTGACTTCGTGCTGGTCGACACCGGCCTTCCCGACGACGTGGAGGGGGTGCAGCTGGCTGGCATGACGCCCGACGGGCGGTACGTCGTCCTCGCGTGGGAGACCGCCCACCTCACCGGCATCTCCGTCCTCGACCGCGGGCAGGACGAGCTGCTGCCCGTGACGGTCGAGCCGGACGGCGACTGGTCGTCCGAGCCCTCGGAGTTCGACGACATCACGCCCGACGGTCGCCACGTCCTGTTCACGTCGTACGGACCTCTCGTGGCCGGCGACACCAATGACCATGACGACGTGTTCGTCCGCGACCTCGTCAGCGGCACCACGGCCCGCGTGTCGGTCACGTCGCGCGGCGCCCAGGTGCCGGGATACAAGTACGGCGGCGGCATCAGCGACGACGGCAGCGTGACGTCGTTCATGGCCTACTCGGGACGGTTCACGCCCCGTGACCCTCACCGCGGCATGGTCTACGTGCACGACGCCGTGACCGGGCGCACGGAGCGTGTCTCCACCAGCAGACGCGGCCACCCGGCCGACCGGTCGTGCAGCATCACCACCGACATCTCGGCGGACGGCCGCTTCGTGGGCTTCGACTCGGGCGCCGCCAATCTCGGCGGCGACCGCGACCACGGCAAGTCGGACGTGTTCGTCAAGGACCGCCGGACCGGTCGCGTCCACGCACCCAGCGTGGGCAGGTCGGACGTCTACGACCACCGGGCCAGCTTCGCCTCGCTCTCGGCCGACGGGCGCCGCGCCGGCTTCGACATGGGCGCCACCACGCCCCACTCCATCATCTGGCGACCGTACGTCCGCGACCTGGCCACGGGCCGGCTGTTCCCCCTGGCCGTCGACACCGCTGGCAACAACCGGGACGGTGAGGTCGCCGCGCTGGTCGGTGGCGCGGCCCGCTGGGCCCTGTCCACGTCGCGCCGCGACCTCACCGGCGAGGAGGGCCCCCGGGCGCGCAGCGACGTCGACACCTACCTGGTGCGCCTGGCCACGGGCGAGACCTACCGGCTGACCGGTCCTGCGGTGCCCGTCGTGCCGCCGGCCTCGGAGCAGGGCACCGCCCACCTGTGGCAGTCCGCCATCACGAGCGACCGGACCCTGTTCCTGGTGAGCACCTTCGACCCGCTGGTGGCCGGGGACGACGACGGCTTCGACGACCTCTACCAGCGCCCGCTGGCGTGGTGACGAGCCGGGCCTGCGGACGCGGCGCGGGGACGAAGGTCGGGAACTACAACGGTGTAGTTCGCAAGTCGACACGCCGTGCGAAAGTGAAAAAGTTGGGCAAAATGTTCCTTGTGTGACGAAATCGCACTAGCGTGCCTCGAGTGCCGGGGGTGAATTGCCCGCTCCCGGTGCCCGACCGCAGTTGCTGAGTCCACGAGGAGAGCACGCCGTGCGCGCACTGGTCCTGGCCCCCAAGGTGGCCCTGGTGGTGGCCCTCGTGCTGTCCGCGGGCGTCGCCTCCGCCGACGAGGACACCCCCTCGCGCCACGACGTCCGGGCCGCCCGTGACGCCGCCGCCGCCAAGGAGCGCGACGTCGCCTCCGTGCAGGCCGACCTCGCGCTGGCCAACCAGCGGTTGCAGGAGTCGGCGATCCGCGCCCAGCAGGCCACCGAGGCCTGGAACGGCGCGCGCTACGAGTTCCTGCAGGCCCGTGCCGCCGCCGCCGCCGCCGACCGTGCGGCCGGCATCGCGTCGGCCGACGTCGACCGCCAGCGCCAGGCGTACGGCGACGCGATCGCCACGTCCTACCAGATGGCGCCGGGTGTCACCGCGCTGGCCGCCATCGTGCACTCCGACGGCATCAGCACCGTGGCCGAGCGGACCACGACCATGCAGGAGGCCGAGGAGGCGCTCGACGGCAACTACGACGCCTTCCGCGCGTCGTCGACCCTGGCGCAGGTCGCCGCGCAGCAGGCCGCCGACGCCCGCGCCGAGGCGCAGGCCGCGCAGGACAAGGCGCGGGCCGCCCGCGACGCGGCGCAGGTCGCCGAGGCCGCCGCCGCCGCCGACGCCCAGTCGATCGCGCAGCAGAAGGACGCGCTCATCGGCGAGCTCGCCCGCCTCCAGCACATCAGCAAGTCACTGGCCGCACAGCGCCAGGCCGACCTCGAGGCCGCCGCCCAGGCGGCCGCCGCGCAGGCCGCGCAGGAGGCGGCCCAGCAGGCGGCCCAGCAGGCGGCCCAGCAGGAGCAGCAGCAGTCGCAGCAGCACGGTTCCGGCGGATCTGGTGGGTCCGGCGGATCTGGTGGCTCGGGCGGTTCCGGTGGCTCGGGCGGTTCCGGCGGCGGTGGTGGTCCGTCGACCCCGCCGTCCCCGCCCCCGACGCCCAACCCTCCTGCTCCGGGCGGTGGCGCCTCGGCCGCGGTGGCCTTCGCCCGCGCCCAGATCGGCGAGCCCTACGTCTGGGGCGCGGCCGGACCGGACTCGTGGGACTGCTCCGGCCTGACCATGGGCGCATGGGCCGCGGGCGGCAAGTCGCTGCCGCACTACTCGGTCGCGCAGTACGAGCAGTCGACGCCGATCTCGGCCTCGTCGCTGCAGCCGGGCGACCTGGTGTTCTGGGGCTCCTCGAGCTCGCCCTCGTCGATCTACCACGTCGCCATGTACGTCGGCGGCGGGATGATCGTGCACGCTCCGCGCACCGGCGAGAACGTCGGCGAGGTGTCGATGTACTACTGGATCACCCCCAACTTCTACGCCCGGCCCTGACCTCGCGGTCGGCGGCGTAGCGTCCGGCGGGTGAGGAACCCCTTCGGCCACTGGAGCCAGGACCCGCTCTGGGCGCCGGTCTACGGCTGGACCGTCGACCACCCGGGCGTCGGCGGTGCGCTGTGGCGGCTCGGCATGGGCTCGGACCTGCGGCTGCTGTACGCCGCGGCGGACGAGATCGGGCGGCAGCCGGCCGGCGCCACGGTGCTCGACGTGCCGTGCGGCAGCGGCGTCGCGCTGCGGGGGCTCCGGCCCGGCCAGGGCGTGCGCTTCCTCGCCCTCGACATCTCCGACGCCATGCTCGTCCGGACCCGTGCGGCCGCGCGCCGGCTCGGCGTCGCCGACCAGGTCGAGACCGTGCACGGTGACGTCGCCGACCTGCCGCTCACCGACGGCGAGGTCGACCTCGTGGTCACCTTCACCGGCCTGCACTGCTTCCCCGACCCCCGGGCCGCGGTCGCCGAGCTGGCCCGCGTGCTGCGTCCGGGAGGCGTGCTCACCGGCAGCGCCCTCCTCGAGGACACCGGCCTGCGCTACGAACCGGTCCGCCGGGCCGGCCGCCTCGCCCACCTGCTCGGCCCCGGCTGCACGTCGTACGACGTGCGGACCTGGCTCGCCGAGGACGGTCTCACCGACGTCACCCTCAAGACCAGCGGCGCGATCGGCTACTTCCGCGCGGTGCGTCCGCCGGCCTGAAGTCGGGGACTGTCTCCCCAGGAGCTCGTCAGTGCGGCTGCTGGCGGGCCCGCTCGAAGGACGCGCGGACCTCTTCCTCGGCCTCGACGCGGCCGACCCAGTTGGCACCCTCGACGGACTTGCCGGGCTCGAGGTCCTTGTAGACCTCGAAGAAGTGCGCGATCTCGAGGCGGTCGTACTTGGAGACGTGGTTGATGTCGCGCAGGTGCTCGAGGCGCGGGTCGTGCGTGGGGACGCAGAGCACCTTGTCGTCGCCGCCGGCCTCGTCGGTCATGCGGAACATGCCGATCGCGCGGCAGGCGATCAGGCAGCCGGGGAAGGTCGGCTGCTGGAGGATCACCAGGGCGTCGAGCGGGTCGCCGTCCTGGCCGAGGGTGTTCTCGATGTAGCCGTAGTCGGCCGGGTAGGCCGTCGCGGTGAAGAGCATGCGGTCGAGCCGGATCCTCCCGGTGGCGTGGTCGACCTCGTACTTGTTGCGCTCGCCCTTGGGGATCTCCACGAGCACGTCGAACTCCAGCACCGCTGCTTCCTCCACGTCGTCGACTCTCCGGTTCGGGTCTCGTCTCCGGTGGCCCGGATCGGCCCTGCGGGTCAGTCTCCCGCAGAATGGCCGCGAACGCCGAGTCGGAAGGGGTCGTCAGTGCGCAGACGTGACGGACGTCATGGGAACGGTGCCGCCTGGCGCTGGGTCCCCGTCGTCCTCGTGCTCGCGGTGCTCGCGGCTGCCGTCGCCGGCTGGCGCTACGACCTCGGGCCGCGCTGGTTCGGCACCGGCGAGCCCCCCGAGCCCAGCTCGCCGGCCGCCGTGCCCCCGCCGCCGGGTCTCGAGCTGCCCGCGCCCGAGCCGCCCGAGCCGGTCGCCGAACCAGCCCCGGCGACCCCGACGGCCGACCCGGCCAAGGTCCAGCGCGTCGTCGACCGCTACGTCGACAAGAAGAAGCTCGGCCGGTCCGTCCACGTCGTCGTCGGGGACCTCTCCGGCGGCCGCCCGCTCGTCTCGTACGGCGCCGACCCCGCCATGCCCGCCTCGACCACCAAGCTGCTGACCTCGACCGCGGCGCTCGAGGTGCTCGGCCCCGACCGCACCTTCGCCACGACCGTCGTCCGCGAGGGCCGCGAGCGGATCACGCTCGTGGGCGGCGGCGACCCGCTGCTGGCCCTCCGCCCCGACCCCGACGTCCGGCCCGTCCGCGCCGACGTCGTGACCCTGGCCCGCCGCACGGCTGCCGCGCTCGAGGCCGACGGGGTGCGCAAGGTCCGCCTCGGGTACGACGCGAGCCTGTTCACCGGCCCCGCCTACAGCCCCACCTGGCCGCCGACCTACCGGCTCGACGTCGTCTCCCCGATCTCCGCGCTCTGGGTGGACGAGGGTCGCGCGCCGGTCTACCCGGGGCGCACCGACGACCCTCCGGCGTACGCCGCGACGGTGTTCTCCGCGGCCCTGGCCAAGGCCGGGGTCAAGGTGCAGGGCGCCCCGCAGGAGACGAAGGCCGACCCGGACGCCGAGGAGCTCGCCCGGGTCACGTCCCCGACCGTCGCCGACATCGTCGAGCACGTGCTCGCGGTCAGCGACAACGAGGGCGCCGAGGTGCTCGCGCGCCAGACCGCGCTCGCCTCCGGGGAGCCGGGGTCGTTCACCGGCGGGGCCGCGGCCGTCACCGCGGCCCTCCAGGGGCTGGGCATCCGCACGCCCGGCCTCGAGCTCCACGACGGCAGCGGCCTGTCCCGCGACGACCGCATCGATCCCGACACCCTCGTCGACGTCCTGCGCACGGCGTCGGCCGACGACCGGCCCGAGCTGCGTGCGGTCGTCTCCGGCCTGCCCGTCGCCGGCTACACAGGCTCGCTGGCCTACCGCTTCGCCGACGCCCGGCACCCGGGCCGGGTGCGCGCCAAGACCGGCACCCTGATGCACGTCAGCGGGCTCGCCGGGCTGGCCACGGACCTCGACGGCGTCCCGATGGTCTTCGCGCTGATCGCCGACAAGGTGCGCTCGGTCGACGAGTGGGAGGCGCGCGTGATCCTCGACGACCTCGCCGCCGCCCTCGGCGCGTGCCACTGCAGCAGGTGAGCCGGTAGGTCGCGCACCGTAGGGTCGGCGCATGACGAACTCGATGGTCGACTGGGGCCTCGCGGTGTCGCTCGGGTCGCGGGTCGCCGGCGAGGGGCCGACGGTCAGCCGCGCCGAGGCCGACGCGGTCGTCGCCGAGCTCCGCGCGGACGCCGACCGGTCGACCGGGCTGGTGCGTGACTTCACCGGGCTCGAGGCCGGTGAGCGCACGGCTCCGGTGCTCGTGGTCGACCGCCGCGGCTGGGTGCAGGCCAACGCCGACGGCTTCGCCACCGTGCTCGCGCCGGTCGTCGAGAAGCTGACCGAGAAGAAGGGCCGGCCGACCGGCGCCGCGCTCGCCGTGGGCTCGCGGGTCACCGGCGCCGAGGTCGGGCTGCTGCTCGGCTTCCTCGCCGGCAAGGTGCTCGGCCAGTTCGACCCGTTCTTCGCCCCCGCCGGCCGGCTCCTGCTGGTGGCGCCGAACATCGTCCACGTCGAGCGCGAGCTCGACTGCGACCCGACCGACTTCCGCCTGTGGGTCTGCCTGCACGAGGAGACCCACCGCGTGCAGTTCACGGCGGTGCCGTGGATGCGCGACCACCTCTTCTCCGAGATCGAGGCGCTCTCCGACACGATGGACGCCAGCGGCCTGCTCGAGGGTGGCCTGCAGCGCATCGCCGAGGCGGCCCGCGGCGACGGCAACCTCGCGGAGGCGCTGAGCACGCCCGAGCAGCGCGAGATCCTCGACCGGATCACCGGGGTGATGTCGCTGCTCGAGGGCCACGCCGACGTGGTGATGGACGGCGTGGGCCCGCGGGTGATCCCGAGCGTGGCCTCGATCCGCCGCAAGTTCGACCAGCGGCGCAAGGGGATCGGCACGCTCGACCGGCTGCTGCGGCGGCTGATCGGGCTCGACGCCAAGATGGCGCAGTACCGCGACGGCGCCATCTTCGTCCGCGCGGTCGTCGACAAGGTCGGCATGACGGAGTTCAACGCAGTGTGGCAGGAGCCCGCGCACCTGCCCACCAAGGCCGAGATCACCGACCCCGATGCGTGGGTCACCCGCGTCCTGTGAACCGCCGGTGACCCTCGACCCCGCCGTCGCCGCCACCCGTCTGGCCGTCCGCACCACGCTCGCCGACCTCGAGCCCGGGTCGGTCGTGCTCGTCGCCTGCTCGGGCGGGGCCGACTCCCTGGCCCTGCTCGCCGCCACCGTCTTCGAGGGCTCGTCCGCCGCCTGGTACGTCATCGGGGCCACCGTCGACCACGGGTTGCAGGAGGGCTCGGCGGCGCACGCCGACCAGGTCGTCGCGCAGATGTCCGCGATCGGGGCCGCGGAGACCGTCACCGCCACGGTGCACGTCGAGGCCGGGGGGCTCGGCCCCGAGGCCGCCGCGCGCCGCGCCCGGCACGCCGTGCTCGAGGAGATGGCCGGGCGCTTCGGCGCGGCCGCGGTGCTGCTGGGCCACACCCGCGACGACCAGGCGGAGACCGTGCTCCTGGGTCTGGCCCGCGGCTCCGGCGGCCGCTCGATCACCGGCATGCGCCCGGCGTACGACGCCGTCCGCCGGCCGTTCCTCGGCGTCACCCGTGCGCAGACCCTGCAGGCGTGCGCAGCGCAGGGCATCGAGCCCTGGGACGACCCGCACAACCACGACGACCGCTTCGCCCGTGTCCGGGTGCGCGAGCGGGTGCTCCCGGTGCTCGAGCGCGAGCTCGGCCCCGGCGTCGCCGCGGCACTGGCCCGCACCGGAGACCTGCTGCGCCGCGACCTCGACACCCTCGACGACCTCGCCGACGCGCTCGCCGGCGCGGCCACCACCGCCGACGGGATCGACCTCGGCGTGCTGGCCGACCAGCCCGACGCCCTCGTCAGCCGCGTCCTGCGCGGGGCCGCGCTGGCGGCGGGCGCGCCGGCCGCCGAGCTGTTCGCCGTCCACGTCGACGCCCTCCTCGAGCTGGCACGCGGTCGCCTCCGCGGCGCGGGCGGCGGGCAGGTGCAGCTCCCCGGGGGGGTGACGGCGCACCGCGCCGCGGACCGGCTGCTCTTCACGGCCACCCCTGTGGCACCCTGACGCCATGGACGCGTCCCACGTGGAGAACGACCTCGTCAACGTGCTCTTCACCGAGGCGCAGATCCAGGAGCGGGTCGCCGAGCTCGCCCACGAGATCGAGCGCGACTACGAGGGCCAGGACCTCCTCATCGTCGGCGTCCTCCGCGGCGCCGTGATGGTCATGGCCGACCTGGCGCGCAGCCTCACCCGCCACGTGGAGATGGACTGGATGGCGGTCAGCTCCTACGGCTCGGGCACCAAGTCCAGCGGCGTGGTGCGCATCCTCAAGGACCTCGACACCGACATCTCGGGCCGTCACGTCGTGATCGTCGACGAGATCATCGACTCCGGGCTCACCCTCTCCTGGCTGACCTCCAACCTCACCTCGCGCGAGCCCGCGAGCGTCGAGATCTGCACGCTGCTGCGCAAGCCGGAGGCGCTGCAGATGCCGGTCGAGGTCAAGTACGTCGGCTGGGACATCCCCAACGAGTTCGTGGTCGGCTACGGCCTCGACTACCGCGAGCGCTACCGCAACCTGCGCGACATCGGCACCCTCGCGCCCCACGTCTACTCCTGACGCCGCCCCCGGGCGACCGCTGAGGCGGTCGTCACGGGCCGTCCGGGAACCCCGGCGACCCGTCCCCACGTTGAGATGACGTGTAACGTCGTCACACCAGTCGCCCGTCGTGGCGTCGCGCTGTCGCCTGCGTGAGTCGGGCGGCTCCGTGTCGCTGCCCGTCGAGAGTTGTCCGTGAAGCGCTTGTTCAAGGGTCCCTGGCTGTGGACCGTGCTCGCCGTCGTCGGCGTGCTCATCGCCCTGCAGTACTTCGTCTCCACCGACGAGTACGACGAGATCCCGACCTCCCAGATGAACTCCTACATCTCCAAGGGCGAGGTCGAGGAGATCAAGTTCATCGACGGCGACCAGCGGATCGAGGCCACGCTGCACGACGGCGTGCGCAGCGACGGCAGCAAGGTCACGACCTACTGGCTGACCGACACCCAGGACGAGATCGAGAAGGCCGTCGCCACGCAGGTCTCCGAGGGCAAGACCAAGGAGTACACGACCGAGGTCGCGCGGCCGAGCGTGCTCGGCTCGATCCTCAGCTTCCTGGTCCCGATCGTGATCATCGTCCTGGTCTTCCTCTTCCTGATGAACAGCGTGCAGGGCGGCGGCGGCCGCGGCGTCATGCAGTTCGCCAAGTCCAAGGCCAAGCTGATCACCAAGGACATGCCGAAGACGACGTTCTCCGACGTCGCCGGCTGCGAGGAGGCGATCGAGGAGCTCGGCGAGATCAAGGAGTTCCTGCAGGAGCCGGCGAAGTTCCAGGCCGTCGGCGCCAAGATCCCCAAGGGCGTGCTGCTCTACGGTCCTCCCGGCACCGGCAAGACGCTGCTGGCCCGCGCCGTGGCGGGCGAGGCCGGGGTGCCGTTCTACTCGATCTCCGGCTCCGACTTCGTCGAGATGTTCGTCGGCGTCGGTGCCTCCCGCGTCCGAGACCTGTTCGAGCAGGCCAAGGAGAACGCCCCGGCGATCGTGTTCATCGACGAGATCGACGCCGTCGGCCGCCACCGCGGCGCCGGCATGGGCGGCGGCCACGACGAGCGCGAGCAGACCCTCAACCAGCTGCTCGTGGAGATGGACGGCTTCGACGTCCGCGGCGGCGTGATCCTCATCGCCGCGACCAACCGCCCCGACGTGCTCGACCCCGCGCTGCTGCGGCCCGGGCGCTTCGACCGCCAGATCCAGGTCGACGCCCCCGACCTCAACGGCCGCCACATGATCCTCAAGGTCCACTCGCGCGGCAAGCCGATGGCGCCCGACACCGACCTCAAGAGCGTCGCGCGCCGTACGCCGGGCTTCACCGGCGCCGACCTCGCCAACGTGCTCAACGAGGCGGCGCTGCTCACGGCCCGCACCGGGCAGAAGCTGATCAGCAACGAGTCGCTCGACGAGGCCATCGACCGCGTGATCGCCGGCCCGCAGCGCCGGACCCGCCTGATGAGCGAGAAGGAGAAGCTGATCACGGCCTACCACGAGGGCGGCCACGCCCTCGTCGCCGCGGCGCTCCCCGGCACCGACCCCGTGCACAAGGTCACGATCCTCCCGCGCGGCCGGGCGCTGGGCTACACGATGGTGCTGCCCGACGAGGACAAGTACTCCCAGACCCGCGGGGAGCTGCTCGACAAGCTCGCCTACATGATGGGCGGCCGCGCCGCGGAGGAGATGGTCTTCCACGACCCGACCACCGGCGCCGGCAACGACATCGAGAAGGCCACGAGCGTGGCACGCGCCATGGTCACGCAGTACGGCATGACCGAGCGGCTCGGGGCGATCAAGCTCGGCGAGTCCAACTCCGAGCCGTTCCTCGGCCGCGACCTCGGCCACTCGCGCAACTACTCCGAGGAGGTCGCCGCGATCGTCGACGAGGAGACCAAGAAGCTCCTCGCCACCGCGCACCAGGAGGCCTTCGACATCCTCGAGGAGAACCGCGACGTCCTCGACGCCCTGGTGCTGGCTCTCCTCGACCGGGAGACGCTCGACAAGGCGGAGGTCGCGGAGGTCTTCGAGCCGCTGCGCCGCCGTGGGGCCCGCCCGGCGTGGACCGGCTCGCCCGACCGCACCCCCTCGTCGATCCCGCCGATCGAGATCCCGCAGGCGATCCGCGACCGCGCCAACGCCAACGGTGTCGCGACCCCGGAGGGGCAGGGCGGGATCATGGTGACCCCGCCCGGAGCCGGCGGCGACGTGCACGGCGACCCCGGCCTGGGCAGCCCGCCCCCCGAGCCCCCCACCCCGGCATGACCGACCCGATCAGCCTCCCGGAGGAACCCCGGGTCGTGCCCGCCTTCGACCACGCCCGCGCCGAGGCCGCCGTCCGCGAGCTGCTGGCCGCGATCGGTGAGGACCCCGAGCGCGAGGGCCTGCGGGACACGCCTGCGCGCGTCGCCCGGGCGTACGCCGAGCTGACCGCCGGGCTGCGGATGGAGCCGGAGGACGTGCTGACCACCACCTTCGACCTCGGGCACGACGAGATGGTGCTGGTCCGCGACATCGAGCTGTGGTCGATGTGCGAGCACCACCTGGTGCCCTTCACCGGCGTCGCGCACGTCGGCTACATCCCCGCCGCCACCGGCAAGATCACCGGGCTCTCCAAGCTGGCCCGGCTCGTCGACGTCTACGCCAAGCGGCCACAGGTGCAGGAGCGGCTGACCACCCAGGTCGCCGACGCCCTCATGCGGATCCTCGAGGCCCGCGGCGTGATCGTGGTGATCGAGGCCGAGCACCTGTGCATGACCATGCGCGGGGTGCGCAAGGCGGGGGCCCGCACCATCACCTCCGCGGTGCGCGGCTCGTTCCTCAAGGACCAGCGCACGCGCTCGGAGGCGATGGCGCTCATCCACCGCGGCGGCTGAGGTGATCACCCCCGCGACGACCGGCCGGCGCGCTCGTCCGCTGCTCATGGGGGTCGTCAACGTCACGCCCGACTCGTTCTCCGACGGCGGGCAGTGGGCCGACACCGCCTCCGCAGTGGCGCGCGGCGGCCGGCTGCTGGCCGACGGTGCGGACATCATCGACGTCGGGGGCGAGTCCACCCGGCCCGGTGCCACCCGCCCGCTGGCCGCCGAGGAGCTCGGTCGCGTCGTCCCGGTGATCGAGCAGCTCGCCGCCGGGGGTGCGGTGGTCTCCGTCGACACGATGCGTGCCGAGGTGGCGCGGGCGGCGCTCGCCGCCGGCGCCCGCATCGTCAACGACGTCTCCGGCGGCCTGGCCGACCCCGCGATCCTCGGCGTGGTCGCCGACTCCGACGCGACGTACGTCGCGATGCACTGGCGGGCGCACGGCGACCGCATGCAGCAGCACGCCGTCTACGACGGTCCGGGCGGCGTCGTGGCGGCGGTGCGTGACGAGCTGGCCGCCCGCGTGGAGGCGGCCGTCGCGGCCGGCATCGGGCGCGAGCGGCTGGTCCTCGACCCGGGGTTGGGGTTCGCCAAGACCGCGAGCCACAACTGGGCGCTGCTGCGCCACCTCGACGCCCTCGACGAGCTCGGGCTGCCGCTGCTGGTGGGGGCGAGCCGCAAGTCGTTCCTCGGCACGCTGCTGGCCGGTCCCGACGGCACGCCGCGGGCCGTCGACGACCGCGAGCACGCCGGCGTCGCGCTGTCGATGCTGCTGGCCCAGCACGGCGTGTGGGGGATCCGCGTCCACGACGTCCGCGCCACCGCGGACGCGCTGGCCGTGTGGGAGGCCATGGCCGAGCCCGACCGACCGGAGGAGCAGGGATGACCGACGAGCTGCGGATCGAGGGGCTGCGGTGCTTCGGGCACCACGGGGTGTTCGACTTCGAGCGGCGCGAGGGACAGGTCTTCGTGCTCGACCTCGTGCTGGGCATGGACACCCGTCCAGCCGCGGCCTCGGACGACTTGCACGACACGGTCGACTACGGAAGTCTCGTGGGCGCGGTGAAGAGTGCCGTGGAGAGCGACCCGGTCGACCTGATCGAGACCCTGGCGGGCAGGGTCGCCGACCTGTGCCTGACGGACGACCGTGTTGAATGGGCGCGGGTCACGGTGCACAAGCCGGAGGCCCCCATCGACGCGACGTTCGCCGACGTGGCCCTGACGATCACCCGGAAGCGTGAGGACGCCAGTGACTGAGACGCCCAACCCGCACATCATCGACGCCGACACGCTGACCGGCGAGATGCGTCCGATCCGGCGGGCGGTGCTGGCCCTCGGCTCCAACCTGGGCGAGCGGATGACGAGCCTCCAGGGCGCCGTGGACGCGATCGCCGACACCCCGGACGTCTGGGTCACCGCGGTCTCGCCGGTCTACGAGACCTCGCCGGTCGACTCCCCCGACGACGCGGGCAACTACCTCAACGCCGTCGTCCTCATCGACACCACGCTGGCCGCCTCGCGCCTGCTCGACCGCGCGCTGGCCATCGAGGACGCCTTCGGCCGCGAGCGCCCCGAGGGCGAGCACCACGCGCCGCGCACCCTCGACGTCGACCTCGTGGTCGTGGGCGACCGGCGCAGCGACGACGAGTCCCTCCGGCTGCCGCACCCGCGGGCGCACGAGCGGGCCTTCGTGCTGCAGCCCTGGTACGACATCGAGCCCGACGCCGTCCTGCCCGATGCCGGCCCGGTGGCCGAGCTGCTCGCCGCGACCGACACCTCGGGCGTCACGCGTCGTGACGACCTGGCCCTCGAGGTCCAGTGAGGGACGACCCCTCCACCGACCTCCCTCCCGACCCCGCGGACGAGCCGCCGGGGCCGCCCTCGCCCGGACACCTCGAGCCGGTCTCCGGGTCCGCGCTGACCCTGTGGGCCGTCGCCGGCCTGGTCTCCGGCTGGCTGCTGCACCCCGTGAGCGAGCGCTTCATGGACGCCGCGCCGGTCATCTCGTGGGTGCAGCCGGTCGCGCTCCTCGCCGTGCTGGTGGTCGTCGCCACGGCGGCGTGGTCGACCTGGCGCACCGTGCAGGTCCGGCACGAGCACCTCGAGCCGCACCGTGCGGTGAACCGTTTCGTCCTCGGCCGGGCGACCGCGCTCGTGGGCGCGCTGGTCGCGGGCGGCTACGTCGGGTACGCCGTGAGCTGGCTCGGCGTCGACGCCGCACTGGCCCACCAGCGCATCTGGCGCTCCCTGGCGTGCGCCCTGGTGGGGGTCGGGATCCTGGTCGCCGGCGTGCTCCTCGAGCGGGCCTGCCGGGTCCGGCAGGACGACGACGAGGCCTGACCCCGACCCCACGGACCCCATGCGTCACAAGCGTGTCTGCCGGGTTGAGGGGACGTTGACGCCTAGCCTTGGCGCCATGGCTTCCCCACAGGCTCGACGCAGACAGCGGAGCACGAGGTTGCTCGTCGCTGTCGTCCTCCTGGCCACGGCCGCCCTCGCGGTGGCCGTGGCCGTCCCGACCAGGTCCTGGGCACTCTCGGCTGTCGCCGCGGTGCTCGCGCTCGCCCTCGGGGCCGGCGCCACCAGGATCACCCACGCCGAGCTCCTCCAGTCCCGCCGCGACGCGGCGCGCGACCGGGCGGAGCAGGCCCAGGCCTACCGCACGCTGACCGAGGAGCGGGTGGCCGAGCACGCGGCGTACACCGACCACATGGAGCAGAAGGCCACGCGCCAGCTGCGGGCCCTCACCGAGCTCGAGGAGGCGCTGACGCAGGCGCAGACCCGGGCCGCCGGCGCGACCCGGCGCTACCAGGCCGCCGAGCGTCGTGCGGACGCCGCCGAGTCCGACCGCCGTGAGGTAGAGGGCGAGCTGGCCACCGCGCGCGACGCGCTGGCCGCAGCCGAGCTGCGGATCAGCGAGCTGACCCAGCAGATCGACGTGCTGCGCGCCGAGCTCGACGCCTGGCACGCCGCGGAGCCCGTGCGCAAGCACGCCTGAGGCGGGCGAGGCACTGACGATGCGTCAGCGGCCGGGCCGACCCGCCCGGCCGCTCGGCGCGCCGTACGGCATGATCGGGGCTCGTGGTGATTCCCGAGGACAGCCGGTTCGCGAGCGATCCCGAGGAGGTCCTCGGGCCGGTGGACGGGGAGGCCACCGGGCTCCCCGTCGGCTGGACGGTCGGCTCGCCCGACCCCGGTGACCGGTTCGACGTCGCGCGCCTGACCCACCTGCTGCGCGCCCACGAGCGGCACGGCCGCGGGTGGGCCGGGGCGTCGGTCGACGACGTGCTGGTCGAGGTCTCCGAGCGGGGCCTGCGGATGCGCGAGAACCTCGTGCTCCGCGACGCCGACGGCGAGATCCGCGCCTGGGGCAGCGTGCACGACCGTGCCGAGGGCCGGATGCTCTTCGTGCACGTGGTCGAGCGCGACCTGCCCGACGACCTGGCCGACACGTGCTCGCGGCTGCTGGTCGAGTGGTCGGTCGGCCAGGCCCGCGAGGTCGGCCGCGCCCGCGGCCTGGCGGTCCAGCAGATCGACACGGGTGCCTTCGCCGACGACGACCGGCAGCACCGGTTCCTCGCCGACGGCGGCTTCGAGCGGGTCCGCACCTGGTGGCAGATGAGCCGTCCCGTCGGCGACGACGACGCCGCGCTGGTGCCGTCGTCCGAGCGCTGGGAGGACCGTGGCGTCGTCTTCCGGCTGGTGCGCCGCTCCGGGGGCGAGGGCGCCATGCCCGACGTCGACGACCTGCGCGAGGTGCACGACGTGCTCGAGAGCGCCTTCGTCGACCACTTCAACTCCTACGAGGAGACCTTCGAGGAGTTCCTCCACCGGCTGCGCGAGGACCCCGGCCACCGCTGGGACCACTGGTGGCTCGCCGAGCTGGTCCCAGAGGCCGGCGTCACCGAGCCGGTCGGCGCCCTGGTGGGCACGGTCACGGAGAGCCCGACCGGCCCCGACGGCTCCTACGTCGCCTACCTCGGCGTGCTCGAGGCGGCCCGTGGCCGCGGCGTCGCCAAGGGCCTGCTCCGCACGATCATCTCCGACGCCGCCTCCCGCGGCCGCGACCGCGTCGGCCTCGAGGTCGACGCCGACTCGCCGACCGGCGCCGCCGGCCTCTACACCTCGATGGGCTGGGAGACGCGCTACGTCACCGAGTCGTGGCACCGCGACGTCCCGGTCGACTGACGCTCGTCACACGGGTCGCTCTGGTCCCACTGGCCTCCCAATTCGCGGGTCAACCCGTGAATTGCGCCTGGTCGGACGGAAATAATCATCCGGGAGCAGGGGAGACCGTCCGGTAGTCGTCGCGTCCGCGGAGATGCTCCGGGCGCTCCACCGGCCCTCCACTCTCGCCCGGCACGGCGGCTACGCCGGCTCCTCCGCGGGGTCCCGCAGCGACGCCCGCAGCGCCCGGTGCACGCCGTTGGGCGTGAGCACGCCGACGAACCTGGCACCGTCGCGTACGCCGACCACCGCGCGGTCGTCGCGCAGCATCGCGGCCAGCGCCTCCTCCAGCGAGGAGTCGAGGTCGACCGCAGCGGCCAGGTCGCCCGCGGCGACGCCGTCCATCGGCTCGAGCAGCGCGGGGTCGATCGGCGTGACCGCCAGCCGCCGCAGCCCCCGCGTCGAGCCGACGAAGTCGGCCACGAAGTCGTCGGCCGGGCGCCCCAGGAGCTCGGCCGGCGTGCCGAGCTGGGCCAGACGCCCGCCGGTCGCGAAGACGGCCACGCGGTCGCCCATGCGCACCGCCTCGTCGATGTCGTGGGTGACCATCACGACGGTCTTGCCGAGCTCGCGCTGCAGTCGCAGGAACTCGTCCTGCAGCCGCACCCGCACCACCGGGTCGACCGCGCCGAAGGGCTCGTCCATCAGCAGCACGGGCGGGTTCGCGGCGAGCGCGCGCGCCACGCCGACCCGCTGCCGCTGCCCGCCCGAGAGCTGGTGGGGGTAGCGCCGCGCGTAGGTCTCCACGTCGAGCCCGACGAGCTCCATCAGCTCGTGGGCCCTCTCGCGTGCCGTGGCCCGCGACTCCCCGAGCAGCAGCGGCACCGTCATCACGTTGGCCTCGACGCGCTGGTGCGGGAAGAGGCCGACCTGCTGGATGACGTACCCGATCTCGCGCCGCAGGGCGACCGGGTCCTGCGACATGACGTCGCGGCCGTCGATCTCGATCGTGCCCGTCGTGGGCTCGATCAGGCGGTTGATCATCTTCAGCGTCGTGGACTTGCCGCAGCCCGACGGCCCGACCAGCACCACGAGCTCGCCCGCCCCGACGGCGAGGTCGAGGTCGTGCACCGCCGTGGTCCCGTCCGGGTAGGTCTTGCCGACCCCGGTGAGCCGGATCATCGCGGGCCGCTCGCCCCCCTGCGCCGCCTCGGCCTGCGCGGTAACGTCCATGCGCGTGACCCTACTCGCGGCGTACGACTCGGCGGCCGCCGCGGAGCCGAGCTGCTACAGCCGGATCACCAACGAGTGGTTCTGCGCGCAGTACCTCCAGGACCGCCGGTCCGAGATCGTCGACGCCACGCTGCAGCACCTCGCGATCACCGTCGCCGCCGTGGTCGTCGGGGTGCTGATCGCCTTCCCGCTCGCGCTGCTCGCCCGGCGGGTGCCGCGCCTGCAGTCGACGGTCCTGGGCTCCAGCACTATCGTCTACACGATCCCGTCACTGGCCCTGCTGCCGCTGATGGTGCCCTTCACCGGCCTGAGCGCCACCACGGTCGTGCTCGCCCTCGCGCTCTACGCCCTCACCGTGCTGGTCCGCAGCATGCTCGAGGGGTTGGCCGCCGTGCCCGCCGAGGTGCGCGAGTCGGCCACGGGCCTCGGCTACTCGCGCACCCGCATGCTGCTGCGCGTCGAGCTCCCGCTCGCGACGCCGGTGATCATGGCCGGGCTGCGCGTCGCGACCGTCTCGACGGTGGCCCTCACGACGGTCGGCTCCCTCGTGGCGTACGGCGGGCTCGGCAACCTGATCAAGGACGGCGTCAACACGAACTTCCGCGCCGAGCTGCTGACCGCCGCGGTGCTGTGCGTCCTGCTCGCGGTGCTGCTCGACGCCCTCCTCGTGGTGGCCGAGCGGGTGCTGACGCCGTGGAACCGGGGCGGGCAGGTGACCTCGTGACGATCCTCAGCGACGCGTGGAACTACCTCACCGACCCCGCGAGCTGGTCGGGCTCCGACGGCATGCTCGTGCTGCTGCTGCAGTCGTTGCTGCTCACCGTCACCGCGCTCGCGGCCGCCCTGGTGATCGGGCTGCCGCTGGCCCTGTGGCTCGGCCACCTCGGGCGCGGCGGCGTGCTGGCGATCAACATCTCGAACGTCGGCCGGGCCGTGCCCACGTTCGCCCTCCTCGCGCTCCTGGTCGTCGCCGACTTTCCCGGCACCGCCGAGTTCGGGCCCTACGGCCGCGCCGGCCTGGCGACCCTGATCGCGCTCACGCTCTTCGCGCTGCCGCCGATCATCACCAACGCGTACGTCGCCGTGCGCGAGGTGCCCGCCGAGGTCAAGGAGTCCTCGCGCGGCATGGGCATGACCGGGCGCCAGCAGTTCTTCCGGGTGGAGCTGCCGCTGGCCCTGCCGCTGATCCTCTCCGGCGTGCGGCTGGCGCTCGTCCAGGTGTGGGCCACCGCGACCATCGCCGCCCTGGTGGCCGGCCCCGGACTGGGCAACGTGATCACCGACGGCTTCTACCGCACCAACTACGGCAAGGGCATCGCCGGCGCCGTCGTCGTGGCGCTCGTGGCCCTCGTCCTGGAGCTGCTCTCGGCCCTGGTGCAGCGCGCCGCGACACCGGCCGGCGTCGTCGCCGAACGCGACGGAGGCGGGTTGTCGGAGGGCGGCACTAGGGTGGGCGCAACCGCTGACTCCCTCAGCGACTAGCGGGGCCTCCCGCGTTACCGGACACGCGCGGGCGAGCGCCCGCGGGACACAGAAGGTGGAAGCCCTGATGACGCTACGACGTTCGCTGGCGGCGGTGCTCGCCGTCGGCCCGCTCCTCCTCGTCTCGGCCTGCGCCGGCGACGACCTCGACAACAACGGCACCGACGACGGCGACTCCGGTGCGCAGGGGCCGATCACCATCTCGGGGCAGAACTTCCCCGAGGCGCAGCTGGTGGGGGAGATGTACGACCAGCTCCTCTCCGCCGCGGGCTACGAGACCACGATGAAGCTCGTCGACACCCGCGACGCCTACATGCCGATCTTCCCGGGCGACGTCGACGTCGTACCGGAGTACGTCGGCGGCATCGTCAACTTCCTCAACGCCCAGGAGAACGGCGCCAAGGCCGAGCCGCTCGAGGCCGGCGACGGCCAGCAGCTCGCGGACGAGGGCAAGCAGCTGCTCGACCAGGCGGGCATCACCCTGCTCGACCTCTCCGCGGCCACCGACACGAACGCCTTCTTCGTGACCAAGGAGTTCTCCGAGTCCGAGGGCGTCACCAGGCTCTCCGACCTGAGCGGCCGCTCGGTCGTGCTCGCCGCCGCACCCGACTGCGAGGGCCGGCTCGACTGCGAGGGCGGCCTGACCGACGAGTACGACATCGACGTCACCAAGATCCTCCCGCTGGGCTACGCCACCGACCAGACCTACCAGGCCGTGCTCAACGGCGAGGCCGAGCTCGGCGAGACCAGCACCACCGACGGCACCCTCGAGCAGCAGGGCCTCGTCGTGCTCCAGGACGACCTGCTGATCCAGCCGGCACAGAACCTCGTGCCGGCCGTCAGCACCGACTTCCTCGACCAGCACCCCGACATCGCCGACATCCTCAACCCGCTCATGGCCGCGCTGACCACCGAGAAGCTCACCGAGCTCAACGGTCGGATCGCCGTGGACCGCCAGCAGCCCGAGGACGTCGCGAACGACTTCCTCACCGACGAGGGTCTGCTCGACTGACGCAGCCGATCGCCCGGCCGGCGGCTCAGCCCTTGCGGCGCCGCTCGGCCGGGCCGATCGTGGTCGACGGCACCACCTTGGCGGCGAACGTCGCGGCGAGCTCGGCGGGGTCGAGGGTGCCGTCGAGGATGCGCTGCACGGGCCAGTGGCCGACCTCGAGCCCGGTGCGCTCCCGGAACAGGGCGAGGTCGTCGCGGTAGCGCTCGGCCAGCCGCTCCAGGTCGGTGGCGACGGGCGCGGTCCCACGCACGCCGACCTTGCCCTTCATCCCGTGCGGGAGCTCGGGGTGCTCGGCGAACCGCTCGAGGCCGAGGTGGTCGGTGAGCGCGTCGAGGGTGCCGACGTGGTCGGCCAGGAACGCGCGGAACTCGACCCAGTGCACCCGCTCGCGGCCGAAGATCTGCTCGGCGCGCTCCACCTGGGCGCCGTAGAAGCCCCGGCCGACGCCGGAGAGCATCTTGTAGCCCTTGCGCTTCCACACCGGCGGCACCCGCTCCTCGAGCCCGTCGGGGGCGTGTCGGGTGATGAACTCCGGCCAGTCCAGCGCCTGGCCGGGCCACTTGTTCACGACCATCATCCACTGCGAGAACAGCCGCTCGAGCGGGTCGCGGAAGATCCCGATGATGAGCATCTCGGGGTTGTAGGTGTGCATGCGCTCGAGGGCGCCCGGCCACCAGAGGTAGATCGGCGTCGCGTCGCCGACCGTCGTGTGCCGACCGCGGGTCGGCACCCGGTAGCTGCTGTAGTCCTCGCGGCCCCACCGGCGGCGCTCGTCGTCGAAGAAGTGCATCTCCTTCTTCGGCGCGCGCTTGACCTGCGGGTGCTCGTCGAGGAGCGCCGAGAGCGAGCTGGTGCCGGACTTCTGGGTGCCGGCGATCGAGAAGCCGAACTGCAGCCAGCGGACGTCGTCACCAGCGGTGTCGGCCGCGTCGGCGGACCGGGGGGACAAGCGGGGAACCTCCTGCGCACGAGCGGTACGGCGCGCGCCGGCGCCGCCGGCCGACGCTAGCACGCGGGGCACCGGCGTCAGGTTCGTCACACCGGGCACTTCTTACGCCGGACGGGACTCCCGCGTACCTTGGTCGTTGTTCACCACACGTTCACGAAACGCCGTCTGGTACCCGCACCGGCCCTCACCCGAGGGCGTCGGAGGGACTGGAACGAAAGGTTCGCGAAGATGACGAGCACCCCTGCCCGCCGGTTCACGGTGGGCGTGATCGGCGCCGGCCGCGTCGGCGCCGTGCTGGCCGCCCGCCTCCGGGCCGCCGGGCACGAGGTCGTGGCAGCCGCCGGCGAGTCCGACGCCACCCGCGAGCGCATCGCCGCCCTGCTCCCCGACGTCCCCCGGCGCAAGCCGACCGACGTCGCCCGCGCCTGCGACCTGCTGCTGCTCACCGTGCCCGACGACATGCTGCCCAACGTCGTCTCCGTGCTCAGCGCCAGCGGCGCCATTCGTGCCGGCCAGCTCGTGGTCCACACGTCCGGGCGCCACGGCCTCGCCGTGCTCGCCCCCGCGGTGGCCGTGGGTGCCGAGCCGCTCGCCCTGCACCCCGCGATGACCTTCACGGGCACCGCCGTCGACCTCGAGCGCCTCGACGGCTGCGTCTTCGGCGTCACCGCCGGCGCCGCGCAGCGCGCGCTGGCCGAGCAGCTGGTCGCCGATCTGGGTGGCCGCACCACCTGGGTGCCCGAGGAGTGCCGCACGCTCTACCACGCGGCCCTCGCCCACGGCGCGAACCACCTGGTCACCCTGGTCGCCGAGGCCTCCGAGCTGCTGGCCGCCGCCGGCGTCGACGACCCGGCCCGCACCCTGCGCCCGCTCCTCACCGCCGCGCTCGACAACGCGCTGGCCAACGGGGACGCCGCGCTGACCGGCCCCATCGTCCGCGGCGACGTCGAGACCGTCCGCGGCCACCTCGCCGAGGTCACCCGCCACGCCCCGCACGTGCTCGCGTCGTACGTCGCGCTGGCCCGGGCCACCCTCGGCCGGGTCGTCACCGACGGCCGCCTCCTGCCCATCCGCGGCGCCAAGCTGCGCTCCGTGCTCGACGCGGCCGAGGACGTCGCACCGACCGCCGGGGACGCGGTGGTGGTCCGCTCCGAATCCCCCGGACCCCGGCAGCCCGGGCAGTGAGCGGGGGATCCCGGCTCGTCGGCACCCGCGAGGAGCTGGCGAGTCTCCTGGCGACCGCGCGCGCCGCCGGCGGACCGGTCGTGCTGGTCCCGACCATGGGAGCGCTGCACGAGGGCCATGCCAGCCTGATGCGGCTGGCGCGCGAGCGCGCCGGACACGGTGTCGTCGTGGCGTCGGTGTTCGTCAACCCGCTGCAGTTCGGGCCGGGCGAGGACCTCGACCGCTACCCCCGCAGTCTCGACGCCGACCGCGATCTGTGCGCCCGTGAGGGCGTGGACATCGTGTTCGCGCCGGGCGTCGACGAGGTCTACCCCGGCGGCGAGCCGCAGGTGACGGTCCGGCCCGGCCCGCTCGGGAAGGTGCTCGAGGGCAAGATCCGGCCCGGGCACTTCCGCGGCGTGCTCACCGTGGTGGCGAAGCTCTTCGGTCTCGTGCGCCCCGACGTCGCCGTCTTCGGCGAGAAGGACTACCAGCAGCTGGTGCTGATCCGGCGGATGGTGCTCGACCTCAACATGGGCGTCGAGGTCGTCGGCGCCCCGACGGTGCGGGAGGCCGACGGCCTGGCCCTCTCGAGCCGCAACCGCTACCTCGACGCCGAGCAGCGGCTCGCTGCCACCGCACTGGGCCGCGCCCTGCACGCCGCGGAGCGCAACGCGGCGTACGGCGTGCAGGTCGCGCTCGACGAGGCGCGCACCGAGCTGCGCGAGCACCTCGTCGACCTCGACTACCTCGTCGTCACCGATCCCGGGCTCGGCGAGCTGCCGCCCGTCGTGCCGCCCGGCACCGAGGCGCGGATGCTGGTGGCCGCCCGCGTCGGGACGACCCGGCTCATCGACAACGTGCCGCTCGTGCTAGGCCGCGCATCCTGACAGTAGGAGGCCGCCGTGCTGCGCACGATGATGACCGGCAAGATCCACCGGGCCACGGTCACGCAGGCCGACCTGCACTACGTCGGGTCGGTGACCGTCGACGAGGACCTCCTCGACGCCGCCGGTCTCCTGCCCGGCGAGCTCGTGCACGTCGTGGACGTCACCAACGGCGCGCGTCTCGAGACCTACACGATCGCCGGCGAGCGCGGCAGCGGCGTGCTCGGCATCAACGGCGCAGCGGCGCACCTGGTGCGCCCCGGTGACCTCGTGATCCTCATCGGCTACGGACAGATGACGACCGAGGAGGCCGGTGCACACAGGCCCCGCGTGGTCTTCGTCGACGCCGACAACCGGGTCGTGGGCACCGGCGACGACCCGGCGGAGACCTTCGGCGACGAGCGGCTGCTCCGCGGCGATGTGAGGGCGGGCGCTAGCCTGCGCGGGTGAGGACCGACCCGAGCGACGCCTCCGACGCCTCGCCGTACCCGCCCCCGGCACGGCTCGCCGCCCCGGCGCCCGGCTGGACGACGCGCGCCGACGTCGTGGTCATCGGGTCGGGCATCGCCGGGCTGACGGCGGCGCTGCGCCTCAAGGACGCGGTCGACAAGGTCCTCGTCGTCACCAAGGACGTGCTCAACGCCGGGTCGACCCAGTGGGCCCAGGGCGGCATCGCCGCGGCGCTCGGGCCCGAGGACACCCCCGCGCAGCACGAGCACGACACGCTCGTCGCGGGCGCCGGGGTGTGCGACCCCGACGCGGTGCGGGTGCTGGTGACCGAGGGCCCCGAGGCCGTGCGCGAGCTGATCGCGCTGGGCACCCAGTTCGACCACGACCCCGACGGAGAGCTCTCGCTCACCCGGGAGGGCGGTCACCACCGCGACCGGATCGCGCACGCAGGCGGCGACGCCACCGGGGCCGAGATCCAGCGGGCCCTGATCGCGGCGGTGGAGCAGGCGCCCGAGATCGAGGTGATCCAGCACGCGCTGGCCATCGACCTGCTCGGGGCCGCCGACGGCGGTGTCGCCGGGGTGACCCTGCACGTGATGGGCGAGGGCCAGCGCGACGGCGTGGGTGCCGTGCTCTGCCGGGCCGTGGTGCTCGCCAGCGGCGGCCTCGGCCAGGTGTTCTCGCAGACCACCAACCCCTCGGTCGCGACCGGCGACGGCATGGCGATCGCCTTCCGGGCCGGCGCGGTGCTCCGCGACCTCGAGTTCGTGCAGTTCCACCCGACCGTGATGTACCTCGGTCCCGACTCGCGCGGCCAGCAGCCGCTGATCTCGGAGGCGGTCCGCGGCGAGGGCGCCTTCCTCGTCGACTTCGAGGGCCGTCGCTTCATGCAGGGTGTGCACGAGCTCGCCGACCTCGCCCCCCGCGACGTGGTCGCCAAGGCGATCACCCGGCGGATGCACGAGACCGGCCAGCCGCACATGTGGCTCGACGCGCGACACCTCGGGGCGGAGTTCTGGGAGCGGCGGTTCCCGACGATCCTGGCCACCGCGCGCTCCCACGGCGTCGACCCGGTGACCGACCTGATCCCCGTCGCCCCCGCCTGCCACTACGCCTCGGGCGGCGTGGCCACCGACCTGTGGGGCCGCACCAGCCTCCCCGGCCTCTACGCCACCGGCGAGGTCGCCTGCTCGGGCGTGCACGGCGCCAACCGCCTCGCCTCCAACTCGCTGCTCGAAGGGCTCGTCTTCTCGCGCCGGATCGCCGAGGCGCTGCCCGGCGAGCTGCGCACGTGGCAGGACCCGCTCGTCGACGACCGCCCGTCGGGCGTGGTCGACGAGGGCAGCCGGCGCCAGGTGCAGTCGATGATGACCGAGTACGTCGGCGTGCTCCGCGATGCGAAGGGGCTGGTCGAGGCCCGCGTCGGCCTGCCCGTCCTCGCCGGGGCCGGCGGCGAGCCCGGCACCGAGAGCTGGGAGACCACCAACCTGGTCACCCTGGCGATCGCGATGACCGAGGCGGCGCTGTTCCGCGAGGAGACGCGGGGCTCGCACTGGCGCGAGGACTTCCCCGACCGCGACGACGCGACCTTCGCCGGCAGCGTGGACCTGGTGCTCGACGCCGACGGCTGGCCCGAGGGCACGTTCCGCCCGATGCTCCCCAGCGACACCGCCGGGAGCGAGGTGCCGGCATGACGCCGTACGACGACCTGCCGGTCGACCTGCTCGGCGAGATCGCCGCGACGGGCCTCGACCCGCGTGCGGTGCACGACCTCGTGCTGCGCGCGCTCGAGGAGGACCTCCCCGGTGGCGCCGAGGACGCCACGAGCGCGGCCACGATCCCGGCCGGGGCGACCGGCACCGCCGACATCGGTGCCCGCCGCCCCGGGACGGTCGCGGGCCTGGGCATCGCCGCGCTCGTCTTCCACGTCGTCGCGGGCGACGCCGTGCAGGTCACCGGCCGGGTCCCCGACGGCACCCGGGTCGGCCCCGGCGACCCGGTGCTCACGGTGGTCGGCCCGCTGCGCGGGCTGCTCACCGCCGAGCGCACCGCCCTCAACCTCGCCTGCCACCTCTCCGGCGTCGCGACCGCGACCGCCGCGTGGGTCGACGCCCTCGACGGCACCTCCGCGCGGGTGCTCGACACCCGCAAGACGCTGCCCGGCCTCCGGGCCCTCCAGAAGTACGCCGTGCGGTGCGGCGGCGGGGTCAACCACCGCTTCGGCCTCGCCGACATGGCGATGGTCAAGGACAACCACGTGATCGCCGCCGGCGGCGTCGTGCCGGCGCTCGAGGCGGTGCGCGCGGCGTACCCCGGGCTGCCCGTCGAGGTCGAGGTCACCGACCTCGACCAGCTCCGCGCCCTCCTGGACGCGGGCTGCGAGCGCATCCTGCTCGACAACATGAGCACCGCGACCATGACCGAGGCGGTCGCGATCCGCAACCGGCACCCCCGCGGTGGCGCGGCCACCCTCGAGGCCTCCGGCGGCCTCACGATCGAGCGCGCCCGCGAGGTCGCGGAGACCGGCGTCGACTTCATCTCGGTCGGCGCGCTGACCCACTCGGTGGTGGTGCTCGACCTGGGGCTCGACCTGCGTGAGGACGCCGGGGGGTCGGGGTGAGCCTCCTCGCCGCCGACATCGGCAACGCCCACACGACCCTCGGCCTGCTCGACGGTGCCGCCGCGGGGGACGCGCCCGCCGAGGTGCTGGCCCACTGGCGGGTCGCCACCGACCCGCACCGCACGGCCGACGAGTGGTCGGTGCTGCTGCGCGGGTTGCTCGGTCCCGACGCCTCCGTCGACGGGATCGTGGTCTGCTCGACGGTCCCGGCGGTGCTGCACGAGTGGCGCGAGATGCTCGAGCGGCACTTCGCGGGCGTGCCCCACGTCGTGGTCGAGCCGGGCGTGCGGACCGGTGTCCCGGTGCTCACCGACAACCCGCGCGAGGTCGGTTCGGACCGGATCGTCAACGCCCTCGCGGCCGCGCGCTTCTACGGCGGCCCGGCGATCGTGGTCGACTTCGGCGGCACCGCGACGACGTTCGACGTGGTCAACGCCGCCGGCCAGTACGTCGGCGGAGCGATCGTGCCCGGTATCGAGATCTCGCTCGAGGCGCTCGGACGCCGCGGCGCGCAGTTGCGCAAGGTCGAGCTCGCCCGCCCGCGCACCGTGATCGCGCGCAACACCGTCGAGGCGCTGCAGTCCGGGATGCTCTTCGGGGTCGCCAGCCAGGTCGAGGGCATGGTCGCGCGGATGACCGCCGAGCTCGGGGCCGACCCCGACGCCGTACGCGTGATCGCGACCGGCCACCTCGCGCCGCTGGTGGTGGGGGAGTGCGCGTGCTTCACCGACGAGGAGCCGTGGCTGACCCTGCGCGGATTGCACCTCGTCTTCGAACGCAATTCCTGACCTTTTTGCATTACCGCCCTAATCCCGGCAGGGGCGGTGGCAAATATGGGTGTGGAATACACCGGCAGTGGAATACACCACAATTGCGTCGCGAATCGCCGACGTGCCATGATTCCTCGCAGTATTCCGTTGATATCACCCCTGCGGTCGCTCGAAAAGCGGGTGGCCTCCCGTGAAAGGCACCCACCCCCATGGCGCAGAAGGTCCACATCGTCCTCGTCGACGACCTCGACGGCTCCGACGGCACCCAGACCGTCTCCTTCGGGCTCGACGGCACCTCCTACGAGATCGACCTGAGCGACGACAACGCCGCCAAGCTGCGCGACGCGCTCGCGCCGTACGTCGCGCACGGCCGCAAGGTCACCGGCAGCCGGGGCGGCCGTCGCCGCAGCGGTGGCGCCGGGGGCGCGGCGAAGGCCGCCGGCGGCGCGGCGACGCCGGCCGAGATCCGCGAGTGGGCGCGTGGCCAGGGCATGGACGTGCCCGAGCGCGGTCGCGTCTCCGCCGACGTGCGCGCGGCGTACGAGGCCGCCCACTGAGCTGCCCCTCCCCGCTGGACCACCCGTCCACGCCCCGGCCCGGACCACTCCGGCCGGGGCGTGTTCGCTCTCAGCGGACCCCGGTTGCCTCTGGGCGGGAACGCGTAGGCTGTCCGCGGGGTTGTACGACCTGACCCCTCCCACCGACCCAGCGGCGGGAGGCCCACGACCGGTAGGAGCGACAAGCATGTTCGAGCGGTTCACCGACCGAGCCCGTCGGGTGGTCGTGCTGGCCCAGGAAGAGGCCCGCATGCTCTCCCACAACTACATCGGGACCGAGCACATCCTTCTCGGCCTGATCCACGAGGGCGAGGGCGTGGCGGCCAAGGCACTGGAGAGCCTCGACATCTCCCTCGAGGCCGTGCGCGCGCAGGTCGAGGAGATCATCGGGCAGGGCCAGCAGGCGCCGTCCGGCCACATCCCCTTCACCCCGCGCGCCAAGAAGGTGCTCGAGCTGTCCCTGCGTGAGGCGCTGCAGCTCGGCCACTCCTACATCGGCACCGAGCACATCCTGCTCGGCCTGATCCGCGAGGGCGAGGGCGTGGCCGCCCAGGTGCTGCAGAAGCTCGGCGCCGACCTCAACCGCGTCCGCCAGCAGGTCATCCAGCTCCTCTCCGGCTTCCAGGGCAAGGAGTCGGCCGCGTCCGGCGCCTCCTCGAGCACCGCCGGTGGCGACACCCCGAGCTCCTCGCTGGTGCTCGACCAGTTCGGCCGCAACCTGACCCAGGACGCCCGCGAGGGCAAGCTCGACCCGGTCATCGGCCGGGAGCAGGAGATCGAGCGGGTCATGCAGATCCTCTCGCGCCGCACGAAGAACAACCCGGTGCTGATCGGTGAGCCCGGCGTCGGCAAGACCACGATCGTCGAGGGCCTCGCCCAGGACATCGTGAAGGGCAACGTCCCCGAGACGCTCAAGGACAAGCAGATCTACACCCTCGACCTCGGCGCGCTCGTCGCCGGGTCGCGCTACCGCGGTGACTTCGAGGAGCGCCTGAAGAAGGTGCTCAAGGAGATCCGCACCCGCGGCGACATCGTGCTGTTCATCGACGAGATCCACACGCTCGTCGGCGCCGGCGCCGCCGAGGGCGCGATCGACGCCGCCAGCATCCTCAAGCCGATGCTGGCCCGCGGTGAGCTGCAGACCATCGGCGCGACCACCCTCGACGAGTACCGCAAGTACCTCGAGAAGGACGCCGCGCTCGAGCGCCGCTTCCAGCCGATCCAGGTCGCCGAGCCGTCGATCGCGCACACGATCGAGATGCTCAAGGGCCTGCGCGACCGCTACGAGGCGCACCACCGCGTGACCATCACCGACGAGGCGCTGGTCTCGGCCGCGACCCTGGCCGACCGCTACATCTCCGACCGGTTCCTGCCCGACAAGGCCATCGACCTCATCGACGAGGCCGGCTCGCGGCTGCGGATCCGGCGGATGACCGCGCCGGCCGACCTGCGCGAGTACGACGACAAGATCGCCGACGTGCGCCAGCGCAAGGAGGCCGCGATCGACGGGCAGGACTTCGAGGCCGCGGCCCGCCTGCGCGACGAGGAGAAGCAGCTGATCGCCCGCAAGGCCGAGCGCGAGAAGCAGTGGCGTGCCGGCGACATGGACGAGGTCGCGGAGGTCGACGAGGAGCTGATCGCCGAGGTGCTGGCGGTCGCGACCGGCATCCCGATCGTCAAGCTGTCCGAGGAGGAGTCGACCCGGCTGCTCAAGATGGAGGACGAGCTGCACAAGCGGGTCATCGGCCAGGAGGAGGCCGTCAAGGCGCTCAGCCGGGCGATCCGTCGTACGCGGGCGGGCCTGAAGGACCCCAAGCGTCCCGGTGGCTCGTTCATCTTCGCCGGCCCGTCCGGCGTCGGCAAGACCTGGCTGTCCAAGACGCTGGCGGAGTTCCTCTTCGGCGACGAGGACGCGCTGATCCAGCTCGACATGAGCGAGTTCGGCGAGAAGCACACGGTCTCGCGGCTCTTCGGCTCGCCTCCGGGCTACGTCGGCTACGAGGAGGGCGGCCAGCTCACCGAGAAGGTGCGCCGCAAGCCGTTCTCGGTCGTGCTCTTCGACGAGGTCGAGAAGGCCCACCCCGACATCTTCAACAGCCTGCTGCAGATCCTGGAGGAGGGTCGCCTGACCGACTCCCAGGGCCGGGTCGTGGACTTCAAGAACACCGTCATCATCATGACCACCAACCTCGGCACCCGCGACATCTCCAAGGGCATCAACCTCGGGTTCCAGCAGGAGAGCGACGTCCAGGGCTCCTACGACCGGATGAAGGCCAAGGTGTCGGAGGAGCTCAAGCAGCACTTCCGTCCCGAGTTCCTCAACCGTGTCGACGAGATCGTGGTCTTCCCGCCGCTGTCGCGTGCGCAGATCGTCTCGATGGTCGACAACATGATCGCCTCGGTCGAGCTGCGGATGCGCGACCGCGACATGCGGATCGAGCTGACCCAGGCCGCCAAGGACCTGCTCGCGGTGCGGGGCTTCGACCCGGTGCTCGGCGCGCGTCCGCTGCGGCGCACGGTGCAGCGCGAGATCGAGGACACCCTCGCCGAGAAGATGCTCTACGGCGAGGTCGGCCCCGGCCAGATCGTGCTCGTCGACGTGGAGGGCGAGGGCCCGACCGCGACGTTCACCTTCCACGGCCAGAAGATCGGCGAGCTGCCCGACCTGCCGCCGTTCGAGACCGCCGAGGTCGCCTCGGGCGAGGCCGCTCCGATCGAGGGTCCCGACGACTCCGACAGCGCGAGCGACGTCCCCAAGGCCGCCGACTGACGCACCACCCACGCTGACCCGCCGTTGGTTGACGGCGGGTCAGCGTGATTTCGGGTCTCAGGGCTCGTCGAGCACGAGGCGCTGGCCGCCGTCGACGAGCTCGCGGCAGATGTCGAGGTGGCCGGCGTGGGTCGCGGTCTCGACGAGCACGTGCAGCAGCACCTCGCGCAGGGTGGTGTACGGCGCGTGGCCGGCGCCCTCGAACCACCACACCGGGGGCGCGTCGAGGCTCAGGTCCGCGATCGCCGCGTTGGCCTGCTCGCACTCGTTGCCGTACAGCTCGAGCAGCTCCTCGTCGCTGACGTCGTCGGGCGCGGTCCAGCCGGCGTACCCCTCGGGCAGCTCGACCTGCTCGCCGGCCATGACCGCCCGGAACCAGACCCGCTCCACGTCGAGCGCCAGGTGCCGGACCAGGCCCCGGGCCGTCCAGCCCGACGGCACCTGCGAGTGCCGCCTGGCCTCGGCGGGCATGGCCTGGAACTGCTCGGCGACCTGCCGGCGCCGGGCGCCCAGCCACGCGAGGAGCTCGGTCTTGGTGATCTGGTCTGCGTCGGTGTCCACCGTGCCAGTCAACCCGACCGGTGCGAGGCTTGACCCATGGCCACCGGACACCCCTCGACGAACGACAAGGCGGCAGCGCTGCTCGCCCTGCACGACGGCCCCGGCTTCGTGCTCCCCAACGCCTGGGACGCGGGCTCCGCCCGCATCCTCGAGCAGGTCGGCTTCCCGGCCGTGGCCACGACGAGCGCGGGCATCGCCTGGGCCTGCGGCGTCCCCGACGGGGGCGCGATCGACCGCGACACGATGCTCGAGCACGTCGGCCGGATCGTGGCCGCCGTCGGCGTGCCGGTCACCGCGGACCTCGAGGCCGGGTACGGCGACACCGCGGACGAGGTCGCCCGCACCGTCGCCGGGGCGGTCGAGCTCGGTGCCGTGGGCGGCAACCTCGAGGACGCCGCGCAGGGCCGGCTGTTCGAGCTGGACGAGGCCGTGGAGCGGGTGGTGGCCGCCCGGGCCGCCGCGCCGCGCGGCACGTTCGTGCTGAACGCCCGCACCGACACCTACTTCACGGGCACGGCCGGGGACCCCTTCGACGAGGCGGTCGAGCGGGCGACCCGCTACGTCGAGGCAGGCGCCGACTGCGTGTTCGTGCCCGGCGTGGTCGAGGCCGAGGCGATCCGCCGGCTCGCCGAGGCCGTGCCCGGACCGCTCAACATCGTGGCCGGCCTGGCGAACACCATCGACGCCCCCACGCTGTTCTCGCTCGGGGTGACACGGGTCAGCCTCGGCGGGAGCCTGGCCCGCGCCGCCCTGAGCGGCCTCGAGCGGGCCGGTCGCGAGCTGCTCGAGACCGGCACGCTCGGGTTCCTCGACGGGGTGATCCCGTACGCCGACCTCCAGCGCCGCTTCGGCTCGTGACCGTCAGTGCGCGCCCTGGATGTTGAGCACGACGACGCCACCGATGATCATCAGCAGGGCCGAGGCCTTGAGCACGTCGAGCTGCTCGCCGAGCAGCGCGACGCCGATGATCGCGATGCCGGCGGTGCCGAGCCCCGACCACACGGCGTACGTCGTGGAGACGGGGATCTCGCGGATGACGAGGGTGAGCACCCAGATCGACAGCGCGTACCCCGCCACGACCAGGGCGGTCCAGCCAGGGTTGCGGAAGCCCTCCGTCCTCGGCAGGGCGGCCGTCGCGGCCACCTCCACACCGATGGCCGACAGCAGCAGGCCCCACGCGACGAACATGATGGTTCACTCCTCGTTGTTGTAGCAGTTGCTACAAATGTAGCACTTGCTACATGGTGGACCCAAGCGGAGGTGACATGACGCGCGACACGGGGCGACGCCAGGCGTTGGCGGACGCGGCCACCGACTACGTGCTCGAGCACGGCCTGATCGGTCTCAGCCTGCGACCGCTGGCGGCCGAGATCGGCACCAGCGACCGGATGCTGCTCTACCACTTCGACAGCAAGGACGACCTGATCGCGGCGGTGATCAGCCAGTCGTCCGACCGATCCGTCGACCTGCTGCGCGCCCGCCCCGTGCGGCGGGGCGTGCGCGCCACCGTGCTCGACGTGTGGCAGGCGATGAAGTCGGCGCCCCTCGACCAGTGCTCGCGGGTGTACGCCGAGGCAGCGGCCCTCGGTCTCCTCGGCCGCGAGCCCTACGTGACCGTCGTGCAGGAGGCCAACGAGCGGTGGACCGGCGCGCTCGCCGACCACCTGGTCGACGCCGGGGCCGAACGCCGGGCCGCGCGCCGCGCCGCGAACCTGATCGACGCCACCTTCATGGGCCTGCTCCTCGACCTCCCGCTTGCTCCCGACGACCCCGACGGGGAGCGGGTGGTCCGCGACGTTGCCGACGCCGCCGCCGCGATCACCGGCCGTGCGGGCGCTCAGGGCAGGGCGTAGGCCGACTCCCCGGCGCGCACCAGCAGGCCGTCGGCCACGAGCGCGGCCAGGCAGCGCTCGCGCTGCGCCGCCTCCGGCCACGCCGCCTCGAGGCGGCTGACGTGCACGGGGCCGTCAGTGTCGCGCACCGCGCCGAGGAGGCGCCCGCGGCACTGCCGGTCGGTGCCGGCCCAGGCCTGCACCTTGCGGGGCGGCCCGTCGTACGCGGGGTGGCCGGCGGCGCGCCACGTGCACAGGTCGGCGACGGGGCAGGCGTCGCAGCGCGGCGAGGTGGCCGTGCAGACGAGGGCGCCGAGCTCCATGACCGCGACCGACCACGTGGCCGCGAGCGGCTCGTCGGGCAGCACCGCCTCCGCCCGGTCGCGCTCGGCGCGCGTGACCGAGGCGGCCGGGAACTCGACGCCGCCGACCGCCCGGCCCAGCACCCGGCGCACGTTGGTGTCGAGCACCACCTGGCGCTGGCCGAAGGCGAAGGCCGCGATCGCGGCGGCGGTGTAGTCGCCGACGCCCGGCAGCGCCAGCAGGTCGTCGTACGACGCGGGGACCTCGCCGTCGTGCCGCTCCACGATGGCGCCCGCGGCCGCGTGCAGCCGCAGGGCGCGGCGCGGGTAGCCCAGGCGCCCCCACGCCCGCACCGCCTCGCCCGCGGGCTCGGCGGCCAGGTCGGCCGGCGTCGGCCAGGTGGCCAGCCACCGCTCGTGCACGGGCAGCACGCGCACGACCGGCGTCTGCTGGAGCATGAACTCCGAGACCATCACCGACCACGGGCTCGCCTCGGGCCGCCGCCACGGCAGGTCGCGCGCGTGCTCGTCGTACCAGGCGAGCAGGGGCGCGTGCAGGTCGCTCATCGCCGCCGATCCTAGGCAGCGCCACTCCGCGAGCTGGGCGGGTGTCCGCGGTCGGCGCCCGGTCAGGGGCGTGGCGCGTCCTCGCCGACCAGCCCGTCGACCGACTCGCGGATCAGGTCGGCATGCCCCGTGTGGCGGGCGTACTCCTCGACGAGGTCCACCAGCTGCCGGCGCAGGCTCTGCCGCTCGGACCAGCGGGTCTGGACGACCAGCCGCCCGAGCCCGCCGTCGGCCAGCGCCTCCGCGACCGCCGCCCGCGACCGGGCCACGGCCGCCTCCCACAGCGCGAGCACCTCGGCCGGGTCGTCCTGCGCGCCGGTGCGCCACTCCCAGTCGGGGTCGGCCTCGAAGTCGACCCCGGTCCACGGCTCCGGCATCGGGCGGCCGAGCAGCGCGTGGGTGAACATGTCGTCCTCCACCAGCGCGAGGTGCTTGAGCAGCCCGCCGAGGGTCATCGAGGAGGGCGCGAGCCGCGCGCCGGTGCCGGCGGCGTCGAGCCCGCCGCACTTCCAGGCGAAGGTGCGGCGGTTGCGTTCGAGGGCTCCGAGCAGGGTGTCCACCTCGGAGCCCGCGACGGGCGGTCCGGTCAGGGGCGCGTCGTTGGCCATGGCAGGACCGTAGGACCGATTCCGGACGAACGGCTTCCGCAAGTCGTGACAGGATCGCCGACGTGCTGCCGCCGACCGCTCCGACCAGCCCCACGGCCCGCGCGCTCGTCGTGCTCGAGCTGGTGCAGGACCACCCCGGCATCACCGCCGAGCGCCTGGCGTCCCGGCTCGAGGTCTCCGACCGCGCGATCCGGCGCTACGTCGGCATCCTGCGCGACGCGGGCGTGCCGATCACCTCCGAGCGCGGCCGCTACGGCGGGTACCGCATCGGACGCGGCCACCGCGTGCCGCCGCTGATGTTCACCACGCCGGAGGCGCTGGCGCTGGTGATGGCGGTGCTCGAGGGCAACCACGGCGCCGGTGACGCCGACGACCCCGTCGGCAGCGCGCTGGGCAAGATCATCCGCGTGCTTCCCGAGCCGGTCGCCGACCCCGTCACCGCGGTCCGCGCCGTGAGCAGTCGCAGCCCCGACCGGGGCGCGGTGACGCCGTCGACGGCGACCACCGCGCAGCTGGTGCAGTCGTGCGCCGCGCACCGGCGCCTGCGGCTGCTCTACCGCCTCGGCCGCAGCCGCGACCGGACGATGGACGTCGACCCGTGGGCGGTGGTCGTCCGCCACGCGAAGTGGTACCTGCTCTGCTGGTCGCACACCGCGGACGCGCGGCGGGTGCTCCGGATCGACCGGATCGGCGAGGTCGAGGTGCTCGCCGAGGACTTCACCCCGCCCGACGGCCTCGACCCGGTGCGGGCGCTCGAGGAGCACCTCGCGCAGGGCTGGCGCCACCGGATCGAGGTGGAGGTCGACGCTCCGGTCGCGGACGTCGAGCGCTGCCTCTCGCGCAGCCTGGGCCGGGTCGAGCCGCGCGGGGACGGTCTCAGCCGGGTGGTCGCCTCGACCGAGGAGCCCGTCTGGTACGCCGCGCAGCTGGTCACCTCGCTGGGCGCGCTCGACGCGCCGTTCCGGGTGGTGGAGCCGCCGGAGCTGCGGGCGGCGGTGCGGACGCTGGGGCGGCGGCTGGTCGACGCTGCGGGTGACGACTGACCCTCGTCGTCCCGCCCCCGCCCGGTGTGGCAACCCGGCTCACCGCCGGCGTCTCACTAGCGTTGGCGCATGACGTCGCAGACCAGGGGGAGGTTGCCCGCGCGCGTCTACTGGCGTCGCCGGGTGATGGTGCTCGGGACGGCGATGCTGCTGGTCTTCGCCGTCGGCCGCCTGGTCGTGGGCGGCGACGACCCCGCCCCCTCCTCCGACGGTGCCGTGGCCCCCGCCGCGGCCGACCCGACCTCCGAGGTCAGCGGCGACACCCGCCCGCAGCGCGAGCGGGGCGAGCGGGCGGGTGACCGGTCCGACCGCAAGCAGAAGGACAAGCCCGAGCCGCTCCCCACCCCCAGCGGGCCGTGCACCGACGAGGACGTCGCGGTGACGCCGGTCGTCGATGACGCCGTGGGCGGCGCCGACGTGACGATCGGCCTCGAGCTGCGCACCATCGAGGCCGACGCCTGCACGTGGACGGCCTCGCGGCGCACGCTCACCCTCAAGATCACCTCCGGCCGCGACGACATCTGGTCGAGCCGTGAGTGTCCGCGCGCCGTCCCCACCGAGGACGTCGTGCTCTACCGCGAGCACCCGACCGTGGTCGACGTCACCTGGTCGGGCCGCAGGTCCGACGACGACGCGTGCGACCGCGGCACGGTGTGGGCGGAGCCTGGTTGGTACCACGTCATCGCCGCCGCGCTCGCCGGCGAGCCCGCGGACGTGCAGTTCGAGCTGACAGCGCCCGAGAGCGAGCACATCACCAAGACCGTGCCGCCCTCCAAGCACGGCAAGGGCGACGGTCAGACGTAGCGCTCGAGGATCGTCGACTCGGCCAGGCGCGAGAGCCCCTCACGCACCGAGCGGGCGCGGAGCTCGCCGATGCCGTCGACGGCCTGGAGGTCGTCGATGCCGGCGGAGAGCAGCTTCTGCAGGGTGCCGAAGTGCTCGACGAGCCGGTCCACGACGGCCGGTGGCAGCCGGGGCACCTTGGCGAGCAGCCGGTAGCCGCGCGGCGCGACCGCGCCGTCGAGGTGCTCGCTGCTGCCGAGGCCCAGCGCCTTGGCGGCGGCCGCCGGGTCGACCAGCTCGGTCGGCGAGAGCGCCTCGAGCTGGGCGAGCAGCACCTCCGGGGTCTTGGTACGGCGACCGGGTGGCAGGTAGTCGCGGATCACGAGCTCGCGCTCCGCGTCGACGCCGGTCACCAGCTCCTCGAGCTGGAGCGAGAGCAGACGGCCGTCGCTGCCGAGCTCGAGCACGTAGTCCTCGATCTCGCGGGCGATGCGGGTCACCATCTCGAGCCGCTGCGCCACCACGGCGACGTCGCGCACGGTGACGAGGTCCTCGATCTCGAGGGCCGACAGCGTCGAGGCGACCTCGTCGAGGCGGAGCTTGTAGCGCTCCAGCGTCGCGAGGGCCTGGTTGGCGCGGGAGAGGATCTGGGCGGAGTCCTCGAGCACGTGCCGGGTCTCGCCGACGTACGCCGCGATGATCTGCATCGACTGCGACACCGAGATCACCGGGAAGCCGGTCTGGCGGGCCACGCGGTCGGCGGTGCGGTGCCGGGTGCCGGTCTCGTCCGACGGGATCCGCGGGTCGGGCATGAGGTGCACGGCCGCCCGCATGATCCGCGTGGCGTCCTTGTCGAGGATGATCGCGCCGTCCATCTTGGCGAGCTCGCGCAGGCCGGTCGCCGTGAACGGCACCTCGAGCGCGAAGCCGCCGGTGGAGATCGACTCGACGGTCTTGTCGTTGCCGAGCACGAGCAGCGCACCCGTGCGCCCGCGCAGGATCCGCTCGAGCCCGTCGCGCAGCGCCGTTCCGGGCGCGATCGACGCGAGGGTCGCCCGCAGGCGGAGCACCTCGTCGGACCGGTCCACTGCCACCGGCGCCTCCTCCCGTCACTGCACGTCGGTGTAGGGGCACAGTCTAGGGACACCCGGCCCGGGAGAGGCGGGCGCGCCACCGCACGGTGGACGGCCGGTTCAGTCAGCCTCGGCGCTGCGCAGGCGTCGCGCCCCGGCCCCGAGGCCGAGCAGGCGCAGCGCGGTGCCCACGTCGGGCGCCTCGACCACCTGCAGGCCGTCGACGGTGCGCGGCCGCCGCGGGCCGTCGGGGCGGCCGGGCACGACCGCGGTGCGGAAGCCCAGCCGCGCCGCCTCGGCCACCCGCTGCGGCAGGTCGCGGACCCGGCGCAACTCGCCGGCCAGGCCGATCTCGCCGATCGCCGCCACCCCGGCCGGCGCCGCGACCCCGGTGGTCGCCGAGGCCAGGGCCACGGCGACCGCGAGGTCGGAGGCCGGCTCGGTGAGCCGGGCCCCGCCGATGGTCGAGGCGAAGACGTCGTGGGCGTGCAGCCGGATGCCGCAGTGCTGCTGCAGCACGGCGAGCACCATCGCGATCCGCGACCCGTCGAGCCCCGACGTCGTACGACGGGGGCGCTCGGCGGCCGTGGGCGTGACCAGCGCCTGCACCTCGGCCAGCAGCGGACGGCGGCCCTCGAGCGTGACGGCCACGCAGGTGCCGGGCACCTGGTGGTGGTGGTTCTCCACGAACAGCCCGGTGGGGTCGGCGACCGCGGTGATGCCGTCGCTCGCGAGGTCGAAGCAACCGACCTCGTCGACGGGGCCGAAGCGGTTCTTCATCGCCCGCAGCATCCGGAACCGCGACGTGCGCTCGCCCTCGAATTGGAGCACGACGTCGACGACGTGCTCGAGCACCCGGGGGCCGGCGATCGAGCCGTCCTTGGTGACGTGACCGACCAGGATCGTGGTGATGTTGCGGGTCTTGGCGACCCGCACCAGCGCCGCCGCGACCTCGCGCACCTGGGTCACGCCGCCGGGCACGCCCTCGACGCCGGCGGCGCCGATCGTCTGCACGGAGTCGACGACCAGCAACGTCGGCCCGACCTCCTCGACGTGGGCGAGCACGGCCCCGAGGTCGGTCTCGGCGGCGAGGTAGAGCTGGTCGTGCACCCCGCCGGTGCGGTCGGCGCGCAGCCGCACCTGCGAGGCCGACTCCTCGCCCGTGACGTAGAGCGTGCGCTCGCCCGAGGCCGCCGTCTGGGCCGCGGCCTCGAGCAGCAGGGTGCTCTTCCCGACGCCGGGCTCGCCCGCCAGCAGGATCGCGGCGCCGGGCACCAGGCCGCCGCCGAGCACCCGGTCGAGCTCGGGGACCCCCGAGGAGCGGAAGCGCGAGGCCTCCACCGGCACCTGGCCGATCGGCACCGCGGGTGAGGTCACCGCGGTCGCCTGGGCGCGCGGGGTGACCGCCGCGGCCGCCTGCACCACCGACCCCCAGGCCTGGCACTCACCGCACCGACCGACCCACTTCGCGGTCTCCCACCCGCACTCGGCGCAGCGGAAGGAGGGACGGGGAGTTCTAGCCATGTCCGCACGCTAGGACACGGCGCCGACAGCACACCGAACCGCGCCGCTATGCTGCCATTGGATCGATCCAGCCCGGGACGACCGGGACTACGGGGAGGGCGACATGGCCTGGAGCAACGGGCGCGCACCTGCGACGCCGCCGACGCTGGCGGACGTCGCGGAGCTGGCCGGCGTCTCCCGGCAGACGGTCTCCAACGCGGTGAACAACCCCGACCTGCTGCGCCCCGACACCCTGGCCCGCGTGCAGGACGCCATCGACCAGCTCGGCTACCTGCCCAACCGGGCGGCCCGCAACCTCCGCACGCGCCTCTCCCACCTGATCGGGCTGCGCCTCGCCCCGGTGCAGGAGGGCACGGCCAACGCACTGATGGACCGTTTCGTGCACTCGCTCGTGGAGACCTCGAGCGCCGCGGGCTACCACGTGCTGCTCTTCCCGGGCGACCCCACCGACCCGGTATCCGGCTACGAGGACCTCCTGCGGTCCACGGCCGTCGACGCCTTCGTCGCCACCGACACCTACCTCGGCAACCCGCAGGCCGCCTGGCTCGAGGCGCGGCGCGCGCCGTTCGTCGCCTTCGGCCGGCCCTGGGACGGCGTGCACGCCGCCCACCCCTGGGTCGACGTCGACAACGCCGCCGGCACCGCGCTGGCCACGACCCACCTGCTCGACCAGGGCCACGAGCGCATCGCCTGGATCGGCTGGCGCAAGGACTCGATCATCGGCGAGGACCGGCGCTCCGGCTGGTCGAGCACCCTGCGCGAGCGCGGCCTGTCGACCACCGGCCTCGCCTCCCGGGTCGAGGACACCGTGGCCAGTGGCCGCGAGGCCGCCTCGGTGCTGCTCGACGAGGCGCACCCCTCGGCGTTCGTCTGCGCCTCCGACACCCTCGCCATGGGCGTGCTGCACACGCTCGCCGACCGCGGGCTCGCCGCCGGGCGTGACGTGGCCGTCGTCGGCTTCGACGACTCCCAGGTCGCCCAGGTCGTGCCGCCCGGACTCACCTCGGTGCGCCAGCCGCTCGAGGAGGTCGCGGTCGAGATCGTGCGCGCGCTCGAGGGCCTGCTCAGCCACCCGCCCGCCGAGAGCCGCGGGGTGCTGCTCACCCCCGAGCTCGTCGTGCGCGGCTCGAGCCGCTGCTGAGCGTCCCTGCGGGGACGTCATACGGTTCGCGCGTCCTGACCGGCAGGTCGTATGACGTACGCGGGTGACCGAGCCGTGTGCGTGACGCGGCAGCGTGGGGGCTCTAGAAGTCCCGCGACCAGAGGTTGACCGCGTAGTCGACGTCGGTGCCGGCGTGCCCGGCCAGCACCTCCTCGGCCAACGCGTGCGCGAACTCGATCCGCACCACGGCCTCGAGGTCGGCCCGCGACCCGAACGACCACCGGATCGTCAGCGGCGTGCGCGTCCACCCGCGCGTCGACCAGAACCGCTCCACCGCGACCGGGTCGACCTCGGGGTAGCCGCGGCGGAACCACGCGCCGAACGTCGAGCGTGTCGGGTCGTTGTCGATGACGAACGCCGCGCCCCCGCGACGTACGACGCGGTCGAGCTCGGCGAGCCCGGGCTCGCAGCCGGGGCCGAAGAAGTAGGCCCACCGGGCGTGCACGACGTCGACCGACGCGTCGGGCAGCGGCAACGACTGCGCGGTGCCGTGGAGCACCCGCACCGACGGCAGGCGGCGGCACCGGCGCCGGGCGAGCGCCACCAGGTCGGCGTGCGGCTCGACGCCCACCACCGCGGCGGCGTCAGCCGCGAAGCGCGGCAGGTGGAAGCCCGTGCCGCAGCCGACGTCGAGCACGGTGCGGCCCGTCCAGTCGGCGCGCTCGCGCATTGCCGCCTCGAGCAGGCCGTCGGGGTCGACGGCGCGGTTCTCGATCTCGTACGTCGCGGGGTGGAGCCAGATGTTCGGGCTCGGCGTCGCCCCGGGGAGGTGGGTCAAATACGGACGAGCCCGCGGGGCGTCTGCACCTGCGCGGCGATGATCCCGGGCGTGCCGTGCGGGGCGACCCAGTCGACCTTGACGTCCTCGAGCGGGGCCTCGACGGTCTGGCCGAGCCACTCGCTGACGCGCTGCGGGTCGCCGGCGATCTCGAGGCAGGCCAGCGACCACGCCGGGTCGGCGCCGTTGCTGGGGTGCAGCTCGGGCGGGCTGACCCACTCGATGAAGAACGGCAGCTGCGGGTCGGCGATCAGGCCGTGGATGCCGATCTGCTTCCACAGCAGCTCGGTGCCGTCGGGCCGGTGCCGGTTGCCGGCGACGGCGTCGCGGCCGAGCCGCTTCTCGACGACGGTGATGTCGTCGACCGCCACCACCCAGCCGAGCCAGCCGCCGCCGAGCGCCGAGCGCGCGCGGACCGCCTGGCCGAAGGGCGCCTTGTCGGACGCCGGGTGGTCGAGCACCTCGACGACCTCGAGGTAGGTGTTGTCAGCCAACGGCAGGATCATGTTCCGGGTGCCGAACCGCGGGTGGACCCCGCCGTCGGTGAATTCCCGGCCGAGCAGCCCCCCGAGGCGCTTCGCGGTCCCAGCCAGGCCATCGGGCCCGGCGGCGTAGGAGAGGTGGTCCAAGCGCATGTGCAGATTGTGCGCCACCGGCGAGTGGTGCACGGACACCGGGTCCCCCTTTCTCGATGTCGAGAGAACCGTGTGAGTCCGCTCAGTGAGGGTCGGCGGGGTGCAGCGCCAGCGCCGAGCGGGAGCGCACGTGCGCCTCGCAGTGCCGCGCCAGCTCGGCGTACGCCTGCTCGCCGATCAGCTCGGTCAGCTCCGGAGCGTTGCTGACGTAGACGGGCTCCGGGGCGACGTGCGCCTCGGTGTTGCCCGAGCAGTACCAGTCGAGGTCGTGCCCGCCCGGTCCCCAGCCGCGGCGGTCGTACTCGCCGATGGAGATCTCGGTGTACGACGTGCCGTCGGGCCGCTCGACGTCGCGGAAGGTGCGGCGGATCGGCAGCTGCCAGCACACGTCCGGCTTGCTCTCCAGCGGGTGCCGGCCCTGCTCGAGCGCCAGCCCGTGCAGCGCGCAGCCCGCGCCCGCCGCGAAGCCCGGACGGTTCTGGAACACGCACGCCTGCTGCCCGTCGACCTCGACGGTGCGCGTCTTGGGCTCGCCGTCGTCGTCCTTCTCCACCCAGTCCGACGACTTCACCGTGCGGCCGGGGTGCTGCTGCCAGTGGCGCGGTTCGAGCTGGCCGACGAACGTCGCGACCCGCTTGCGGTCGTCCTTGTCGGAGAAGTGGGCGCCAAGAGTGCAGCAGCCGACGTCGGGTGCGTCGGCGTAGATGCCCGGGCACCCTCCGCCGAAGATGCAGGTCCAGCTCGACGTGAGCCAGGTCAGGTCGGCCCGGATCACCTGCTCGCCGTCGGAGGGGTCGACGAACTCGACCCAGGCGCGGGGGAAGACGAGGTCGACTTCGGGCACGGCGCACACCCTACGCACCGGGGCAACGCGGCCGTCCCGACGTGCTCGGGCGGGTCGACGGGTAGTTTGGAGCCATGCGGCTGGGCGTCCTCGACATCGGCTCCAACACGGGCCACCTGCTCGTCGTCGACGCCCACGACGGCGCCGCGCCGCTCCCGGCGTACTCCTACAAGGAGCCGCTGCGCCTCGCCGAGCACCTCGACGACGAGGGCGCGGTCGCGCCCGACGGGGTCGAGGCCCTCGCCGCCTTCACCGCCCAGGCGCTGGTCGTGGCCGAGGACAAGGGCTGCGAGGAGATGCTCGCGTTCGCGACCTCGGCGGTGCGCGACGCCACCAACTCCGAGGCCGTGCTCGACGAGGTCGGCAGACGGTCCGGCGTCCGCATCCAGGTGCTGTCGGGCGAGGACGAGGCGCGCCTGACCTTCCTCGCCGTACGCCGCTGGTTCGGCTGGTCGTCCGGCCGGCTGGCGGTCTTCGACATCGGCGGCGGCTCGCTCGAGATCGCGGCCGGCAAGGACGAGGCGCCCGACGTGGCCTGGTCGCTGCCGCTCGGTGCCGCGAGGCTGGCGGCGGAGTGGTTCGGTGGTGGCGCCCCCGACGACGACACGGTGCGCAAGCTGCGCAAGCAGATCCGCGCCGACATCGCCCGCGACGCGGGCAACCTGCTGCGCTCCGGCCGCCCCGACCACGCGGTCGCGACGTCGAAGACGTTCCGCTCCCTGGCCCGCATCTGCGGTGCTGCGCCCTCGGACGACGGCCCGCTCGTCTCGCGGGTGCTGCCGGCCGACGAGCTGCGCGGGTGGATCCCCCGGCTGGTCGCGATGGACGACGCCGCGCTCGCCGAGCTGCCGGGCGTCTCGCCCAACCGCACCCACCAGATCGTCTCCGGGGCGCTCGTCGCCGAGGCCGTGCTCGACATCTTCGACCTCGAGGCGCTGGAGATCTGTCCGTGGGCGCTGCGCGAGGGCGTGATCCTCGAGCGCATCGACCGGTTCGTGCACGCGGGGGACCAGCGGGGGACCACAGCAGGGAGCACCTCGCCATGACCCGGATCGGCCTCTCCACGGCTTCGGTCTACCCCGAGTCCTCCGCGCACGCCTTCGGGTACGCCGCCAGCCTCGGCTACGACGCCGTCGAGGTCATGGTCGGCATCGACGCGCTGAGCCAGCAGACCTCGGCGGTCAAGCAGCTCGCCGAGCACCACGACATCGCGATCTCCGCGATCCACGCGCCCTGCCTGCTGTTCACCCAGCGGGTGTGGGGCACCGAGCCGTGGGGCAAGCTCGAGCGCTCGGCGGAGATGGCGGAGGCCGTCGGCGCCGAGACGGTCGTCGTGCACCCGCCGTTCCGCTGGCAGAAGGAGTACGCCGCCGGGTTCGTCGAGGGGATCGCGGCGCTCGAGGCGTCGACCGGCATCGCCTTCGCGGTCGAGAACATGTACCCGTGGCGGGCCTCGTCGCGGCGCGGCATGGAGATGTACCTCCCGGGCTGGGACCCCTCCGACGAGCCCTACGCCAACACCACGATCGACCTCTCGCACGCCTCGATCGCCCGCTCCGACCCAGTCGCGATGGCCGAGCGCCTCGGCGACCGGCTGCGCCACATCCACCTGACCGACGGGTCGGGCTCGGCCAAGGACGAGCACCTGGTGCCCGGGCGCGGCACCATCGGCGCCGAGACGTTCCTCGCGCACCTGGCGCGGATCGGCTTCGCGGGCGACATCGTGCTCGAGATCAACACCCGCAAGTGCACCGACCGCGACGAGCGCGTCCGCGACCTGCGCGAGTCGCTGGAGTTCGCCCGTACGCACTTCGCGGTCGTCACACCGTGAGCCGCTGATGCCCGGGACCGCCCGGCGAGGGCGCCGGCCCGGGGCTCCGGACACCCGCGCCGACATCCTCGAGGCCGCGAGGGCGCTCTTCGCCGAGCAGGGCTTCCGTCGTACGACGATCCGGGCGGTGGCGGGTGCCGCCGGGGTAGATCCGGCGCTTGTGCACCACTACTTCGGCTCGAAGGAAGACCTGTTCGTGGCGGCGCTGGCGCTGCCCGTCGACCCCCGCCAGGTGATCGGCGCGGCGCTGGCGGGCGGGGCCGACGGCGCGGGGGAGCGCCTGGTGCGGGCCTTCCTGTCGGTGTGGGACGACCCGGCGTACCGACCGCACCTGCTCGGGCTGGTCCGCGGCGTGCTCGAGCCCGAGGGGCACCGGCTGCTGAGCGAGGGCTTCCTGCCGGCCGTGGTGCTGCCGGCCGTCGACGCGCTCGGTGTCGACCAGCCCGAGCGGCGCATGGCGCTGGTCGCCAGCCAGGTCGCCGGGCTGATCCTCCTGCGCTACGTGCTGGAGGCGGAGCCGCTGGCGTCGATGGAGCCGGACGCGGTGGCGGCGGTCATCGGCCCGACGATCCAGGGCTACCTCGAGCGCCCGCTGCCGTGACCGGGCAGACCTTGCGGTGGGCGCGGGAGCAGGGGCATAATTCAACACATGATGAATAACGCGGTCGTCGTCGACGACCTCGTCGTCCACCGCGGCGGCCACGAGGTGCTGCGTCACCTCTCCTTCTCGATCGCGGCCGGTCAGGTGACCGGTCTGCTCGGCCCGTCGGGCTGCGGCAAGTCGACGCTGATGCGGGCCATCGTCGGCGTCCAGCGGCTCACGTCGGGCTCGGTGCAGGTGCTCGGCGCCGAGGCCGGCAGCGCGCCGCTGCGCGACCGTTTCGGCTACGTGACGCAGGACGTCAGCGTCTACGACGACCTCACCGTCGGCGAGAACCTCGCGTTCTTCGCCAGCGTGCTCGGCGCCGGCAGGGACGACGTCGCCCGCGCGGTCGCGGCCGTCGACCTCGGGCCGCAGGTCGACCAGGTCGTCGGCAACCTCAGCGGCGGGCAGCGCTCGCGCGCCAGCCTGGCCGTGGCGCTGCTCGGGGAGCCCGAGCTGCTGGTGCTCGACGAGCCGACCGTCGGCCTCGACCCGGTGCTGCGCCGCGACCTGTGGGGCCTCTTCCACCGGATCGCCGACGGCGGCGCCGCCGTGCTGGTCTCGAGCCACGTGATGGACGAGGCCGAGCGCTGCGACCGGCTGCTGCTGATGCGCGACGGCGTCTTCATCGCCGACGACACCCCCGACGCGATCCGGGCCCGCACCGGCGTCGACGACATCGAGCAGGCCTTCCTGGCCCTCGTCGACGAGGCAGGTGCGGCATGAGGCCGCGGGTGACCTGGGCGGTCGCGGCGCGGGTGCTGCGCCAGCTGCGCCGCGACCGGCGCACGCTGGCGATGCTGATGCTGGTGCCCTGCCTGCTGATGACTCTCTTCTGGTGGATGTTCCAGGACCTCGACCCGGCGGTCTTCGACCGGATCGGCCCCGCGCTGCTCGCGCTGTTCCCGTTCACCGTGATGTTCCTCGTGACCTCGGTGACCACGCTCCGCGAGCGCGCGAGCGGCACCCTCGAGCGGCTGCTCGCGATGCCCATGGGCAAGCTCGACTTCCTGCTCGGCTACGCGATCGCCTTCGGCGTGATGGCGGCCCTGCAGTCGGTCCTGGCCGTGGCGCTGAGCGCCGGTCTGCTCAGCCTCGAGCTGGCCGGGCCCCTGTGGCTGCTGACGGTGGTGGCGGTCGCCGACGCCGTGCTCGGCACGGCGCTCGGGCTCTTCGTCTCGGCCTTCGCGCGCACGGAGTTCCAGGCCGTGCAGTTCATGCCGGCGCTGGTGATCCCCCAGATCCTGCTGTGCGGGCTGATCGTGCCGCGCGAGGCGCTGCCGCCGGCGCTCGAGGCGATCAGCAACGTGCTGCCGCTGAGCTACGCCGTCGACGCGATGAACACGCTCACGACCAGCACCGACACCGCCGACGTGTGGGGCGACGTGCTCGTCGTGATGGCCTTCGCGGTCGCCGGCCTGGCGTTCGGGGCGGCGACGCTGCGGCGTCGTACCCCCTGAGCGGGCTAGGCCGGAGGGTCGGCCAGGGCGGAGCGGAGCAGGCGGCCGACGACGTCGACCGAGCCGTGCGCCTCCTCGAGCGCGGTGGCGTCGACCAGCACGGTGAAGGACCCGTCGGCGCGCTCGCCGAGCAGCACGGGCAGGCCGGCCGCGTGTGCGGCGTCGGCCTCGGCTGCGCCGAGCTCGTTGCGGTGGGCGACCCGCACCGGCACGCCCAGCGTGGTCACGAGGGCGTCCCACCCGCGCCGCCGGCGCACCGGGGAGTGGGTGACGTCGCACAGGGAGCAGTGCCGTCGCCCGAGCACCTTGCCGACGACGTAGGCGAGCTCGCCGCGCACGCCGCCGTCGGCGTCGTACACGCCGAGCACGCGGATGACGGAGGGAGGCACGGCGCCATGCTGGCATGCGCTGGCGAATGGGGCCGGAGCGGCGCTGGGAAGTAACCTCTGGGCATGTCGTTGCTCCGCCAGCCCATCTTGCTGCTGGCCCGCAGTGAGCGGGTCAAGCAGCTCGTCAGCATCCTCCCGGTGAGCTCCGGGATCGTGACCAGCTACGTGCCCGGCGAGACCACGCAGTCTGCCGTCGACGCGACCGCCGGCCTGGCCGACGCGGGACTGCACGCGACGCTCGACTTCCTGGGCGAGGACACGCTCGACGCCGAGCAGGCCGACGCCACCGTCGCGGCCTACACCGACCTCCTCTCGTCGCTGGCCGCCCGCGGCCTGACCCGCGGCGCCGAGGTGTCGGTGAAGCTCTCCGCGATCGGCCAGGCGCTGCCCGACAACGGCCACAAGATCGCGCTCGAGAACGCCCGCACCATCTGCCGCGCGGCCCGCAACGCCGGCACCTCGGTGACCCTCGACATGGAGGACCACACCACCACCGACTCGACGCTGGCGATCCTGCGCGAGCTGCGCAAGGACTTCCCCGAGACCGGCGCCGTGCTGCAGGCCTACCTGCACCGCACCGAGGCCGACTGCCGGGCGCTGGCCTACGAGGGCTCGCGGGTGCGGCTGTGCAAGGGCGCCTACAACGAGCCCGAGTCGGTCGCCTGGCAGGACAAGCTCGACGTCGACCTGTCCTACGTGCGCTGCCTCAAGGTGCTGATGGCCGGGCACGGCTACCCGATGATCGCCACCCACGACCCGCGGATGGTCGAGATCGCCTCGAGCCTGGCCAGCCGCTACGGCCGGGTGCAGGGCAGCTACGAGTTCCAGATGCTCTACGGCATCCGGCCCGAGGAGCAGCGTCGCCTCGCGGCCGCCGGCGAGTCGGTGCGGGTCTACGTGCCCTACGGTCACGAGTGGTACGGCTACCTCATGAGACGTCTCGCCGAGCGTCCGCAGAACCTGACATTCTTCGCGCGATCCCTGATCTCGAAGTCCTGACCGGAGGCTGCGATGGCCCAGACCGCGATCCTCGGCGCCGGCGTGATGGGGGAGACCCTCCTGTCCGGGCTGCTGCGGGCGGGCCGTCCGGTCGCCGACCTGCTGGTCGGTGAGAAGCGGGGCGAGCGCGCGCGCGAGCTCACCGAGCGGTACGGCGTCGCGGTGGTCTCCAACCTCGAGGCGGCCCGGCAGGCCGACACCGTTGCCATCGTGGTCAAGCCGCAGGACATGGCCGACCTGCTCGCGGAGATCAGCCCCGAGCTGCGCCCCGGGCAGCTCGTGGTCTCGCTGGCGGCGGGCATCACCACGGCGTACATCGAGGCCCGGGTGCCCGCGGGCGTCGCGGTCGTGCGGGCCATGCCGAACACACCGGCCCTCGTCGACGAGGGCATGGCCGCGATCGCGCCGGGCTCGCACTGCGACGACGTGCACCTCGCCGAGGCCGAGTCGCTGATGGCCTCGACCGGCCGCGTGCTCCGGGTGCCGGAGAAGCAGATGGACGCCGTCACCGCGATCTCCGGCTCCGGCCCGGCGTACATCTTCTTCGTCGTCGAGTCGATGATCGAGGCCGGCGTCCACCTCGGCCTCCCGCGTGCCACCTCGACCGATCTCGTCGTCCAGACCGTCGTCGGCTCGGCCAAGATGCTCCGCGAGACCGGCACCCACCCCGTGGTCCTGCGCGAGCAGGTCACCTCACCCGGCGGCACCACCGCCGCCGCCCTCCGCGAGCTCGAGATCCACAAGGTCCGCGCCGCCTTCCTCGCGGCCATGGAGGCCGCCCGCGACCGCTCCCAGGCCCTCTCCGGCGAGTAGCCGAGGTGGGAGAAATGGCGACGCGAGGTGGGAGAAATGGTCGCGCGAGGTGGCGGAGATGGCCGCTGACCGGCGCGCCGGTCTGGTCCTGCGAGACTGATCGACGTGGAGACCTACCGCACCCCTGAGAGCCGTTTCGCCGACGTCCCGGACTTCCCGTGGGAGCCGCAGTACGCCGAGGTCTCGGACGCCGAGGGCGGGTCGCTGCGGATGTCGTGGGTCGAGGTCGGCCCGCCCGATGGCCCCGTGGTGCTGCTGCTGCACGGCGAGCCGACCTGGTCGTTCCTCTACCGCACGGTGCTCCGGGTGCTCGAGGACGCCGGCCTCCGCGGGGTGGCGGTCGACCTGGTCGGCTTCGGCCGCTCCGACAAGCCCACCGAGCTGACCGACCACACCTTCGCCCGCCACGTCGAGTGGGTGCGCGAGCTCGTCTTCGACCGCCTCGACCTGCGCGACGTCACGCTCGTCGGCCAGGACTGGGGCGGCCTGATCGGGCTGCGCCTCGTGGCCGAGCACCCCGACCGCTTCGCGCGGGTCGTGGCCGCCAACACCGGCCTGCCGACCGGCGACCACCCGATGCCCGAGCTGTGGTGGATGTTCCGCCGCGCGGTCGAGTCGGCCGAGGTGCTCGACATCGGTCGCTTCGTCGAGGCCGGCTGCGTCGACGGGCTCGCCGACGACGTCCGCGCGGCGTACGACGCACCGTTCCCCGACGAGGCCGCCAAGGTCGCGGCGCGCGTCATGCCGACCCTCGTGCCCACCAAGCCCGACGACCCTGCCTCGGCCGCCAATCGGGCGGCATGGGACGTGCTCTGCCGCTGGGACAAGCCGTTCCTCACCGCCTTCGGCGACAGCGACCCGATCACCCGCGACATGGCACCGATCCTGCAGGGCCTGGTGCCCGGTGCCGCCGGTCTCGACCACCCGACGCTCGTCGGCGCCGGCCACTTCCTGCAGGAGGACGACGGCGAGCGCCTCGGTCGGATCGTGGCCGACTTCGTCCGCTCCTGAACGACCATCTCTGCCACCTCGGGTGACCATTTCTCCCACCTCGGCGGGTCAGGCGAGGCCGAGGGCGGCCCGGGCGGAAGCGAGGACGGGGGCGGTGACCTGGCGGCAGTGGGCCGCGCCGGACTCGAGCACGCCGGTGACGTACGCCGGGTCGGCGGCGAGGTCGGCGTACCGCGCCTGGACGGGCCCGAGCAGGGACACGACCGCGTCGGTGACCTCGCGCTTGAGGGCGCCGTAGGTCGTCACGCCGTCCGCCGACCCGCCGCAGGCAGCGAGGATCTCGAGCAGGTTGGTGACGCCCGGTTTCGCGTCGGGGTCGGCCCGCACCGCCGCGGGTCCGGTGTCGGAGTCGGTGACCGCGCGCGCCACCTTCTTCCGTACGACGTCCGGCGGGTCGAGCAGGTAGATCGTGCCGGCCGAGTCTGCCGACTTCGACATCTTCCGTTGCGGGTGCAGCAGGTCGCGCACGCGCGCACTGCCCCCGGACGAGGTGACCACCTCCGGCACCGTGAAGACCTCCCCGTAGCGCCGGTTGAACCGCAGCGCGAGGTCACGGGTGAGCTCGACGTGCTGCTTCTGGTCCGCGCCCACGGGCACCTGCCGAGGCCGGTAGAGCAGGATGTCGGCGGCCATCAGCGCCGGGTAGGTGAACAGCGAGACCCGCGTCGACTCCACCCCCCGCCCTTTCTCCTTGAACTGGATCATCCGGTTGAGCTCGCCGGTGGTCGCGACGCACTCGAGCAGGTAGGCGAGCTCGGCGTGCGCCGGCACCTGGCTCTGCCGGAAGAGCGTCGCCCGGTCGAGGCCGACCGCGAGGAAGAGCGTGGCCATCTCCGCGGAGAGCGCGCGCAGCTGCCGCGGGTCGTGCTCGGTGGTCATCGCGTGCAGGTCCGCGACGCCGTAGAAGGCGTCGTCCTGCCGCTGGGCCATCGGCGCGAGGGCGCCGAGGTAGCTGCCGAGCGTGAGCCGCCCGGACGGGGTGAGGAGGGAGAGGGTGCGTGACACGGGGTGCGCTCCTGGTGGTGAGAGGTGGTCGGCCCCCCGGGCGCACGTACGACGAACGGCCGCCCGGAGGGCGGCCGTGGACGAGGTGAAGGTGCTCGGGTCCGGGTGGTCCGCCGTCAGGCGGGCCACCACGCGGAGAGACGAGTCGTGAGCACCTGCCCAGTCTGCCACGTCGCGCGAGTAGCGTGCGCAGCATGGTGCAGTGCTCCGGCCCCTCGAGCGTGGTCTTCGACGGCCGCCTCACGGAGTACAGCTTCGGCCCCGCTCACCCGATGTCGCCGATCCGCGTCGACCTCACCATGCGCCTCGCCGAGGAGCTCGGCGTGCTCGACCGCCTCGCCGTGGTCCCCGCCCCCATCGCCGACGACGAGACCATCGCGACCGTCCACGACGCCGGGCTGATCGAGGCGGTCACCAAGGCCGGGCGCGACCCGAACGTCGTCGACCCGGTCCACGGCCTCGGCTCCGACGACAACCCGGTCTTCCCCGACATGCACCACGCCGCCGCGCACGTGGTCGGTGCCAGCGTCGAGGCCTTCCGCCAGGTCTGGACGCGTACGTCGCTGCACAGCGCCAACATCACCGGCGGCCTCCACCACGCGATGCGCGACCGCGCCTCGGGCTTCTGCATCTACAACGACGTCGCGGTCGGCATCCAGTACCTGCTCGACCAGGGCGCCGAGCGGGTCGCCTACGTCGACGTCGACGTCCACCACGGCGACGGCGTCGAGGCGATCTTCTACGACGACCCGCGCGTGCTCACGATCTCCCTGCACGAGACCGGCCAGATGCTCTTCCCGGGCACCGGCTTCCCCAACGACGCCGGCGGCCCCGGCGCCGAGGGCTCGGCGGTCAACGTCGCGCTGCCCCCGGGCACCTCCGACGCCGGCTGGCTGCGCGCCTTCCACGCGGTCGTGCCGCCGCTGCTGCGCGAGTTCGCCCCGCAGGTGCTGGTCTCGCAGCACGGCTGCGACTCCCACATCGAGGACCCCCTCGCCCACCTGATGCTCACCGTCGACGGCCACCGCGCGTCGTACCTCGCGCTCCACGACCTCGCGCACGAGGTCGCCGGGGGCCGCTGGGTGGCCCTGGGCGGTGGCGGCTACGAGACCGTGGGGGTCGTCCCGCGCTCGTGGACCCACCTGCTGGCGATCGTCGGCGGGCAGCCGCTCGACCCGATGGTGAACACCCCGCAGAACTGGCGCGAGTACGTCGAGTACGGCGTCGGCCGGCACGCGCCGCACCGGATGACCGACGGCCGGACCCCCGCGTTCCGCGACTGGTCGGAGGGTTTCGACCCCGGTACCTGGCTCGACCGGGCGATCAACGCGACCCGGACGGAGATCTTCCCGTGGCACGGCCTCGACCCGATGCCGTGAGGGCTTCCGAAGCGCCCGCCAAAGTAAAACCTACGACCCTGACAAGCGGACACGCCGGATCCACATCAACGACTTGAGTCATTCCCTTCCCCACGTGTCACATCAGGCCCTATTCTCGCAGGACCTGCGGACGTGGATCCACCGGTGGGGAAGCCGGTGGCGTGCCGCACAGGAAAGAACGGTGCCCTCATGGCTGACCACACGTCCGGAGATCTCTCCGACTCGACGTTCCTGACCGTTGCCGAGGTGGCCGCGACCATGCGCGTCTCCAAGATGACCGTCTACCGACTCGTGCACAACGGCGACCTGCCGGCCGTACGTGTCGGACGCTCCTTCCGGGTCCTCGAGGACGACGTCAACGATTACCTCCGGAAGAGCTTCTACAACGCGGGCTGACCGCAACCGCACGTCCCGCACCACCGACGATCCGCACCCCCCGGTCCATCCGGGCGGTGCGGATTCTTCGGCTTGTCCCCCGCTGGGTAGGCTGAGGCCTTGCCCGGGCGTCGCCGCGACGACCGGGCCCGTGAAGTCGGAAGGGTTTCCTGTGGGTTCTGTCATCAAGAAGCGCCGCAAGCGCATGGCGAAGAAGAAGCACCGCAAGCTGCTGAAGAAGACGCGCGTGCAGCGTCGCAAGCTCGGCAAGTAAGCGACGGGCTCTCACCCCGCCATGACCACGAGCGGCCGCGTCGTCCTGGTGACCGGGGTCTCGCGTGACCTCGGGCGCCGGTTCGCGGTCGCGGCCGCCGCCGACCCGGGCGTCAGCAAGGTGGTCGGCGTCGACGTCATCCCTCCGCGGGGCGACCTCGCCGACGTCTCCTTCGTCCGCGCGGACATCCGCAACCCGGTCATCGCCAAGATCATCGCCAAGGAGGACGTCGACACCGTCGTCCACATGAGCGTGATCGCAAGCCCCGGCACCGCCGGCGGGCGGGGGACGATGAAGGAGCTCAACGTCATCGGCACCATGCAGCTGCTCGCTGCGTGCCAGCGGGCCGCGGGCCTGCGCCACCTGGTGCTCAAGTCGACGACCACGGTCTACGGCGCGAGCAACCGCGACCCGGCGATGTTCCGAGAGGACATGGAGCCGCGGCGGGCGCCGCGCTCGGGCTACGCCAAGGACGTCGCCGAGATCGAGGGGTACGTGCGCGGCTTCGCCCGCCGCCGCCCCGACGTCCGCGTCACCCAGCTCCGCGCCGCCAACGTGATCGGCCCGCACATCTCGAGCCCGATCACCTCCTACTTCCGGCTGCCGGTCATCCCGACCGTGCTCGGCTTCGACCCGCGGCTGCAGTTCCTCCACGAGGACGACATGATCGGTGTGCTGCGCCACGCGGTGACCACCGACGTCGCCGGCACCTTCAACGTCGCCGGCGACGGCATCCTGATGCTCAGCCAGGCCGTACGCCGCCTCCAGCGCGCCACCGTCGCGCTCCCCGGGTTCATGGTCGGCAGCCTCGGCTCCGTCCTCCGCTCGGCGCGGGTGGCCGACTTCTCGCCCGAGCAGATCGGCTTCCTCACCTACGGCCGCGGCGTCGACACCACCCGGATGCGCACCATGCTCGGCTTCGAGCCGACCATGACCACCGCCGAGGCGTTCGACGACTTCGGCGCGACGCTGGCCCCGACCGGGGGAGCCGCCACGCGGGTCATCGACGGCCTCGCCCGGGTGACCGGCGCCGAGCTGCCGCCCCGCCCCCCGGAGCTGGTGGGAGCCCCCCGTGGGTGACGCCGAGATCATCCCGATCGGGACCCGCGGGCGTCCGGGCCGCGGCACCGGGCGCGCCAAGCCGTCCGCCTCCTCGCGCAACCTCGCGCCGCGGGCGGCCGCCCCGCCGAAGCGCCACCCGGCTCCGGCCGCGCCCTCCGACGACCGGGTCGAGCCCGACCACCACGGCGAGCACACCGCCGACGCCCCCAGCGCCGCCCCCGCGCCGCGCAAGGCCCCGCCGCCCCGCAAGGCGGCGCCCCCGCGCAAGGCGGCGCCCCCGCGTCGTACGACGGGGTCCGGGCAGCACGTCCCCGAGGCCCCGGAGCTGCACGAGGCGGCCGCCGAGCGCGAGCCGACCACCACGCGTGAGCGCGGGCCGCTCGCCGGGATCCCGGCCGGCGACTGGCTGGCCGCCTTCCAGGTCGGTGCCCGCGAGGTCTGGGGCGAGCAGTGGGAGCCCCAGCTCGCGCGCTTCCTGGCCTTCCTGCGGCGCCGCGTCACCGGCGACTACGACGTCGACGAGTACGGCTTCGACGTCGAGGTCACCGAACGCTTCCTGATGGCCGCATTGCGTCCCATCGCCCAGAAGTGGTTCCGCGTCGAGGTGCGGGGCGCGGAGAACATTCCCGCCTCGGGCGGCGCCCTCGTGGTCTCCAACCACTCCGGCACCATCCCCGTCGACGGTCTGATGACCCTGGTCACCATCCACGACACGGTCGGGCGCCACCTGCGTCCGCTCGGTGCCGACCTCGTGTTCCGCATGCCCGTGGTCAGCGTGCTGGCGCGTCGCAGCGGCGCCACCCTGGCCTGCACCGAGGACGCCGAGCGCATGCTCGCCGGCGGCGAGCTCGTCGGCGTCTGGCCGGAGGGCTTCAAGGGCATCGGCAAGCCCTACGCCCAGCGCTACAAGCTCCAGCGCTTCGGGCGGGGCGGCTTCGTCTCCGCCGCGCTGCGCACCGGGGTCCCGATCGTGCCGCTGTCGGTGGTGGGGGCCGAGGAGATCTACCCGCTCGTCGGCAACATGCCGTCCCTGGCCCGCCTGCTCGGGGTGCCCTACATCCCGATCACGCCCTTCTTCCCGTGGCTCGGACCGCTCGGGCTGGTGCCGCTGCCCTCGAAGTGGCTGCTGGAGTTCGGCGAGCCGATCCGCACCGACGAGTACGACGCCGGCGCGGCCGACGACCCGATGCTCGTCTTCAACGTCACCGACCAGGTGCGCGAGACGATCCAGCAGACGCTCTACACGCTCCTGATGGACCGCGAGTCCGTCTTCCGCTGACGCCGGGGCCGCTCAGGGGTTGAGCAGACCGCCGGTGGTGTCGTCGACGGTGCCCTCGAGCTGACCGAGCAGGCCGCCGTCGGTGTCGCCGTCGGCGTCGTTGCCGGACGACGTGTCGCCGTCGCCGAGCAGGGCCTCGGTCAGGTCGTCGACGGTGTCGGTGAGCGTGTTGCCGCCGCCGTCGCCGCCGGAGGTCTGGCCGTCGCCGTCGGGGCTGAGCACCGGGTCGAGCGGGTCGAGGAGCTCGGGGTCCTGGCTGCCCGCGCCGCCACCCGACCCGCCGCCGGCCTGCTGGGTGCCGTCCTTGACGCCGCCCTGGGTGTCGAGGCCGTTGCCGTCGAGGCTGATGGGTGGGTCGAAGCCGCTCAGGTCGGTGCCGAAGGCCACCTGGTTGGGGATCTCGCTGATCGACGGCACGCAGCCGGGGCACACCCGCTGCAGCTGTGCGTCGATCTGGCTCAGCACCTGCGCCGCGTGCATCAGCTCGTCGCGGGCGTCGATCGGCACCACCGGCTCGAGCTCGGTGAGCTGGGTCAGGCTGTCGGCGGTGAAGGCGTGGAGCTGGTCGAGCGTGGCCTGGTCGCCGTTCGCGGCGTAGTCGGCGAACAGCAGGTCGGAGGCCTCCGTCGACTGCGCGGAGAAGTCGTTGAGGGTCTCGGCCACGGCGGCGGAGTCGTCGAGGTGGCCCGCGCGGCTGAGCTCGGCAGCCTCGCGCAGCCGCCCGGAGGCGCTGGCGAGCATCGTGGCGCCCTTGTCGGCCTCGTCGAGGCTGAGACCGGCGTGCGCGTTCTCGATGGCCCGCTTGAGCGGGTAGAGCGCGTCGCCGGGCAGCGCGGACTGGGCGGCGACGGCCATCGACGTCGTGGCGCCGACGAGCGCGATGCTGCCGACGGCGACCACCAGGCGGCGCTGGCGACCGGGCCGGGTGCCGGGCATCCGCAGGCGGGCCTCGTCGGTGGTGCGGTCGGCCGGGACCAGCTCGGTCTCGGCGGCGGCCATCAGCCGGTCGCGGAGCGAGGCGGTGAACTCGGGGCGCGGCTCGACGGCCGGCACGTCGCGCAGGGCCGCGACGATCTCGAGGAACTCCGGGTAGCGCGTGCCGCCGGCCTCGGTCGGGGATCCCTCGACCAAGGTGTTGAACTCCTCGGCACGTCGTGCCGGGAACGCCGGAGTCATCGGCCGTGTCCTGTCTCGTGCTGCGCCCGGGGGTGGTGGGCGCGGTGGGCGGTGCTGCGGGTGGCGCAGTCAGTCGCCGTGCTCAACGACGCCCTGACCTGCGAGGTTACGCCTGCTCGCACGGGCAGGACCCGGGTCGTGGTGCGGGGGGTCATCGGTCCCTCAACCCCTCCGGCATGAGCTTGGCGAGGTTGCGCACCCCGCGCAGCTGCAGCTGCTTGATGGCGCCGTCGCTCCGGCCCAGCACGGCGGCTGTCTCGGCGATGCTCATCCCCTGCAGGAAGCGCATGATCAGGCAGTCGCGCTGCTCGTCGGGGAGCTGCTTGAGCGCGGTCAGCAGGATCTCGTTGGTGAGGCCGGCGAGCACCGCGGACTCCGGACCCTCGGTCGCGTCGTCGTGCTGGCCCATGTCCTCGGTGGTCATCTCGAGGCGGGTGCGACCGGCCTTGAAGTGGTCGGTGCACAGGTTGCGGGCGATCGTCATCAGCCATGCGCCGAAGTCCTTGCCCTGCCAGCGGAAGCTGCTCATGCTGCGCAGCGCGCGGAAGAACGTCTCGGACGTGAGGTCCTCGGCGAGCGGGACCGAGCGGGTCCGGTAGAAGAGGAAGCGGTAGACCGCGCCCTGGTAGTGGTCGTAGAGCAGACCGAACGCCTCGGTGTCGCCGCCGCGGGCGAGCTCCACCAGGGCGATCAGGCGGGTGCGCTCGGCCTCGTCCTCCTCCGAGGAGGCTGCGAGGTCCCCGTCGCCGTAGGACGCGGAGGAGCCGGTGCTCTCGGGAGCGGCGGCCTCGCTGAGCAGCCACGCCGACGGGGCGTGAACCATTGCGCCGGCTCCGCGACGAGCGTGCGGGGTGACCGGGGCAGGAACGGGGCCCGGTGGCACGAGGCTGCCGAGGAGGGACTCGGCGACGGCCTGACGCAGGGCGTCGAGACCGCGCGCGAGATCGCGCACCCTGTCCGGCATCGTCGGTGACCCCTCCCGATGGCTTCCCCCGAAGCTCTCGTCATGGTAGGCGCGGAGCCCACCCCTGTGAACCTTTCTTACCCATCTGTGGCGTGCGCCACGCCGGCAGTGGGCACTTTCCCCGGCGCCGTCCCGACAGACGGGCCGCGGCACCGGAAAATGCCTCGGATCAGGCGCTGCCCGACCGGTGCCCGCGCACCGCTGCCCCGGCGGCGACCGCCCCGCTGACGGCGCCGGCGGCGACCGCGACCACGAGGCCGGCACGGGCCGCCTTGCGACCGGTGCGGTAGTCGCGCACGCGCCAGCCGCGCTGGTGGGCGGCGGCCCGCAGCTTGGCGTCGGGGTTGATGGCGCACGGGTCGCCGACGAGCGAGAGCATCGGCAGGTCGTTGACGGAGTCGGAGTACGCCGAGCAGCGCGCGAGGTTGAGCTCCTCGCGCTCGGCGAGGGCCCGGACCGCCTCGGCCTTCGCCTCGCCGTGCAGCATCTCGCCGACGAGGCGGCCGGTGTAGACGCCGTCGACGTGCTCGGCCACCGTGCCCATGGCGCCGGTGAGCCCGAGCCGGCGGGCGATGATCTGCGCGATCTCGATCGGGGCGGCGGTCACCAGCCACACCCGCTGGCCCTGGTCGAGGTGGAGCTGGGCGAGGGCGCGGGTACCCGGCCAGATCCGGTGCGCCATCGCCTCGTCGAAGATCTCCTCGGTGATCTCCTCGAGCTCGGCCACGGTGTGGCCCTCGATGAAGGAGAGCGCGGAGGCGCGGGTCTGCGCGACGTGCTCGGGGTCCTCGACCCCGACCACGCGGAAGTACGCCTGCTTCCACGCCGCGGACAGGATGTCGCGCGTCGTGAAGAACTTGCGGCGGTGCAGCCCCCGCGCCAGGTGGAAGATGCTCGCGCCCTGCATCAGCGTGTTGTCGACGTCGAAGAACGCCGCCGCGGTCGGGTCGGCCGGCACCGCCAGCGCGCTCTCGACCTCGGCAGCGGCCGCGGCGGCCTCACCGGCGAGCGTGGAGCGCGCCTGCAGGTCGAGCCGGCGACGCTTCGGGTCGGCGGGCGGGGTCACGCCTCGCACCCTATCGATCCGACGCCTGCGGGGGCGGCGGCGCTGTGGAAGGATCGCGCGCATGCCCGAGCGCCCCGCTCTCGCCGACGTCTCCGACCTCGTCGCGGACGCGGCGCGCGCGCACCCCGACGCCCCCGCGGTCGTCGAGGTGGGGGGCCGCCGCACCTCGTGGGCGGAGCTGGAGGACGCCGTCGCGAGGCTCGCCACCGGGCTCGGGGCCGCCGGCGTGCTGGCGGGCCAGCGGGTGATGATCGCGACCGGCAACCGCCTCGAGCTCGTCACGGCGTACCTCGGCGTGCTGCGGGCGCAGGCCGTCGCCGTCCCGGTCAACCCGGGCTCGGCCGTCCCGGAGCTGGCCCGGATGCTGGCCGACTCCGGCGCGCGGTTGGTCGTCGCCGACGGGTCGGCGCTGCCGCACGTCCGCGACGCCGTCGCGATGGTCCGCGCGGCGCTGGCCGGCGAGGGCACCGTCGACGGCGTCGACGCCGACCTGCTGTCGCGGGCGGTGGCGCCGGTGGTGGTGACCGTGGGCGAGGAGCCCGCCGCGGGCGAGGTGGCGTGGGAGCGGCTGCCTGCTCCCGAGGCGCGACCGGTCCTCCCGCTCCAGGACCCCGAGAAGCTCGCGGTGCTGCTCTACACCAGCGGTACGTCGGGCCGCCCGCGCGCGGCGATGCTCACCCACCGCGCGCTGCTGGCGAACCTCGACCAGGTCGCGCGCGTCGAGCCGGCGATGCTCCGCGAGGACGACGTCGTGCTCGGCGTGCTGCCGCTCTTCCACGTCTACGGCCTCAACGCCGTGCTCGGGCCGGTCCTGCGCCACGGCGCGACGCTGGTGCTCGTCGAGCGGTTCGACCCGGAGCAGACGCTCGCCGTGATCGAGGAGCACCGCTGCACCGTCGTCCCGGTCGCGCCGCCGGTCTACGCCTACTGGGTCGACCGCGACGACCTCGCGCAGCGGCTCGCCAGCGTCAGGCTGATGCTGTCGGGCTCGGCGCCGCTCTCGACCGAGCTCATCGCGCGGTTCGAGCAGGCCGCGCAGGTCGAGGTGCACCAGGGCTACGGCCTCACCGAGGCGGCGCCCGTGGTGACCAGCACCCTGGTCAGCGAGCGGCTCCAGGCCGGCTCGGTCGGCGCCGCGCTGCCCGGCATCGAGATCCGGCTGCTCGACGACGCGGGCCGGGCGCCGGAGGGCGAGGACCCCGGCGAGATCTCGATCCGCGGCGCCAACCTGTTCAGCGGCTACTGGCCCGACGGGCGCGACGGCCCCGACGCCGACGGCTGGTGGAGCACCGGAGACGTCGGCTTCCTCGACGCCAGCGGTGACCTCTTCCTCGTCGACCGGGTCAAGGAGCTCGTGATCGTCTCCGGCTTCAACGTCTACCCGCGCGAGGTCGAGGACGTCGTCCGCGAGGTCCCGGGCGTGACCGAGGTCGGCGTGATCGGCGTCGCCGACGCGACCACCGGCGAGGCCGTCGTCGTGTACGTCGTGGCTCCCGGCCTGCCGGCGGCCGACGTCGAGCAGGCCGTCCGCGCCGAGTGCGCCGCCCGGCTGGCGCGGTTCAAGCAGCCGCAGCGGGTCGAGGTCGTCGACGAGCTGCCCCTGACCGTGACCGGCAAGGTGCAGAAGGGCCGGCTCCGCGCCGCCGAGCGCCGCCGGGCCCTGGGGCTGCTGGAGATGCCGTGAGCGAGCGCCCGTCCCTGCCGCCCGTCGACCCGGGCACCCGGGTGGTGGTGCTGGTGCGCGTCGGCTGCCACCTGTGCGAGGACGCCCGCGGCGTCGTCGCCGCGGTGTGCGAGGAGGTCGGTGAGCGCTTCGTCGAGGTCGACGTCGACGCCGACGCCGACCTGCAGGCGTCGTACGGCGACGAGGTGCCGGTGACCTTCGTCGACGGCCGCCAGCACGACTTCTGGCGGGTCGACGCGGCACGACTGCGAGCCGCACTGGCCCCGGACGCGCCCGGCTGACCCCGACCCGTCCCGGCGGGGCGCCACCCCCGGGACACCCCGCACCGAGTGACCCTGGTCACCTGTGCTACAAGCCCTCGTTCTCGTTTTGTTCTCCCGTTCACAAACTCCTACAGTGATCGGGCCGCGCGGCCACCGCCGGGTCCCCCCAGGCCCGGGCCGCGGCGGCTGGAGAGAAGAACGGTGAGCGCACGGACTTCTGCCGATCCTCGTGATCCGGCCCGGGACATCCCCGAGGCCACGGTGGCCCGTCTCCCCGTCTACCTCCGCGCCCTCACCACGCTCGCCGACGGCGGCACCCGCACCTGCTCGAGCGAGGAGCTCGCGACCGCGGCCGGCGTGAACAGCGCGAAGCTGCGCAAGGACCTCTCCTACCTCGGCAGCTACGGCACCCGCGGCGTCGGGTACGACGTCGACTACCTGCGCTACCAGATCGCCCGCGAGATCGGGGTCACCCAGGACTGGCCGGTCGTCATCGTCGGGATCGGCAACCTCGGGCACGCGCTCGCCAACTACTCCGGCTTCCGCAGCCGCGGGTTCCGCGTCGTGGCCCTCCTCGACGCCGACCCGAGCCGCCACCAGGAGGTCGTGGCCGGCGTCGACGTCCGCCCCTTCGACGACCTCGAGCGGATCGTGCGCGACCACGGCGTCGCGATCGGCGTGATCGCCACCCCGGCGGTCGCCGCCCAGGACGTCGCGGACCGGATGGTCGCCAACGGCATCCGCTCGATCCTCAACTTCGCGCCGGTCGTGCTCTCGGTGCCCGACGACGTCGACGTGCGCAAGGTCGACCTGTCGATCGAGCTGCAGATCCTCGCCTACCACGAGCAGCGCAAGGGGGCCACCGCATGACCTCCACCCCCTTCGAGTGCTCACTCCGTTCCGCTCCGAACGGGGGCCCCCGATGAGCGTCCTCGTCGTCGGCATCTCCCACCGCTCCGCCCCCGTCGCCGTGCTCGAGCAGGTGGCGCTCGGCGCCGACGGCCTGACCAAGCTGCTCGGCGACGTCGTGGCCAGCGAGCACGTCACCGAGGCGACCGTGATCGCGACGTGCAACCGGCTCGAGATCTACGCTGAGGTCGACCGCTTCCACGGCAGCGTCGAGGAGGTCTCGCGGCTGCTCGTGGACCGCGCGGGCGACGAGGCCGGCCAGATCGTGCGCAACCTCTACGTCCACTACGACGACGGCGCCGTCTCCCACCTCTTCCACGTGGCCGCGGGCCTCGACTCGATGGCGGTCGGCGAGGGCCAGATCCTCGGCCAGACCCGCGAGGCGTTGCGCCGCGGGCAGGAGCAGGGCACCGTCGGGCCCGCCCTCAACGCGCTGTTCCAGCAGGCCCTGCGGGTCGGCAAGCGCTCGCGCGCCGAGACCGACATCGACACCGCCGCCCCGTCGCTGGTCAGCGCCGGGCTCGACCGGGTCGAGGGCACGGTCGGCGGGGTCGCCGGCGCGCGCGTCGTCGTCCTCGGCGCCGGCTCGATGGCGGCCCTCGCCGTCGCCACCGCGACCCGTCGGGGCGCCGCCGACGTCGCGGTGGTCAACCGCAGCCCCGAGCGCGCCGCCCGACTCGCCACCGAGCACGGTGCCCGGGCCGTCGACCTCGCCGACCTCGCCGCCGAGCTCGCCGGGGCCGACCTGCTCGTCACCTGCACCGGGGCCACCGGCGTGCTGGTCAGCGCCGAGGCGCTGCGGGCCGCGCGGCCCACGGGCCGCCCGCTCGGCATCCTCGACCTCGCGCTCCCGCACGACGTCGAGCCCGCCGCGGTCGCGGTCGACGGCGTGCGGCTGGTCGGGCTCGCCGACCTCGCCGAGGAGCTCCACGGCACCGACGCCGGCCGCGAGGTCGACGCCGTCCGGCGGATCGTCGGGCAGGAGGTCGCGGCCTTCCTCTCCGCGCGGCGCCAGGCCAGCGTCACCCCGACCGTCGTCGCCCTGCGCTCGATGGCCACCGCCGTCGTGGAGTCCGAGATCGAGCGGCTCTCGGGCCGGCTCCCCGACCTCGACGACCAGACCCGCGCCGAGGTGCTCCACGCCGTACGACGCGTGGCCGACAAGCTGCTCCACCAGCCGACCGTGCGGGTCAAGGAGCTGGCCAACGAGACCGGTGCGGTGTCCTACGCCGCCGCGCTGGCCGAGCTGTTCGCGCTCGACCCCGACGCGGTCGACGCCGTCACGCGTCCGGAGGTGCCCTCGTGAGCGCCCCGACCCTGCGCCTCGGCACCCGCGCCTCGCAGCTCGCGACCACCCAGTCGGGTCACGTGGCGGCGCTGGTGCGTGAGCGGCTCGGCCGCGAGGTCGAGCTGGTCGAGGTGACCACCGACGGCGACGTGACCGCGGCCCCGCTGGCGAGCCTCGGCGGCGCCGGCGTCTTCGTGGGCGCGCTGCGCGAGGCGCTGCTCGACGGCCGCGTCGACCTCGCCGTCCACTCGCTCAAGGACCTGCCCACCGCTCCGCACGACGGCATCGCGCTGGCCGCCGTGCCCGCCCGCGAGGACCCGCGCGACGTCGTCGTCGCCCGCGACGGCCTCAGCCTGGGCGAGCTGCCCGTGGGCAGCCGGGTCGGGACGGGCTCCCCGCGCCGCGCCGCACAGCTGCACGCCCTCGGCCTCGGCTTGGTCGTGGACGACATCCGTGGGAACGTCGACACCCGGATCGGGAAGGTCCGGTCCGGCGAGTACGACGCCGTGGTGCTGGCCCGCGCGGGCCTGGCCCGGCTGGGCCGGCTCGACGAGGCCACCGAGGTGCTCGACCCGCTGCAGGTGCTCCCCGCCCCCGGGCAGGGTGCGCTGGCCGTGGAGTGCCGCGCCGAGGAGGCCGAGCTGGTCGCCGCGTTGGGTGCGCTCGACGACGCGGGTGCCCGCGCCGCGGTCACCGCGGAGCGGGCGGTGCTCGCCCGCCTCGAGGGCGGGTGCGCAGCGCCGATCGGCGCCCTCGCCGAGGTGGTCGAGGGAGACGAGGGGGACGAGCTGTGGATCAGGGCGGTGGCCCTGTCCCACGACGGGGGACTGGCGGTCCGGATGTCCGCATCCGGTCGCCCCGACGACGCCGAGGGCGTCGGGCTCCGGCTGGCGGACGAGATGCTCGCCGACGGAGCTGCACAACTGACCGAGCCTGGGCCGGACCCGGCTGCGATCGATGATCCGATGAAGAGGCAGGACGCATGACGCGAGGCAAGACCACCAGCACCGAGATCCCCCGTCCCCGCGGGTGGGTGTCGTTCGTGGGCAGCGGCCCGGGTGACCCCGACCTGCTCACGGTCCGCGCCGTGGACCTGATCGGCAAGGCCGACGTCGTGGTCACGGAGGTCCCGGAGCACGAGCACCTGGTGCGCACCCTGCTCGGGCTCCCCGAGCCCGCGCCGGAGGGCGAGGAGCCGGCCGAGCCCGGCCCGGGCCCGCTGTTCGTCGACGGCGGCTTCGGTGAGGACGGCCAGCCGCTGACCCACGCCTCGCGCGCCAAGGTCGTCGTCCGGCACGCGAAGAAGGGCCTCCGCGTCGTCCGCCTGATGGCCGGCGACCCGTTCCTCTACGCCTCCGGGCCCGAGGAGGCGCAGGCCTGCGTCAAGGCCGGTCTCGGCTTCGAGATCGTCCCCGGGGTCTCGTCGGTCGGCGCGGTCCCGGCGTACGCCGGCGTGCCGCTGACCACCAAGGACCACCGCGAGATCGCCGTCGTCACCTGCGGCGAGAAGGTCGACTGGAGCCGCTACGCCGACGGCCGCACCCTGGTGCTGCTCTCGGCCGTGGGCCAGATCGGCGAGATCGCCGCCGCGCTCGTCGAGGCGGGCCGCCCCGCGACCACCCCGGTCGCGATGACCCGGGTCGGCACCACCACCGCGCAGGAGACCGTCACCTCGACGCTCGAGCACGTCGCCGCCGACGCCCGCGCCGCCAAGATGGCCCCGCCGGCCGTCACGGTGATCGGCGACGTCGTCGACCTGCGCCAGACGCTGTCGTGGTTCGAGACCAAGCCGCTGTTCGGCTGGCGCGTGCTGGTGCCCCGCACCAAGGAGCAGGCCGGCTCGCTGACCGCGCGGCTGCGCGAGTTCGGCGCCGTGCCCGACGAGGTGCCGACCATCTCGGTCGAGCCCCCGCGCAACCCGCTGCAGATGGACAAGGCCGTGCGCGGCCTGGTCGAGGGCCGCTACGAGTGGATCGCCTTCACCTCGGTGAACGCCGTCAAGGCGGTGCGCGAGAAGTTCGAGGAGTACGGCCTCGACGCCCGTGCCTTCTCCGGCCTGAAGATCGCCGCGGTCGGCGACAAGACCGCGCAGGCGATCGCCGCGTGGGGCCTGCGGGCCGACCTGGTGCCGTCGGGCGAGCAGTCCGCGGCCGGGCTGCTGGCCGACTGGCCGCCGTACGACGAGGTGCTCGACCCGATCAACCGGGTCTTCCTGCCGCGCGCCGACATCGCGACCGAGAACCTCGTCGCGGGCCTGGTCGACCTCGGCTGGGAGTGCGACGACGTGACGGCCTACCGCACCGTGCGGGCCGCCCCGCCGCCGGCGCCGACCCGCGACGCGATCAAGACCGGCAAGTTCGACGCGGTGGTGTTCACGTCGTCCTCGACGGTGCGCAACCTGGTCGGCATCGCGGGCAAGCCGCACCCCTCCACCGTGATCGCGGTGATCGGTCCGGCCACGGCGAAGACCGCCGAGGAGCACGGCCTGCGGGTCGACGTGATGGCGCCCAAGCCCGACGTCGAGCTGCTCGTCGACGCGCTGGCCGACTTCGGCGCGTCGCGGCGGGCCGCGATGATCGACGCCGGCCAGCCCGTCACCAAGCCGTCGGAGCGCAAGCCGTCGGCCCGTCGCAAGGCGACCTCGTCGCGGTGAGCACGCGATGAGCCAGTCGGGCAGCACGGACGGACCCGAGGTCGTCGGGCCGCTGGTCCGTCCCCGCCGCCTGCGCACCACGCCGGCCATGCGCCGGATGGTGGCCGAGACCGCCGTGGCGCCGCACCAGCTGGTGCTGCCGGTCTTCGTGCGCGAGGGGCTCGCTGAGCCGCGGCCGATCTCGTCGATGCCGGGCGTCGTCCAGCACTCGCGCGACTCGCTGCTCCGGGCGGTCGCGGAGGCGGCGGAGCTCGGCCTCGGCGGGGTGATGCTCTTCGGCGTGCCGACCGACGAGCACAAGGACGCCACCGGCACCCAGGCGCTCGACCCCACGGGGATCCTCAACCGGGCGATCAACGACGTGGTCGCCGAGGTCGGTGACGCCCTGGTGGTGATGAGCGACCTGTGCCTCGACGAGTTCACCGACCACGGCCACTGCGGGGTGCTCACTCCCGACGGCCGGGTCGACAACGACCGCACCCTCGAGCTGTACGCCGCGATGGCGCTCGCCCAGGCCGACGCCGGCGTCGACATGGTCGGGCCGAGCGGGATGATGGACGGCCAGGTCCGCGTCGTGCGCGACGCGCTCGACCACGCCGGCCACACCGACGTCTCGGTGCTCGCCTACTCGGCCAAGTACGCCTCGGCCTTCTTCGGGCCCTTCCGCGAGGCGGTCGGCTCGTCGCTCGAGGGCGACCGGCGGACCTACCAGCAGGACCCCGCCAACGCCCGCGAGGGCGTCCGCGAGGCGCTGCTCGACGTCGAGCAGGGCGCCGACGTGGTCATGGTGAAGCCCGCGCTGGCCTACCTCGACGTCGTCCGCCGCGTCCGCGACGCGGTCGACGTGCCGGTCGCGGCGTACAACATCTCCGGCGAGTACGCCATGGTCGAGGCCGCTGCGGCCCACGGCTGGATCGACCGCGAGGCCGCGATCCTCGAGACGCTCACCTCGATCCACCGCGCCGGCGCCGACGTGATCCTCACGTACTGGGCCGCCGAGGCCGCCCGCCTGCGCCGCTGATCTGTGCCGTGAGATTCACCGCCCAGGCGGTGAATCTCACGGTTGTGTCGCGAAGCTTCGGCCCACAACCGTGAGTTTGGTACGCCGCGGGTGACGCCTGCGCCGTGGTCAGGGGTTGAGCAGGTCGTTGACGCACTGCGTGAGCTCGTTGACCGACGTCAGCGGGTTGTCGACGACCCCGTCGGCGAGGCACTGGGCGAGGGCCTCGGAGGAGGTGAGCACGTCGTCGACGGGCGGGACCGAGGTGTCGGGGAGGGGCGGGAGGGTCACGGCACCGCCGTCACCGCCGCCGTTGCCGCCGTTCCCGCCGTTCCCGCCGGTGTCACCGCCACCGCCGCCACCGCCGGTGCTGCCGCCCGAGCCGCCGCCGCTGCCCGAGCCGCCACCGCCGGTGCTCGACGACGCGCCGTCGCCCTGACCGCCGTGGTGGCCGCCCTGGGCGCCGTGGTGCCGGCCACCGTGGGCCTGCTGGGCCGGCTCGGGGACGAAGACGCCGGTGGAGGTGGTCACGCCGTTGGGCACCGAGGTGTAGTCGCCGGCGAGGTAGGCCTCGGCGATCGAGATCACCAGGTCGACGTAGGAGTGGCTGTGGTTGTAGCGGTAGACCGCGGCCCGGCTGCCGGCGTCGGTGCCGAGGTCGTCGCTGCCCGAGCAGAGGTAGACCGCCGTGGCCAGCGCCGCGTCGTCGATGTCCTGCGGGTCGCGCTTGCCGTCCTGGTCGGCGTCCACGCCGACGACCCGCCAGGTCGAGGGGATGAACTGCATCGGGCCGACCGCGCGGTCGAAGCGGGTGTCACCGTCGAGCAGGCCGTCGTCGGAGTCGACGATCCGCGAGGTGCCGTGGCTGCCGTCGAGCGCGATGCCGAAGATGCCCGGCCGAGCGACGCCGTCGGCGTCCAGCGCGTTGCCGCCGTAGCGGCCGTGGTCGGACTCGACCCGACCGATGGCCGCGATCAGCTGCCACGGCAGGTGGCAGGACCTGTCGGCGGCGTTGATCACCGTCTCGGCCCGTTGGTACGCCGCGAGCGCGGCAGCGGGGATGCCGCTGGGGGAGGCGGTGGAGACGACCTCCCGGGTGCTGCTGCCCTCGACGCCCGGGGCGACGACACCGGGCGCGGAGACGCTGGCGGGGTTCTCGATGGCCTGGGCCGGCACCTGGCTGCCGTCGGGCAGGGCCGCGACCTGCTCCTGGCTCGCGGCGGCCGGGGTGGTGGCCCCCGCACCCGCGAGGCTCACCGTCCAGGCCGCGGACAGTGCGGCCAGCGGCACCAGCGCGGTGGCCTTCTGCCAGCGTCCCGATCGAGGTGCGGACATTGCTCTCTCCCAGCTCCGACACGACCGCCGAACTCCCCTCCGGGTCCGGCGTGTCCTGTCCAACGAATCGTCTCACGAGCCGTTATGCTCCGGCCCCCTTGTTGTCACCCGGGTGGATCTGCGGCGTGCTCCGGCGGGACCTGTGACGACCGTTCCCCCCGGCCGTGACGGGAAAACCTCGAGCGTGGCGGCCGACCCGTGGTCACCCTCCGGGAGTGGTCCGTACCACCACGGTCGTGCGGGCACGTGCACCGGTTCGTCGGACGGTTGGTCGGTCAGGGAGAATGGGCCGGTGCCCGCCCCCACCGACGCCTCCGCCGCGCTCTTCGCGCGTGCCCGCGCCGTGACCCCGGGCGGGGTGAACTCCCCGGTGCGCGCCTTCGACGCGGTGGGCGGCACCCCGCGCTTCATCCGCTCGGCCCGCGGGGCCTGGCTCACCGACGTCGACGGCAACGACTACGTCGACCTGATCTGCTCGTGGGGCCCGATGCTGCTCGGGCACGCCCACCCCGAGGTGCAGGCGGCCGTGCAGGCCGCGGTGGCCTGCGGCTCGTCGTACGGCACCCCCACCGAGCCGGAGGTCGAGCTCGCCGAGGAGATCGTGGCCCGGACCCCGGTCGAGCGCGTCCGCTTCGTCTCCTCGGGCACCGAGGCCACCATGTCGGCGATCCGGCTGGCGCGCGGGGCCACCGGCCGCGACGTCGTGGTGAAGTTCGCCGGCTGCTACCACGGCCACGTCGACTCGCTGCTGGCCTCCGCGGGCTCGGGCCTGGCCACGTTCGCCGTCCCGGGCACGCCCGGCGTCCCGGAGTCGTCCACGGCGCTGACCCTGGTGCTGCCCTACAACGACCGGGCGGCGGTGGAGAAGGCATTCGCCGACCACGGCGACCGGATCGCCTGCCTGGTCACCGAGGCCGCCCCCGGCAACATGGGCATGGTGCCGCCCGAGCCGGGCTTCAACGCGTTCCTCGCCGAGACCTGCCGCGCGCACGGCGCCCTCTTCGTCAGCGACGAGGTCATGACCGGCTTCCGGGCCTCCCGCACGGGGCAGTGGGGCCTCGACGGCGCGGTCGAGGGCTGGGTGCCCGACCTGGTCACCTTCGGCAAGGTGATGGGCGGAGGGTTCCCGGCCGCGGCCTTCGGCGGCCGCGCCGACCTGATGGCCCACCTCGCGCCCGAGGGCCGCGTCTACCAGGCCGGCACGCTGTCGGGGAACCCGGTCGCGACGACCGCCGGCCTGACCACCCTGCGGCTGGCCACCGACGAGGTCTACGACCACCTGACCCGCGCCGGCGACACGGTCAAGGCCGCGGTCGGCGAGGCGCTGAACGCCGCCGGCGTGCCGCACACCGTGCAGTCGAGCGGCACGATGTTCTCGGTCTTCTTCACCGAGGGCCCGGTCCGCGACTTCGAGGACGCCTCGCGCCAGGACGTCGCGGCGTACGCCGCCTTCTTCCACGCGATGCTCGACGGCGGCGTGCACCTGCCGCCCTCGGCGTACGAGGGCTGGTTCCTCTCCGCCGCCCACGACGACCGCGCCATCGGCACCGTGCTCGACGCCCTGCCCGCCGCCGCCCGCGCCGCTGCCGCCGCCTCCGAGGACGCCCGATGAGCCAGACGCCCGAGACCACGCCCGAGACCACCGTCGTCCACCTGCTGCGCCACGGCGAGGTCTACAACCCCGAGGGCGTGCTCTACGGGCGCCGTACGGGCTTCGTGCTCTCCGAGCTCGGCCGCACCATGGCCGAGCGCGTGGCCGAGGTCATCGGCGACCGCGACATCACCCACCTGCGCTCCTCGCCGCTCGAGCGGGCGCAGGAGACGGCGGCGCCGCTGGCGCGCGTGCGCGGGCTCGAGGTCGAGCTCGACGAGCGGGTCATCGAGTCGACCAACAAGTTCGAGGGCACCAACTTCGCGGGCGGGGTGCGGCCGCTGCTCAACCCCAAGCACTGGCGGCACCTCTGGAACCCCTTCACGCCGTCCTGGGGCGAGCCGTACGCCCAGGTCGCGGCCCGGATGACCGCCGCCGTCCACGACGCGCGGGAGGCCGCGCGCGGGCACGAGGCGGTCGTCGTCTCCCACCAGCTGCCGATCTGGGTGGCCCGGCTGCACGCCGAGGGCCGGCGCTACCTCCACGACCCGCGGCACCGCCAGTGCACGCTGTGCTCGCTGACCTCCTTCCACTTCGTCGGCGACACGCTGACGAAGGTGACCTACTCCGAGCCGGCCGGTGACCTGATCCCGGCCCGGGACAAGGCGGCGCCGTTCTCGGCCGGGGGCGCCCCGGAGGAGAAGAGGCCCTAGCCGCGTGAGACGTGTGACCTCCGCCGTCGTGGTGGTGCTGGTGGTGCCTGTCGTCCTCGCGACGGCGGGCTGCTCCGGCCTCCAGGGCACCGGCGACAAGGGCTACATCGCCGGCAACGGCCAGATCGCGGTCATCGAACCCGCCGACCGCGGCGAGCCGGTCGAGCTCACGGGTGAGTCGCTCGAGGGCGACCCGGTCGACCTCGCCGACAGCCGGGGCGAGGTCACGGTGGTCAACACCTGGTGGTCGGGCTGCGCGCCGTGCCGCACCGAGATGCCGATGCTGGCCCAGGCCGCGAAGGAGACCGCCGACCGCGCGACCTTCGTCGGCATCAACATCCGCGACAACAGCCAGGCCCAGGGCCTGGCCTTCCAGCGCGAGGCCGGGGTCGACTACCCCTCGATCTACGCGCCCGACGGGCGGGCGCTGCTCGCCTTCACCGGCAGGATCAACCTGGCCTCGGTGCCGAGCACCGTGGTGCTCGACGACGAGGGCCGCGTCGCCGCGGTGATCTCCGGGCCGGTCCCCGGCCGCACCACGCTGGTCGACGTGATCGACGAGGTCGTCGACAGCGACGACGGCACCTCCGACAGCGGCTCGGGCGGGGGGAGCGCCGGTGGGTGACTGGTTCTCCGACCAGGCGGCCTCCGGGTCGCTGGTGCTCGCCATCCCGGTCGCGCTGGTGGCCGGGCTGGTCTCGTTCTTCTCGCCGTGCGTGATCCCGCTGCTGCCGGGCTACCTCTCCTACGCCACCGGGTTGTCGGGTGCCGACCTCCAGAACGCCCAGGTCGGCGTGCGCGGCCGCAGCCGGATGCTGGTCGGGTCGCTGCTCTTCGTCGCCGGCTTCACGGTGGTCTTCGTGCTGTTCGGGGCGCTCTTCGGCGCGATGGGCGGCTGGCTGGTCGAGTGGCGGCGCGAGCTGACCGTGGTGATGGGCTCGCTGACGATCCTGCTCGGCCTGGTGTTCATGGGCGTGGTCCCGTGGTTCCAGCGCGACTACCGGGTGCACACCGTGCCCGCCGTCGGCCTCGCGGCCGCGCCGCTGCTCGGGTTCCTCTTCGGCCTCGGCTGGACCCCCTGCATCGGCCCCACCCTCGGCGCGATCTACACGCTCTCGGTGGCCGACGCCACCGCCGCCCGCGGCGCCCTGCTGTCGGCGGTCTACGCGATCGGCCTGGGCCTGCCGTTCGTGGTCGCCGGGCTCGCCTACCGTCGGGCGCTCGGCGCGTTCGCGTTCGTGCGCCGCCACCAGCTCTTCGTGGTCCGCGCCGGCGGGCTGATGCTGGTGCTGGTCGGGCTCGCGCTGGTCACCGGCTGGTGGGACCACGCCGTGACCTGGCTGCAGGTGCACCTCGTGCAGTCCTCGGAGACACCGCTGTGAGCGGCGTGGACGAGCTCGAGCGCCCGGCGGAGACCGAGGAGCGGCGCCCCGGCGAGCTGACCTTCCGCGAGCTGCTGCGCTTCGCCTGGCGCCAGCTCACCTCGATGCGCACCGCGCTCGTGCTGCTCCTGCTGCTGGCCCTGGCGGCGATCCCCGGCTCGGTGATCCCGCAGTCCGACGTCGACTCGCTCGAGGCCTCCCGCTGGCAGGCCGCCCACCCGACGCTGACGCCGATCTACGAGAAGCTGGGGCTCTTCTCGGTCTACGACTCGGTGTGGTTCTCGGCGATCTACATCTTGTTGGTGATCTCGCTGGTCGGCTGCATCGTGCCGCGGACCTTCGTCTACGCCCGGGCCCTGCGCTCGAAGCCGCCGGCGGTGCCGCGCCACCTCTCCCGCCTGCCCGACCATGCGTCGTACCGCAGCGAGGAGGGGGCCGACGCTGCCGCCGAGCGCGCCGTCGCCGAGCTCCGCAGGCGCCGCTACCGGGTCGTGAGCCATGCGCCCGGCGAGGTCTCGGCCGAGCGCGGCTACCTCCGCGAGGTCGGCAACCTGGTCTTCCACCTCGCGGTGCTGGTGGTGCTGGCCGGCTTCGCCATCGGCAGCCTGTTCGGCTACCGCGGCGGCGTGATCCTCGTGGTCGGGAACGGCTTCTCCAACAACCTCACGCAGTACGACGACTTCGTGCCCGGCAGCCTCTTCGACCCCGACGCGATGGAGCCGTTCTCCTTCGACATCAACTCCTTCGACGTCGACTGGCTGACCGACGGGCCGTCGCAGGGGCAGGCCCGCGGCTTCGTCTCCCACCTCGACTACCGCGAGTCGCCGACCGCTCCGGAGCAGCAGTACGACCTCAAGGTCAACCACCCGCTGACGATCGGCGGCACCCAGGTCTTCCTGATCGGGCACGGCTACGCGCCGGTGATCACCGTGCGCGACGGCAACGGAGACGTCGCCTACAGCGGGCCGACGATCTTCCTGCCGACCGACCAGACCTTCCGCTCCTTCGGCGTGATCAAGGCCCCCGACGCCCGCCCGACCCAGATCGGGCTGGAGGGCGAGTTCTACCCGACGTACGCCTTCACCGACGCGACCGGGCCGTTCTCGGTGATGGGCGACGACCTCAACCCCGCGATCTCCATGCTGGTCTACGTCGGTGACCTCGGCCTCGACTCCGGTGCGCCGCAGTCGGTCTACGAGCTCGACAAGTCCGGCGTGGAGCGGGTCGACAAGCCCGACGGGTCGATGTTCCGCGTCGACCTCCAGCCCGGCCAGCAGGTGAAGCTGCCCGACGGCCTCGGCACGGTCTCCTTCGACGGGGTCGAGCGCTGGAACAAGATCCAGATCAGCCGGACGCCGGGCAAGATGATCGCCCTCGGCGGCGTGGTGCTGGCCCTGCTCGGGCTGATGGGCTCGCTGTTCATCCGTCCACGAAGGGTCTGGGTTCGTGCCCGTGAGGACGAGGACGGCACACTGGTGGAGGTCGCGGTGCTCGACCGCTCGGGCGGGGGCGACACCGCCTCCGTGCTGGAGGGGATCGTGACCGCGCTCCGTGGGAAGACCGAAGGGAAGTCGTCGTGACCGATGCTGCGTGGGAGTCGCTGAGCAACCAGGCCGTCGCGGCCTGCGGGGTGGTCTACTTCCTCGCCCTGCTCGCCACCCTCGTCGAGTGGAGCGCGCTGCGGCGGGTCCCGGTCGCCGCGGCCGCCGCGACGTCCGCGACCACCACCTCCGCCGCGACCGCGGGCGGGGTCGCGGTGGCGACCGGGCCCTCCGACCCGGAGTCGACTGCCGGGCTCGACGAGCCGACCGCCCGTCGTACGGCGATGCTCGGCCGGCTCGGGCTGATCCTCACCGCCGTCGCGGTCGTGCTGCACTTCGTCGCGCTGCTGGGCCGGGGCATGGCCGCGGACCCCAACCGCGTGCCCTGGGGCAACATGTACGAGTTCACGCTCGCCGGCACGTTCGTGGTGGCCGCGCTCTACCTCGCCCTGCGCCAGAAGCTGCGGCTCGCCTGGATGGCGCCGATCGTGCTCACCTTCGTCCTCGCCACGCTGATGGTCGCGGTGGTCTGGCTCTACCAGCCCGTCGAGCCCCTCACCGAGGCCCTCTACTCGCCGTGGCTGGTGATCCATGTGGTGTCCGCGATCGTCGCGACCGGCGCCTTCACCCTCGGCGGCATCTGCTCGGCGCTCTTCCTCGTGAAGTCGCGCCGGTCCGCGCGGCCCGCCGGCTACCTCGCGCGGGTGCCCGCACCCGACGTGCTCGACCGGCTGGCCTACCGGCTGCACTCCTTCGCCTTCCCGGTGTGGACCTTCGCCGTGCTGATCACCGGCCCGATCTGGGCCCACCAGGCCTGGAGCAGCTACTGGAACTGGGACCCCAAGGAGGTGTGGGCGTTCATCACCTGGGTCGTGTACGCCGCGTACCTCCACGCCCGCTCCACCGCCGGGTGGAAGGGCCGCAACGCCGCGATCCTGGCGCTGGTGGGGCTGGCGACGCTGTGGTTCAACTTCATCGGGATCAACTACTTCTCGACCAGCAGCCAGCACTCCTACGCCGCGCCTGCGGTCGCGCCGGTCACCCCCGGTCGCTGACCCGGCCCCGGGCTGGACCAGCCGGGCGCGCCCGTCAGACGGCGGGCGACTCGGGATCCTCGGGGTGCTTGCGCTTGCGCTTGCGGTCGAGGTCACGCAGGAAGTCGGGGTCGTCGTCCGGACCGATGACCCGCGGGGGATCGGGCCGGGGACGCCGCGGTGCCGGTCGCAGGCTGCCCCGCTGCACGACCCGGACGACGAGATAGATCGCCGCCGCCAGGAGGGCGATCAGGATCACGAACTTGAGCACCCCTCCAATGTAGAGGCACAGCGGTGACCGCATACCCTGAGTCCGTGAAGGAGTTCGTCGTCTACACGGGTCTGCGGGTCGTGCTCTTCCTGGCGTCGCTGGGCGTCGTGGCCGGGGCCTGGGTGCTCATCGCCGGCGACGTACCGATCCTGTGGGCGCTGGTGATCGCGTTCGTGGTCTCGGGCATCGGGTCCTACTTCCTGCTCGACCGCCAGCGCGAGGCGTTCGCCCGCCGCGTCGACGAGCGTGCCCGGCGTGCGTCGTCGAAGTTCGAGGAGCTGCGCTCCAAGGAGGACGCCGACTGACCCGGCCCGTCGGGGTCTCCCGTCAGGGCCGCTGGCTCCACAGCACGCCGAAGAAGATCCCGGCGCCCATGAGCAGCTCGCCCAGCCCGGTCTGCTGCAGCACCTTCACGAGGTCGGGGCCGCGGGCACCCTCGAGCACCGAGCGGGCCGCCGGCGCGACGGGCGCGGCGTAGAACACCCCGAGCAGCGCCCACCACGTCGTGCTCCAGGCGAGCAGCACCATGGCCAGCGCGGCGACCTGCACGAGGACGGCGTACAGCGTGCGGGTGCGGGCGTCGCCGAGCCGCACCGCCAGCGTGTGCTTGCCGACCTCGGCGTCGGTCGGGATGTCGCGCAGGTTGTTGGCCACCAGGATCGCGCAGGCCAGCACGCCGATCGCCACCGCGGCGTACACCGACTCGGGCAGCAGCCACGCCTCGGCCTGGACGTACGACGTGCCCACGACCGCGACGAGCCCGAAGAAGCAGAAGACCATCACCTCGCCGAGCCCTGCGTAGCCGTAGGGGCGGCGGCCGCCCGTGTAGAACCACGCGGCCACGATGCTCACCGCGCCGACCGCGACCAGCCACCACGCCGTGGTGGCGGCGAGCACCAGGCCGGCGACCGCGGCGAGACCGAAGCACAGGAACGCGGCGGCCTTCACGTGACCGGGCTCCGCCCGGCCCGACCCGACCAGCCGCAGCGGACCGACCCGGTCGGCATCGGTGCCGCGGACGCCGTCGGAGTAGTCGTTGGCGTAGTTGACCCCGACCTGCAGCGCGAGCGCGACGACCAGCGCCAGCGTGGCCTTCCAGGGCACGGCGGCGTCGTGGTACGCCGCGACGCCGGTGCCGGCGAGGACCGGTGCGACCGCGGCGGGCAGGGTGCGCGGGCGGGCGCCGGCGATCCAGTCAGCGGAGGTGGCCACCGGAGGATTCAAGCAGGCCGGGCCGCCCGGTCCGACACGGAGTCCTGATGCAGGTAGCGCTCGGCCGCGCTGGCGAAGGGTCGCATCAGCAGGGTGGCGACCACCACGATCGCGCCGATGGTGATCCAGCCGGCGCTGCCCCAGTTCATGGCGAGGTAGGTGTAGGCGGCCGGCGCCCACACCCCGCCGAGCGTGCCCCCGAGGTGGGCGGCGCCCTGGTACTCGCCGCGGCGGTCGGGGTCGGAGAGGTCGGACATGAAGCCCCAGTGGGACGCGGACTGGTAGAGCTCGGCACCGGTCACGGTGACGTGGCCGAGCCACACCAGCGCGATCGTGACCCAGCCGAGGGTGTCGTGGGTGACCAGGACGATCAGGCACGACAGCACGAAGAAGCCGGCGGAGAGCCGGGCCGCGCGCAGCGACCGGTCGACGGAGTCGACGCCGCGGGCGGCCGCGACCTGCAGCAGGACCGCCATCACCGTGTTGGTGCCGAAGAGCCAGGCCAGCAGGACCCGCGGGGCGTCGGTCTCCTCGACCAGCCAGAGCGGGATCACGATGTTGAGCAGCACCTGGTTGGTGGCGAGCACGCCGTCGCACGCCATCAGGCCGAGGAAGCCGCGGTTGCGCAGCGCGCTGGGGTTGACCAGCTGGTCGGGCGCGGCCGGGGCGGTGTCGTGCTGGGCGTCGGGCAGCCGGGTGATGAAGACCGAGTTGGCGAGCAGGATGGCCGACGTGAGCAGCGGCACGGCCCGGACGACCGCGTCGCTGTCAGTGGCCAGGGCGAGGCCGCCGATCGCGGCGCCGACGGCGAAGCCGATGTTGAGGGCGGCGCGCATGAACGCCTGCGACTGCACCCGCTCCTCACGCGGGAACACGTCGATCGTGTAGGCGCCGCGGCCCGACCAGCCGAGCACGCCGATGCACTCGAGCACGATCATCATCGCCACGTACTGCGTCATGCCGTCGATGAACGGCCACAGCACGTAGAGCCCGGCCTGGCCGAAGGAGCCGATCGCCCAGGTGCGCTTGGGGCCGACCCGGTCGGCGATCTTGCCGAGCGGCACCGCGACGAAGAACGACACGACGCCGGCGATGGTCAGGCCGAGGCCGACCTGCGCCGCGGTGAGTCCGACGATCTGGGTGAAGAACACCGCCGAGCCCGTGAGGAAGGTGCCCTCGCCGACCGCGAAGAGGATCGACTGCACGGAGAGCCTGCGGGCCAGCGGCGTCGGTGGCAGCTGCCGGCGCCACCAGCTCGGTCGCTGTGCCGTGTCCGTGCTGCTCGTGTCCCCCGCCACCGGGTGATCCTTTCAAGGACCGCTAGCGTGCGTCACGTGGATTACGTGGCCGCGGTCGCCGAGTGGCTGGCGGCACCCGGCGAGCCCGAGCCGTGGGTCGTCGAGACGTCCGGGTCGACGGGGACTCCCAAGCGGGTACGGCTCCCGCGCCGCGCGGTGCTGGCCTCGGTCGAGGCGACGGCGCGGCGGCTCGGCGGCTCCGGCCGCTGGTCGCTGAGGCTGCCGCCCGAGCACGTCGCAGGCTTCCAGGTCGTGGTGCGCTCGCTGGTCGCGGGGGCCGCGCCGGTCCGCGACGGCTGGGGGGACGCGTCGTACACCTCGTTGGTGCCGACCCAGCTGGTGCGCCTGCTCGACGACCCGGCCGAGGCCGACGCCCTGCGCCGGATGGACGCCGTGCTGCTCGGCGGCGGGCCGGTCGACCCCGCCCTGCGCGCTCGCGCCGAGGCCGCGGGGATCCGGGTGGTCGCGACCTACGGGTCCGCGGAGACCTGCGGAGGCTGCGTGTACGACGGGCTCCCGCTCGACGGCGTCGCGGTGGCCATCGGCGAGGCGGGGCGGGTCCGGATCGGCGGACCCACGCTCTTCGAGGGGTACGACGGCGACCCGGCGCTGACCGCCGAGGTGCTGGTCGACGGGTGGTTCCTCACCTCCGACTCCGGGCGCCTCGACGAGGACGGGCGACTGCAGGTGCTGGGCCGCCTCGACGACGTGGTGGTCAGCGGCGGCGTCAACGTTCCGGGCGGCGTCGTGGCCGCGCGGCTGCGCGCGCACCCGGGGGTGCGCGGGGCGGAGGTGGTCGGGGTGCCCGACGACGAGTGGGGCCAGCGGGTGGTGGCCTTCGTGGTCACGGGCGGCGGCACCGGCCTCTCCCTCGGCGAGGCGCGCGCCTGGGTGGCCGCCGAGCACCCCCGGTCCTGGGCGCCGCGCGAGCTCGTCGTGCTCGACGCGCTGCCGCTGCTGGCCAACGGCAAGGTCGACCGGATGGCGCTGCGCGAGCGGGCGGTGCGGGCGTGAGCGACGTGCGCGTGTGGTCGGTGCCGATGCGGACACGGTTCCGCGGGATCACGGTGCGCGAGGGCGTGCTGCTGCGCGGGCGCGCGGGCTGGGGTGAGTGGAGCCCGTTCCCGGAGTACCCGCCCGAGGTCGCCGAGCCCTGGCTGCGCTGCGCGGAGGAGGCGGCCGCGGGTGACTGGCCCGCGCCGGTGCGCACCGAGGTGCCGGTCAACGTGACCGTGCCGGCCACCAACCCCCGGCGCGCGCACGCGATCGTGCTCGCCGGCGGCTGCACCACCGCCAAGGTCAAGGTGGCCGAGCCGGGGCAGAGCCTCGGCGACGACGAGGCCCGGCTCGAGGCGGTCCGCGACGCGCTGGGGCCGACCGGCCGGGTACGCGTCGACGCCAACGGCGGCTGGGACGTCGACGAGGCGGTGGCCGCGATCCGCCTGCTCGACCGCGCGGCCGGGGGTCTGGAGTACGTCGAGCAGCCCTGCGCGACCGTCGAGGAGCTGGCCGCCGTGCGCCGCGCGATCGACGTGCCGGTCGCGGCCGACGAGTCGATCCGGCGCGCCGCCGACCCCTACCGCGTGCGCGACCTGCACGCGGCCGACGTCGCGGTGCTCAAGGTGCAGCCGCTGGGCGGCGTGCGCGCGTGCCTGAGGATCGCCGAGGACATCCGGCTCCCGGTCGTGGTCTCCTCGGCCCTCGAGAGCTCCGTCGGGATCGCGGCCGGGGTCGCGCTGGCCGCCGCGCTGCCCGAGCTGCCCTACGCCTGCGGACTGGCCACGGTGCAGCTGCTCGTCGACGACGTGGTCGTCGACCCGCTGCTGCCCGTCGGCGGCATGATGCCGGTGCGGGTGCCGCAGGTCGACGACGAGGCGCTGGAGCGGCTGGCCGCGGCGCCCGACCGGGTCGACGCGTGGGAGGCGCGCCTCGCCGCCGTGCGCGCCGTACGGCAGGATCGGTCGTCGTGACCGCCCCCGCCACCGCCCTCGCGCGTCACGTGGTGACGGCGATGGTCGAGGCGGGGGTCACCGAGGTCGTCGTCGCGCCGGGGTCGCGCAACGCGCCGCTGGCCTTCGCGGCGTACGACGCGGCGGCCGCCGGGCTGGTGCGCCTGCACGCGCGGCTCGACGAGCGCACCGCCGGCTTCCTCGCCCTGGGCCTGGCGAAGACCGGCAGCCGCGCCGCCGTGCTCTGCACCTCCGGCACGGCCGTCGCCAACCTCCACCCGGCGGTGCTCGAGGCGGTGCACGCCGACGTCCCGCTGGTCGCGGTGACCGCCGACCGGCCGGGGCGGCTGCGCGGCACCGGCGCCAACCAGACCACCGACCAGGTCGGGGTGTTCGGGCCGCTGCTGCCCACCGTCGACGTCGCAGCTCCCGACGACGTCGGCGACGCGCTGCTGACCCGCACCGTGCACCTCAACGTGCAGCTCGACGACCCGCTCGTGCCCGAGGACACGTGGCGGCCCGACGTCACGCCCGGGCCCACCCCCCGGTGGGTGCGGCCCGCGGTGGTGGTGACGCTCGACCCCGGCCCCCGCACGGTCGTCGTCGCGGGCGACGACGCCGGCCCCCCGGCGCGGGTCCTCGCCCAGGACGGCGGGTGGCCGCTGCTCGCCGAGCCCTCCAGCGGTTCGCGCACCGGCGACCACGCGATCCGCACCTACCGACTGCTGCTCGACGGCGAGCTCGGGCAGCGCGTCGAGCGCGCCGTGGTCTGCGGGCACCCGACGCTGTCGCGGCCGGTGAGCCGGTTGCTCGCGCGCGACGACGTGCACGTCGTCGACACCCCCACCCGGGGTGCCTGGACCACGCGGCCCTTCCCGGTCGACGACCGCCTGGTGGTGGTGCCGTCGGCGTCCGGGCGCGACGAGACGTCGTGGTTCGAGGACTGGAAGGCCGCGGACCGCTCGCTGTCGCACCGGCTCGACGCGCTGCTGGCCGCCGAGCCCGACCTCACGCCGTACGAGGTCGCGGGCGCGGTCAGCCGGGCGCTCTCGCCGGGTGGGCTGCTCGTGGTCGGCGCGTCCAACCCGGTCCGCGACCTCGACCTGATGGTGCCGCGGTACGACGTCGGCGCGCGCCGCAAGGTGGTCGCGAACCGCGGCCTCTCCGGGATCGACGGCACGGTGTCGACCGCGATCGGCGCCGCACTCGGACGCCCGCGCTCGACCCGCGCGCTGGCGCTGGTCGGCGACGTGACCTTCCTGCACGACATGACCGGACTGGTGCGCGGGCCCGGCCAGCCCGAGCCCGACCTCACCATCGTGGTCGTGAACGACGACGGCGGCTCGATCTTCGCCACCCTCGAGCAGGGCGCTCCCGAGCACGCCGATCGCTACGACGCCCTCTTCGGCACGCCCCACGGCACCGACCTCGCCAGCCTCTGCGCCGCCACGCGCACCCCGCACCTGCGGGTCTCCTCGCTGCCGGAGCTCGAGCAGGCGCTCGCCTCGCCCAACGGCGGGGTCGAGGTCGTCGAGGTGACCTGCCGCCGCGACAACCGGCGCGACCTCGACGCCCGGATCCGGGCGCTCAGGCCGTGACGCCGGCGGCATCGCGCCCGCCCGGGGTGGCCCGGTGACGTGGTGGGAGGTGCTGGTCGGCGTGGCCGCCGGGTTGCTGCTCCTCTGGCTCTCGCTCGTCGTCGCGCTGTGGGTCGTCGCCCGGCGCGAGGGCGACTCCACGACGATGACCGCGGTCCTGCGCCTGCTGCCCGACGTCGTGCGTCTCGTGCGCCGCCTGGCCGCCGACTCCTCGCTGCCGCGCGGCGTCCGCGTCCGGCTGGGGCTGCTGCTGGGCTACCTCGTCCTCCCGCTCGACCTCGTGCCCGACTTCGTCCCCGTGGTCGGGTACGCCGACGACGCGGTCGTCGTGGCGCTCGTGCTGCGGTCGGTGGTGCGGGCCGCTGGCGAGGAGGCGCTCGACCGGCACTGGCCCGGGACGCCGGAGGGCCTCGCCGCCGTGAAGCGCCTGTGCCGGGTGGGCTGACGTCCGCGCGCCGGGCGCAGCCCGGAAAACCGCTGGGGGCCTCGGCAGCACCGGGCGAGGATGGCCCCGTGGACGAGGTCGAGGTCGTCGTGGCCCACGACGAGCGTGCGACCGTGAGGGTCGGCGAGGTCTTCCTCAAGATCGACGCCGACCAGGCGGCCACCGACCGCGAGGTCGAGGCGATGGCCGCGGCGCCGGTCCCGACGCCGGAGGTGCTGTGGCGGCGGCCGCCGGTGCTCGCCCTCGCTGCCCTCCCCGGGTCCGCGATCGCCCGCCTCGGCGTGCCGTCGACCGCCTCGTCCGAGGCCTGGGCCGCCGCGGGTGCCGCCGTACGACGGCTGCACGACGCGCCGCCGCCCCCGTGGACCGGGCGTGACCTCGACGCCGACGCAGCTCGACTCGACGAGGAGTGTGGGTGGCTGCTGGCCCACGACGTCCTGCCCGCCGACCTGGTCACCCGCAACCGCGAGGTCGCCTCGGCGGCGCTCCGACCGGTGGAGCCGGTCTTCATGCACGGCGACCTGCACGTCGCCCACGTCTTCGTCGAGGGCGGCGAGGTCACCGGCATCCTCGACTGGACGGAGGCGGGCCGCGGCGACGGCCTCTACGACCTCGCCTGCCTGACCCTCGGGCACCCGGACCACCTCGGTGACGTCGTCGCCGGCTACGGCAAGGACGTCGACCTCGACGTGGTGCGCGGGTGGTGGTCACTGCGGTGCCTCACGTCGATCCGCTGGCTGTTCGAGCACGGCTTCGACGCCTCGGCGCCCGGGTGCGAGGTCGACGTGCTGAGGGCCCAGCGCTGACGCGTGACCACCTGGTGACGATTTCAACCGCCGGCGCCGTCGTTGCTAGGGTCGACGGCGAAAGGGAGTAGTCCCCAACAGCCGCGTCGACACACTGACCTGCGGGTCCGGCGCGGCAGGCCACCTCTGGTGGCGGACGAGACTTTCGACCGGAACCTGACCCTGACGACGGGCGCCCGGTCGAGAGCGTCTCGCCGGATGCGGGCTCCTCGACCGGGGGCCGAGAGGACCACCTCGCACCATGACCGACACGCTCTACGCCTTCCTGCTGTCGACCGGTGTCATCTTCGTCGCCGAGCTCGGCGACAAGAGCCAGCTGATGGCGATGACCTTCGCCGCCCGCTACCGCGCCCGCGACGTGCTGATCGGCATCACCGTCGCCACCGCGGTCGTGCACCTCGTCTCGGTCGGCATCGGCGCCTTCGTCGGCGACGCGTTCGCCGACTACCAGGGCACGATCTCGGTCCTCGCCGGCGTGGCCTTCCTCTTCTTCGCGCTGTGGACGCTGCGCGGCGACGAGCTCACCGACGAGGAGGCCGCCAAGGCGCGCAGCAGCCAGGGCGCGGCGATCTGGGCGGTCGGCGTCGCGTTCTTCCTGGCCGAGCTCGGCGACAAGACGATGCTCGCGACGATCACGCTGGCCACGCAGGAGGGGTGGTTCGGCACCTGGATCGGTTCGACCGTCGGCATGGTGCTCGCCGACGCGCTCGCCATCGGCGTCGGCGCGCTGCTCGGGCGGCAGCTGCCGGAGAAGGCGGTGCGCTACGGCGCGGCCGTGCTGTTCGCGATCTTCGGCCTCGCGCTGATCGCCCAGGGCGCCGGCTGGTTCTGACGCCCGCGGGTCGCGTCGAGCAACCCGGATCAAGACGAGGACGCCGCACCGGCAGCAGGATGGGCGCATGACCGTCACTGCCGTCGACGCCTTCGCGGACTTCGTCGACCACCTCGCCGAGGCGCTCGACGACCACGACCTGACGGCGGAGGAGCGCGCCGCGCGGCTGCACTTCTCCCGCTTCCACTTCGACCGGATGATCCGGTCGGTCGCGGGTGAGCCGCCGGCCTCGCTGCGCCGGCGCATCCTGCTGGAGCGCGCGGCGTACCGGATGATCACGACGAGCGCGCCGCTGATCGACATCGCCGTCGAGGCGGGCTACGGCTCGCACGAGGCGTTCACCCGTGCCTTCACCCGGGCGTACGGCGCCGGGCCGGCCGCGTGGCGCCGCCGGCCGGGGCACATCCAGATCGAGGCGCCGAGCGGCGTCCACTTCCAACCACCCGGCAGCCTGCGGCTGCCGGCGAGAGACCAGGTGACCCCGATGGACCTCCTGACCCGCATGGTCGAGCACCACGTCTGGCTGACCGGCGAGATGGTCCGGCTGGCCGAGCGGCTCACTGACGAGCAGCTCGACCAGCCGATCGTGCTCGACGTCGACGAGGACCGCCAGACCATCCGCAGCCTCCTCTCGCGCCTCGTCGGGCAGATGGGGATGTGGAACGCCGCCGTCGCGACCCGCGACTACGACTGGTCGGTCGAGGAGCACGAGTCGCTCTCCTCGTTGCGCGAGCGGCTCGCCGTCGAGGGGCCGACCTTCCTCGGGCACGTGCGCGACGTCGTCGCCGCCGGGCGGCTCGACGACACGTTCGTCGACGCGTTGTGCGAGCCCGCGCACGTGTTCACCTACGGCGGGATGGTCGCGCACGTGCTCACCTTCGCCGCCCACCGCCGTACCCTCGTCGCCCTGGCCTTCGCCAGCCACGGGCTCGACGAGCTCGGGTGGGGTGACCCCATGACGTGGGTCGCCGAGCCCGCCTGACCTGCGCCGACGTCGCGACACGCCGGTCGCCGCTCGGGCTGTGGAGCACGGTGGTTCGGTGCTCGTGCCCCTAGCGTGGGTCGGGTGCGACGCTCCTTCGCCGTGGGCCTGTTCGTAGCCCTGGCCATCCTGTGCGCGACGGCGGCCGTCTGGCTGGCCCTCGACAACCCGGAGATCCACGGCGCGGACAACGCGCTCTACACCTGCGCGGCACCCTGGGACACGGCGGTGAACGACGCCGACAACGTCAGCGGCGGCGAGCCGGTGCCCGGCGGGGCGGACCTCGCCGTCCGCTGCGTGGTCGTCGGCGAGCAGCGCTTCGACCTCGCCGTCGTCGCCGGCACCTGCGCGGTCCTGCTCGGGCTGGTCGCGCTCGCCCTGGCGTTCGGCACCCGCAGCCGACCGGTCGCCGCCCACGCCCGCCACACGAGTCGCTGGGACGACCGCGACCGGGACGGCTGGGACGACGAGGACGACGAGAAGCCCGAGCTGCTGCGCCTCTGACCGGTCAGCCGCGCTCGAGCGCCCCGGGACGGAACGGTGCGCCGTGGCCCGGCACGATCAGCGCCGGCTCGAGCTCGAGGAGTGCCATCCGCGAACGGTCGAGCGCGACCTGGTCCTCGGCCCGCGGGTCGATCGCGGGCCCCTGCTCCGACCACCACAGGTGGGTGCACGCGACCAGGCCGTCGGCGGTGTCGACGAGCGTCGTGATGTCCTGCGCCGAGTGACCGGGCGTGGCCATCAGCCGCACCGACGGTGAGACCTGGAAGCCGTCGGCCGGGCGGTCGGTCCACGTGTCGTCCTCGTAGATCGCCCAGAAGTCGTGGAAGCGCGCCCGCTCGAAGAGCGCCGCGTTGAGCGTGTGGTCGGGGTGGTGGTGGCTGAAGACCACGTCACCGACCTCGGACGTCGCCACCCCGAGCGCGGCCAGCGGGTCGAGGATCTTGCCGCGGTGGGCGACCATCCCGGGGTCCACGACGATGGCCCGCCCCTCGTCGCGGACCAGCACCACGGTGCTGGCCACCCGGCCGGCGGCGTACCCCGCCGTCAGGACGTGCAGCTCGGCTGTCATGGGGTCATCGTGGCACCGATCGCCCCACCGGGTCAGGCCCCTCGGCGCCCGGCTCTCGGGTGGGTCGCGTGCCACTGCCGACGGCTGACCTCGTAGGTGAGCACGCCGGGGAAGGGCTCGTCGACCGACGTGAGTCCGACCGCCGCCAGGGTTCTGCGGGACGCGGTGTTGGCGACTGTCGTACCGGCCCAGACCCGCGTGACCGTCAGCTCCGTGAAGGCATGGGCGACGAGCGTTGCGGCGCCCTCGGTGCCCCAGCCCTGCCGCCAGCGCTCGCGGCGGACCCGGAAGCCGAGCTCGCCCGACCCGGGGTCCGAGCCCGTGGCACCGAGCCCCCACCAGCCGACGGGTTGGTCGTCGTCGAGGCCGATCCAGTAGCCCAGGCCGCGGTCGGTGTCGGAACGGGGGCCCAGCCGCCGCGCCCACTCCTGCCCGGTCTCGGCTCGCGTCGCCGGCCTGCCGGTGACGTGCTCCATCACCGCGGCATCGGCATTGAGGCGCGCCAGGAAGTCGAGGTCGCTCTCCTCGACCGGCCGCATCGTCAGCCGCGGACCACGCAGTGTCGGCAGGGCCACGTCCTGACTCTGGCACGGCGCCACGAGCGGGACCGAACACGGACCCCGGACATGCCGACGGCCCCGCTGTGGGGCGGGGTGTGGGGCGGGGTGGTCAGGTGCGGCCGGGGCCGGGGAGGAGTCGGGTGCCGGTGTGGTCGCGGAGCAGGTGGAGGCCGTGGGGTGAGCGCCACAGGCAGGTGCCGGGGGAGGGCATGGTGAGGTGCCAGCCGGCGTGGGTCTTGGCGCGGTGGTGTCGTCGGCACAGGGGTGCGAGGTTGGCCGTGGAGGTCTCGCCCGCCGGTGTCCCAGGGGTGGACGTGGTCGGTGTCGCAGGTCTCGGCGGGTCGGGTGCACCAGGGGAAGACGCAGGTGTGGTCGCGCAGGGTGAGGTGTTCCTTGATGCGGTCGGGGACCTCGTAGGCGGTGACGTGGATCCGCTGGTGGAGGTCGATGACGGGCTTGATGACGAGGTGGTCGGCGGTGCCGCACCAGTCGCGGATGGTGTCGGCGGTGACGGGGGTGTGGGTGGTGCCGACCCGGCCCAGCGGCTCGGCGCGGGGGTCCCGAGGTCCGTCGTGTGGCTCCCGGGCCGTGGACCCCTCGCCGACCCGTCGCCAGCCGCCCTCCTCCGCTTCGCTCCCCCGGTACGTTGCCGACGGGTCGGCTCCGAGCCCGTCGCCGGGAGGGGACGCTCCGCGCCCCCTCGCCACCGACGTGCCGCGGCGGGCGTCGAGGGACTCGGTGGACCCGAGGGTGGCGAGGCCGGCGGCGCCGTGGGCGAGGGCTTCGTCGAGGGTGAGGGCGTCGGGGAGGTCGAGCTCGCCGTGCAGTGGCACGGTCCCGGCCAACGAGGTGCGGCTGGTGTCGAGGTGGACCCCGCGGCGGTCGGTGGCCGCCTGGGTGCGGCGGGCGAGCTGGTCGGGGTCGTGGCGGGTGGCGGCTTCCTCGACGAGTCGGTCGAGGGCGGTGGGGCGGATCTGGTGGGCGACGGGGGCGACGTGCCGGTCCACGTGCGCGGCAGCGGCGGGGGAGAGCCACACGGTGGCCTCGGCGATCCGGCGGGCGCGCCAGGCCTGCAGGTCCCCGGCCATGACCCTGGCCCAGACCTTCGGGAGGCGGTGGCGCAGCTCGATCGCGGCACCGAGGTAGGCGGCACCCCAGCCGGTCGACATGCCGAGGGCGGCGGCGAACTCCATCACCGAGAACTCCAGGATCCCGGGTGCACCGGGGCCGGCCAGCGAGGCGACCTTGTCACCGAAGACCGGCTCGGCGGGGTCGAGGGCCGCTTCGGAGTGCATGGCCGCCCACTGGGCGGCGGCCTTGAGGATGTCGGCTTCCGCGGCGTCCGCGGCGGCACGCCGGTCGCGCAGGAAGCCGAGGACCTCGACCGGGGAGTCGGTCGCCAACGTGGACCCGCTGCCACGGTCACGTCCGTGGTCGAGAGTGGTGTCCCGAGAGAGGTCCTGCATGGGTCCACTCAAGCAGCGACCACCGACAGGAACCCCAGCAAATCAGGGGGGTTTCCACAGCCTTGACCCTCAAGATTCGATCAGACTTCCGGGCCGTGTGTCGGGCCGCAACCAGGGTCGAGTGGCACCCAGCGAGAGCCGACGACGGCGAAGAAGTGGTGCCTGGACCACAGCGGCGAGCGACCACGTGGGATCGACGTCGCGGTGACCACCGACGAGCCGGCGGCCGGCGACGGCGCCATGGTGGAGACAAGCTCGACCGACGGTGCCACGTCTGTTGTCGCCCCCTCGCCACCGACCCTGCAGGATGTACGCGTGGAGCTCGCGTTGTTCATCGTGGCGCTCGCGGTCGGAGTCCTGGTGGGATCGGCGGTCGCTGCGCGCCTCGACGTGCCCGCGCCGCTGCTGCTGATCGCGGCCGGCATCGTGGCGTCGTACGCGCCCGGCGTGCCGGAGGTGCACCTCGAGCCGGAGGTCGTGCTGCTCGGGCTCCTGCCACCGCTGCTGTACGCCGCGTCGATCAGCACGTCGCTCATCGACTTCAACGCCAACCGGCGCGCGATCCTCCTGCTGTCGGTCGGGCTGGTCGCGTTCACGACGCTGGGCGTCGGCGTGGTCGTGCACGCGGTGCTGCCGGAGATCTCGTGGCCGATCGCCTTCGCGATCGGTGCCGTCGTCGCGCCTCCGGACGCGGTGGCCGCGACGGCGATCGGCCGCCGCATCGGTCTGCCCCGACGGCTGGTCACGATCCTCGAGGGCGAGTCGTTGCTCAACGACGCCACCGCCCTGGTCGCCCTGCGCACGGCCCTCGCCGCCACGGTCGGGGTCACCGCGCTCGAAGTCGGCCTCGACTTCCTGCTCGCCGCGGGCGGAGGGGTGCTGGCCGGGCTGCTGACCTTCGTGGTCGTGGCCAAGGCCCGGCACCGGATCCAGGACCCGGTCTTCGACACCGCGGTGTCGTTCGTGGTCCCCTTCGCGGCGTACCTGCTGGCCGAGGAGTTCCACGCCTCCGGGGTGGTCGCGGTCGTCGTGGCGGGGCTGCTGCTCGGTCACAAGGCGCCGATCATCCAGACCGCGCAGTCGCGCCTCGCCGAGCGCACGATCTGGCGCACGATCTCGTGGGTCCTGGAGAACACCGTCTTCCTGCTGATCGGCCTGCAGGCCCAGTGGCTCTTCGCCGACGTCGCCGAGAGCGACGTCCCGGCCGCCACGATCGCCTTGACGTGCGTGGCCACGCTGGTCGCCGTCGTGGTGCTGCGGATGGTCTGGGTCTTCTTCGCCCGCTACCTGCTGGTGCGGCCGGGGCCCGACCCGGAGACCGGTCACCACCCCAGCTGGCGCTACACCTTCCTGCTCGGCTGGGCCGGGATGCGCGGTGTGGTGACGCTGGCGGCGGCGTTCGTGATCCCCGTCGACGTGCCGGACCGCGAGATCCTCCTGCTCGTCGCCTTCACGGTGGTGGCCGGGACGCTCTTCCTGCAGGGCCTGACCCTGCCGTGGGTGGCCCGACGGCTGCAGGTGCCGCCGCCCGACCCGGCGGCCGACGCGCTGGCCCGCGCCACGCTCCTGCACCAGGCGACCGAGGCCGGCCTGGCGGTGCTCGACGAGCGCCTCGAGGAGGCCGGCGCCGACGGGGACCCGCACGACGTCGGCGGCACCATCAGGCGTCGCATCGAGCAGCGCAACTTCGCTGTCTGGGAGCAGCTCGGCGACCCCGACGGCGACCACGAGACGCCCACGCAGACCTACGCCCGTTTGCGGCTGGAGATGCTCGAGGCCGAACGCGGGAAGGTGCTCGACGTGCGCAGCGAGGGCAACGTCCCGCACGAGGTCGTGAGCGAGGTCCTGGCCATGCTCGACGTGGAGGAGAGCATGCTGGACGTCGTGACGAGCAACGAGGACGGCCGGGTGGGTGCCGGTCGCCGGGCAGCGCGCAACGTGGGCGGCCTGTGCGACGACCTCACCGACGACACTCCGGCGGCGGAGCCGCGGACGCCGGGCGAGTGCGAGGACTGCGTCGCGGAGGGCACCCAGTGGGTGCACCTGCGCGTCTGCATCGCCTGCGGGAAGGTCGGGTGCTGCGACTCCTCGCCGGAGCGGCACGCCACCCGCCACTTCCACCGCGAGGGGCACCCCGTCATCCAGTCCGGTGAGCAGGGCGAGGACTGGCGGTGGTGCTTCGTGCACCACCTCACCGGCTGACCGCTCGGCGAGGCGCCGCCAGGAGACGCCGCTAGGAGGGACGGACGGTGCGACCGTCCGCGGTGACCCCTGCCCGCACCAGCCGGATCTCCTCCACGTCGAGACCGGCGTAGCGGTGGTGGGCGCCGTCGGGGTGGAAGCCGTGCCGGGCGTAGAAGCGCCGGGCCCGCTCGTTCGTCGACAGCACCCACAGGCTCGCCGCGCGCTCGCGCGGGAGCACCGCCCGCAGCAGGCGGTCGCCGAGACCACTGCCCCACCAGGCCTCGCGGGTGTAGAGCGCGTAGAGCTCCTCGGGCACCGGGGCGTCCTTGTCGCGGGTCGGGCCGGCCACCGCGAAGCCGATCAGGACGCCGTCCTCCTCGGCGACCACCCGGGGTGGGCCGGACGCCAGCTGGGTCCGCCAGGCCTCGACCCAGCGGTCGCGGTCGGCGAGGCGGGCCGCCAGGATCTTCGGGTCGGTGTGACCGGTGTAGGCCTCGTGCCAGCAGATGCGCTGCAGGTCCGCACCGGCCTCGGCGTCTTTCGCCGTGGCGGCGCGGAGCACGACCTCGCCCCGATGCTTCGGCGCGCGCTCAGGAGTCACCCCAGCATCGTAGGGACGGCCAGCGCCGCGATCACCATGGCGGACACCACACCGGTGACCCGTCGCCCGCGCGGCCCCGTCACGGCGTGCCCGAGCGCCGCGCCGCCGCCCGCGAGCAGCAGCTGCCACGACGCCGAGGCGGCGAAGGCCGCCACCACGAAGACCACGCCCTCGGTCGCGGTCGAGACCAGGTGCTGGTTCCCGAGCACGATCGCCGCGAAGTAGACCACCGTCGTCGGGTTCACCGCCGTGATCCCCACGAAGAGCAGGTACGCCGCGCCCGGGTGCATGCGGCGCTGCTCCGCGGGGGTGGCCGGGTCGGGCTCGGCCCGCGGCCGCAGGGCGTGCACCAGGGTCAGGCCGGCGATCACCAGCAGCACCACGCCCGACGCGACCTGCAGCGCGGTGGCGACGGGTGCCAGGGCGGCAGCCACCGCGGCACCCGCGACGACCGCGAGCGCGGCGTACGCGCCGTCCACCGTGGCGATGCCCAACGCCGCGGCGGAGCCGACCCGCCACGAGGTGCGCGCGGTCAGCGTCACGAGGAACGCGCCGACCGCCCCGATCGGGACCGCGATCGCCCACCCCGTGACCAGACCGGAGACCGCCACCTCGAGCACCGGGCGATTGTCGCGGTCCGGGCGCCCTGCCACCACCCGAATAGGCTGCCCGCATGAGGCTCATCAAGCTCGGCCACGCCTGCGTCCGCATCGAGCACGACGGTGCCGTGGTGGTCCTCGACCCCGGTGTCTTCACCGAGCCGGACGCGGTCGACGGGGCCACGGCGGTGCTGATCACCCACGAGCACCCCGACCACTACCTGCCCGACCACCTGCGCCGCACCGACGCCCCGATCTGGACCATCGCCGACGTCGCCGCCCGGATCCGCGAGGACGCTCCCGACCTCATGGATCGGGTCACGGTCGTGTCGCCGGACGAGCAGCTCGACGTCGGCCTGCCGGTGCGCGTGGTCGGCGAGCTGCACGCAGTGATCCACCCTGAATTCCCGCGCTTCCGCAACAGCGGGTACGTCGTCACCGCCGGCGACACCACGGTCTACCACCCCGGCGACGCGTTGACCGAGCCCGGCCAGCACGTCGACGTGCTCTGCCTGCCGGTCAGCGCGCCCTGGATGCGCGCCTCCGAGGCCGTCGAGTTCGCGCGCGCGGTGAAGGCGCCGCGCAACGTCGCGATCCACGACCGCGTCTACTCCGAGGCCGGCCTCGGCATCGTCGACGGCCACCTCAACGCGTTCCTGCCGAAGGAGGGGCTCGACTACCGCCGGCTCCCCGACGGCTCCGAGCTCTGACCCGGGGCTGCGTCAGCCCGCGGACAGCGCGTCGCGCACGGGCACGAACTTCGCCTGCGACTCGGCGAGCTCGGCCTCGGGGTCGGAGTCGGCGACGATGCCGCACCCCGCGAACAGCCGCACGGTCGCGCCCTCGAGCTGGGCGGACCGCAGGGCCAGGCCCCACTCGCCGTCGCCGCTGGCGTCCATCCAGCCGACCGGGCCGGCGTAGCGGCCGCGGTCCATGCCCTCGATCGCGGCGATCAGGTCGACCGCGACGTCGGTGGGCGTGCCGCCGACGGCGGCCGAGGGGTGCAGTGCCTCGGCGAGGCGCAGCGAGGAGACGGTGGCCGCGTCGTGCACGACGCCCGCGACGTCGGTCGCGAGGTGCATGACGTTGGGCAGGTGGAGCACGAACGGCGCCTCGGGCACGTTCATCGAGAAGCAGTGCGGGTCGAGGGCGTCGGCGACCGACCGCACGGCGTACTCGTGCTCCTCGAGGTCCTTCGACGAGCGGGCGAGGGTGGCGGCCAGCGCGAGGTCGCGCTCGTCGTCGCCGGTCCGGCGGATCGTGCCGGCCAGCACCCGCGAGGTGACCAGGCCGCGCTCGCGGCGCACCAGCATCTCCGGCGTCGCGCCGAAGAGGCCGTCGACGTGGAAGGTCCAGCACATCGGGTAGTCCTCGGCGAGCCGGCGCAGCGGCCAGCGGACGTCGATCGGCTCGTCGGCGGTCGCCACCAGGTCGCGGGCGAGCACGACCTTCTCCAGGTCGCCGTCACCGATCCGCGCCACGGCGTCCGCGACGACCGACATCCAGTGCTCGCCGTCGAGCGCACCGTCGGCGAAGCTCACACCCACCGGAGGGGCCGGCGCCTCAGCCGCGTGCGGTACGACGGGCGGCGGGGTCAGCGCGCCGCGCGAGACCGTGGTCAGCCAGGCGGTGCCGCCCCGGCGGCCGACGACGACCTGTGGCACGACCAGCACCGAGGCGGCCGGCCCGTCGGCGAACGTGAAGGAGCCGAAGCAGACCAGGCCGGTGCCGGGCTCGCCGACCTCGTCGCGGACCACGGCGTGGGTCGTGGTCTCGTCCCACCACTTGTCGGCGTCGGCGAAGCGGGTCGGGCCGGAGGTGCGGACCTCGGCGGCGACGCCCCAGCCGACGAGCCCGTCGCCGCGGCGCAGCCAGGTGACCGGCTGGTCGGTCGGGAGGAGGTCGAGCATCGAGTCGACCGCGGCGGGGTCGAGGGGGACCGTGCGGACGACGAGGGTGCCGGCCTGCTCACCCGGGGTCGCGCTCGTGGTCACGAGGGCCAAGAGTAGACCCGCGGCCCACGGGCCCCCGCATCGCCACACACGGGCCGAGCGCGGGGCGTGACGCAGTCGTCACGACCAGTAGACGACCACCTTGTCGCCGACCTGCACCGCGTCGAAGAGCCAGGCCACCGCGTCGTAGTCGCGCACGTTCACGCAGCCGTGCGACGCACCGGCGTACCCGACGGCGGCGAAGTCGGAGGAGTAGTGCACGGCCTGCCCGCCGGAGAAGAACATCGCGTAGGGCATCGAGGAGCCGTAGAGGCGCGACACGTGGTCGGCGTCCTTGTAGTAGACGTGGAAGAGGCCCTCGCGGGTCGGCGTGGTCGAGGCGCCGAAGCGGGCCTCGATCGTGAGCTGCACCTTGCCGTCGACGACCCAGCGCAGCGTGCTCGAGGTCTTGTCGACGCAGATCACGCGGCCGGTCCGGCAGCGGGCGTCGAGCGCGCCGGCCTGCGGGCCGAGGTTGAACATCGCCTCGCGGGTCGGGGTGGTGGTCATCGCGTGCAGCCGGTCGAGGGTGCGCTGGTCGACCTCGCCGGTCACGGGGATCTCACGCTTGGCCTGGAAGCCCCTGACCGCCTTGACCGTCTCGTCGTCGTACACGCCGGAGACGTCGCCGAAGAGCCACGCGATCTCGACCAGCCGGGCCTGCAGGTCGCGGACGTCCTGGCCCCTGTCGCCGTGCTCGAGGATCGCCGGACCGGGCTCGAAGACGTTGAAGAGCTGGTCGTGCGTGGGCTCCTTCGTCATCCGCACGAGCCGCTGCCAGGTGCGCTCGTCGACGATGCCGGTGGCCCGCAGGTGGCGCTTGGCCTGGAAGCCGCGCACGGCGGTGACGGTCGCGTCGTCGACGACGCCCGTGGTGGTCTCGGGGAGCCAGGAGAGCTGGAAGAGGCGCTGCTGGAGCTCGCGCACCCGGACACCACGGTCGCCGCGGACGAGGGTGTCGAACGTCGGCTCGGGGTCGACCGTGGTGTCCGGTGCGGTCGGGGTCGGGTCGCCCGCGGTGCTGGTCGACGTCGGGCCCGACGAGGTCGGCTCGACCGGCACGGCGCCGGTGTCGGAGGCGCTCGCGCGCTCGCCGCGGTCGCGGAGCACGCGCCCGGCGCCGAACGCCGAAGCCGCGAGCAGGCCGACGACCAGCACGGTCAGCAGCAACGTGCGCAGGACTCTCATCACGATCTCCCCGGTCAGGCGGAAGCACCAGTGTGTCGACCAGAGGACGCGGCACCCCGTCATTTGGTTGCTGCCCGGTCGTGTCGTGACCGGCCCGTGACCTGCGGCGACTCCCGCGTCCGAGGCCGGTGGCGGTGCCGCCTACCCTTCTCCCGTGGCCCGCGCCGACCTCGACAAGCAGCCGACCGACGTCCGACGGATGTTCGACGCCGTGGCCCGCCGCTACGACGTCACCAACGACGTCCTCTCCCTCGGCCAGGACCGGCGCTGGCGCCGCGACGTGCTGCGTGCGGTCGACCCGCGACCGGGGGACTTCGTGCTCGACCTCGCGGCCGGCACCGGGACGTCGAGCCAGCCCTTCGCCGACCTCGGCGCCCGCGTCGTGCCCTGCGACTTCTCGCTCGGCATGCTCCGGGTCGGCAAGCAGGCCCGCCCGCACCTGCCGTTCACCGCCGGCGACGGCACCCGGCTGCCCTTCGCCGACGACACCTTCGACGCGGTGACGATCTCTTTCGGGCTGCGCAACATCGTCGACCCCCGCGCCGGCCTCGCCGAGCTGCACCGGGTGACCCGCTCCGGCGGACGCCTGGTCGTCTGCGAGTTCAGCCACCCGACGTTCCCGGCGTTCCGCACGGTCTACCTCGAGTACCTGATGAAGGCCCTGCCCACGATCGCCCGGGCGGTCTCGTCCTCGCCGGACGCCTACGTCTACCTCGCCGAGTCGATCCGCGCGTGGCCCGACCAGCAGGGGCTGGCCACGATGGTCGGCGAGGCCGGGTGGCAGAACGCCGAGTGGCGCAACCTCTCGGGGGGCATCGTCGCCCTGCACCGGGCGACCGCCTGACCCGTCGCGGCGGCCTCATTTTCGCAACGTGACCGTCGGCTAAATGTGCAGGTCAGGAGGCGGAACGTTCGGCCCGCCCCCCGGGTTCCGTCACCTTCTGCGGACCCCTAGACTGTGCCCTGCGCCACTTATGTGAAGGCATTCACAAGGTCACAACCGGTCCAGACGAGGGCTCCGGTGCGCGCGCTGCACAACGAAGGGAACAGTCGATGGAGCTGTACACGCCGGTCCTGGCGTTGGCCCTCCTCGCCGCAGGCTTCGCGATCTTCTCCGTCGTGATGAGCGCGCTGGTCGGGCCCAAGCGCTACAACCGCGCCAAGCTCGACAGCTACGAGTGCGGGATCGAACCCACGCCGCAGCCCGTCGGTGGCGGCCGCTTCCCGGTGAAGTACTACATCACCGCGATGCTGTTCATCGTCTTCGACATCGAGATCATCTTCCTCTACCCGTGGGCCGTGCAGTTCGACGAGCTGCGCATGTACGGGCTGGTCGAGATGGTCCTGTTCATCGCCACCGTCTTCGTCGCCTACGCCTACGTCTGGCGCCGCGGCGGCCTCGACTGGGACTGAGAGGCACTACGTGGGTATCGAAGAGAAGCTCCCCAGCGGCGTCCTGCTGACCACGGTCGAGGGCGTCGCGGGCTACATGCGCAAGGCCAGCTTCTGGCCCGCCACGTTCGGGCTCGCCTGCTGCGCCATCGAGATGATGACGACGGGCGGGCCCAAGTACGACCTGGCCCGCTTCGGCATGGAGGTCTTCCGCGCCTCCCCGCGCCAGGCCGACCTGATGATCGTCGCCGGCCGCGTCAGCCAGAAGATGGCGCCCGTGCTGCGCCAGATCTACGACCAGATGCCCGACCCCAAGTGGGTGCTGGCGATGGGCGTGTGCGCGAGCAGTGGCGGCATGTTCAACAACTACGCGATCGTCCAGGGCGTCGACCACGTCGTCCCGGTCGACATGTACCTGCCCGGCTGCCCGCCGCGGCCCGAGATGCTGATCGACGCGATCCTCAAGCTGCACGACCAGGTGCAGCACACCAAGCTCGGCAGCAACCGCCGCGCCGAGATCGAGACCCAGGAGACCGAGGCGCTCGCCGCCCTGCCGACCTCCGAGATGCGGGGCCTGCTTCGATGAGCGACCAGGACCAGAAGACGACGGGGGCCACCGAGCCCGGCAGCGAGGTCCTCCCCGAGGGCGCGCAGTCCGAGCAGGCCATCGGCGTCCGGCGCGGCATGTTCGGGGCCCACGGCTCCGGCGACACCAGCGGGTACGGCGGCCTGATCGCCCCCGTGGTCATGCCCGGCGCCGCGCAGCGCCCCTACGGCGGGTGGTTCGACGAGGTCGCCGACGCGCTCGAGGCGCGGCTCACCGAGGGCGGCGTCGCCAACGCCGTCGAGCGCGTGGTCATCCACCGCGGCGAGATCACCTTCCACGTCCGTCGCGAGGACCTGCCGGTCGTGGCGCAGACCCTGCGCGACGAACCGGCCCTGCGCTTCGAGCTGTGCTCGGGCGTCGGCGGGGTCCACTACCCCGAGGAGACCGGGCGCGAGCTGCACGCGGTCTACCACCTGCTCTCGATGACCCACAACCGCCGGATCCGGCTCGAGGTCACCGCGCCCGACACCGACCCCCACATCCCCAGCATCGTCAGCGTCTACCCGACCAACGACTGGCACGAGCGCGAGACCTTCGACATGTTCGGCATCGTCTTCGACGGTCACCCCTCGCTCACCCGGATCCTCATGCCCGACGACTGGCCGGGCCACCCGCAGCGCAAGGACTACCCCCTCGGCGGCATCCCCGTCGAGTACAAGGGCGGCACCATCCCGCCGCCCGACGAGCGGAGGTCGTACTCATGACCACTGACCAGGACATCTACGCCCCGTCCTCCGACACCTCCGGTGGACGGGTCTTCACCGTCACCGGCCAGGACTGGGACTCCATCACCGACGGCCTCGGCGAGGCCGTCGAGGAGCGCGTGGTCGTCAACATGGGGCCGCAGCACCCGTCGACCCACGGCGTGCTCCGGCTGATCCTCGAGCTCGAGGGCGAGACGGTGACCGAGGCCCGCTGCGGCATCGGCTACCTCCACACGGGCATCGAGAAGAACATGGAGTACCGCACCTGGACGCAGGGCGTGACGTTCTGCACCCGGATGGACTACCTCTCCCCGTTCCACAACGAGCTCACCTACTGCCTCGGCGTGGAGCGGCTGCTCGACATCGAGGACGACGTCCCGGAGAAGGCCCAGGTCATGCGGGTCCTGCTCTCCGAGCTCAACCGGATCTCCTCCCACCTGGTCTGCATCGCGACCGGCGGCATGGAGATCGGCGCGCTGACCGTGATGACGATCGGCTTCCGCGAGCGCGAGCTCGTGCTCGACCTCTTCGAGCTGATCACCGGCCTGCGCATGAACCACGCCTTCATCCGCCCGGGCGGTGTCGCCCAGGACCTCCCGCCGGGTGCGCTCGACGAGATCCGCGACTTCGTGACGCTGATGAAGAAGCGCCTGCCCGAGTACGCCGCGCTCTGCAACGCGAACCCGATCTTCAAGGCCCGCCTCGAGGGCATCGGCCACCTCGACCTGTCCGGCTGCCTGGCGCTCGGCCTCACCGGCCCCGTGCTGCGCAGCACCGGCTACCCGTGGGACCTCCGCAAGACCCAGCCCTACTGCGGCTACGAGGACTACGACTTCGACGTCCAGACCTGGGACACCGCCGACTCCTACGGTCGCTTCCGCATCCGCCTCGCCGAGATGTGGGAGTCGCTGAAGATCATCGAGCAGGCCGCGGACCGTCTCGCCGGCCTCGAGGGCGCGCCGGTCATGGTCGGCGACAAGAAGATCGCCTGGCCGAGCCAGCTGGCCATCGGCAGCGACGGCATGGGCAACTCCCTCGACCACATCCGCCACATCATGGGCGAGTCGATGGAGGCGCTGATCCACCACTTCAAGCTGGTCACCGAGGGCTTCCGCGTCCCGGCGGGCCAGGCGTACGTCCCGATCGAGTCGCCCCGCGGCGAGCTCGGTGCCCACGTCGTCTCCGACGGCGGCACCCGCCCGTTCCGCGCGCACTTCCGCGACCCCTCGTTCACCAACCTGCAGGCGACCAGCGTGATGAGCGAGGGCGGCATGGTCGCCGACGTCATCGTCGCGATCGCCTCGATCGACCCCGTGATGGGAGGCGTCGACCGATGAGCCAGGAGCTCACCGAGGAGACCTGGGCGGAGCTGCGCGAGATCGCGGCCCGCTACCCGGAGCCCCGCTCCGGCCTGCTGCCGATGCTGCACCTCGTGCAGTCGGTGCAGGGTCGGGTCACCGCCGAGGCGATCGAGGCCTGTGCCGACGTCCTCGGCATCACCGCCGCCGAGGTCAGCGGCGTCGCGACGTTCTACACGATGTACAAGCGCCGCCCGGTCGGCGACTACCACGTCGGCGTCTGCACCAACACGCTGTGCGCGGTCATGGGCGGCGACCTGATCTTCGAGCGGCTCAAGGACCACCTCGACGTCGGCAACGACGAGACCACCGCCGACGGCAAGATCACCCTCGAGCACGTCGAGTGCAACGCGGCCTGCGACTACGCGCCGGTGATGATGGTCAACTGGGAGTTCATGGACAACCAGACGCCGGAGTCCGCGGTCGAGGTCGTCGACGACCTCCGCGCCGGTCGTCCGGTGCGCTCCACGCGTGGCCCCGAGATCACCACCTGGCGGCAGGCCGAGCGCGTGCTCGCCGGCTTCCCCGACGACCTCGCCGACGAGGGCCCCTCGGCCGGCGCGCCCAGCCTGGTCGGCCTGGGCATCGCGCGCGAGCGCGGCTGGACCGCCCCCGGCGCCGCCGGCGGGTCGGCCCCCCGGAGCGTGAGCGCCGGGTCGCCGTCGCAGGGGGCGGCCGAGGCCGACACCTCGCGGGCGGAGTCCGAGACCGTGGAGCAGGAGGACACGCGTGACTGACACCTTGACCCCGGTCCTCACCGACAACTGGGACCAGGAGCGCTCCTGGACCCTCGAGGCCTACGAGAGCCGCGGCGGGTACGGCGCGCTGCGCAAGGCCCTCGGCATGGCGCCCGACGCGATCATCGAGGAGGTCAAGGAGTCCGGCCTCCGCGGACGCGGCGGTGCGGGCTTCCCGACCGGCATGAAGTGGGGCTTCATCCCGCAGGACAACCCCCGGCCGAAGTACCTCGTCGTCAACGCCGACGAGTCCGAGCCGGGCACCTGCAAGGACATCCCGCTGATGATGGCCACGCCGCACACCCTCCTCGAGGGCGTGATCATCAGCTCCTACGCGATCCGCGCGAACAAGGCGTTCATCTACATCCGCGGCGAGGTGCTCCACGTGATCCGCCGGGTGCAGAAGGCCGTGCAGGAGGCCTACCTCGCCGGCCACCTCGGCAAGGACATCCACGGCTCGGGCTACGACCTCGACGTCGTCGTCCACGCCGGCGCGGGTGCGTACATCTGCGGCGAGGAGACCGCCCTGCTCGAGGGCCTCGAGGGCCGTCGCGGCCAGCCGCGCCTGCGCCCGCCGTTCCCGGCGGTGGCCGGCCTGTACGCCAGCCCGACGGTGATCAACAACGTCGAGTCGATCGCGTCCGTGCCGAGCATCATCGAGCACGGCCACGGCTGGTTCGCCGGGCTCGGCACCGAGAAGTCCAAGGGCTACGGCATCTTCTCGCTGTCGGGCCACGTCACCAACCCCGGCCAGTTCGAGGCGCCGCTCGGCATCACGCTGCGCGAGCTGCTCGAGCTCGCCGGGGGCGTGCGCGAGGGCCACGAGCTCAAGTTCTGGACCCCCGGCGGTTCCAGCACCCCGCTGCTCACCGCCGAGCACCTCGACGTCCCGCTCGACTTCGAGGCGATCGGCGCCGCCGGCTCCATGCTCGGCACCCGGGCGCTGCAGATCTTCGACGACACCACCTGCGTGGTGCGGGCGGTGCTGCGCTGGACGGAGTTCTACAAGCACGAGTCGTGCGGCAAGTGCACGCCGTGCCGCGAGGGCACCTGGTGGCTGGTGCAGACGCTGGCCGCGCTCGAGCGCGGCGAGGGCTCCGAGGCCGACCTCGAGCTGCTGCTCGACCAGTGCGACAACATCCTCGGCCGGGCGTTCTGCGCGCTCGGCGACGGCGCCACCTCGCCGATCACGAGCTCGATCCAGTACTTCCGCCAGGAGTACCTCGACCACCTGTCCCACGGGGGCTGCCCGTTCGACCCGGCCGCCTCCACCGTCTTCTCCAGCGCGACCGCGGGGGCCAAGTAGATGACGACCACTCCCGAGAAGGCCGCGGCCACCGACCTGGTCACGCTGACCGTCGACGGCGTCCAGGTCAGCGTCCCGAAGGACACCCTGGTGATCCGCGCCGCCGAGCAGGTCGGCGTGCAGATCCCCCGGTTCTGCGACCACCCGCTGCTCCAGCCCGTCGGCGCCTGCCGGCAGTGCCTCGTCGACATCCCCGACGCCGGCAACGGCCGGGGCTTCCCCAAGCCGCAGGCCTCGTGCACGCTGCCGGTGGCCGAGGGCATGGTCGTCGAGACCCAGGCCACCAGCAAGGTCGCCGACAAGGCGCAGCAGGGGATCATGGAGTTCCTGCTGATCAACCACCCCCTCGACTGCCCCGTCTGCGACAAGGGCGGCGAGTGCCCCTTGCAGAACCAGGCGATGTCCAACGGCCGCGGGGAGAGCCGGTTCGAGGGCGTCAAGCGCACCTTCCCCAAGCCGATCAACATCTCCGCGCAGGTGCTGCTCGACCGCGAGCGCTGCGTGCTGTGCGCGCGGTGCACCCGCTTCTCCGAGCAGATCGCCGGTGACCCGTTCATCGAGCTGCTCGAGCGCGGCGCCCTCCAGCAGGTCGGCATCTACGAGCACGAGCCCTTCGAGTCCTACTTCTCGGGCAACACGATCCAGATCTGCCCGGTGGGCGCGCTCACCAGCGCGGCGTACCGCTTCCGCTCGCGGCCCTTCGACCTGGTCTCGACGCCGTCGGTCGCCGAGCACGACGCGTGCGGCTCCGCCATCCGCGTCGACCACCGCCGCGGCAAGGTGATGCGCCGCCTCGCGGGCAACGACCCCGAGGTCAACGAGGAGTGGATCACCGACAAGGACCGCTTCGCGTTCACCTACGCCACCGCCCCCGACCGCCTGCGCTACCCGCAGGTCCGTGACGAGGACGGCTCGCTGCGACCCGCCTCGTGGGTCGAGGCGTTCGCCGTCGCCGCGCGCGGCCTGCGTGCCGCCGGCGACGCCGCCGTGCTGACCGGCGGACGCCTCACCGCCGAGGACGCCTACGGCTACAGCAAGTTCGCCCGCACCGTGCTCGGCACCAACGACGTCGACTTCCGGGCCCGCCCGCTGTCGGCCGAGGAGACCGCGTTCCTCGCGGCCGAGGTCGTGCTGCGCGGCCCCGGTGGCGGCGGGGTCACCTACGCCGATCTCGAGGCCGCCCCGGTCGTCGTCCTCGCGGGCCTCGAGCCCGAGGACGAGGCGGGGGCGATCTTCCTGCGCCTGCGCAAGGCCTCGCGCCGGGGCACCCGCGTCGTGTCGATCGCCCCCTTCGCCTCGCGCGGCCTGCAGAAGATGTCGGGCCACCTCGTGCCGACCCGCCCGGGCGACGAGGCCGCGGCGCTCGACGCCCTGGTGGAGCAGGGCGAGCACGGCGTCGACAAGCACGCGGTGATCCTGGTCGGCGAGCGGCTGGCGACGTCGCCGGGAGCGCTCACCGCCGCCGCCCGGCTCGCCGCCCGCACCGGCGCCCGGCTGGCGTGGGTGCCGCGCCGGGCCGGTGACCGCGGCGCGATCGAGACCGGCTGCCTGCCCAACCTGCTGCCCGGCGGTCGGCCCGTCGCCGACGCCGCTGCGCGCGTCGACGTCGCCACCGCGTGGGGCGTCGACTCGCTGCCCGAGGCGGTCGGCCGCGACGCCGACGCCGTTGTCGCCGCGCTGGTGGCCGGCGAGCTCGGCGGCCTCGTGGTCGCCGGCGTCGACCCCGACGACACCGCCGACCCCGCCGCGTTCCGCGCCGCCCTCGACGCCGCGTCGTTCGTGGTGTCGCTCGAGCTGCGTGAGACCGACGTGACCCGGGCCGCCGACGTCGTGTTCCCGGTCGCCCCGGTCACCGACAAGGCCGGCACGTTCGTGAACTGGGAGGGCCGCCCGCGGCCGTTCCCCGAGATCTTCGGCAACGCGGCCTCGCTGCCCGACCTGCGGGTGCTCGCCGGCATCGCCGGGGAGATGGGCACCACGCTCGGCTTCCGCACCGTGGCGGAGGCGCGCGCCGAGATGGAGCAGCTCGGCGGCTGGGACGGCGAGCGTGCCTCGCTCGAGGCCGCGCCGGTCGCGGCCCCGGTGCCCGGCGACGGCGTCGTGCTGGCGACCTGGAAGCAGATGCTCGACAACGGCACCATGCAGCACGGCGACGACGCCCTGCGCGCCACCGCCCGCATGACCGTGGCCCGGATGTCGCCCGCGATGGCCGATGCGCTCGGGCCCGCGGTGACCATCACCGGCGACCGCGGCGAGCACACGCTGCCGGTCGAGGTCGACGACGTCGTCGACGGCGTCGTCTGGGTGCCGGCCAACAGCGCCGGTCGCGGTGTGCTGGCCGACCTCGCCTCACCCGGCAGCCGGGTCGGCCTGAAGGGAGCGAACCTGTGATCTCGCAGATCCTGCCGCTGGCGACGGAGACCGACACCCTGTCGGAGTTCGGCAACGACCCGGGCTGGCTGATCGCCCTCAAGGCCGTGCTGATCTTCCTGGTGCTGGTCCTGCTGACGCTCTTCAACATCTGGTGGGAGCGCCGTGTCGTGGCCCGGATGCAGCACCGGATCGGCCCCAACGTGAACGGGCCCTTCGGCCTGCTGCAGTCGCTGGCCGACGGCGTGAAGCTGGCGCTGAAGGAGGACATCGTCCCCAAGGCCGCGGACAAGGCGGTCTTCCTGCTGGCACCGGTGATCGCGGTGATCCCGGCGTTCGTGACCTTCTCGGTGATCCCGTTCGGGCCCGTCGTCACGGTGCCCTTCACCGACATCGAGACGCCGCTCCAGCTGACCGACATGCCGGTGGCGGTGCTGTTCGTGATGGCGATCGCCTCGGTCGGCATCTACGGCATCGTGCTCGGCGGCTGGTCGAGCGGCTCGACGTACTCGCTGCTCGGCGGTCTGCGCTCGAGCGCGCAGATGATCTCCTACGAGGTGGCGATGGGCCTCGCGCTCGTCGCGGTCTTCCTCTACGCCGGCTCGATGTCGACCTCCGAGATCGTCGCGGCCCAGGACCGGCTCTGGTTCGGCCTGATCCTCGCCCCGTCGTTCGTGATCTACGTGATCGCGATGGTGGGCGAGACCAACCGCGCGCCGTTCGACCTCCCCGAGGCCGAGGGCGAGCTGGTCGGCGGCTTCCACACCGAGTACTCCAGCCTGAAGTTCGCGCTGTTCTTCCTGGCCGAGTACGTCAACATGGCCACCGTCTCCGCCCTGGCGACCACGCTGTTCCTCGGCGGTTGGCAGGCGCCGTTCTGGATCGACCACATCTGGTCAGGCGCCAACGAGGGCTACTGGCCGCTGCTGTGGTTCTTCGGCAAGGTCCTGTTCTTCATCTTCTTCTTCATCTGGCTGCGCGGGTCGCTGCCGCGGCTGCGCTACGACCAGTTCATGCACTTCGGCTGGAAGCGCCTGATCCCGATCGCGCTCCTCTGGATCGTGGCCGTGGCCACCATCCGCGCGGTCTCGCTCGACGGCGGGATCGACCGCAAGTACCTGCTGATCGGCATCGGCATCGCGGCCGCGCTGCTGCTGGTCCTGTTCTTCTTCGGCGAGCAGGAGGAGGAGGCCGCCGGCCCGGCCTCGGCGCCCGAGGACCTGGCACCGGGTTCGTTCCCGGTGCCGCCCATGCCGGCCGGCGGAGCGGTGCGCGGCCCCGCCGCCACCCTCACCTTCGAGAAGACGAGCCGCCCGGTGACCGCCGAGGCGCAGGGAGGCGAAGCCTGATGGCGACCCTGAAGGAACAGTTCTGGGACCCGATCGCGGGCTTCGGAGTCACCTTCCGCACCATGTTCAGGAAGGTGGTCACCGAGCAGTACCCCTTCGAGAAGCTGCCGACGGCTCCGCGCTTCCACGGCCGGCACCAGCTCAACCGCTGGCCCGACGGCCTCGAGAAGTGCATCGGCTGCGAGCTGTGCGCCTGGGCGTGCCCGGCCGACGCGATCTACGTCGAGGGTGCGTCGAACACCGACGAGCCCGACGGCTCGGGGCGGTTCTCGCCCGGTGAGCGCTACGGCCGCGTCTACCAGATCAACTACCTGCGCTGCATCCTGTGCGGGCTCTGCATCGAGGCCTGCCCGACCCGCGCGCTCACGATGACCAACGAGTACGAGCTCGCGGACAACAACCGCGCGGACCTCATCTACGAGAAGTCCGACCTGCTCGCCCCGCTGCTGCCCGGCATGGAGCAGCCACCCCACCCGATGCGGCTCGGTGACGACGAGGGCGACTACTACCGCGGCGCGTACGCCGCGCCCTCCAAGGAGGCCCAGCCGTGACCGTCTTCTGGGTCCTGGCGCCGATCATGGTGGCCGCCGCGCTCGGCATCCTGTTCGTCCGCAAGGCCGTGCACGCCGCGATGCTGCTCGCCGTGGTGATGCTCAGCCTGTCGGTGCTCTACCTCGAGCTGGACGCGCCGTTCCTCTTCGCGGTGCAGATCATCGTCTACACCGGCGCGATCCTGATGCTCTTCCTCTTCGTGCTGATGCTCGTGGGCGTCGACGCCTCCGACTCGGTGGTCGAGACGATCAGGGGCCAGCGGGTGGCCGCGTGGTTCGCCGGCCTGCTGCTCGGCGTGGTGCTGGTCCTCGGCCTCGGGCAGATCTCGCTGGGCACCGAGGTCGGCCTCGACGCGGCGAACGCCGGCGGGAACATCCAGGCGCTCGCGAACATCATCTTCTCCCAGTACGTCTACGCCTTCGAGGTGACCAGCGCGCTGCTGATCACCGCGGCCCTGGGCGCGATGGTGCTCGCCCACCGCGAGCGCCTGACGCCGAAGGAGACGCAGGCCAGCATCGCCGCGCAGCGGATGAAGGACTACGCCGAGTCCGGCAAGCACCCGGGTCCGCTGCCTCCCCCCGGCGTTTTCGCCCGCCACAACGCGGTCGACACCCCGGCGCTGCTCCCCGACGGGACCGCCGCCGAGGCGTCGGTCTCCCGCGTGCTCGCGGCCCGCGGCACGGTGCGATCGGCGCCGAAGCTGGCTGACGACATCGAGGTCGTCCAGCAGCAGCTGGGCGGTGTCTCGACCGACGAGGGCCGTCGCTCCGGCAAGGCCGGTACCTCCAGCGCCACCGAGGAGGACGCGACGTGACCGAGTACCTCGTCCTCTCGGCGATCCTCTTCACGATCGGCTGCATCGGCGTGCTCACGCGCCGCAACGCGATCGTGGTGTTCATGTGCGTGGAGCTGATGCTGAACGCGTCGAACCTCGCGCTGGTGACCTTCGCGTTCCAGAACGGCAACCTCGAGGGGCAGGTCGCGGCGTTCTTCGTCATGGTCGTCGCCGCCGCCGAGGTCGTCGTCGGCCTCGCGATCATCATGACCATCTTCCGGACCCGTCGCTCGGCCTCGGTCGACGACGCGAGCCTGCTGAAGTACTGAGAGGCGCCGACCCTTGACTGCTCAGATCCTCTCGCTCGAGACGGGACACGGCATCCCGGTCATCGACCCGTCCGCGGCGGACGGCGTCTTCTCGCTGCTCTGGCTGGTGATCGCGCTGCCGCTGCTCGGCGCCGTCGTCCTCCTGCTCGGTGGTGCGATCGCGCCGAAGGCCGTGGAGAAGTGGGGCCACTGGCTCGGCGTCCTGCTGCCGTCGCTGTCGTTCGTGCTCAGCCTGGTCATGTTCGTCGAGCTGCTCGGCCGGCCCGACGACGACCGCGCGGTGCAGCAGAACCTCTGGACCTGGTTCGAGACCGGCGGCCTCGTCGTGCACATGAACCTCCTCTACGACCCGCTCAGCGCGCTGTTCCTGCTGCTGATCACCGGCGTCGGCTCCCTCATCCACCTCTACTCGGTGGGCTACATGGAGCACGACGAGCGCCGGCGGCGGTTCTTCGGCTACCTCAACCTGTTCGTGGCCGCGATGCTGATGCTGGTGCTGGCCGCCAACTACGTGGGTCTGTTCCTCGGCTGGGAGGGCGTCGGCCTCGCGTCGTACCTGCTGATCGGCTTCTGGCAGCACAAGAACTCCGCAGCCGCCGCGGCGAAGAAGGCCTTCATCATCAACCGCGTCGGTGACATCGGCCTGTCGCTGGGGATCGCGCTGCTGTTCGTGACCTTCGGGACCACCGACTTCGCGGCGATCAGCCACGTCGCGGGCGATGCCTCGGAGTCGACGATGACGGCGCTCGGCCTGCTCCTGCTGCTCGCGGCCTGCGGCAAGTCCGCCCAGGTCCCGCTGCAGGCCTGGCTGCTCGACGCGATGGAGGGCCCGACCCCGGTGTCGGCGCTGATCCACGCCGCGACGATGGTCACCGCGGGCGTCTACCTCATCGTCCGCTCCAACTTCATCTTCGAGCGCGCTCCCGATGCCCAGACGGTCGTCGTGGTCGTCGCCGTGGTCACGCTCCTGTGGGGTGCGATCATCGGTTGCGCCAAGGACGACATCAAGAAGGTGCTCGCCGGGTCGACCATGAGCCAGATCGGCTACATGATGCTCGGCGCCGGCCTGGGTGTCGCCGGCTACGCGTTCGCGATCTTCCACCTGCTGACCCACGGCTTCTTCAAGGCCAACATGTTCCTCGGGGCCGGCTCGGTGATGCACGCGATGGACGACGACGTCGACATGCGCCACTACGGGACGCTGCGCAAGATGCTCCCGGTCACCTTCCTGACCTTCACCATGGGCTACCTCGCGATCATCGGCTTCCCGGGCTTCTCCGGCTTCTGGTCCAAGGACTCGATCATCGAGACCGCGCTGGCGCAGAGCTGGGTGGCGGGCGTGTTCGCCGTTCTCGGCGCGGGCATCACCGGCTTCTACATGACCCGGCTGATGCTGATGACCTTCTTCACCGACGAACGCTGGGAGAAGGACGTGCACCCGCACGAGTCGCCCAAGGTGATGACGATCCCGCTGATCGTGCTCGCGGCGCTGTCGGTGCTCGGCGGCGTGCTGCTGCTCAACGACTGGATCGTCGACTTCCTCGCCCCGGTCGTCGGCGGCCCGGTCCACGAGGAGCCACCCATCGGGGCGCTGTGGGTCTCGGTGATCGTCGTGCTGGTCGTCGGTGTCGGCGTGGCCATCGCCTGGTTCCTGATCGGGCGCAACCCGGTGCCACGGGTCGCTCCACAGGAGGTCTCCTTCGTCACCCGCGCGGCCCGGCAGGACCTCTACGGCGACGCGATCAACGACACGCTGGTCGTCGACCCGGGTGCCCACGTCGTCCACGGCCTCGCGACCATGGACCGCAAGGGCGTCGACGGCGTGGTCGAGGGCGGTGCCCTCGGGGTCGGCGGCGTCTCCTCGATCATGCGGCGCGTGCAGAACGGCTTCGTCCGCTCCTACGCCCTGTCCCTGCTCGGCGGGGTCCTCCTCGTCCTCCTCGCTCTCCTGGCGGTGAACCTCGCATGAACGACTTCCCCTGGCTCACCGCCCTGATCCTGGTGCCGCTCGTCGGCGCCGTGGTCACGGCATTCCTGCCGACCGGCGTGGACAAGATGGTCGGCCTCGGCGTCTCCCTGCTGACCCTGGTCGGCGTGGTGGTGATGGCCACCGGCTACGACACCTCCGGCGGCATGCAGTTCACCGAGCAGCACGAGTGGATCACCGTCTTCGGCGCCTACTACGCCGTCGGCGTCGACGGCCTCGGCCTGGTGATGGTGGCGCTGACCGCGCTGCTGGTGCCGATCGTGCTGATCGCGTCGTGGCACGAGGCCGGCGAGGAGACCGGGCGCGACCCGGGCTCGTTCTTCGCCTGGACCCTCGCCCTCGAGGCCTTCTCGATCGCGGTCTTCGCCGCCACCGACGTCTTCCTCTTCTACGTGCTCTTCGAGGCCACGCTGATCCCGGCGTACTTCCTGATCGGTGGCTGGGGCCGCTCCGGCCGCGGCCGGGCCGCGGTGAAGTTCCTGATCTACCAGCTCGGCGGCGGTCTGGTGATGCTCGGGTCGGTGATCGGCCTCTACGTCGTCTCCGCCGACGCCGGCCACCCGACGTACCTGATGTCGGAGCTGGGAGACCTCGACATCAGCCAGAGCGCGCAGCAGTGGCTCTTCGTGGGCTTCTTCATCGCGTTCGCGGCGAAGGCACCGCTCTTCCCGCTGCACACCTGGCTGGCCGACACGACCGAGAAGGCCACGCCGCCGACGAGCGTGCTGCTGGTCTGCATCCTCGACAAGATCGGCGCCTACGGGATGCTGCGGATCTGCCTGGGCATCCTGCCGGGCGCCTCGGAGTGGGCCACGCCGGTCGTCGTCGTGCTCGCGCTGATCTCGATCGTGTACGGCGCGCTGGTCGCGCTCGGCCAGGACGACATCCTGCGCCTGGTCGGTCTGACCTCGCTGTCGCACTTCGGCCTGATCGTGCTCGGCATCTTCGTGTTCACCCCCGAGGGCGGCAGCGGCGCGATCCTCTACATGGTCAACCACGGCATCGCGACCGCCCTGCTGTTCCTGGTCGTGGGCTACCTCGTCAAGCGCAGCGGCACCACGCTGATCAGCGAGATGGGCGGCTACGAGAAGTCGGCGCCGGTGCTGGCGGGCGTGCTGCTGATCGCCGGCCTGGCGGCCTGCGGCCTCCCCGGCCTCTCGCCGTTCGTCTCCGAGCTGCTCGTGCTGATCGCCGCCTTCGACCACGCGCCGTGGGTCGGCGCGGTCGCGGTGACCGTGATCGTGCTGGCGGCGTTCTACGCGCTGTGGATGTACCAGCGGACCGTCACCGGTCCCGAGCGCCCCGACCGCGGCCGGCTGCCCGACCTGGACCGTCGTGAGGTCGGGACCGTCGCGCCGCTGGTGCTGGCGCTCGTGCTGTTCGGCTTCTTCCCGATGCCGCTGCTCGACGCGATCAACCCGGCGGTGGACTCCATCCTCCAGCAGGTCGACTACCAGGACGACGGGCCGGACGTCCCCGCGGCCGAGCCCGAGATGGTTGAGGAAGGCCAGCAGTGAACGACTTCGTCAAGCCCTCCATCGAGTACGCCCAGCTGTGGCCGATGCTCGTCGTCTTCGGCGTCGCCTGCGCGGGCGTGCTCGTCGAGGCGTTCCTGCCGCGTGAGCGCCGCTACGTCGTCCAGACGCTGCTGACCCTCGTCGGTCTCGTGGTGGCGCTCGTCGGCACCTGCCTGGTCGCCGCCGACCTGCCGTCGGTCGCCGACGGCCTCGCCCACGGCACGATCGCCGCCGAGGGCACCATCGCCGTCGACGGACCGGCCGTGTTCCTGTGGGGCCTGATCCTGCTCTTCGGCATCGCCGGCGTGCTGCTCTTCGCGGAGCGTCGTCTCGAGGGCGGCGTCACGGCGTTCGCCGGCCAGGCTGCCGCGCTGCCCGGCACCGAGGCCGAGCGCCAGGCGTCGACGTCGGGCCTCGAGCACACCGAGGTCTACCCGCTGATGATGTTCGCGGTGGGCGGCATGATGCTGTTCCCCGCGGCCAACGACCTGCTGACGCTGTTCGTGGCGCTCGAGGTCTTCTCGCTTCCGCTCTACCTGCTCTGCGGCCTGGCGCGCCGGCGCCGCCTGCTGAGCCAGGAGGCCGCGCTGAAGTACTTCCTGCTGGGCGCCTTCTCCTCCGGTTTCTTCCTCTACGGCATCGCGCTGGTCTACGGCTTCGCCGGCTCGATGGAGTTCGCGGCCATCAACGAGGCGGTCCGCAACGAGATCGGCAACCAGACCCTGCTGCTGATCGGCATGGGCATGATGGCCGTCGGCCTGTTCTTCAAGGTCGGCGCGGCGCCGTTCCAGAGCTGGACGCCCGACGCCTACCAGGGGGCGCCCACCCCGGTCACCGCCTGGATGGCTGCGGCCACCAAGGTCGCGGCGTTCGGCGCCGTGCTCCGGCTCTTCCACGTCGCCTTCGGCGCCGACCGGTGGAGCTGGCAGCCGATGATGTGGGTCGTCGCGATCCTGACCATGGTCGTCGGCGCGGTCGTGGCGATCAGCCAGACCGACGTGAAGCGGATGCTCGCCTACTCCTCGATCGCGCACACGGGCTTCCTGCTCACCGGCGTGCTCGGGGTGCAGAGCGCGACCGAGCTCGCGGACGGCGAGCTCACCTCGCTGCAGGCGGTGCTCTTCTACCTCGTCACCTACGGCTTCGCCACGCTGGGTGCCTTCGCCGTCGTGACGCTGGTGCGTGACTCGGGCGGCGAGCAGACCCAGCTGGCGCGGTGGTCGGGCCTGGGCAAGGAGTCGCCGCTGGTGGCGGGCGTCTTCGCCTTCTTCCTGCTCGCGATGGCCGGGATCCCGCTGACCTCGGGCTTCGTCGGCAAGTGGGCGGTCTTCGAGGTCGCCCTCTCCGCCGGGGCCTGGCCGGTCGTGGTCACCGCGATCCTGACCAGCATCATCGCGGCGTTCTTCTACGTGCGGGTCATCCTGATCATGTACTTCCGCGAGCCGGCGGCCGAGGGGCCGAGCGTCGCGACGCCGTCCGTGCTCACCGCCGCCACCATCGCGGTGGGAGCCGCTGCGACGCTGGCCATCGGCATCCTGCCGGGGCCGGTGCTCGACCTCGCGGGCCGTGCGGGAGACTTCATCAGGTGAGCACCGCACCGGGGTCGACGTCGACGGGGCTGGCCCTGCCCGTCACCGACCCCGCCCTCGCCGAGCGGCTGGGGCGGCGCATGGACGTCGTCGAGCAGGCGCTGGCAGAGCACGTCCGGAGCCGCGCCGGCTTCGTGACCGAGGCGGCCTCGCACCTGATGGAGGCCGGCGGCAAGCGCTTCCGGCCGCTGCTGGTGCTGCTCGCGGCCGAGGCGGGCTCGCACCCCGACTCCGACGAGGTGGTCACCGCCGCCTGCGTCGTGGAGCTCACGCACCTCGCGTCGCTCTACCACGACGACGTCATGGACGAGGCCCAGCTGCGGCGGGGTGCGGTCTCCGCGAACGCCCGCTGGGACAACCACGTCGCGATCCTCACCGGTGACTTCCTGTTCTCGAAGTCCTCGGAGCTCACCGCCGAGCTCGGGGCGGACGCCGTACGCATCCAGGCGCAGACGTTCACCAAGCTCGTCGAGGGCCAGATCCTGGAGACCGTGCAGCCCGGCCCCGACGAGGACCCGCTCGCGCACTACCTCGACGTCGTCGCCGGCAAGACCGGCTCGCTGATCGCCACCTCCGCCCGCTACGGCGCCCGCTTCGGCGGCGCGGCGCCCGAGGTCGAGGAGGCCCTCACGGCGTACGGCGAGATCGTGGGCTCGGCCTTCCAGCTCTCCGACGACATCCTCGACATCGCCTCCGACCACGACGTCTCCGGCAAGACCCCCGGCACCGACCTCCGCGAGGGCGTGCCCACGCTGCCGGTGCTGATGGCCCGCGCCTCGGCCGACCCCGCCGACGCGCGCCTGCTGGAGCTCCTCGACGGCGACCTCACCGACGACGCCCGCCACGCCGAGGCCCTCGCCCTCCTCCGCCGGCACCCGGCGCTCGAGCAGGCCCGCGCCTACGTCGTCGCGCAGGCCGCCGAGGCCAAGGACCGCCTCAGCGTGGTCCCCGACGGCCCCGTCCGCCAGGCCCTCGAGGCTTTCGCCGACGTCGTCGCCACTCGCTCCTCCTGACGTCGAACGTTCGGCGGTCAGACGGCGGCGGCCTGGACGGCGAGCTGGAGCTGGCGGCGGTGGTGGCGGGCGGCCTCGACGGTGAACAGGGCGAGCGCCACCCAGACCAGGGCGAAGCCGAGCCAGCGGCCGGGTGGCATGGCCTCGTGGTACCAGAAGACGCCGAGGGCGAACTGCAGGGTCGGGGCGAGGTACTGGAGCAGGCCGAGGGTCACCATCGAGACGCGGATCGCGGCGCCGCCGAAGGCGATCAGCGGGACGGCGGTGACGATGCCGGTGCTGGCCAGGAGCAGCGCGTGGCCGGTGCCGTCGGAGGCGAACGTCGACTCACCCGCGACCGCCAGCCAGCCGAGGTAGACCAGCGCGAACGGCGCGATCACGGCCGTCTCGAGCGCCAGGCTCTCGACGGCGCCGGCGCCCGCGGTCTTCTTGGCCAGCCCGTAGGTGCCGAACGAGAAGGCCAGGACGATCGCGACCCACGGCAGGTGGCCGTAGTCGACGCTGAGCACCAGCACGGCGACCGACGCGACCCCGAGCGCCACCCACTGCAGCCGGCGCAGCCGTTCGCCCAGGAGAAGGACGCCCATCAGCACGGTGACGAGCGGGTTGATGAAGTAGCCGAGCGAGGTCTCCACGACCCGGCCGTTGTTGACGCCCCAGATGTAGGTGAGCCAGTTGACCGTGATCACCGCCGCGGCACCGGTCAGCACCAGCAGCTTCCGGCGGTCGGCCACGACCGCGCGGAACGCCGCCCGGCGACGCAGCAGCACGACGAGCGCACCCATGGTGAGCATCGACCAGAAGATCCGGTGCGCGAGGATCTCTCCGGCCCCGGCGGGCTCGAGGAGCGGCCAGTAGAGCGGGAAGATCCCCCAGATGCCGTACGCGACGACGCCGAGCAGCAGGCCACGACGCGCTTCCGACACCGGTCCAGTCTAGGAAGCGCCATACTGGGCGCCGTGCCGCCCCACCTCTACCGCACTCCGCTCGTGCTGGTCGTCGCCGCACTCGCCACGGGACTGACGGCGAGCCCGGCGCCGGCCGGCGAGCTGCCGACCCGCACCGTCGAGACGACCGTCGTGCTCAACGCCAGGAACCAGCTGGTGATGCGGGGGGACGTGACCCCCGGCCTGGCCGGGCTGGAGGTCGTGGTCCAGCGCAAGGACTGCCGCAAGGCGACGTGCGCGTGGAAGGTCTGGGAGCGCCTCGACGCCCGGTCGCAGGGCAGGTTCCGCTCGCGCATCGAGGCGCCGCGGCACGGCTCCGACTACTACCGCGCACGCGTGCCGCAGCACCACGGCTACGCCACGTCCTACTCCCGCGTCTGGCGCACCTGGACGGACTGACCCGCGAGGGGCGTCGCCGGTCGGGTCAGACGACGGTCCAGGTGTCGCCGCCGGAGATGAGCGACGCCAGCCGCGCGGACGGGTCGATCTCCTCGCCGCCGCGCGCGGTCACCAGCTGCTCGCGCGCGAGGTCGTCGTACGACGCGCGGTCGACCTGGCGGAAGATCCCGATCGGCGCCTGGTGCAGGTAGCCCGCGTCGGTGAGCCGCGAGATGGCGAAGGCCGTCGTCGGGTCGGCCAGGTGCGCGTCGTGGACGAGCACCGCGGCCTCGCCGACCTCGGACACCTCGGCGACCTTCACGCCGCCGGTCGCCGGGTCGCGGATCAGGCCCTTGCTGCCGAGCCCGGACGCGTCGGGCGCGCCGAACCGGATCGGCTCGCCGTGCACCAGCGGGATGATCGCGTCGGCCTTGGTGTCGGGGCTCTTGATCGCGTCGAACGCGCCGTCGTTGAAGATCGGGCAGTTCTGGTAGATCTCCACGAACGACGTGCCGCGGTGCGCGGCGGCCGCCGACAGCACCGAGGTCAGGTGCTTGCGGTCGGAGTCGATGGTGCGGGCCACGAAGGAGCCCTCGGCCCCGAGCGCCAGTGACACCGGGTTGAAGGGATGGTCGACCGAACCCATCGGGGTCGACTTGGTGACCTTGCCGGGCTCGGACGTCGGGGAGTACTGCCCCTTGGTCAGGCCGTAGATCCGGTTGTTGAACAGCAGGATCGTCATGTTCACGTTGCGTCGCAGCGCGTGGATCAGGTGGTTGCCGCCGATCGACAGCGCGTCGCCGTCGCCGGTCACGACCCAGACCGAGAGGTCCTCGCGCGCGGTGGCGATGCCGGTCGCGATCGAGGGCGCGCGCCCGTGGATCGAGTGCATCCCGTAGGTGTCGAGGTAGTAGGGGAACCGCGACGAGCAGCCGATGCCCGAGACGAAGACGATGTTCTCGCGGCGCAGGCCGAGATCGGGCAGGAACGACTGCACGGCCTTGAGCACGGCGTAGTCGCCACACCCGGGGCACCAGCGCACCTCCTGGTCCGAGGTGTACTCCTTGCCGGTCTGCGGCTGGTCGTGGCCCGGCACCAGCTCGATGCCGGAGCGGTGGGTCGGGAAGGGGAGCCCGGTGGTGGTCACGTCAGACCTCCGTCACGTCGGTGGTGTGGGCTGCGGTGAGCGCGGCGAGGTCGACCTCGATGCCCTCCGCCTGGGCGACCAGCTCGCCGATCGCCTCGGCGAGCTCGGCCGCCTTGAGCGGCAGGCCGCGCACGCGGTTGTAGCCGATGGCGTCGACGAGGTAGCGCGCGCGCAGCAGCAGGCTGAGCTGGCCGAGGTTCATCTCCGGCACCAGCACCTTGTCGTAGCGCGCCAGCACGTCGCCGAGGTCGTGGGGGAACGGGTTGAGGTGGCGCAGGTGGGCCTGGGCGACCCGGTAGCCCGCGCGGCGGACGCGCCGTACGCCCGCACCGATCGGGCCGTACGTCGAGCCCCACCCGAGCACCAGTACCTTGGCGCCCTCGCCGTCCTCCGCGCCCGGGTCGTCGACCTCGAGCGGGGGCAGCGTGTCGGCGATCCGGTCGACCTTGGCCTGCCGGGTGCGCACCATGAAGTCGTGGTTGGCGGGGTCGTAGGAGATGTTGCCCTGGCCGTCGCCCTTCTCGAGGCCGCCGATGCGGTGCTCGAGCCCGGGGGTGCCGGGCACTGCCCACGGGCGGGCCAGCGTCGCCTCGTCGCGCAGGTAGGGCCAGTACTCCGCGTCGTCGCCCTCGCCGTGGTTCGTGCCGGTGGCGAACGCCGGGTCGATGGTCGGCAGGTCGGCGATCTCGGGGATCCGCCACGGCTCGGACCCGTTGGCGAGGTAGCCGTCGGACAGCAGCATCACCGGGGTGCGGTACGTGATCGCGATCCGCGCCGCCTCGAGGGCGGCGTCGAAGCAGTCGCCGGGGGAGCGCGGCGCCACGATCGGCACCGGCGCCTCGCCGTTGCGGCCGAACATCGCCTGCAGCAGGTCGGCCTGCTCGGTCTTGGTCGGCAGTCCGGTCGAGGGTCCGCCGCGCTGCACGTCGATGACCAGCAGCGGCAGCTCGGTCATCACCGCGAGACCGATCGTCTCCGACTTCAGCGCGATGCCCGGCCCGGAGGTCGTGGTGACACCGAGCCTGCCGGCGAACGACGCGCCCAGGGCGGCGCCGATGCCGGCGATCTCGTCCTCGGCCTGGAACGTGGTGACGCCGAAGGCCTTGTGCTTGCTGAGCTCGTGGAGGATGTCCGAGGCCGGGGTGATCGGGTAGGAGCCGAGGAAGACCGGCAGGCCCGACTGCACGCCGGCGGCCACGAGCCCGTACGAGAGCGCGAGGTTGCCGGTGATGTTGCGGTAGGTGCCCGCTGACATGGGCGCCGGCTTGATCTCGTAGGAGACCGCGAACGACTCGGTGGTCTCGCCGAAGTTCCAGCCCATCTTGAACGCCGTGACGTTGGCGTCGCGGATGTCGGGCAGCCGCGCGAAGCGCCGCTCGAGGAACGCGACGGTCGAGTCGGTCGGGCGGCCGTACATCCACGAGAGCAGGCCGAGGGCGAACATGTTCTTCGCGCGGGCGGCGTCCTTGCGCGAGAGCCCGAACTCCTTGACCGCCTCGACGGTCATGCCGGTGAGGTCGACAGGGTGCACGGCGTACTCGTCGAGCGAGCCGTCCTCGAGCGGGTTCGCGGTGTACCCGGCCTTGGTCAGGTTGCGCGCGGTGAAGTCGTGGGTGTCGACGATGACAGTGGCCCCGCGGGCGAGGTCGCCGAGGTTGGCGCGCAGGGCGGCCGGGTTCATCGCGACCAGCACGTCGGGGGCGTCCCCGGGCGTGAGGATGTCGTGGTCGGCGAAGTGGACCTGGAACGACGAGACGCCCGGCAGCGTGCCCTGCGGCGCCCGGATCTCGGCCGGGAAGTTGGGGAGCGTCGAGAGGTCGTTGCCGAAGGCGGCCGACTCCTGGGTGAACCGGTCACCGGTGAGCTGCATGCCGTCGCCGGAGTCGCCGGCGAAGCGGATGATGACGCGGTCGAGCTGCTTGACCTGCTTGCCCACTCGGTCCTTCTCCCTGCTGGTGCGCCATGCCCGGCATGGCGCGTCGTACGTCGCGTCCGGGGCACCCGTACCGACGGCGCGCCCACTTTCTGGAACACGTTTCAGTCTGCCGCCACGCTCTTCCTCCCGGACCGGTTCGCGCGACCTCCCCACGATAGTCGGCGAGTGGTCCGGACCGGAGCGGAGTCCACCCGACCGAGCGTGAGACACGCCACGGCGGGGCGACTTGCCAACAAGACACTTAAGTCGAGTAGTCTGAACGAGTTAGGTGGGACAACCGCCTTTCTCGGGTTGAGACGAGCGTCCGTCCGGGCGCCGGAGCACGTAGGGAAGACACATCATGACTTCGAAGACCAGGGCCGCCATCGCGGCCTCGATCACCGCACTGCTGGCGCTGGGGGCCAGCGCCTGCTCGAGCGCGTCGGGCGGCGACAGCGCCGACTCCGAGCAGCTGAGCTTCGTGGGCTTCTCGGTCCTCGAGACCGCCAACGAGCCCGTCTTCCAGGGCTTCGAGGGGACCAGCGAGGGCAAGGACGTCACGTTCAAGACCTCCTACGGCGCCTCCGGCGACCAGAGCCGGGCCGTCGAGGGTGGCCTCGACGCCGACGTCGTGCACTTCTCGCTGGAGCCCGACATGCAGCGTCTCGTCGACGCGGGCATCGTCGCCGACGACTGGAAGGACACCCCGACCAACGGCATCGCGACCTCGTCGGTGGTGACCCTGGTGGTCCGCGAGGGCAACCCGAAGGACATCCAGGGCTGGGACGACCTGGTGGAGCCGGGCGTCGAGATCATCACGCCCAATCCGGCCTCCTCCGGCTCGGCGAAGTGGAACATCCTCGCTGCGTGGGCCCACGTCACGGGCAACGGCGGCTCGGAGCAGGAGGCCGAGGCCTTCGTGAAGCAGATGCTCGAGAACACGATCGCGCTGCCCTCGTCGGGCCGTGAGGCCACCACCGCCTTCTCCGAGGGCAACGGCGACGTGCTGCTCTCCTACGAGAACGAGGCGATCCTCGCGCGGGCGAACGGCGAGCCGTTCGACTACATCGTGCCCGACGACACGCTGCTCATCGAGAACCCGGCCGCGGTCACCGTCGACGCTCCGGAGTCGGCGACCGCCTTCCGCGACTACCAGATCACCCCCGAGGCCCAGGCGGCGTACGCCCTCTCCGGCTTCCGTCCGGTGATCGACGGCGTCGACCTCCCCGAGGTCGAGGGCGCCAACGACCCGGCCGACCCGTTCCCGACGCCCGCGAAGCTGTTCACGATCGACGACGACTTCAACGGCTGGGCCGAGGCCAACACGAAGTTCTTCGACGAGAACGACGGCATCATCACGCAGCTGCAGGCTGAGACCGGAACGTCCGAGTGACGGTCAGCGCCACGCTCGACACGGCTCGCCCGGCGCCTCAGCGCCGGGCGAGCCGGCCCGTGTCCACCCTGACTCCCGGCGCCACGCTGGGGCTCGGGGTGGCGCTGACGTGGTTCAGCCTGCTCGTGCTCATCCCGCTGGCGGCGATCGTGGTGACCGCCTCCGAGCTGGGGTGGCAGGGCTACGTCGACGTGCTCACCAACCCGCAGACGTGGGCCGCCATCCAGCTGACCGTCGTGGCGTCGGCTGCGGTGACCCTGGTGAACGTCGTCATCGGCACCACCATCGCCTGGGTGCTCGTCCGTGACCACTTCTGGGGCAAGCGGCTGCTCGACGTCATCATCGACGTCCCGTTCGCGCTGCCCACGATCGTGGCCGGGCTGGTCCTGCTGTCGCTCTACGGGCCCAACAGCCCGATCGGCCTCAACTGGGCCAACACCGAGAAGGCCGTCTTCCTGGCCCTCGCCTTCGTGACCCTGCCCTTCGTGGTCCGGACCGTGCAGCCGGTCCTCGAGGAGCTCGAGCACGACGTGGAGGAGGCCGCCTCGTCGCTGGGCGCCAACCGGCTCACCGTGTTCCGGCGGATCATCCTGCCCAGCCTGGTCCCGGCCATCGCGGCGGGTGCCGCGCTGGCGTTCGCGCGTGCGATCGCGGAGTACGGCTCGCTGGTGCTGCTGAGCGGCAACCTGCCGTTCCGGACCGAGGTCGTCTCGGTGCGCGTGGTCGGCTTCATCGAGGGCGGCAACCCCGCCGCGGCGGCCGCGGTCGCCTCGCTGATGCTGGTGATCGCGCTGCTCGTGATCGTCGTGCTGGACATCGTGCAGAGGCGGGTGGCGCGTCGTGGTTGAGGTCTCCACCCCCCTGAAGTGGCTGCTGCGGCTGGTCGCGGTCGGCTACGTGTTCTTCCTGGTCGCCTGGCCGGTGTCGCTGATCGTGAAGGTGACCTTCGCGGACGGCCTCACCACGCTGGTCGACACCCTGAGCGACCCCTACGTGCAGAACGCGCTGAAGCTGACGGCGTACGTCGCGTTCTGGGCGGTCGTGATCAACACCATCTTCGGTGTCGGGATCTCGTTGCTCCTCGTGCGCTACGAGTTCCCGGGGAAGCGGGCTCTCTCGGCGATGATCGACGTCCCGTTGTCGGTCTCGCCGGTCGTCGTGGGTCTGTCGCTGCTGCTCGTCTACAACGGGCGCACCGGCTGGTTCGGACCCACGCTCGAGTCCTGGGGCTACCAGATCATCTTCGCCGCCCCCGGCATGATCATGGCGACGTGCTTCGTGGCGCTCCCGCTCGTGATCCGCGAGGTGGTCCCGGTCCTCACCGAGATCGGTGACGACCAGGAGCAGGCTGCCCGCAGCCTCGGCTCCAACGCCCGCCAGACCTTCCTGCGGATCACCCTCCCCAGCATCAAGTGGGCGGTCGTCTACGGCGTCGTCCTCTCCCTGGCCCGCTCCCTCGGCGAGTTCGGCGCCGTCAAGATCGTGTCCGGCAACTTCACCGGCGAGACCCAGACCGCGACCCTCGTGGTCGAGCAGAAGTACCAGAACTTCGAGCAGGGGGCGGCGTACGCCACCTCCTTCGTGCTCGCGTTCGTGTCCGTTCTCTGCATCGTCGTCGTCTCGCTCCTGCGACCCAAGGAAAGTGCCCAGTGAGCATCGACATCTCTCACGTCACCAAGAAGTTCGGTGACTTCGTCGCGATCGACGACGTCACCCTGACCATCCCGACCGGCCAGCTGACGGCACTGCTCGGCCCCTCCGGTGGCGGCAAGTCGACCCTGCTGCGGATCATCGCCGGTCTCGACAAGGCCGACTCGGGCACGATCTCGATCGAGGGCGTCGACGCCACCAGGCTGCCGCCGCAGAAGCGCAACGTCGGCTTCGTGTTCCAGCACTACGCGGTGTTCAAGCACATGACGGTGGCCAAGAACGTCGCCTTCGGCCTCGAGATCCGCAAGAAGCCCAAGGCCGAGGTGGCCGAGCGCGTCGACGAGCTGCTCAAGCTCGTGCACCTCTCGCAGTTCGCCCACCGGCTGCCGGCGCAGCTCTCCGGTGGCCAGCGGCAGCGCATGGCGCTCGCCCGGGCGCTCGCGGTCGAGCCGACCGTGCTGTTGCTCGACGAGCCGTTCGGCGCGCTGGACGCGAAGGTCCGCAAGGAGCTGCGCGACTGGCTGCGGCGGCTGCACGACGAGGTGCACGTGACCACGGTCTTCGTGACCCACGACCAGGAGGAGGCCCTCGAGGTCGCCGACGAGATCGTGGTCATCAACGAGGGCCGGGTCGAGCAGATCGGGTCGCCCGAGGAGCTCTACGACGAGCCGGCCAGCGACTTCGTGATGGGCTTCCTCGGCGAGGTGACGCGGCTCAACGGCGTCAACATCCGCCCGCACGACATCGAGATCGCCACCGTCCCGACCGGGGCGGCCGGTGCCTCGGCGGGGTACGTCACCCGCCTGCTCCGGATCGGCTTCGAGGTGCGGGTCACCGTGCTGACCGAGGACGGCGACGAGGTCACCGTCGTGATGACGCGCACGCACGCCCGCGCGATCGGGCTCGACACCGACGTCAAGGTCTGGCTCACGCCGGCCAGCGGCGCCACCGTCGTGCCCGCGATGCGGGCCCTCTGAACCGGGTCCGCGGCCGGCGCACCGGCCGCGGGCCCACCACCGGCGCGCGGCGACCGGCGGGACGCCGGGGGTGTCCCGCCGGTCGCTGCGTGGCCGGCGCGGGTCAGGAAGCGCGACGAGCGGCTGACCGGAAGTCCCGCGGCGCCACGGCGTACCGCTTCTTGAACGCCGTCGAGAAGGCGAACGCGCTGAGGTACCCGACCTCCCGGGCCACCTGCTCGACGGTGGCGGAGGTGTCCTGCAGCAGGTCGGCCGCCCGGGCGAGGCGCCAGTCGCCGAGGTAGGCCATCGGGGACTGCCCGACGAGAGCCGCGAACCGTCGTGCCAGGGTCGCGCGCGAGACCGCGACGCGTGCGGCGAGCCCGTCCAGCGTCCACGGGTACGCGGGGTCGTCGTGCATGAGTGCGAGGACCCGGCCCACGACCGGGTCGGACGCCGCAGCCCACCACCGCGGGGCGGTGCCGGGCGTGGTGTCGAACCGGTGGCGGACGGCGGCGACCAGCAGCAGGTCGACCAGGCGGTCGAGCACGACGTCCTGCCCCGGCAGGTCCCGCGAGAGCTCGGCGGTCAGCAGCCCGACGAGCGGGTCGTCCCAGGACTCGGCAGGGACGACGGCGACGTCGGGCAGGGTGTCGAGGAGCCGGCTGGTGACGTGGCTGGTGAGCTCCCACGAGGCCGTGACGAAGCTGGTGTCGCCGGTGAGGGCGTTGCCCCAGGTGCGGGTGCCGAGCCCCATGGTCATCGACAGGTCCTCGCCGGTGAGGTTGCGGCACTCCCCGCCGGGCTCGATCACGATGCCTGCCGGCGTCTCCGCCCGGTCGGCGAAGACGTAGGGCTGCACCCCGGTGACCACCGCGACGTCGCCCGGCCCCAGCACGACCGGGTCGACGCTGCCGCGGGTGAGGACGGCCTCGCCCCGCACCATCACGATCAGCGCGACGGGCGCCTCGTCGCGGACCGCGATCGCGAACGGCGACGTCATCTCGCAACGCAGCACGAACGCCCCGCGCGCGCGGTGGGCGTCGAGCACCGTGCTGAGCGTGTCCACCGGCTCATGCTAGACGATCGCGAAGGTATGTGATCACTTCCATCATGGAAGATCTCACTGGACCGGGATGAACTGGTGGCATGACCACGACAGAGACAACACGTTCCCACTCCTCCCTTCCGCCCGGCCCGTCCGCGCGCGGGCCGGTCGTCCTCGTCGGCGGTGCGGGCAAGACCGGTGCCCGCGTCGCCGCGGGCCTTGCCTCCCTGGGCGTCCCCACCCGGGTGGCCTCCCGCAGCGGCGCCGTCCGGTTCGACTGGGACGACCGCTCGACGTGGGACGCCGCCCTCGACGGGGCCGGCGCGGCGTACGTCGCCTTCGCTCCCGACCTCGCTCTCCCCGGGGCCGATGCCTCGGTGCACGAGCTCGCCACCCGCGCTGCTCGCCACGGTGTCCACCGGGTCGTGCTCCTGTCGGGCCGCGGCGAGGAGGGCGCCCGGCGTGCGGAGGAGGCCCTGCTGTCGGTCCTGCCGTCGGCGACGGTGGTCCGCTGCGCCTGGTTCGCCCAGAACTTCAGCGAGGGGATGCTCCGTCCTGCCGTCCTCGACGGTGTCATCGCGCTGCCCGCGCCGCCCTCGCTGGCCGAGCCCTTCGTGGACGCCGACGACATCGCGGCCGTGGCAGTCCGAGCCCTCTCCACCCCCGGCCTCGAGGGCCGCGTGCTGGAGCTGACCGGCCCCCGGGCGGTGCCGCTCGCGGAGGCCGCCGCCGTGCTCGCGCGGGCCTCGGGCCGCGCCGTGGAGTACGCCGAGGTGTCGCCGGCCGCGTTCTCCGCCGGGGCCGTGGCAGCAGGGATGTTGCCGGGGGAGGCCGATGCCCTGGCGGAGCTCTTCGCCGAGGTGCTCGACGGACGCAACGAGCAGACCACCGGCACCGTCCGCGAGGTCCTGGGGCGCGAGGCCCGCAGCCTGGAGCAGTTCGCCGCGGACGCGGCCGCCGCAGGAGCGTGGCGGTGAACGGCGTGATGCCGCCGGTGGCGGCGTTGACGGCGCTCAGCTCCGGCGTCCTCGGCGGGGTGTTCTTCGGCTTCTCGACCCTCGTGATGCCGGCCCTGCACCGGCTGCCGACCCCCCAGGCCGTGACCACGATGCAGCAGATCAACGCGGCGGCACCCGGCAGCCTGCTGATGGTGCCCCTGACGACCTCGGCGGCCGGCTCCCTGGCGGTGGCCGCGTGGGCGCTCACCGGGCCGGGCGTCCACGGTCGGGCGTGGCTCCTCGTGGGCGCCGGCGCGGGTCTGGCCTGCTTCGCCGTGACCGCGGCGTACCACGTCCCGCGCAACGACGCGCTGGCCACCTGGAACCCCACGGCCACGCACACGGGCGACCTGTGGGCGACCTACCTGCGTGGGTGGACGGCGATGAACCACGTGCGCGGTGCCCTCGGTGTCGCGGCCGCTGTCGCCACGACGGTCGGTCTGGCGCGGGGGTGGCGGGGGTGAACCTCAGCGGTAGTTCGTGAACTGCACCGCGAAGTCGTAGTCCTGGGCCTTGACCAGCGCGATCACGGCCTGCAGGTCGTCGCGCTTCTTCGACGACACCCGCAGCTCGTCGCCCTGGACCTGCGCCTTGACGCCCTTGGGTCCCTCGTCGCGGATCAGCTTGGAGATCTTCTTGGCGTCCTCGGAGCTGATGCCCTCCTTGAGCGTGATCGAGATCTTGCTCTGCTGGCCCGACTGGCGCGGCTCCGAGGCGTCGAGGATCTTCAGGCTCTGGTTGCGCTTGACCAGCTTGCCCTTGAAGACGTCGAGCACCGCGTTGGCGCGGTCGTCGGCCGACGCGGAGATCTCGATCGCCTGCTCGCCCTGCCACTCGATGCTCGCGCCGGTGCCCTTGAAGTCGAACCGCGTGGCGATCTCGCGGGCCGTCTGACCCAGCGCGTTGTCGACCTCCTGACGATCGATCTTGCTCACGATGTCGAAGCTCGAGTCGGCCATGGGGATCCTCCTGCGGCGGTTTCGGGTCGTCGGCGTGCCTGCGCTATTGTTCCGCCGTGCTGCCGACCGGCCAACACCGGCCCGGTGACACGTCCGGCAGGTTGCCCGAGCGGCCAATGGGAGCGGACTGTAAATCCGTCGGCTTACGCCTACGCAGGTTCGAATCCTGCACCTGCCACGTGGTGGAGACAACCACCGGCCGCCAGACCCCCACTTCGTGTGGGGGTCTCGTGCTTTACGAGGGGACGAGCCGTTCGCCGGTCGGTGGGCAGGTCGACCCCCGTCAGGTGGTGCGGTCCGTCATCTCGAGCCGGGCGGCCCGGGGAACGTCCACCGCTCCGGCGGCCGGCCCGTCCGTCGCGCGGCGGGGAGCGAGACGCAGTGCGGCCAGGCCCGCTGCCAGCGCGAAGACGGCCGCGACGAGCAGCGAGTGCGACAACGCGTCGCCGAGGGGGGCCCCGTCGTGCTGGGCGCGGGCGGGGATCGCTGCCAGGACCGCGAGACCGACGGCTCCCCCCACCTGCTGCGCCGTCGTGTAGATCCCGGATGCGACGCCTGACCTCTCCGGCGGAACGTCCTGGGTGGCGGCGACGGTGCCCGCGATGAAGGCGATGCCGAAGCCGATGCCGATCAGGAGCTGGGGGGCCAGCATGTCGGCCGCGTACGGCGCTCCCGCCGGGCCGAGGTCGGCGACCCAGGCGAGCCCGGCGGCGGCCATGAGCAGGCCGCCGGCGAGAGGCGTCCGGAGGCCGGTGCGCGCGATGATCCGGTGGGCGAGGGAGTTGAAGAGCACGAGCATGGCGATGACCGGCAGCACGGCGGCGCCCGCCTCGACCGGGCCGTACCCCCGGACCTGCTGGAAGTAGACGGTGAGCAGGAACCACATCGGCATCATCGCCATCGCGCTGAGACCTGCCGCCAGGTTCGCGCGGCGCAGGGAGCCGATCCGGGCCAGGGACGGTGGGACCAGCGACTGCTCGCCGCGCGCCTCGACCAGGGCGAACACCGCGAGGAGTCCGGCCGCCGTGCCCAACGCGGCCAGGGCCTGGCCGGAGGTCCAGCCCCGCTGCGAGGCCAGGACGAGTCCGTAGACGAGGGTCACGAGGCCGGTGGTCACGGTGGCTGCTCCCGCCACGTCGAGGCGGCCGCGGGCACCGGTGAGCCGGCCGGCGGGCAACGCGACCACGGCGCCGGCCACCACCAGGGCGCCGACGGGCACGTTGATCCACAGGATCGCCTGCCAGCCCCACGTCTCGGTGAGGATGCCGCCGAGCAGGGAGCCGGACGCCCCGCCGAGCCCGGCCGCGGCGCCCATCAGTCCGAGGGCGCGGTGACGTCCCGCGCCGGCCGGGAAGAGGATCAGTGCCAGGGCCATCGCGGACGGCGCAGCCAGGGCGGCCCCGGCGCCCTGGGCCCCACGGGCCGCCACCAGGCCGCCGGGCGTGGCGGCCAGCGCCCCTGCGACCGACGCGGCGGTGAAGAGCGTGAGGCCGCCGACGAACACCCGCCGCGCTCCCAGCAGGTCGGCCAGGCGGCCGCCGAGCAGCAGCAGTCCCGCGAAGAGGAGCCCGTAGGCGTTCACCACCCAGGTGATCTGCTCGCCGTCGAAGCCGAGGTCGTGCTGGACGGAGGGCAGGGCGACGTTGACGATCGCCGAGTCGAGCACCAGCAGGAACTGGGTCGCGGCGAGGAGGGTGAGGGCCAGGCCGGCGCGCGGCCGCCCGGGAGACGGGGTGGTGGTCATGGTTCCTCCTGAGAAGTACATTGCCTGTGTAGTTCCCAAGGAACAGCACACAGTGTGTAGTTCATTCCCGAGGAGGGATGCTCGCGTGGAGCCGCAGAACGCCCGGAGCCGTCGCACCCGCGAGGCCGTGCTGGAGGCGGCGCACCGGCTGGTCGAGGAGGGCGGCTTCGCCGCGCTGACCATGGCCGCCGTCGCCGAGGGCGCCGGTGTCACCCGACGCTCGCTGTACCTGCACTTCGAGTCGCGTACGGCGCTGGTGGTCGCGCTGTTCGACCACGTCAACGACGAGGTGGGGGTCGCCGCCTCCGGCGCGCAGGTGTGGGCGGTCACCGACGCGCGCGACCTGCTCGCGGAGTGGTTCGCCCACCTCGCCCGCTGCCAACCACGCCTGCTCCGCGTGGCCCGGGCCGTCCAGCGCGTCAAGGACGACGACCCGGACGCCGCGGCGCACTGGGACCTCGTCCAGCAGGACTGGCGGGCCTCGTCCCTCAGGGTCGCCCGGCGCCTCGCGCAGGGCGAGGTGCTGGATCCCGGCTGGACCGTCCGGGAGGCCGCCGACCTCCTCCTGGCGCTCATGGGCTTCGACGTCCTCGAGACCCTCCTGGGGGAGCGGGGCTGGTCGGAGAGTGCGTACCGAACCCGGCTCACCCGGGCGGCGGAGCGGATGCTGCTGGCGCCGGCGCCCTCGGTAGCGTCCGGCCCATGACCGCGAGCGAGGGGCGTCCGGCGGCGCCCCGGGACGGCGTACCGGGCCGCGAGGTGGACGCCGTCGGCGCACTCGCCCCGGAGTCCTGGGACGCCACGGCCGTCCTCGTGCTGCGCTGCCTGCGCACGGCCTCGATCCTGCTCGTCGTGGCGGGCGTCGCCGTGGCCGTGGCGACCGGCAGCGAGGACCGGATGGACGAGGTCACCTCGCCGGACACGGTGCTGCCCGCGCTGGCCACACCGCTGGCCGTGCTGGCCGTCGGCGTGGTGCTGCGCGTGCTCATCGCCCCTCTCGCCTACGCGCTCGCCGCGGCGTTCGTGCTGCACGACCGCCGGCACCTGACGCGCCGGCACGACGCCCGGTCGACCTGGAGCCGGCTCTCCGACCGGGCGCGGCTGGCCGGTGCCTACCGGGCCCTGCGCTGGACGAACGCCGTGCGTGACGAGGCCGTCGACCGGCTGGGCCGGCGAGGGCAGCACCTTGACGTGGCGGCGACGGCGCTCCGGTGGCTCACCGCCCTGGCCGTCGTGGGCGTCGTCGTCGCCGTCGCGCGCCGCTGACCGGACGCGGGACCTGCCCCGGGTCCCGCGGGGACCTTCGGCCCTGTCGGAGGGCAGGCGGATGTCGTCGGCTGGAGCCCACCCCCGTCCGCCGAACCGGAGGAGACCCGTGACGTCGACCGCGAGCCGGCTGCGCCCGCTGCTGGCCGTCGTCGCCGCCGTGGTCGGAGCCGTGCTGGCGCTGCCGGCGACCGCGCACGCCGACACCTCCGGCGAGCAGCGGCTCGCCGAGACGTACGCGCCGCTGATCCGGCTGGTCGCACAGCCCCAGCAGTGCGGGGCGGGCGAGCCGTACCACCCGAGCGACGTCGACCTGCTGCTCGGTGATCCCTCGGTCGCGCTCCGTGGCCCGTGGACGCAGGACGACCTGGTCACGATCGGCCCGGACGCGAAGACCCTGTCGACGGGGCTGCCCGGCTACGCGCTCGACTTCCCCGGTGACCCCCTGCGCCCCGGGTGCGACTACGAGCAGTGGGCCGACCGCGTGTGGGCGCGCTCCCCGACGACCGTCTACGCCCACGTCGCCACCGAGCCGGCGTACCCGGGGCGCCTGGCGTTGCAGTACTGGTTCTACTACCCCTTCAACGACTTCAACAACAAGCACGAGAGCGACTGGGAGGGCATCCAGGTCGAGTTCGACGCGGACTCCGTGGCCCAGGCGCTGGAGAGCACGCCCACCCGGGTCGTCTACGGGCAGCACGAGAGCGCCGAGAGCTCGGCCTGGGACGACCCGAAGCTCGACGTGCAGGACGGCACGCACCCGGTCGTGTACGTCTCGGCGGGGTCCCACTCGAGTCACTTCGAGCCCGGCCTGTTCCTGCTCCGCTCACGCACCCAGGGCCTGGGCTGCGACACCACGCTCGGCACCGACCCGGGCGTGACGCCGGTGGTGCGGACCATCCCCGCCGACCCCGCCGCGGCGAGGACGGCGTACCCGTGGCTCGGCTACCAGGGGCTGTGGGGCCAGCACGAGCCCCGGTCGATCTACGAGGGCCCGACCGGTCCGAGCACCAAGGAGCGGTGGACGGCTCCCTTCACCTGGTCGTCCGACACGATGGACCGCAGCTACGCCGTGCCGGGCGGCTCCCTCTACGGCGGCCAGACGACCGCCTTCTTCTGCGGGGCCGTGGGGGAGGTGTCGGTCACGTTGCTGCAGTTCACCTCCAACCCCGTCCCCGTCGTCCTCGGACTGGCACTCGTCCTGGCGGTCGTGGTGTGGCTGGTGCGCCGTACGTCGTGGCGCCGCTCGGAGCCCTTCCCGCTGCAGCAGCAGCGCACTTTCGGCCAGACCGTCTCGGTGGCGTGGCTGGTGTACCGCACGCGGTGGCGGCTCTTCCTCGGCATCGGGCTGGTGGTGGCGCTCGCCTCCCTGGTCAACGGCGTGGTGCAGCAGCTCGTCGTCGAGCCGCTCGGCCAGTCGGTCGACCAGCAGCTCTCGGGGGCGAGCGCCGCCGTCACCCTGTGCCTCGGGCTGGCCACCGCGTTCGTCGCGCTGTTGGCCCAGATGGCGACCATGCGGGCCGTGGCCGAGCTCGACGCCGGGCGGCCGGTGGGGGTGCTCGCCGCCTACCGGTCCGCGCTCCGGCGCACCGGCCCGGTGCTCGGTACCCAGGTCATGGTGATCCTCCTGGCCGGCCTGCTCCTGGTCACCGTGTTCCTCGCTCCCCTCGCCTTCGTGCTGGTCCTGGCCGGGGCGCTGATCCTGCCGGTCACGGTGCTGGAGCCCACCTGGGGCTACCGGGCGCTGCGGCGCAGCGCGCACCTGGTGCGGGGGCAGGTTCCCAAGCTGGTGGGGCTGGTGGTCTTCATGCTCCTCGTCAGCGGCGTGCTCGGCGGCCTCCTGGGGTCGTTGGTGCTCCTGGTCGTGCAGGCGCCCTTCCTGCTCGTGAACCTGTTGCCCGGGGTGGTCACCGCCCTCGTCGGGCCCTTCCTGACGCTGCTCCTCACCTACGCCTACTTCCACGGCCTCGCCTACCACGAGCACGACGCTGCTCCCACCGACCCGTCCGCGGGCGACGAGGCGGAGTCGGTGCCCGTTCCCGGCTGACAGCCCATCCGTGCCGGACGATGCCGCCGGGGAGAGGCAGTGCTTGCGTGGGTGGCACCGCACCTGTCCGACTACGAGAGGGACCAGCCATGGCCGACCCTGATGGCGTCTTCCTGTACATCGCCACCTACCCCGACGAGGCCGCCGCGCAGGCGGACTACGACGTCGTCAAGGCGCTCCACGCCGTCGACGCCGTCGGGCACTTCGACGCTGCCGTCGTCACCAAGGACGACAAGGGCAAGATCCACGTCAACAAGGACGAGACCTCGACCCGCAAGGGTGCCTGGTGGGGCGTCGCCGCCGGTGCCGCGCTCGGCGTGCTCTTCCCGCCGTCGATCATCGGCTCGGCCGCCGTCCTCGGCGCGGCCGGCGGCATCGCCGGTCACCTGTGGGGCGGCCTGTCGCGCTCCGACGTCAAGGAGCTCGGCGAGCTGATCGACGAGGGCGAGGCCGCCCTGCTCGTCATCGGCGACCTCACCATCAGCGAGGCCGTCGAGAAGGCGGAGCTGCACGCGATCAAGCAGCTGCGCAAGGAGGTCAAGGTCCAGGCCAAGGAGATCGACAAGGAGCTCGCGGCTCTCGAGCCGTGACCCGACGACCCTGACCGGCGCGACCGCCCACCCCGGGCGGTAGCGTCGGCGGGCGATGAGCGCGCCGGAGCAGGTCCACGACATCGGCCGCCGCCGGGCGTGGGTGATCTGGCTGGTCGCGCTGTCGGTCTACGCGCTCGCCGTCTTCCACCGCAGCTCGCTCGGTGTGGCCGGGCTGCTGGCCGCCGACCGCTTCCACATCGGGGCCACCCAGCTGGCGCTCTTCACGGTGCTCCAGCTGGTGGTGTACGCCTCGATGCAGGTCCCGGTCGGCGTGCTGCTCGACCGGTACGGCTCCCAGCGCGTGCTGCTGGTCGGGCTGGTCCTGATGACGGCCGGCCAGCTGGCGTTCGCCTTCGCCACGTCGTTCCCGGTCGCGGTGCTCGCGCGCGCGGTGCTCGGCGGCGGCGACGCGATGGTGTTCGTCAGCGTGATCCGGCTGGTGTCCGTGTGGTTCCTCGTGCGCCAGGCGCCGGTGGTCACCCAGCTCACCGGCCAGGTCGGGCAGGTGGGTGCGATCGTGGCCGCTGCGCCCCTCGCCCTCGCCCTCGACACCCTCGGCTGGACCCGCGCCTTCGCGCTCGCGTCGTCGGTCGGGCTGGTGCTGATGGTGGCGGTCGCGCTGCTGGTCAAGGACTCGCCGTACCGCCGTCACGGCGTGGAGCGCCTCAAGCTGCGCGCGCTGGCCGGGTCGCTGCGCACGGTCTGGGGCAACCCCGGCACGCGCCTGGGGATGTGGTCGCACTTCGTCTCGCAGTTCTCGATGACCGTCTTCGCGCTGCTGTGGGGCTACCCGTTCCTGGTCAGCGGCCAGGGCCTCTCCTCCGGTACGGCGGGCGGGCTGTTGATGCTGATGACCGTCTGGGTGGTGCTCAGCGGCATCGTGCTGGGCTGGCTCGTGGGCCGGCTGCCCTACTACCGCTCGTGGCTGGTCCTCGGCGTCGTCGCCATCATGGTCGTGGTGTGGACGGTCGTGCTGCTGCGCACCGAGCCCGCGCCGCTCTGGCTGCTCGTGGTGCTGGTGTGCGTCACGGCCAGCGGCGGCCCGGCGTCGATGGTGGGCTTCGACCTGGCCCGCACCTTCACGCCCGTCGAGGCGGTCGGCCGGGCCAACGGCATGGTCAACGTCGGTGGCTTCCTGGCCTCGCTGCTGACGATCGGGCTGGTCGGGGTCGTGCTGCAGGTGCGGGCGCCCGGCGGCGTCGACGCCTACGACCTCGACGACTTCCGTGCGGCGTTCTGCGTGCAGTACGCCTTCTGGGCGCTCGGCGCCGTCCAGGTGCTCCGCTACCGCCGCCGTGCCCTGGCGCACCTGCGCCGCGTGCACCCCGGTGCCGTCGAGCAGATGCGGGCCGGCGTCCCGTTCGTGCATCCCGGCATCGGCAACCACGAGGGCGTCTGAGCCGGGCCCCGGGTCAGATCCCGGGGTCGGAGGCGTAGAACGCCGAGTCCTTGCGCGACAGGATGTCGCGGCGCTCGGCCGCGCTCAGCGCCTCGACCTGGGCCCGCACGTCGGAGGGGAACCCGGTCACCTCCGGGGCGTCGGCCAGCGGCACGACCGTGTGCACCACCTGGTCGTCGTACAGGTGCAGCATGGTGAACGCCTGGTGGCCGTCGACGCCGGAGATGAACCGGTCGAGCGGCGCCGGGTCGCTGGTGTAGCAGCTGGCCGAGGCCACCGACACCGGGATGCCCGCGAACGTCGACCACGACGTGAAGTGGAAGTGCCCGCCGATGATCGCCCGCACGTCGGTGCCGCGCACCACCTCGGCCAGCGCGTCCTGGCCGTCGAGCTCGATGATCTCGGCCGGCCGCATCATCGGCACCGGGATCGGCGGGTGGTGCATCGCCAGCACCGTGCCGCGCGGGGCCGGTGTGGCGAGCAGGTCCGCGAGCCAGGCCAGCTGCGCGTCGGTCAGGTCGCCGTGGTGGTAGCCGGGCACGCTGGTGTCGAGCGCCACGATCCGCAGGCCGTCGACGTCGTGCACGCGGTCCTGCGGGCGGTCGCCCTCCTCGCCGAACAGCGCCTTCGCGTAGGGCTCGCGCTCGTCGTGGTTGCCCATCACCCAGACGACCACGGCCCCGATCTCGGCCGCGGCCGGCTCGACCATGGCGCGCAGCCGGTCGTACGCCGCGGGCTCGGCCTTGTCGGCCAGGTCGCCGGTGAACACGAGCGCCCTGGGGGCCGGGTCGAGGCGTCGCAGCCGCTCGAGGGCGAGGGCCAGTCCGGCCTCGGTGTCGATCACGCCGTACTGCTTCGAGTCGGCGAGCAGGTGGGGGTCGCTGAGGTGGGCGATGGTCAGCGAGGGGTCGGGGTACTGGCCGTACTGCACGCCTGCAGGGTAGCCAGCCGCCCGCGCTCCCGACCGGTGCGGACCAGCAACCGGAGGTCCTGTGCGGAGACGCGTGCGTTGCGTCCACACGCGAACCGCGGCACGAACGGATGTCGGTCGACCGTCATCCGAGGCGGTCCGTCCAGGCGGGAAGCCACAACGCCACGACAAGGAGGGCCACGTCGATCGCGGCGCCCCAGAGGAGCCGACGGTCCCAGAACAGCACCAGCGCGGCGAGGGACGCAACGGCGGCCCCGATCGCCAGGACCGACCAGAGCGACGTGAGGCCGGGGACTCCCCACACGGCGAGGCCCAGCAGCGCGAACGCCGCGACCACGAGGGCGATCAGCCCCACCGCGACGGGTGTGCGGGTCGCTGTTGGCAGCAGCCGTGACCGGTCGAGCCGGAACGGCCACGCCGGGTCGTCGCTGGGTGCGAACCACAACAGGTGGACCAGGCCGTGCGCGACGAGGAGCAAGCCCAGGATCATGCGGACAAGGACCTCCACGGGGGTCACCCCTTTCGTCCGACCACCCTCAGCGTCCGATGCGATGCTCGGCTCGACCAGAGGCGTCGGTCAGGACCTTGACGTGCTCCCTATCCACGCACCCGGCCCCGGGTTCAGGCCGGGGTGAGGCGGAAGACCGGGATCACCCGGTCGGTGCGCTCCTCGTACACCGCGAAGTTCGGCCAGGTCCGGAGCAGCACCTGCCAGGCCTCCGCCCGCTCGGCTCCCTCGAGCTCCTCGCCGGTGACGCGACTGCGCCGTCCGTCGACCGAGACCTCGGCGAACTCGGCGGCGCGCAGGTTGCCCACCCACAGGGGCATGTCGGGGCCGCCGAAGTAGGACCCGGCCACGAGCCAGGTGCCCCGGTCGGGCACGCCGAGCAGGGGTGTGGTGCGGAGGATCCCGGTCCGGCGACCCGGCACCGTCAGCGCGAGGTTGGGCAGGCCCGCGAGGTCGAGAACGCTCACCTTCCCGCGCGTCACGCGCTGGAGCGTGGTGTCCACGGCGACGATCTGCGGCAGCAGCCGCGGCATCCATCCGATCGCGCCGATCCGGACGGCCAGCGGGGTCATCAGGCCCATGGCGCGACCGTACCGACACGACTAGAACGTGTTCCAGTCTGCCGTCGTACGACGTGCCTCACGTCCGGGCGGGCGCGATCCTGCCGGACACCTCGCCGAGCGCGATCCGGCCGCCGCGGGTGCCCGGCGCGGTGTAGCGCAGCACGACCTCGTCGCCGTCCTCGAGGAAGGTCCGCCCGTCGCCGAAGGGCTCCTGGCCGCCCCACGACAGCTCGAGGAAGGAGCCCCGCTGCTCGCGCTCGGCGCCGCTGATCGTGCCGGAGGCGAAGAGGTCGCCCGGGCGCACCGAGGCGCCGTTCACCGTCAGGTGGGCGAGCATCTGGGCGGGCGACCAGTACATCGACGCGTACGGCGGGCGGCTGACGACCTCGCCGTTGAGCACCACCTCGACGTCGATGTCGAGCCCGCGGGCGCGGTCGGGTGCGAGGTAGGGGAGCGGCTCGGGGTCCTGGCCGGGGAGGTCGGTCCACGCGGCGTCGAGCGCCTCGAGCGGCGTCACCCAGTGGGACACCGACGTGCCGAACGACTTGCCGAGGAAGGGGCCGAGGGGCACGTACTCCCAGGCCTGGATGTCGCGCGCCGACCAGTCGTTGAGCCCGACCACGCCGAACACGTGGTCGGCGAAGTCGTCGACGCCGACCCGGTCGCCGAGCGCCGTGCCGGTGCCGACCACGAACCCGAGCTCGGCCTCGATGTCGAGACGCGTGCTCGGGCCGTACGTCGGCGCGTCGTCGCCCGGGGCCTTCCGCTGGCCGCACGGCCGCACGATCTCGGTGCCGCTGGCCACGACCGTGCCGCCGCGGCCGTGGTAACCGACCGGCAGGTGACGCCAGTTCGGCAGCAGCGCCTCGGCGTCGGGGCGGAAGATCCGCCCGACGTTGGTCGCGTGCTCGAGCGAGGCGTAGAAGTCGACGTAGTCGCCGACGGCGACCGGCAGGTGCAGCTCGACGTCGGCCAGCGGCACGAGGTGCGGCTCGACGAGGTCGCGCTCGGTCTCGTCGGTCAGCAGGCCGGTGAGCCAGCTGCGCAGGCTCTGCCGCACCGCCCGGCCCTCGGCCATCAGCGCGTTCAGCGTGGGCTGCTGGAACGCCTGGTGGACGTCGAGCATCTCGGAGGCAGCGACGGGCGAGAGGTCGAGCACGTGGTCGCCGATCCGCACACCGACCCGCGGCTCCTCGCCGGGCAGCGAGAACACGCCGTACGGCAGGTTGTCGACGTCGAAGGGGGAGCCGGTGGCGCCCTCCACCCAGCTGTCGGTCGTGGGCTCGTTCACAGGTCCTCCAGCAGTCCGGTCGCGACGAGCGACTCGAGGGGTTCGGTCACCGAGCACGACCCGAACGACGTGAACCACCGTCGCCCGGCGGCGAGGTCGGTGTCGATGGCGCGGCCGATCGCGGAGCCGGGCTCCGCGTCGTCGAGGACCGCGACCACCTCGTCGCGCCCGGCACCGTCGAAGGCGCGGGCGGTCGCGGTCAGCAGGTTGACGAAGCCGTGGTGCTCGAAGCCGGTCTCCGGGTCGCGGTGCCGCAGCGCCTGGTGCAGGCCCGCCGTGCACTTGAACGGCGTCTCGCGGTCGAGCGCCGCGTCGACCCACGCGGCCAGCGTCGCGGCGGACGGGAAGGCCGCCGCCTCGAGCCCGCCGGTGCGCAGCTTCAGCCGCAGCCCGGCCGCGGCGACCTCGTCGGCCGCCGCGAGCCACGACGCCGAGGGCTCGGCCTGCGGCAGCTCCACGAAGACCGGCACGTCGTCGTCGAGCGTGCCCGCCGCCTGCGCGGCATCGACTGCGGCGACGACCCGGCGCGCGTTGCCGGCCAGGTCGTCGAGGTCGCGCAGCGCGACCTCGAGGCCGGCCAGTGCGAGGCCGAGGCGCGATGCCACGGCGGGTGGGCCGCCCACCTGCCCGGCGCCGCCGGTCACCACGACCGAGAGCCGGGCCGGGCTGCCGCGCAGCAGGGGCAGGTCGGTGTCGCGGACCACCAGCGGGCCGACCAGGTCGGCCCACCACTCCGACCTCCGCGCGACGTGGGCGCTGGCCGCGTCGTGCAGCGGTGCGTCGCCCGGCGGGAAGACGGCGGCGTCGTCCACGAGCCCGACCCAGGTGGGGACGAGGTCGTCGGCGGAGTAGGTCACCCGGGCGACTCTAGTCATGGCGAGACTCCGCCCGGAGGCCCCCGTCGGGGGCTAGCCTGCCCCGGGGGAGTGGAGAGCGCCGGTCGTCGGCCGGCACGGAAGGGCGGGGCCATGTGGTACGTCATCGTCTTCTTCGCCGTGGCGATCCTGGCCGTGGTCGTGTGGTTCGTCATGCGGTCGCGACCCAGGCAGAAGGGGCCACGGCCGCCCGTCCCGCACGGCGTCCACAACGCATCGCGCACCCCCCACGGCAGCCCCGAGCGGCGCGAGCGGGCGCGCCGCCGCAACCAGTCCAAGCGCGACCGCCGCAAGCGCCACTGACGCGGGCGCTCAGACCAGGGCGGCCCGGCCGCGCTTGGCGAGCTGGTCGGCGATGATCAGGCGCTGCACCTCGCTGGCGCCCTCCCAGATCCGCTCCACCCGCATCTCGCGGAAGAGGCGCTCCGCGACGTTCTCGCGCATGTAGCCCCGGCCGCCGAAGACCTGCACGGCGCGGTCGGCGACCCGACCCGCCGTCTCGGAGGCGAAGAGCTTCACCATCGAGCAGCGCGCGTGCAGCACCTTGCGGTCGACGCCCTCGTCGATCGAGCGTGCGGTCTCGTAGAGCATCGACCGCGCCGCGAACAGCTCGGTCAGGCTGTCGGCCAGCATCGCCTGCACGAGCTGGCGGTCGAGCAGCCGCTCGCCCCCGACGACCCGGGCGCGCGCGAACGACGTCGTCTCCTCGACCAGCCGCTCGGTCGCGCCGAGGCAGCGGGCGGCGACCATCAGCCGCTCGAAGCGGAACCACTCGTAGACGAAGGACATGCCGTCCTCCTCGGTGCCGACGAGGTGGCTGGCCGGCACCCGTACGCCCTCGAAGGCGACGATCGGGTGCCCGTGCGCCAGCGTGTGCGTGTACGCCGGCGTGCGGACCACGCGTACGCCCGGGGTGTCCTTGTCGACGACGAACAGCGCCTGGCCGCCGGCGTGCGGCCCGCTGGTGAGGGCGGCCTGGAAGAAGACGTAGCTGGACTCGTGGAACGACGTGACGTGCCACTTGACCCCGTCGAGGACGTACTCGTCGCCCTCGCGGCGCGCGGTGGCGACGATGTCGGAGACGTCGGAGCCCGCGCCCTCCTCGGTGATCGCGTAGCACTCCTCCATATCGCCGCGCACCGTCGGCAGCAGCCACCGCTCGCGCTGGTAGTCGCTGGCGACGTCGGCCCACCACGCCGGCGGCGTCGCCATGCACCACGCGATGCCGTTGGTGACACGGCCGGCCTGCTCCTGCACCAGCACCTGCTGCAGGGAGGTGCAGCCGCGGCCGCCGACCGAGGTCGGCATGTTGGTGGCGAAGAGCCCGAGGGCGATGGCCCGGTCGTGGTGCGCCCGGACGACGTCGTCGGGGAGGCGGCCGCCGTTCTCCTCGGCCGTCTCCTCGTGCTCGATGAGCTCGTCGGCGAAGGCGCGTGCGCGGCGCTGGAGGTCGAGGTCGTCGGAGCTCAGGCCGTACACGGCACCACCTCTTCGTCGGGTCCGGCGTCGTTGACTGACTGTTCAGTCTATGGCACGCTCGCCGGTGTGACCAGCGCCCTTCCGCGCACCGCCGACGCCGTCGTCGTGGGCGGCGGCACCATCGGCGCCTGGTGCGCGTGGTTCCTCCGCGAGGCCGGGCTGACCGACGTCGTCCTGCTCGAGCGCGACACCCTCGGCGCCGGGGCCAGCCCGCGCGCGGCCGGGATGGTGCGCGCCCAGGGCGGCACCGAGGTCGCCGTCCGGCTCGGTCTGTTCACCCGCGACTTCTACGTCTCCCAGCCCGACCGGGTGCCGCTCGACTCGGGCTTCGTCGCGCAGGGCTACTCGATGCCGTGCTTCTCCGACGACCAGGTGGCGCAGGCCCACGAGCGGATCGCGATGCAGCAGGCGCTGGGCCTCGACGTGCGCTGGGTCGACCCCGACGAGCTCGACGAGCTCAACCCCGCGATGGCCACGGGCCAGACGCAGGGCGGCTCCTACGCCCCCGGCGACGGCTACATCGACCCGCCGCGCAACGTGCTCGCCTACACCGCGGCGCTGGTCGCGGCCGGCGTGCACGTCGTGGAGCGTACGGCGTTCACCGGCCTCCACCGCGACGGCGACCGGGTCCTCGGCGTGCGCACCACCGCCGGCGAGATCGCGACCGAGCGGGTGGTGCTCACGGGCGGGCCGACGCTCGCCGAGGTGGGGCGGGCCGCCGGCGTCACCATCCCCTCGGGCGGCACGCGGCACCAGGTCGTCGTGACCGAGCCGCACCCCGGCCTCGCGCCCGACCGGCTGCCGATGGTCTTCGACGTCGCCTCCGGCATCTACTGGCGCCCGGAGGCGGGCGGGCTGATGTGGGGGATGAGCAACCCCGACGAGCCCCCGGGCGAGGCCCGCGACTTCGACTGGGCCTACTACGACACCATGCGCCGCCGGATCGCGACGCTGGTGCCGGTGACCGCCGAGCTCGGCCTGCGCCGGACCTGGGCGGCCACCATCGACTACACCCCCGACCACCTGCCGATCCTCGGTCCGTTGCTCACCGACGACGGGCCGGTGCCCGGCGCCGTGGTCGCCGCGGCCGGTGGCCACGGGATGATGTGGGGCCCGGGCGTCTCCAGCGTCGCCGCCGACCTGGTCACCACCGGCACCACGGACCTCGTCGACGTGACCGACCTCGGGCTCGACCGCTTCGACGCCCGGGGCCGCAGCCGGCTCGCCCCCGACCCGATCGCGCTGCCGTTCCCCGAGTCGGCTACCTGACGACTCCAGCCGCGCTCGCCCACGCCTGTCCAGGTCGGTCCGTGTGCGAGCATCGGGGCATGGGTGACCGCCGCGGTGGGGACACGGGGACGACCCACCCGGTCGCATGCTGGTCCTCTGGGCGACGCCACCTGACGATGCGTCGGCGGTCGACCGCTTCCGGTCCGTCTACGCCGATCCCTAGCGCGTGAACGGCGAGCCCGTTGCCGTCGAGGCGATCGTCGAGCGGGTACGGCGCGTCCATGCCGCGCTCACGGACTTCCGGCAGGTGACCGTGGACCGGATCGACGACGGCACGAGAACCGCACTGCTCCTGTCGCAGAGCGGGGTGCACGTCGGCCCGCTGCCGACGCCGCTCGGGACGTTGGCGCCGACGGGCAGGCTGTTGACCCGGCGTCTCGTCGAGTTCATCACCCATGACCACCTGCGGCTCGTCGAGGTGACGGGCGTGGCCGATGACCTCGACCGGCTCGGGCGGGCGGGCGTCGTGACGCCCTTCGCGTGACGTGGCCCGGGTGAGGGCGGCTGCGCGCTGGCCGGTTCGCCCGCAGGCGGTGATGAACCCGCGACGGCGGTGGCTCTACCTGACGACCAGGCCGTCGACCGCGATCGCGCCGTCGGGGCCGACGACGAGCGGGTTGAGGTCGAGGCCGGTGAGGTGGTCGCCGAGCTCGAGGGCGAGCTGGGCGACGCCGACCACGGCGCGGGTGAGCGCGTCGCGGGCCAGGGGCGGGCCGCCGCGGTGGCCGTCGAGGAGCGCGGACAGCGGCAGCGACACGACCAGCGCACCCGCCTCGTCGTGGGAGACCGGTGGCAGCGCCACGGCCCGCTGGCGCAGCAGCTCGACGAGGGTGCCACCGGACGCGACGACCAGCAACGGCCCGACCAGCGGGTCCTGGTGCACGCCGAGCGCGACCTCGACGCCGGCCGGCACCTGCCGCTGCACCTCGACGACCTCGCCGAGGCGTGCGGCCAGGTCGGCGTACGCCGCGGCGACGGCGTCCTCGTCGCGGAGGTCGAGGCGCACGCCGTCGACGTCGACCTTGTGCAGCACCTCGGCGGCGCCGGTCTTGAGCACCACGGGGTAGCCGAGCTCCCCGGCCGCCGCCACCGCGCCGTCGACGTCGGTGACCACGCGCGAGGAGACCACGTCGACGCCGTAGTCGGCCGCGAGCGCGAGCGGGTCGACCGGCGCCCCGGACGCGAGCCGCCGGGCCCACCGGGCCTGCCGGTCCTCGTCGACCTGCGGGTCTGCCCGCACCGGCGGCGCGGCCTGGTCGAGCAGGTGGCCCAGGGCGCGCAGCCCGGAGCGCGTGCCCTCGAGCACCGGGATCCCGCGCGAGCGCAGGTCGGCGGCGAGCTCCTGGTCGATCGCGGCCGACAGGTTCGACAGCACCACGACCGGCTTGCCCGTGTGCCCGGCCAGCCGGTGCAGAGCGCGCGGGAACGCCTCGTCCCCGTCGTACTCCTCGACCAGGTCCACCGCGAGCGCGACCACGTCGACCTGCTCGTCGTCGGCCAGCGCCAGCAGGCAGCCGGTCAGGATCGACTCGGCGCCCGAGCCCGTGCCCCAGACGTCGAGCGGGTTGGTGGCGGCGAGGCCGGGCTCGAGCAGCCGCCCGAGCTTCTCGACCGTGGGGGTGGTGAGCGGCGCGAACGGCACGCCGAGCCGCTCGGCGACGTCGGCGACCAGGACCCGCTCGGCCCCGGAGTCGTGGACGGTCGCGATGCCACCGTGGCGCCCGCGCACCCGCCGCCCGACCGCGAAGAGCTCGAGGCTGTCGGTGAGCTCGCCGAGGTCGTCGACGCGGTGCACGCCGTACGCCGCGAACAGCGCCTCCCACGCGGCGTCCGACCCGGCGAGGGCGCCGGAGTGGGCGCCGACCAGGTCCTGGCCGCGCGTCGAGGTGCCGACGGTGAGGGCCACGACCGGCACGTCGTGGTCGGCGGCCGTGGCGAGCGCGGCCCGCATCCCTTCCGCGTCGCGCAGGGTCTCGAGCACCAGCCCCACGACGCGGGTCTCGGGCAGCGACAGCGCGTAGTCGACGTACCTCGAGGCCTCGGTGACCAGCTCCTGCCCCGACGACACGGCCAGGGAGTAGTCGAGCCGACGGTGGGTGCGCAGCATCGCCGAGAACACCGAGCCGGAGTGGGTGACCAGCGCGACCGGCCCGGGTGTCAGGGGGTCGCGCTCGAGGTAGCCGATCGCGCGCACGCCCGCGCCGGGGTGCACGAACCCCATGCAGCCGCCGCCGCAGATCGCGAGCCCGTCGGCGGCCTCGGCCAGCGCGTCGCGCACGCCGTTCGCCGGGCCGAAGACCACCGCGCCGCCGTCACCGCGCGCCGAGGCGGTGCGGACCTGGTCGACGAGCGCGTGGTCGGGGACGCCGAGCAGCACGAGGTCCACCGGCTCGGGCACTGCGGCGAGCGAGGGCAGGCAGGGCCGGTCGGCGACCGTCGGGCGGGTCGGGTTCACGAGGTGGACGCGCTCGTAGCCGGGGCTGCGCAGCGCCTCGGTCGTCAGCCGCCACCCGAACGAGTCGGGCCGGTCACTCGCGCCCACGACGGCGACCGACCGCGCCTCCAGCATCCGGCGCAGGCGTGCATCCACCATGGGTACCGTCCGTTCCGGGCGCCATCCTGACTGACTGTTCAGTCTAGGTGCGTGATAGTTTCCCCGACAAGCGTCCGGGGCCGTCCGGGCGTCTCGCGCGGAAGGTTGTGGTGTGGCCGGGAAGCAGCAGGCCGAGCAGGGGGAGGCCGTCGCCGACGTACGGCGTGACCAGATGCTCGCTGCTGCCGCGCAGCTGATCGCCGAGCGCGGCTTCTCCGACACCCGCATCGCCGACGTCGCGGCGCGGGTCGGCGCCAGCCCGGCGCTCGTCATCTACTACTTCGGCACCAAGGACAGCCTGCTCACCGAGGCCCTGCGGTTCTCCGAGCGGGCGTTCTACGTCAACGTCGAGGCGCTGCTCGCCGAGACCACCTCGCTGAGCGCGCGGCTCGACACCCTGGCCACGTGGGTCCTGCCCGACAAGGGCGAGGTGCCGGAGGACTGGGGGCTCTGGTTCGACCTCTGGGCGCAGGCCTTCCGCCACCCGGAGGTGAAGAAGGACCGCGCCGCGCTCGACGAGCAGTGGCGCGACCTGATCACCCGCGTGGTGCAGGCCGGCGTCGACGAGGGCGAGATCGCCACGGTCGACGTCGCCCACTTCGCCCAGGTCTGGGCCGCGCTGCTCGACGGGCTCGTCGTGCAGGTGGCCCTCGACGACCCGGTCGTCGACGGCGAGCGGGCGCGCAGGCTGGCGCTCGACGTCGCCCACCGCGAGCTCGGCCTGTAGTCGAGCCGTCACTTCGACGGGTCAGCGGGTGAGGCGCTCGGCGAGGTGGGCGAAGTTCGCGACGAAGCGGTCGACGTCCTCGTCGGTGTGCTGCACCGACATCAGCCACTGCTCGACCTTGCCCCACGGCGGCAGGAAGGCGCCGCGGTTGTGCTGCACCAGCCAGTGCGCGTGGCCGTAGCGGCCGTCGAGGGTGAGGAAGTCGCGGAAGTCGTGCACCTCGTCGGGCAGGAACGAGACGCAGCCCTTGGCCCCGGCCGTGATCACCCGCCACGGCAGCGCGTGCTCGTCGATGACGCCCTGCAGCCCGGTCTCCATGCGGGTGCGGAGGTGCTCGAGGTGGGTGTACGCCGCGGGCGTGAGCACCTCGGTGAGCATCGCGCGCGCCGCGGCCATCGCGAGCGGGTTGCCGTTGAAGGTGCCGACCTGCTCGTAGCCGCCGTCCGCGATCAGCGACATCACCTCGTCGGTGCCGCCGATGGCGGCGGTCGACACACCGCCGCCGATCGCCTTGGCCAGGCAGACGAGGTCGGGGGTGACGCCCTGGATGCCGGTGACGCCGGAGGGGCCGACGGTCATGCCGGTCTTCACCTCGTCGAAGGCGAGCAGCGCGCCGTGCCGGTGCAGCAGCTCCTTGAGCCCGGCGAGGTAGCCGGGGAGCGGGTGGATGATGCCGGCGTTCATCATCACCGGCTCGACGATCATCCCGGCGACCTCGCCGGGGTGCTCGTCGAGCACCTGCGCGACGACCTCGAGGTCGTTGAAGGGGACGACGGTGACGAGGTCGGTGATCTCGGTCGGGATGCCGCTGTTGTCGAGCACGTTGTGCGGGCGCTCGCGCGGGCCGATGTCGTCATCGGCCTCGGGCAGCACGGAGACCTCCACCGAGTCGTGGTGCCCGTGGTAGCCGCCCTCGACCTTGAGGATCCGCGAGCGGCCGGTGGCGGCGCGCATCAGGTGGACGGCGTCCATGGTGGCCTCGGTGCCGGAGTTGCCGAAGCGCCACAGCGGCAGCCCGAACCGCTCGGCGAGGTTGTCCGCGACCGCGATGGCGTCCTCGGTCGGCTGGGCGAAGTGGGTGCCGCGGCCGACCCGCTCGGTCACCGCGGCGACGATCGCGGGGTGCGCGTGCCCGGCCAGGGCCACGCCGTACCCGCCGTGGAAGTCGGAGTACTCGCAGCCGTCGACGTCCCAGATCCGCGAGCCGCGGCCGTGGCTGATCCACACCGGCTGCGGGTCGGCGATCTGCCAGTTGGACGTCGCGCCGCCGGCGAGGTGGGTGGCCCGGTCGCGGAAGGCCCGGCTGGTGGGCTGCCGCGCCACGAACGCCTCGGTCTCCTCGGCGATGACGGTGTCGAGCAGGTCGCTCAGCACGCCTGCGGTGGTGGTCATCAGGGCTCCTCGGACTCGCGGTCGCATGGCTGACTGACTGTTCAGTCTATTCACGGCGCGGAGGCGGTGACAAGGCCGCCCGGCCGGGGCTAGCATGCTTGAACAGCCGTTCAGTCGCACCCGAAAGGCGGCGCCATGCTGGCCACCGGAACCATCCCGCCCGCTCCGCTCGACCCGGCCCAGGTGGCCCTCGCGCTCGCGCCGCTCGGCCAGAGCCGGTGCCTGCCACGCTCGGCGTACCTCGACGACGCGGTGCTGGCGTGGGAGCGCGAGCACCTCTTCGGCGGCTGGATCTGCGTCGGTCGCTCGACCGACATCGCGACCGGCGGCATGGCCGCGGAGAACGTCGGCGAGTACGGCGTGCTCCTGACCCGCGACAAGGAGGGCGTGCTGCGCGGCTTCGAGAACGCCTGCCGGCACCGCGGCCACGAGCTGCTGCCGTGCGGCAGCTCGACCACGACCCGCGCGATCGTGTGCCCCTACCACGCCTGGAGCTACCGGCTCGACGGCAGCCTGATCGGCGCGCCCGGCCACCAGGACGTCGACCTCGACAAGGCGGCCCTCGGCCTCAAGCCGGTCGCCGTGCAGGAGTGGCACGGCTGGGTCTTCGTCGACCGCGCCGGCCGCGGGGGCCCCTTCACCGAGCACGTCGGCGACCTCGAGGCCATCGTCGCGGACTACGACGCCGACCAGCTGGTGACTCCCGAGGTGCACGAGTACGACGTCGCCGCGAACTGGAAGGTCGTGGTGGAGAACTACCAGGAGTGCTACCACTGCTCGATGATCCACCCGGAGCTGTGCCGGGTCAGCCCGCCCGACAGCGGCGAGAACATCGAGACCGACGGCGACTGGGTCGGCGGCTGGATGGACCTGCGCACCGGCGCCGAGACGATGTCGCTCGACGGCCGCAGCGGCGGCACCGCGATCAAGCGCCTCGACGAGCACGAGCGGCGCACGGTCATGTACGTCGCGGTCCTGCCCAACCTGCTCATCAGCCTGCACCCCGACTACGTGATGAGCCACCTGCTCACGCCGCTCACCCCCGACCTCACCCGGATCCGCTGCTCGTGGGCGTTCCCGCGCGAGACCGCGGCGGCCGAGGGCTTCGACCCGTCGTACGCCGTGGACTTCTGGGACCTCACCAACCGGCAGGACTGGGCGGCCTGCGAATCGGTGCAGCGCGGCATGAAGGCGCCCGGCTACGAGCCCGGCCCGCTGGCGCCCGACGAGGACGGCGTGCACCACTTCGTCTCCTACCTCGCCCGCGCCTACCAGGGCAGCGCCGCGACGACCGCCTAGACGCAGCCTGCCGGTCGCCTATGCTGTGTCCCGGATAACGGCACGCAGCATCCGGATATCGGACGGACAGGCAGATGGCGTACTACCGGCAGGTCGGCGAGGTCCCGCAGAAGCGGCACACCCAGTTCCGCGACGGGGACGGCAACCTCTACCGCGAGGAGCTGATGGGGGAGGAGGGCTTCTCCTCGGACTCCTCGTTGCTCTACCACCGGGGCGTGCCGTCGGCGGTGGTCGACAGCCAGGTCTGGGAGCTGCCCGACCAGGTGCGGGTGCCCAACCACCCGCTCAAGCCGCGCCACCTGCGGCTCGGGGAGCTCGCGACCGGGACTTGCGCGGTGCGTGACCGCCGGCAGGTGCTCGGCAACAACGACGTGCGGATCGGCTACGTCGTGACCGGCACCGAGGCCTCGCCGTACTACCGCAACGCGATCGGCGACGAGTGCGTGTTCGTGTGGAAGGGGTCGGGCACCGTGGAGACCGTCTTCGGCGTGGTGTCCTACCGGGCCGGCGACTACGTCGTGGTGCCGCGCGCCACCACGCACCGGTGGGTGCCGGCCGAGCCGTCGTGGCTCTACGCGATCGAGGCGAACAGCCACATCGCCCCGCCCAAGCGCTACCTCTCGCGCTACGGGCAGCTGCTCGAGCACGCGCCGTACTGCGAGCGCGACCTGCACGGCCCGACCCAGCCGCTGGTCGAGCAGGGCGAGGACGTCGAGGTGCTGGTCAAGCACCGCACCTCGGCCGGCGTGGTCGGGACCCGTCTGGTCTACGCCACCCACCCGCTGGACGTCGTGGGCTGGGACGGCTGCCTGTACCCCTACACGTTCAACATCGACGACTACATGCCGATCACCGGCAAGGTCCACCAGCCGCCGCCGGTGCACCAGGTCTTCGAGGGCTGGAACTTCGTGATCTGCAACTTCCTGCCCCGCAAGGTCGACTACCACGAGCTCGCGATCCCGGTGCCCTACTACCACTCCAACGTCGACAGTGACGAGGTCATGTTCTACGTCGGGGGCGACTACGAGGCGCGCAAGGGCTCGGGCATCGGGCTCGGCTCGGTCTCGCTGCACCCGGGCGGGCACGCGCACGGCCCCCAGCCCTCGGCGATCGAGGCCTCGCTGGGCGTGGACTACTTCGAGGAGTCCGCGGTGATGGTCGACACCTTCGCCCCCCTCGAGCTCGGCGAGGGCGGTCTCGCGGCCGAGGACCCGGCGTACCCCTGGAGCTGGGCGGGCCGCGGCCCCGACGGCGGCGACTCCCCGGCGGTGTTCTCCAACAGCTGAGGGCGGAATGCCGCTGTCGCCGAATGGGTAACCGGTAGTCATGCGACGACAGGCACGGCAGCAGAGGCTCGCCCGGGAGATCGACGAGACCGGCATCAAGGTCGACGACCCCAAGAAGTCGGCGGCGGGGCCGGAGGCCGTGGCCATCGCCCTGCACCGTGCGATGGGCGCCATGGGCCCCGTGCGGGCGGCGCGGTCGCTGCTCAAGCTCAACCAGACCGACGGCTTCGACTGCCAGGGCTGCGCCTGGCCCGACCCCGACCCGGCGCACCGGCACACCGCCGAGTTCTGCGAGAACGGCGCGAAGGCCGTCGCCGACGAGGCCGTGCGCGACCACCTCGACGCGTCGTTCATGGCGGCGCACCCGGTCGAGGAGCTCGCCCAGCACACCGACTACTGGCTCAACCGCCAGGGCCGGATCGTCGAGCCCCTCGTGCTGCGGGAGGGCGCCACCCACTACGAGCCGATCGGGTGGGACGACGCGTTCGCGATGGTCGCCGGGCACCTGCGGGCGATCGACCCCGACCAGGCGATCTTCTACACCTCCGGCAAGGTCTCCAACGAGGCGGCGTACCTCTACCAGCTGTTCGCCCGGGCCTACGGCACCAACAACCTGCCCGACTGCTCGAACATGTGCCACGAGTCGACGTCGGTGGCCCTGCAGGAGGTGATCGGCATCGGCAAGGGCTCGGTGACGCTCGACGACGTCCACGAGGCCGAGCTGATCATGATCATGGGCCAGAACCCCGGCACCAACCACCCGCGCATGCTCAGCGCGCTCGAGATCGCCAAGAAGAACGGCGCGAAGATCATCGCGGTCAACCCGCTCAAGGAGACCGGGCTGCTGCGGTTCCGCAACCCGCAGACGGCCCGCGGCGTCGTGGGCCCGGGCACCGGCCTCGCCGACCTCTACCTCCAGATCCGCACCCGCGGCGACCTCGCGCTGCTCCAGGCGATCGCGTCGCTGCTGCTGGAGTGGGGCTGCGTCGACCGCGACTTCGTGGAGAAGCACACCGTTGACTTCGAGCCGTGGGCGCGGGCGCTCGAGGTGCTCGACTGGGACCAGGTGCTCGCCTCGACAGGTCTGTCGCGTGACGAGATCGAGCAGGCGGCGCGGATGTTCGCCGACTCCAGCCGCTCGATCACGTGCTGGGCGATGGGCATCACCCAGCACCGCAACGCGGTCGCCACCGTCAAGGAGATCGTCAACCTCCACCTGCTGCAGGGGAACATCGGCAAGCCGGGTGCCGGCCTGTGCCCGGTGCGCGGCCACTCCAACGTGCAGGGCGACCGCACCATGGGCATCTGGGAGCGGGTGCCTGACCACTTCCTCGACACGCTGCGTGACGAGTTCGGGTTCGAGCCGCCGCGCGAGCACGGCCTCGACAGCGTCGCCTCGATCAAGGCGCTGCGCGACGGCGATGCCAAGGTCTTCGTCGGCATGGGCGGCAACTTCGTCTCCGCGGCGCCGGACACCTCGGTCACCGAGGAGGCCATGCGCTCGGCCGCGCTGACCGTGCACGTGTCGACCAAGCTCAACCGCTCGCACGTCGTGCACGGGCGCGAGGCGCTGATCCTGCCGGCGCTCGGCCGCAGCGAGAAGGACATGACCGGCGGCAAGGTGCAGAAGGTCTCGGTCGAGGACTCCATGTCGTCGGTGCACACCTCGCAAGGGCCGCTCAAGCCGGCCTCGCCCCACCTCCGCTCGGAGGTCGACATCATCTGCTCGATCGCCGAGGCCACGCTCGAGGACGGCGGCCACATCCCCTGGAGCGCCTTCCGCGACGACTACACGACCATCCGCCACTCGATCGCGCGCGTCGTGCACGGCTGCGCGGCGTACCACGAGAAGGCGAGCCAGCCCGGCGGCTTCGTGCTGCCCCACCCGCCGCGCGACTCCCGGGAGTTCCCGACCGAGCGCGACCGGGCGATCTTCTCGGTCAGCCCGATCGAGGTGCTGCAGGTGCCGCCCGGCCACCTGCTGCTGCAGACGATCCGCTCGCACGACCAGTTCAACACCACGATCTACGGCCTCTCCGACCGCTACCGCGGCATCGCCGACGGCCGGCGGGTGGTGCTGATCCACCCCGACGACATCGCGGCCCTCGGCTTCGAGGAGGGCGACCTCGTCGACGTCGTCAGCGAGTGGGAGGACGGCAGCCAGCGCGAGGTCCCGTCGTTCCGCCTCGTCGCGTACGACGTGCCCCGCGGCTGCTGCGCGTCCTACTACCCCGAGGCCAACCCGCTGGTGCCCCTCGAGCACACCGCCGAGGGCAGCAACCAGCCGGCGTACAAGTCGGTCCTGGTGCGCCTCGAGCCCGCGAGCACCGAGAACACGGGGGTCCGCCTCGCCAGCGACGTGGGCGTCCTCACTCCAGGCAGCCGCGGCGACGAGACCAAGCGCGCGCCCCAGCCCCACCACCTGTCCTGACGGGGCGGTGGTGGACCGGGGCACACTGGCCCCATGACGAACCCGGAGCGAGACCCGCAGGAGGTCGTCTGCGAGGGCGGCCCCGCGCAGGTGCAGGTGGAGGTGCTCGAGCCGCGCGAGGTCCCGCTGGGGGGTCCGCGCGCGATGCGGGTGCGCCGCACCCTGCCGCAGCGGCACCGCTCGCTGATCGGGGGCTGGTGCTTCGCCGACCACTACGGCCCCGACCCGGTCGACGCGACCGGCGGCATGACCGTCGCCCCGCACCCGCACACGGGGCTGCAGACGGTGAGCTGGCTGTTCACCGGCGAGATCGAGCACCGCGACAGCGCCGGCCACCACGCGATGGTGCGGCCCGGCGAGGTGAACCTGATGACCGCCGGGCACGGCATCAGCCACTCCGAGGTCTCGACGGCGGACACCGCGACGCTGCACGGCGTCCAGCTCTGGGTCGCGCTGCCCGAGGCCGCCCGCGAGTGCGCCCCGTCGTTCGCCCACCACGCGCCCGACCTCCTCGAGGGCGACGGCTGGCGGGCGCGGGTCTTCCTGGGCTCCCTGCTGGGGCACACCTCGCCGGTCGCGACGGCGTCCCCGCTGGTCGGCGCCGAGCTGGTGCTCGACCCCGGCACCGCGCTCGACCTCGACGTCGACCCCGCGCACGAGCACGGGGTCCTCGTCGACACCGGCGTGGTCTCGGTGCAGGTCACGGAGGTCAAGGAGCACGCGCTCGGGTACGTCGCGCCCGGCACGGCGAGCCTGCGCCTCGAGGCCCACGCTGCCGGGGCGCGCGTGCTGGTGCTCGGCGGCGAGCCGCTCGGTGAGTCGATCGTGATGTGGTGGAACTTCGTGGGTCGCTCCCACGACGAGATCGTCGCCTTCCGCGCCGCCTGGCAGGCGCAGATCCCCGGCGACGGGTCGCTCGTGGACGGACGGTTCGGCATCCCGCTCGACGACCCGCTGCCGCCCATCCCGGCCCCGCCGCTGCCCAACGCCCGGCTCAAGGAGCGCCGTTAGCGCCCCGTGAGGCGGAGGCCTTGTGGCGCCGGTCGCGGAGGTCGAGAGTTCCTGCATGAGCACCGACACCCCGGCGCCGGACTTCTCGGGACTGCGCGCGACCTACGTGAACTGCACGCTCAAGAAGAGCCCCGAGCCCAGCCACACCCAGGGTCTCGTCGACGCCAGCGCCGCGATCATGCGCAAGCACGGCGTGGACGTCCACGAGATCCGGCTGGTCGACCACGACGTCGCGACCGGGGTCTACCCCGACATGCGTGAGCACGGGTGGGCGACCGACGCCTGGCCCGACCTCTACCCCGGCATCCTGGCCAGCGACATCCTCGTGGTCGCCGGCCCGATCTGGCTCGGTGACAACTCGAGCATCACCAAGCAGCTGATCGAGCGGATCTACGCGCTGAGCGGGATGCTCAACGACAAGGGCCAGTACCTCTTCTACGGGCGCGTCGCGGGCTGCCTGATCACCGGCAACGAGGACGGCATCAAGCACTGCGCGCAGAACGTGCTCTACAGCCTCCAGCACGTCGGCTACACGATCCCGCCCAACGCGGACGCCGGGTGGATCGGCGAGGCGGGCCCCGGCCCGTCGTACCTCGACCCGGGCAGCGGCGGGCCGGAGAACGACTTCACGAACCGCAACACGACCTTCATGACCTGGAACCTCCTGCACCTCGCGCAGATGCTCAAGGACGCTGGCGGCGTGCCCGGCTACGGCAACCAGCGCCACGAGTGGGACGCCGGCACCCGCTTCGACTGGGAGAACCCCGAGTACCGCTCCTGACCTCCCGGCGGCGCCGGTCGGCGGTGCTGTCGGTGGGGTCGGGCAGGATGCGGGCATGCCCGGACCCGTGACCGGTGACGACGGCGTCGCCCGCTGCCCGTGGGCGGTCGGCGACCCCCTCAACCGCGACTACCACGACACCGAGTGGGGGATGCCGATCAGCGGGGAGTCGGCCTACTTCGAGCGCCTCACCCTCGAGGCGTTCCAGTCGGGCCTCTCCTGGCGCACGATCCTGGCCAAGCGCCCGGCCTTCCGCGAGGTCTTCGCGGGCTTCGACGCCGAGGTCGTGGCCGGCTTCGGGCCCGAGGACGAGGCGCGGCTGATGGCGGACGCGCGGATCGTGCGCAACCGGCTCAAGGTCGCGGCCGCGATCTCCAACGCCCGGGCCTGCCTCGACCTGCGCGACGACGGCGGGCTCGCGGCGTTCGTCGAGAGGTTCCGCCCCGAGGAGCAGCCGGCGCCGGCGACGACCGAGGAGATGGTGACGACCTCGCCCGAGTCGGTGGCGCTCTCGAAGGCGCTGAAGAAGGCCGGCTTCGTCTTCGTCGGGCCGACCACCATGTACGCCCTGATGGAGGCGGTCGGGCTCGTCGACGACCACCTCGTGGGCTGCCACCGTCGCGGAGCGCGCGCGTCCTAGTCTCACGACATGACCCGCGTGCACGCGTTCACCGACGACGCGCTCGGCGACCTCGACGCCGTCGGCCTGGTCGAGGCGCTGCGCGCCGGCCGGGTCTCGGTCCCCGAGGTCGTCGACGCCGCCATCGCCCGGGCGGAGGCCGTCGAGCCGCGCCTCAACGGCATCGCCTACGCCGCCTTCGACCGCGCCCGCACCGAGGCCCGGGCGCCGCACGGCGGCTACTTCTCGGGCGTGCCGACGTTCGTCAAGGACAACTGCGACGTCGCGGGAATGCCGACCCAGCAGGGTGCCGACGCCTACCGGGCCCGACCCGCGCGGCAGGACGGCGACTTCGCCCGGATGTTCCTGGCCACCGGGGTGATCCCGCTCGGCAAGACGCAGCTGTCCGAGTTCGGGTTCAGCCCGTCGGCCGAGCACGCCCGGCTCGGTCCGGTCCGCTCCCCGTGGCAGGTCGAGCACACCGCCGGCGCCTCGTCGGCCGGCTCGGCGGCGATGGTCGCCTCGGGCGTCGTACCGCTGGCGCACGCCAACGACGGCGGCGGCTCGATCCGGATCCCCGCGTCGGTCAACGGGCTGGTCGGCCTCAAGCCGACCCGCGAGCGGCTGGCCCAGGACGTCACGATGCGCCAGATGCCGGTCAAGATCGTCAACGACGGTGTGCTGACCCGGTCGGTGCGCGACACCGCCGCCTTCCTGCGCGAGTCGGAGAAGGTGTGGCGCAACCTGCGCCTGCCGCCCGTCGGCGACCTCACCCGACCGGGCCGCGCCCGGCTGCGGGTCGCCGTGGTGACCGAGGGCGTGGGCGTCGCCGCCACGCCCGAGGTGACCGAGCTGACGCTCAAGACGGCGGGTGCCCTCGAGGAGCTCGGCCACCGGGTCGAGCCCGCGGTGCTCGACCTGCCGCCGTCGTTCAAGGACGACTTCCTCGTCTACTGGTCGCTGCTGAGCCTGGCGATCCTGCGCAGCGGGCGCCGCAGCTTCGGCGACTCGTGGGACCCCGGTCAGCTCGACGACCTCACCCTCGGCCTGGCGCGCCACGCGCGCCGCCACCTCCACCGGCTGCCGGTGGCGATCGCCCGGCTGCGCCGCTCGGCCCGCTGGTCGCGCCGCTTCTTCGAGCAGTACGACGTGCTCCTCTCGCCGACCCTGGCCGCGACGACGCCGCTGCTCGGCCACCTCGACCCGAGCCAGGGCTACGACGCGACCATGGAGCGGATGCTGGCCTGGGTGGCCTTCACCCCGCTGCAGAACGCGACCGGCGACCCGGCCATCAGCCTCCCCCTCGCGACGACGTCCGCCGGGCTGCCGCAGGGCATGATGTTCGCTGCCGGAGCGGGCCGCGAGGCCACGCTCCTCGAGCTCGCCTACGAGCTCGAGGAGGCGCTCCCGTTCCCCCGGATCCAGGACTGATCGGAGCCCCCGCGAGCCGAGCGGCAGCCGATTTCGTGCCGACCCCCGGGCCTGTGTATTCTCTTGCGGCGTTGCCCCTTTAGCTCAGTCGGCAGAGCGTCTCCATGGTAAGGAGAAGGTCTACGGTTCGATTCCGTAAAGGGGCTCTGGGTTGGGGTTCCGTCGCCTCAGGGCGGCGGGGCACTCCGTCCCGGTGGCGGGGTAGCTCAGGTGGTTAGAGCACACGGCTCATAATCGTGGTGTCGCGGGTTCGAGTCCCGCCCCCGCTACACATCAAGACGTCGCCCGACGTACAGCAACGCAAAGGACCTCCCGTGGCCAGCAAGACCTCCGACGTTCGCCCGAAGATCACGCTCGCGTGCACCGAGTGCAAGGAGCGCAACTACATCACCAAGAAGAACCGGCGCAACGACCCCGACCGCATGGAGCTGTCGAAGTTCTGCCCGCGCTGCCGCAAGCACACCCCGCACCGCGAGACCCGCTGAGCAGGTCGCCAGACGCGTCACGAGGGCGGTCACCCCGGTCGGGGTGACCGCCCTCGTCGTCGTCCGGGCCGGAAGGGTCTAACGGACCCCGACGGGCTCCGCGCGGACCACGTCCGGGGCCGCTTCCGGGCGCGGCGCCCGTCGGGGCAGCAGGGCCAGCGCGGCCCCGGCGAGCACCCAGCAGGCCAGCACCAGCAGCGGTGCGCCGGCGCCGTTGCCCTCGAAGAACGCCGTCGAGCGCAACGCGGTCCCGGTGGCACCCGGCGGTAGCAGCTGACCGAGGGTCGACCATCCGCCCGGGAGCAGCTCGGGGGCCGACGTCACCCCGGAGAGCGGGTTCCCGAGCAGCAGCACGAGCGCCGCGCCGACACCCAGGCCCGGCAGGCCGAGGACGCGGTGGAGCCCGACGAGCGCGAGCCCGGTGGCGGCCATGCCCAGCGCGACGACGCCGGCGTTGGCCCAGGTGCTTCCTTCCAGAGCGCCGAGCCAGCCCTGCAGCACCGCGACGACGGCGAGGCCGCCGGCGGCGGCGATGCCGAGCGCAGTGACGACCTGGGCGACGCCGCCGCGCACTCGCAGGGCGACGACGGCGCCGGTCAGCAGACCGCCCAGGACGATCGGCAGGGATCCGGCGTTGAAGACCAGCCCGCGCGGGTCGTCGGGCGGGAGCGGTACGACGTCCGTGGTCGTCGGGGCGGGACTGCCGGGGTCGGCTGCCGCGAGCCCGGCGGTGAGCTGTTGCAGTGCCTGGGCGACGGCCGGGCTCGCCGCGGAGGCGGTGAGCAGCTCGGTCCCCTCGGGCCCGGGCACGACGGCGGCGTACGCCTCACGGTCCTCGATCGCGGCGACGGCGGCGGCCCGGGACTCCACCGCGGTCACGTCGAGCGGGTCCGGCCCGGTGTGCGCCGTGGCCTGCTGGAGCGCGAATGCCGCGTCCAGGGGCCCGACCACGACGACGGGCAGGTGCCGGGGGGCAACCTGGCTCGCGGGCCAGGCGAAGGCGGCGACGACGAGGGCGAGCAGGGCGGTGACGCCGAGGACGAGGGCCGCCGTCTGCGCCCCGCGGGAGGCAGGGGCCTGGTCGATGGCGTGGCCGGTGGTGTGGCCGGTGGTGTGGCCGGTGGTGTGGGTGGTCGTGGACATGGTCCCTCCTCAAAAGGAATGTTCGTTCGGTTTGTCCGAGGGTGCCCCCGCTGACCCGAGTTGTCAAGAACGAATGTTCGTTTTAGGCTGAGGCCATGCCCAAGGTGACCGACGAGCACCGCGCCGCCCGGCGCGAGCAGATCCTCGACGCGGCGGTGCGCTGCGTGGCCCGCGAGGGCTTCCACCGCACGACGATGGCCCAGGTGATCGCAGAGGCCGACCTGTCGGCCGGTGCCGTCTACGGCTACTTCAAGGGCAAGCCCGACCTGATCAAGGCGATCGCGGGGCGGGCCCTCGGCGGCTTCTCCGACATCCTGCTCGCGGTCGCCGACGGGCCGGGACCGGTCTCGCCGGCCACCGGCCTGCGTGCGGTGGTGCGGGCGGTGGAGCGCGTCTCGGTGGAGACCGACGGGGCCTTCCCGAAGGTCGCGCTGCACGCCTGGTCGGAGGCCGCGCGCGACACCGAGGTGCGCGAGATCGTGGCAGTCAACCTCGCCGGGCTGCAGGAGGCCTGGCTGGCGGTGCTGCGACGCTCCGACGCCGACGGCACCCTGCCGGCGGGCGACCACGCCGCGATGGCGCGGGTGATGATCGGGCTGATGCCGGGCTTCCTCGTGCAGTCCTCGCTGTTCGGCGTGGTCGACGCCGACGCGTACGTCGGGGGGTTCGAGGCGCTCACCTCCACCCGCGCTGACTAGGGTGGAGCGCATGCCGGTCGACCAGTCGCTCGTGGGGCGGGAGTTCCCGCCGACGCCACCCCTGACCGTCACCGAGGAGCAGGTCCGCACGTTCGCGGCCGCCACGGGCACGCCGTACGACGGGGGGCCGGCGCCGGCGACCTTCCCGATCGTGCTCGCCTTCGACGCGATGAACGCCTTCCTCGAGGCCGAGGGTGTCGAGCTCGCGCGGATCGTGCACGGTGACCAGAAGTTCGCCTACGAGCGACCGGTCGTGCCCGGCGACGTGCTGAGCGCGCAGCTGACCGTCGCCAGCCTGCGCCAGATCGGCGGCAACGACATCATCGGCACCACGAGCCGGATCACCGACGAGCAGGGCGTCCTGGTCTGCGCGACGAGCGCGACCCTGGTGCACCGGGGGGCCGGCGCGTGAGCGACCTGGAGCCACAGCGCTACACCGTGACCCGCGCCGACCTGGTGGCCTACGCCGCGGCGAGCGGCGACCACAACCCCATCCACCAGGACGACGACGTCGCCCGCAGCGTCGGGCTCCCCGGGGTGATCGCGCACGGGATGTACACGATGGCGCTCGCGGCGCGCGCCGTCGCCACCTGGTTCCCCGGCGCCGAGGTGGTGAGCATCGGCTGCAAGTTCACGTCCCCGGTCGTCGTGCCCGCCGAGGGCGGGGTCGACGTCGAGGTCGCCGGCACCGCGACCGAGGCCGACGGCCTGACCACCGTGAAGCTCGCCGTCACCTCGGGCGGGCAGAAGGTGCTCGGCATGCCCCAGGCAGTCGTGCGTGGCTGAGCTGCTCCGCGACCACACCACCCTGCGTCTCGGCGGCCCGGCCGGCCGCTGGGTCGAGGCGACCACCGAGCAGGAGCTCGTCGACGCGGTCTCCGGCGCCGACGAGGCGGGCGAGCCGGTGCTGCTCGTCGCCGGCGGCAGCAACCTCGTCGTCGCCGACGAGGGCTTCGCCGGCACCGTCGTCCACGTCGCCACCACGGGTGTCGCCGCCGACCACGAGGGGGACGACCCGACCTGCGGGGGCGTGCTGGTCACCGTGGCCGCGGGGGAGTCGTGGGACGACCTCGTCGCCACCGCCGTGGCCCGCGGGTGGACCGGCCTCGAGGCGCTCTCCGGCATCCCCGGCTCGGTCGGCGCCACGCCGATCCAGAACGTCGGCGCCTACGGCCAGGAGGTCTCCCAGACCATCGCGAAGGTGCGGGTCTGGGACCGCACCCTGCGGGGCGTGCGCACCTTCGCCAACGCCGACTGCGGGTTCTCCTACCGGCACAGCCGGTTCAAGGCCGACCCCGGGCGTCACGTCGTCCTCGAGGTCACCTTCCAGCTCGCGCAGGGCTCCCTCGGCGCGCCGGTCCGCTACGCCGAGCTGGCCCGCCGCCTCGGCGTCGCCGAGGGACAGCGCGCCCCGCTCGCCGACGTGAGGAACGCTGTGCTCGACCTGCGCCGTGGCAAGGGGATGGTCCTCGACGCCGACGACCACGACACCTGGAGCGCCGGCTCGTTCTTCACCAACCCCGTCGTCGACCCCGCGGCCGTGCCCGAGGGCGCCCCGGCCTGGCCCCAGCCCGACGGCCGCGTGAAGACCAGCGCCGCCTGGCTCATCGACCACGCCGGCTTCGCCCGGGGGTACGGCGCCGGCCCGGCCCGCCTCTCGACCAAGCACACCCTCGCCCTCACCAACCGGGGTCTTGCCACGACCTCCGACCTGCTCGCCCTCGCCCGCGAGGTCCGCGACGGCGTCGAGCGGGCGTACGGCATCCGCCTGGTCAACGAGCCGGTGCTCGTCGGCTGCGAGCTCTGACGGACAGCTCGGAGCGAAGGGCCCCGGTCGTCAGCGGCAGGTGGGGCTGATCGCTCCGAAGTAGGCGCGAGAGGGCCGGGGCGGAGGCCCGCCAGCGCCCAGAGGGCGCCGGCGGGCTCGTGACCGAGTACCCCCGTTCTTCCTCGGTCACGATCGCCGCCGCGGGCCATTCCCTCACGACCAGTGGTCGTGCGGGGCCCAGGACCCGGCACTACGGCGTCGCCCGTCACGCTGACCCGGGCCTCCCCCCGTGAAGGCCCGGATCCAGCGAAGTGACTCCACTCTCGCCCACCCGGGCCACCCCCGGCATCGGTAGAGCTACGTAATCGGCTACCGAACCGACTACGGACCATCCCCCGCTCGCGCTACCCTGCGCTGGTGCTGACACCAGTGGTGGGGCGCGAGGGGGACCAGGCCCGGCTCGAGGACGCCCTGGAGGCTGCTCGCTGGGTCAGCGTCATCGGACCCCCGGGCAGCGGCAAGACCCTGCTCGTGCGACACGTCGCCGCCCGCCGCGACACCACCGCGTGGGTCAACGCCCGCGGCCTGCCCGACCCCGGCGACGTGCTCAACGCCTGCGTCGGCGCGCTCGGGGGCGAGGTCGCCCCCGGTGACACCGCCGAGGGAGCCCTGCGCCGGGCCCTCGACGGCACCGAGACCCTCCTCGTCGTCGACGGCGTCGACCCCGACACCGACGGCCTCGGCCTGGTCTTCCAGGACATCGTGGAGACCACCACGGGTGCCCAGCTGGCGGTCACCGCCCTGACCATGGCCGGCCTGCCCGGCGAGCGCGTGATCCGCGTCGGCCCGCTCCCGGTGCCCGCCACCCACGAGCCGCTGGCCGGGCCGGCGGTGGACCTGTTCCGCACCCGGGTCGAGGCCGCCGGGGGCTACCCCATCGACCTCGCCGAGCACGAGGACGACGTACGCCGCCTGCTCGCCGCCTCGGGCGGGCTCCCGCTCCTCATCGAGCAGATGGCCGTGCAGATCGCGCTGGTGGGCCTGCCCAACGTGGTGCCGACCGCGTCGCTGTCGGAGGCCGTGCACGCGTCCTACCAGCTGCTCGACGACGACCAGCAGCGCTGCTTCCGCCGGATGTCCACGCTGAGCGTGCCGATCAGCACCGAGGTGCTGGCCGCGGTGATGGACGTCGACCGCGCGCGGGCCGCCGGGCTCGCCGCCGGCCTGGCCCGCCGCAGCCTGGTGGAGGTGCTGCCCGACGGGCGGCTCGACCTGCTCTCGCCGATCCGGCGCCACGGCGCCTTCCTCGCCGCCTCGACCGACGACGACGAGCAGACGCGCCGCGGCCTGATCGCCTGGGCCGACCGGGTCGCCCCGACCGACACGAACGAGGGCGCGGCCGACGCCCCGTGGCTGGGCGACCTCGCAGCGATGCGCGCCGCGATCGCCGCGGCCTGCGCCGACCCGGCCACCCGCGACCGCGGCTACGAGCTGGCCAACCGCATCTTCTCCTCGCTCTACACCGCGATGCGGGCGCGGGAGGCCGTCGAGATCCTCGAGGGTGTGCTCGTCAGTGGCGACGGGCCCGCCGCGATCGGCGCGCAGGTGGCGCGTCGCGCCGGCATCGCGGCGTCCGAGGTCCGCGGCACCTACGAGGGCCTGTGGCTGCTCGACCGGGCCGAGCAGCACGCCCTCACCGCGCCCGACACCGACCTCGAGCTGGCCCGCACGGCCTCGATCCGGGCCGAGATGCACCTCGACGCCGGCGACCTGCGCCAGGCCGCGGCCGAGGCCCAGCGCGCCATCGACTGCGACACCACCGGCCGCCAGATCGTCCGGCAGGCCACCCGCACCCTCACCGACGTGCACGTCTCGCGCGGTGACTTCGTCGCCGCCGAGCGCGACGCGCGGGTGATCTTCTCGGTCTCCGACGAGAACGACGAGCGCTGGATCAGCCTCTCCGCCCGCACCCTGCTGGCGCGGGTCGCGCTCGAGCAGGGGCGCCTGGTCGAGGGGGCGTCCGCGGCCCGCAACGCCTGGCAGGAGGCCCGCGAGCTCGCCGAGGACCGCGTCGCCCTGCTCGCCGAGACGCTGCTGCGCCAGATCGACCCGACGACGCCCGCCTCCGACGTCGACCGCGACCTGCTGCCCTGGGCGGTGCGGATGCCGGTCCTGGCGCAGGACGCCCGCGACCTGCTGCTGACCGGCGATGTCCCGCGGGCCGCCGGCCTCGCGGCGGACGTCGTGGTGCTCGCCGACAGCTGCCGGCTGGGCCGCGACGCCGTGGACGCCCGGCTCGTCCTGGCCCACGCGCTCGTCGAGCAGGGCGAGCTCGACCAGGCGACCACGACCTTCCTCCAGGCGGCCGACCAGGCCACCGCGATGCCGATGCCGCTGCGGGTCGCCGACGCGTTCGACGGTCTCGCGTGGCTGGCCCGCGAGCGCGGCTTCCGCGAGGCCCGCGGCATCGCCGCGGCCGCCCGCGCCCTGCGCGCACCGCGGTACGCCGTCCCCTGGGGCGCCGCGACCCTCCACCCGGTCGATGCCGGCCGCACCGCTCCCGAGGGGTGGGTCGAGGACGCCCACGCCACGCCCGTCGCGCTGCGCGAGCTCGCCCGGATCTTCGCCCGGCGCGAGGAGCCCACGGTCGACTCGCCGCTGGCGCAGCTCACCACGGCCGAACGCGCCGTGGCCGAGCGGGTCGCCGACGGCCTGACCAGCCGCCGGATCGCCGAGGAGCTCTTCATCTCCCCGCGCACGGTCGACGCGCACCTCGCGCACATCTACCGCAAGCTCGAGATCAACAGCCGCGCCCGCCTGGCCGCGCTGGTGATCGCCGAGGCCGGTTGAGCGGTCAGTCGGGCGGCGCCGCGAGCCAGGCGTCGACCTCCGCCAGCGACCGTCGTACGACGTCCTCGGGGGCGCGCGAGGCGCGGAACGACATCCGCGCCAGCTCGGCCAGCGTCGCGTCGTCGAGGTCGTGGGCGGCGCGCATGGTGGCGTACTGCCCCGCCAGCCGCGACCCGAAGAGCAGCGGGTCGTCGGCGCCGAGCGCCACCGTCGCGCCGGCCGCGAGCAGCTCCGGCAGCGGCACCGAGGTCAGGTCGGAGTAGACACCCAGCGCGACGTTGGACACCGGGCACACCTCGAGCGCGATGCCGGCGTCGACCACCCGGGCCAGCACCTCGGGGTCCTCGACCGACCGGACGCCGTGGCCCAGACGCCCCGGGTTGAGCCGGTCGAGGCAGGTGCGGACGTGCTCGGGGCCGCGCAGCTCCCCGCCGTGCGGCGCCAGCAGCAGGCCGGCTCGCTCGGCGATCGCGAACGCCGGCGCGAAGTCCTCGGTGCTCCCGCGCCGCTCGTCGTTGGACAGGCCGAAGCCGACGACCCCGCGGCCGGCGTACTGCCCGGCCAGCCGCGCGAGCGTGCGGGCGTCGAGCGGATGCCGGGTGCGGTTGGCCGCGATCACCACCGCGATCCCGAGGCCGGTGTCGCGCGAGGCCTCGGCGACCGCGTCGAGGACCAGGTCGGTGAAGGCGGTGATCCCGCCGAACCGCGCGGCGTACCCGCTCGGGTCGACCTGGATCTCCAGCCACCGGCCGCCGTCGCGGACGTCGTCCTCGGCCGCCTCGCACACCAGCCGGCGCACGTCCCCGGGCGTGCGCAGCACCGACCGCGCCACGTCGTAGAGGCGCTGGAACCGGAACCAGCCCTTCTCGTCGGCCGCCGACAGCTCCGGCGGCCACTCCGAGACCAGCGAGTCGGGGAGCACGATGCCGTCGCGCTCGGCAAGCTCGAGCAGCGTCTCGTGCCGCATCGACCCGGTGAAGTGCAGGTGCAGGTGCGCCTTGGGGAGGTCCTCGATCCGGCGGTGCACTCAGGCGAAGAGCTTCTGCAGCCGGGTGATCCCCTCGACCAGGTCGTCGTCGCCGAGCGCGTAGGACAGCCGCAGGTAGCCGGGCGAGCCGAACGCCTCGCCGGGCACGACGGCCACCTCCACCTCGTCGAGGATGTACTCGGCCAGGTCGGCCGACGTCTCCACGAACCGCCCGCCGTGCTCGCGTCCGAGCAGACCCTTGACCTGGGGATAGGCGTAGAACGCACCCTGCGGGGTGGGGCAGACGACGCCGTCGATCTCGTTGAGCATCGCGACGATCGTCCGGCGCCGGCGGTCGAACGCCGTCTTCATCTCCTCCACGGCCGACAGGTCGCCCGACACCGCGGCGATCGCGGCCCGCTGGGCCACGTTGGACACGTTGGACGTCGCGTGGGACTGCAGGTTGGTGGCCGCCTTGACGAGGTCCGTCGGGCCGATCATCCAGCCGACCCGCCAGCCCGTCATCGCGTAGGTCTTCGCCACCCCGTTGACGACCACGCAGTTGTCGGTGAGGAAGGGGCACAGCACCGGCATCGAGCCGGTGTCCACCCCGTCGTACACGAGGTGCTCGTAGATCTCGTCGGTCAGCACCCACAGCCCGTGGTCCTCGACCCACTGACCGATCGCGCGGATCTCGTCGGCGCTGTAGACCGCGCCGGTCGGGTTGGACGGCGAGACGAACAGCAGCACCTTGGTGCGCTCGGTGCGGGCGGCCTCGAGCTGGTCGACGGTCACCTTGTAGTCTTGGGTCTCGTCCGCCAGCACGGCCACGGGCACGCCCCCGGCGAGAGTGATCGCCTCCGGGTAGGTCGTCCAGTACGGCGCGGGCACGATCACCTCGTCGCCCGGGTCGAGCATGGCCGCGAACGCGCCGTAGATGGCCTGCTTGCCGCCGTTGGTGATCAGCACCTGGGCGGGCTCGATCTCCAGGCCGCTGTCACGACGGGTCTTCTCGACGATCGCCTGCTTGAGCTCCGGCAGCCCGCCGGCCGGGGTGTAGCGGTGGTTGCGCGGGTCGCGGCACGCCTCGACCGCGGCGTCCACGATGTAGTCGGGCGTCGGGAAGTCGGGCTCGCCGGCGCCGAAGCCGATCACGGGGCGGCCCTCGGCCTTGAGCGCCTTGGCCTTGGCGTCCACCTTGAGCGTGGCGGACTCGGCGATGCCGCCGATCCGCTGCGAGACGCGGCGCTCGCGGGGACCGGCAGGGGGCTTCTGGCCCTCGTTCGGGGAGGTGGCGGGCGGCATGGCACCAGTCATGCGCCCATCGTAGGTCCGTCCCCTGTTTGGACGCCGCCTCGGTCTGACCCGTAGACTCCACCCTCGGTGGATTCTTCCCGATGCTCCGGCCTGCCCACAGGGCGGTCGCGGCGTCGCGGCGGAGCCCGGAGGGCACTAGCTCAACTGGCAGAGCATCGGTCTCCAAAACCGAAGGTTGGGGGTTCAAGTCCCTCGTGCCCTGCAGGACGATGGCAAGACGCAGCGAAAGGCAAGCGACCCGCCCCGCGAGGGACCGGTCAGGAGAGGTGACGTCGTGACCGACAGCAAGGCGGTGCGCCGCGAGCGTGCCGACAACCGCACGAGTCCGGTCACCTTCTACCGCCAGGTCGTCGCCGAGCTGCGCAAGGTGGTCTGGCCGACGCAGGAGCAGCTGGTCACCTACTTCGTGGTGACCATGGTGTTCGTGATCTTCTTCATGACCTTCGTCTCGCTGCTCGACCTGGGGTTCGGAAAGCTCGTCTTCGAGCTCTTCACCCAGGACAGCAAGTGAGCGGGGCCGGACACATCCAAGACAACGAGCGGGACAGCGAGTGACGGAGCAGGACGTGTCGGAGCAGTACGACGAGTCGGGCGAGACCGTGCAGGGCGGCGCCCCGGCGTCGGCGACCACGGAGGAGGACGCCGCGCTCGACGCGGCGACCGCCGAGGAGACCGACGAGAGCCTGGTCGAGGCGACCGAGGGCGAGGCCGAGGGTGCCGAGCTCGACGCCGTCGAGTCCGGTGACGACCCGATCGAGACCGAGCCCGAGGAGGCGCCGGTCGACGACGCCCTCGCCGCCGCGGAGGAGCTCGCCGACGAGGCGGCCGAGGAGCTGGCCGACCAGCCCGAGCCGAGCGTCGAGGAGGCCGAGGCGGACGCCGAGGTCGCCGACGACGACCCGCTCGAGGCGTTCCGCCGCGAGCTGTGGGCCAAGCCCGGTGAGTGGTTCGTCGTCCACACCTACTCCGGCATGGAGAACCGGGTGAAGTCCAACCTCGAGAACCGCATCATCAGCCTCAACATGGAGGACTACATCCACGAGATCGTGGTCCCCACCGAGGAGGTCGCGGAGATCAAGAACGGCCAGCGCAAGATGGTCAAGCGGACCGTCCTGCCCGGCTACGTCCTCGTGCGCATGGACCTCACCGACGAGTCCTGGGCCGCGGTGCGGCACACCCCGTCGGTGACCGGCTTCGTCGGCCACAGCCACCAGCCGGTGCCGCTCTCGATGTCCGAGGTCGAGAACATGCTGGCCCCGAGCGTCGTCGCCACGGCCGAGGCCGCGGCGGCCGCCGCCGGCCAGGCCAGCGGGGGCGGCGCCACCGCGGCCCGCAAGCCCGTCGAGGTCGCCGACTTCGACGTCTCCGACTCCGTGATGGTGGTCGACGGTCCGTTCGCCACGCTGCACGCGACGATCACCGAGATCAACGCGGAGTCCCAGAGGGTCAAGGCCCTCGTCGAGATCTTCGGCCGGGAGACCCCGGTCGAGCTGAGCTTCAGCCAGATCCAGAAGGTCTGAGGCCCAGGCAACACAGGTGGCAGAGGGCCTCGGCCCTCGTCATGACCACGAGACAGAAAGAGACACAGAGGAATGCCTCCCAAGAAGAAGATCGCTGCGCTCGTCAAGGTGCAGCTCCAGGCCGGCGCTGCGACCCCGGCCCCGCCGGTCGGGACCGCGCTCGGTCCGCACGGCGTGAACATCATGGACTTCTGCAAGGCCTACAACGCGCAGACCGAGTCCATGCGCGGCAACGTGATCCCGGTCGAGATCACCATCTACGAGGACCGCTCGTTCACGTTCATCACCAAGACCCCGCCGGCCGCGGAGCTGATCAAGAAGGCGGCCGGCCTGCAGAAGGGCTCGGGCGTCCCGCACAAGGAGAAGGTCGGCAAGCTGACCAAGGACCAGGTGCGCGAGATCGCCCAGACCAAGCTCCCCGACCTCAACGCCAACGACATCGACGCCGCGATGAAGATCGTGGAGGGCACCGCCCGGTCGATGGGCGTCACCACCGAGTAACCAGTGGCAGGGCCGCGCTGGCCCACGTTGACCACGACCTTCCGAAGAGAGAAGAAGAAGCATGCAGCGCAGCAAGACCTACCGCGCGGCGGCCGAGCAGTTCGACAAGGACGAGCTCTACGCCCCGCTGGCCGCGATCAAGATCGCGAAGAACACCAGCAAGAAGAAGTTCGACGAGACCGTGGACGTCGTGATGCGTCTCGGCGTCGACCCCCGCAAGGCCGACCAGATGGTGCGCGGCACCGTCAACCTGCCGCACGGCACGGGCAAGACCGCCAAGGTCCTCGTGTTCGCCAACGCCGACAAGGCCGAGGCCGCGCGTGAGGCCGGTGCCGACGTCGTCGGTGGCGACGAGCTGATCGAGAAGGTGTCGGGCGGCTGGCTCGACTTCGACGCCGTGGTCGCGACCCCGGACATGATGGGCAAGGTCGGCCGCCTCGGCCGCGTGCTCGGTCCCCGCGGCCTGATGCCGAACCCGAAGACCGGCACGGTGACGCCCGACGTCGCCAAGGCCGTCTCGGACATCAAGGGCGGCAAGATCGAGTTCCGCGTCGACCGCCACGCCAACCTGCACTTCATCATCGGCAAGGCGTCGTTCTCCGAGGCCCAGCTCGCGGAGAACTACGCGGCGGCGCTCGAGGAGGTGCTGCGGCTCAAGCCCGCCAGCTCCAAGGGCCGCTACATCAAGAAGGTGACCGTCTCCACGACGATGGGGCCGGGCGTCCAGGTCGACCCCAACCGCACGCGCAACGTGACGGCCGAGGACGAGAACCAGGACTGACCGCCGCGGGCACCCGCCCACGACGCACGACGACGGCCCGGAGCGTGAGCTCCGGGCCGTCGTCGTCCCTCGGGGAGGAGTCGCTCAGGCGAAGAGGCGGTCGTCGACCAGCTGCTCGGTGACCTGGCTGCCGTCGGGCGAGAAGCGGCTCTGGTGGAAGTACTTGCGGAACTCCAGGTTGATGCCGTCCTGGCCGAACCGGTTCTTCTCCACCGTCAGCACCGCCCACTGGTGGTACTTCTCGGCGTTGGTCACGTCGTAGACGAGGTGGTGGCGCGCCACCACGTCGTACTTCTGGTTGAAGATCATGACCGCGTCCGCCTCGTAGGCGAGCGCCGAGGAGCCCCGCAGGTGGTGGACCCGCATCCGGCGGCCGGACGTGATGCCGTCACGGTCGGAGGCGACCATGGCGAGCACCGGCATCCCGCCGTCGATGGACAGGTCCTTGAGCCCCTCGGCGACGATGCCCGAGCGTTCCTCGTCGTTGGTCTGCGGGCCGGGCACGTTGACCTTCTGGAGGTAGTCCACCACCAGCATCGGCACCTGGCCGCTGGCCTGCCACACCTGCTCCGCGGTGTTCTGGATCTCGGTCAGGTCCGTGGAGGTCCCGGTCGCCCGGTGCACGTGCAGGCGGTCGGCGTACTCCCGCACCGCGGCGAGCGCCTCGGGGCCCGAGGGCAGGTCGGCGAGGCGCTCCTCGATCGACGTCGAGACGCTGCAGTCCTCGAGCACGGTGCGGATCTGCTCCAGCCCCGGCGCCCGGCTGGAGAGCAGCTCCCCGGCCTCGAGGGAGATCAGGCGGGTGAGCAGGTCCTCGGGATCGTGCTCGAAGCTGAAGTAGACGACGCTCTTCCCGCTGCGGGCGACGTTGCGCGCGAGCTGCAGCGCGAACGTCGTCTTGCCGACGCCCTGCGGGCCGGCGAGGAGGGTGAGTCCTCCGCCCCGCAGACCGCCCCCGAGGGAACGGTCGAGCGCCGCGAATCCGGTCGGCCAGACCCTCGCCAGCGACTCGCCTGCATTGCGTAGGCGTTCGTCGCTCTGCTCGAGGATCCCCGAGATGCTGCTGGTCTGCTCCATCACGCTTGTCATGGGAGCACGGCGGGACCTCCGGCGCAGGACTTTCGTCAATTTTTCGTCAAGGTCCCGTGGTTGGTCCGGACCAGCCCGGGACCCCCCACATGGGCCCCCCGGCCGCCGAACGGACACCTGGCATGGCTCGCCCCGGACCACCCGGACCCCGATTTGGCCCCTCCGGGCCCGCGGCGTAGAGTCCTCGACGAAACCAGAGACCGCCGGTCTGTCGCGATCCTGCACCGTGGGGTGAGCGACCGAAGGTTCCGCGTCAGCGGACGGCCAGCGCAGGGATCAGAGCAACCGGGCCGGTCCGCCGGCTCCACGCCCTGAGCGCCTGCGCTCGGGGCGTTCGTCGTCGCTGGGCCCGGGCCCGGAGCGGTGGTCTCCCCGATCGGAAGGAGACCCATGGCGCGGCCAGAGAAGGCAGCAGCCGTCGCGGAGATCGTTGAGTCGTTCAACGGTGCCGCCGGTGCTGTGCTGACCGAGTACCGCGGTCTCACCGTGAAGCAGCTGCAGGAACTGCGGCGCTCCCTCGGTGCGAACGCCAACTACGCCGTGGTCAAGAACACGCTGGCCAAGATCGCCGCCACCGAGGCGGGCATCGACGGCTTCGACGACCTGCTGACCGGCCCGACCGCGATCGCCTTCATCAACGGCGACGTGGTCGAGGCGGCCAAGGGTCTGCGTGACTTTGCCAAGGCGAACCCCACCCTGGTCATCAAGGGTGGCGTCCTCGACGGCAAGCCCCTCGACGCGCAGGAGGTCGCCAAGCTGGCCGACCTCGAGTCGCGCGAGGTGCTGTTGGGCAAGCTGGCCGGCGCGATGCTCGCGTCGCTCAGCCAGGCCGTCTACCTGCTCAACGCGCCGATCGCGCAGGCTGCCCGGCTCGCCGGCGCCCTGCAGGCCAAGGCCGAGCAGGACCCCTCGATCCTCGCGGGTGGTGCCGGCTCGCCGGCCGCTGACGAGGAGGCCCCGGCCGCGGAGGCGGCTCCCGACGAGGAGCCCGCTGCCGAGGCGGCCGAGACCACCGACGCCTGAGCCCAGCGCGTCGTACACCACCTGAATCCGAAGTACCAAGGAAGGAAGCCATCATGGCGAAGCTCACCACCGACGAGCTGCTCGACGCGTTCAAGGAGATGACCCTCATTGAGCTGAGCGAGTTCGTGAAGCAGTTCGAGGACACCTTCGGCGTCACCGCCGCTGCCCCGGTCGCGGTTGCCGCGGCTCCGGCTGCGGGCGGCGCGGCCACCGGCGGCGGCGAGGCTGCTGCCGAGCAGGACGAGTTCGACGTCGTCCTCGAGGCGGCCGGCGACAAGAAGATCAACGTGATCAAGGAGGTGCGCGCCCTCACCTCGCTCGGCCTGAAGGAGGCCAAGGAGCTGGTCGAGTCCGCACCCAAGGCGGTCCTGGAGAAGGTCGCCAAGGACGCTGCCGAGAAGGCCAAGGAGGCCCTCGAGGGCGCCGGCGCCACCGTCACCCTCAAGTGACCCCCGGCTGACGCGTCCCGCGGACGCGCAGCCACCGCGAGGGCGGTCCCACCGACACGGTGGGACCGCCCTCGTCTGCGTCTCCGGGCACCTGAGGAGACTGCTGGTCCAGCGCTCAGGTGGACCTCGGACCGTGCGGCTCGACGCGTAACCTCCGCGCCGCACCAGCGTTGTTCCCGGCGAGTGGGGGGCTCGGGCAGACGCTCAGCGTCGCGCCCTGGACAGACGGCGACACCGAGCGAGACCTGGGAGAGGGAGGGCCAGCGCGTGGGCGTGGAGATCGAGGTCGACGGCCTCACCAAGTCCTTCGGCAAGCAGCTCATCTGGGGCGACGTCACTCTCACCGTCCCCGCCGGGGAGATCTGCGTGATGCTCGGCCCCTCGGGCACGGGAAAGTCGGTCTTCCTCAAGGCGCTGATCGGCCTGCTGAAGCCCGACCGCGGCTCGATCGTCATCGAGGGTACCGACATCGCGAGCTGCTCCGAGCGCGACCTCTACGAGATCCGCAAGCTGTTCGGCGTCCTGTTCCAGGACGGCGCGATGTTCGGCTCCATGAACCTCTACGACAACGTCGCCTTCCCGCTGCGCGAGCACACCAGGAAGTCGGAGTCCGAGGTCCGCGACATCGTCATGGAGAAGATGGACCTCGTCGGCCTCGTCGGCGCCGAGACGAAGCTGCCCGGCGAGATCTCCGGCGGCATGCGCAAGCGGGCCGGCCTGGCCCGTGCCCTGGTCCTCGACCCCGAGATCGTCCTCTTCGACGAGCCCGACTCCGGTCTCGACCCCGTCCGCACGGCGTTCCTCAACCAGCTGATCGTGGACCTCAACGCCCAGATCGACGCGACGTTCCTGATCGTCACCCACGACATCAACACCGCCCGCACGGTCCCCGACAACATCGGCCTCCTGTACCACCGCCACCTCGCGATGTTCGGTCCGCGCGAGATGTTGCTGTCGTCGGAGGAGCCGGTCGTGCGCCAGTTCCTCAACGCCCAGCGGGTCGGCCCGATCGGCATGTCGGAGGAGAAGGACGCCGACGAGCTCGAGGCAGAGAAGGACCAGGAGCTGCCGCCGCTCCCGCCGATCCCGCTGCAGCTCGAGCCCTCCAACGGCATCCCGCGGCGCTCGCAGCGCGAGCCCGGCGCGTGGTGCCGCGACAACGGCGTCACCCCGCCGCCGGGCTCGTTCGAGGCCACCATGTCGATGGCACCGGGTGGGGCCTGACCGACGCCATGGCCACCTCCCTCACCGCCTCCCGGGCTCTCGCCCCGATCGGGACCGCAGGCAAGCTCTTCGCCTTCGGCCTCGACGTCGGGCGCGGCATGTTCCGCCGCCCCTTCCAGCTGCGCGAGTTCATCCAGCAGGCCTGGTTCATCGCCTCGGTGACGATCATCCCGACCGCGCTCGTCGCGATCCCGTTCGGTGCGGTGATCGCGCTGCAGGTCGGTGGCCTGATCAAGCAGTTCGGCGCCCAGTCCTTCACCGGCTCGGCCGCGGTCCTCGCCGTCGTGCGCGAGGCCGGGCCGATCGCCACCTCGCTCCTCATCGCCGGCGCCGGCGGGTCCGCGATCGCCGCGGACCTCGGCGCGCGCAAGATCCGCGAAGAGCTCGACGCGATGATGGTGCTCGGCATCGACCCGATCCAGCGGCTCGTGGTGCCGCGGGTGCTGGCCTGCATGCTGGTCGCCGTCTTCCTCAACGGCCTGGTCAGCGTGGTCGGGGTCGCCGGCGGCTACGTGTTCAACGTCGTCCTGCAGGACGGCACACCAGGGGCCTACCTCGCCAGCTTCACGGCGCTCGCCCAGCTGCCCGACCTGTGGCAGGGCATGGCGAAGGCACTGGTCTTCGGACTGATCGCCGCGATCGTCGCCTGCTACAAGGGCATGAACGCGGCCGGCGGCCCCAAGGGGGTGGGCGACGCGGTCAACGAGTCCGTCGTCATCACCTTCATGCTCCTGTTCGTCGTCAACTTCGTGATGAGCGCGATCTACTTCCAGCTCGTCCCACCGAAGACAGGGTGAGGCCGGTGTCGAGCCTGAGGTCCGTCTACGAGCGCCCCGTGCGGCAGCTCGACCAGCTGGGACAGGAGCTGGCCTTCTTCGTCCGGGCGCTGGCCTGGACGCCGCGCACCATCCGCCGCTACAAGAAGGAGATCCTGCGGATCCTCGCCGAGGTCACGCTGGGCTCCGGCGCGCTGGCCGTCATCGGCGGCACCGTCGGCGTGATCACGGCGATGTGCTTCTTCACCGGCACCGAGGTCGGCCTCCAGGGCTACGCCGCCCTCAACCAGATCGGCACCGCGGCGTTCTCGGGGTTCGTCTCGGCGTACTTCAACACCCGCGAGATCGCTCCCCTCGTGGCGGCCATCGCCCTCGCGGCGACGGTCGGGTGCGGCTTCACCGCGCAGCTCGGCGCGATGCGGATCTCCGAGGAGGTCGACGCGCTCGAGGTGATGGCGATCCCGTCGCTGCCCTTCCTGGTCACCACCCGCATCATCGGCGGCCTGATCGCGATCATCCCGCTGTACGTCGTGGGCCTGCTCGCGTCCTACTTCGCCACCCGGCTCACGGTCACCCAGTTCTTCGGCCAGAGCACGGGCACCTACGACCACTACTTCAACCAGTTCCTCCCGCCGGGGGACGTGCTGTGGTCGTTCGGCAAGGTGCTGGTCTTCGCGGTCGTGGTCATCCTCATCCACTGCTACCACGGCTACAACGCCTCGGGCGGCCCCGCGGGCGTGGGCGTCGCGGTGGGCCGCGCCGTCCGCACCAGCATCGTCGCCATCAACGTCATCGACCTCTTCCTCTCGATGGCGATCTGGGGCACCACCACGACCGTTCGGCTGGCGGGGTGAGCTGACCGTGTCCCGCATCATCGCCAACCCGCGCCTGCTCGGAGTCGTGTTCCTTGCCCTGCTCGTCGGCGCGGTGTACCTGACCTACGGCATCTTCACCAAGAAGTTCGCGGACTACGACGAGGTCACCCTCCAGACCTCGAAGATCGGCCTGCAGCTCCCCACCCGGGCCGACGTGAAGATCCGCGGCGTCATCGTCGGGGAGGTGCTCGACTTCGACACCACCGCCGACGGCGCCGAGCTCACCCTCGGCATCTACCCGAGCCAGATCGACACGATCCCGGCCAACGTCACCGGCTCGATCGTGCCCAAGACGCTGTTCGGCGAGAAGTACGTGTCGCTCGAGATCCCGCAGTCGGGGGCCGCCGGCACGCTGCAGACCGGCGACGTCATCGAGCGGACCCAGGTCTCCATCGAGGTCGAGAGGGTCCTCTCCGACCTCTACCCGCTGCTGCGCACGGTGCAGCCGGCCGACCTCAACATGACGCTGAACGCGCTGGCCACCGCGCTGGAGGGCCGCGGCAGCGAGCTCGGCGAGAACCTCGAGACCGTCGACAGCTACCTCGAGCGGCTCAACCCGCAGATCCCCGCGCTGGTCGACGACCTCCGCCTGACCTCGAGGGTCTCCGACACCTATGCCGACGTGATGCCCGAGATCGCCTCGATCCTGCGCAACACCGTGACGACCACGGGAACGCTCCAGGACCGCGACGCCAAGGTGCACGCGCTCTTCACCGACGTGGCGGCGTTCGCCGACACCTCGCGCGACTTCCTCGACCGCAACGGCGACAACCTGATCCGGCTCGCCGACGTCTCGCAGAAGCAGATCGGCGTCTTCGCCAAGTACGCCCCGGAGTACCCCTGCCTCACCCAGGGCATCGTGAACGCCGGCCGGCTCCAGGCCGAGGCCTTCCGCGGCTTCACCCTGCACATCGTGCTGGAGACGCTGCCCAACCAGCCGCGCGGCTACGGTCCCCAGGACAAGCCCCGCTTCGGCGAGACCCGCGGACCGGCGTGCGTGAACCTCCCCCACCCGCCGTGGTCACAGACCAACCCGGTCCGCGTGCAGCCCGACTTCGACGACGGCGTCGACGAGCCGACGGGCAAGGGCACCAGCCGCACCGCGCCGGGCTACTGGACGACGGGGACCGGCTACGAGGGCAGCGCGCAGGAGACCGCCCTCCTCAAGTCACTGCTCGCGCCCTCGCTGGGTCTGTCGAGCGCCGACGTGCCCGACCTGGGCGTGCTGCTCGTGGGCCCGATGGCGCGTGGGGCGGAGGTGGGGTACCGATGAGCGTCCTGGACAAGAGGACCACCGTCGACCTCGCCAAGCTGCTCGTCTTCATCGTCGTGACGACGGTCGCGACGAGCATGCTGGTGATCACCATCGGCAACATCTCCTTCGCGGGCAGCAAGGAGTACAAGGCCGAGTTCGTCGACGCGACCGGGGTGGTGGACGGCGACGACGTGCGCGTCGCGGGCGTCAAGGTCGGCACGGTCGAGGACGTCGAGATCGTCGACCGCACGCGGGCGCTGGTCACCTTCACCGTCGACGAGGACACCGCGGTCACCGGGGCCACCAACGCCGCGATCCGCTACCGCAACCTCGTCGGCCAGCGCTACCTGTCTCTCACGCAGGAGATCGGCGACTCGGCGCCGCTCGAGGAGGGCGCCACGATCCCGGTCTCGCAGACCTCGCCGGCGCTCGACCTGACGGTCCTGTTCAACGGCTTCAAGCCGCTCTTCCAGGCGCTGTCGCCCTCCGAGCTCAACCAGCTCTCGTACGAGATCGTCCAGGTCTTCCAGGGCGAGGGCGGCACGCTCGAGGGGCTGCTCGCCAACACCGCGTCGGTGACCAGCACGCTGGCCGACCGCGACCAGGTGATCGGCGCGCTGATCGACAACCTGAACGAGGTGCTCGACCACCTCGGCGACCGTGACGAGCAGCTGAGCCGCCTCATCACCACGTTCCGCACCTTCGTCGGCGGCCTGAAGGACGACCGCAAGGCCATCCTCGACAGCCTCGACCAGATCTCGGCGCTGTCGGTGCAGACCGCCGACCTGGTCTCGGGCATCCGCCGGCCGTTCGTCGACGACGTCCACCAGCTCCGCCGGTTCGCGGGCGCCGTGGACGCCAACAAGGCCGAGCTCGACCGGGCCCTGCAGGTGCTCCCGATCAAGCTGGAGAAGGTCGGCCGCACCGCGGCCTACGGCTCGTGGTTCAACTTCTACCTCTGCTCCTTCTCCGGCAACGTGCACGTCGCCGGCCGGACGATCCCGGTCGACTACCAGACCGGCTCCGACAGGTGTGATCTCCGATGAGCACCCCCTTCCGCGAGCGCAACCCGGTCGTCGTCGGGGCGATCAGCCTCGCCGTGATCGCGGCGCTGATCCTCGCGGCCTTCCGCGCACAGGACCTCCCCGTCATCGGGGGCGGTGACACCTACTACGCCGACTTCGCCGAGGCCGGCGGGCTCAAGGTCAACGACGAGGTCCGCATCGCCGGCGTGCGCGTGGGCAAGGTCGAGGACGTCGCGCTCGAGGGCGACCACGTCCGCGTGACCTTCCGGGTCGACAGCGGCGCCGAGTTCGGCCCCGAGACCGCGGCCGCGATCAAGGTGAAGACCCTCCTCGGTGCCATGTTCCTCGCCCTCCAGCCGGCCGGCGAGGGGCAGATGCCGGAGGGCGACGCGATCCCGGTCGAGCGCACCAGCTCGCCGTACGACGTCGTCGACGCCTTCTCGGGGCTCGCCGAGACCTCCGAGCGGATCGACACCGACCAGCTCGCGCAGTCGCTGACCACGCTGGCCGACCTGACCCGCAACACACCCGAGGAGTTCCGGGCGGCGCTCGACGGGGTCTCGCGCCTCTCGGCCACGGTGGCCTCGCGCAACGAGAAGATCAACGACCTGCTCGGCAACCTCGACCGCGTCTCCACGGTGCTCGACGACCGTGACGAGGACATCGTCGCGCTGATGAAGGACTCCGACGTCCTGTTCCGCGCGCTGGTGGCCCGCCGCGAGGCCGTGCACAACCTGCTGGTGTCCACCACGCGCCTGTCGAAGGAGCTGACGAGCCTCGTGCAGCAGAGCCGCGAGGACCTCGAGCCGGCGCTGCTGCACCTCGAGAACGTCGTCGAGGTGCTCAACAAGAACGAGGACAACCTCGACAACAGCCTCCGGCTGATGGCGCCGTTCTACCGGGTCTTCGCCAACACCCTCGGCAACGGCCCGTGGTTCGACACCTACATCGAGAACCTGCCCCCCGTCCCCCAGGTGGGTGGTTGAGATGGCGCTGCGCAGGCTGGTCGCCCCGGTCATCGTCCTCGCCCTCGTGGTGGCGGCGGCGTTCACCTTCCTCGGGGGAGAGGAGCGCAAGACCCTCACCGCGCACTTCCCGCGGACGGTGTCGATCTACGAGGGCAGCGACGTCCGCGTGCTCGGTGTGCCAGTCGGCACGGTCGACACCGTCACGCCCTCGGGCACCGACGTCGTGGTCACCATGTCCTACGACGCGGACACCGAGATCCCCGCGGACGCCAAGGCAGTGATCGTGGCCCCCTCGATCGTGGGCGACCGCTTCGTGCAGCTCACCCCGGTCTTCGAGCAGGGTGACGACGTGCTCGCCGACGGCGCGACCCTCGACGAGGACCAGACCGCGGTGCCGCTCGAGCTCGACCAGATCTACTCGAGCCTCGACGACCTGACTGTCGCCCTCGGCCCCACCGGCGCGAACAGCAAGGGCGCGCTGACCGACCTGCTCGAGTCCACCGCCGCCAACTTCGGCGGGCAGGGCGAGCAGTTCCACCAGACGGTCGAGGACTTCAGCCAGCTCAGCCAGACCCTCGACGACAACAAGGAGGAGCTGTTCGGCTCCGCTGCCGAGCTCGAGGGCTTCATCGGGACCCTGGCGCGCAACGACTCGACGGTGCGCCGGTTCAACCAGTCGCTGGCCCAGGTGGCCGGCGTCCTCGAGGGCGAGCGGGGCGACCTGCGGGCCTCCCTGCGCAACCTCGGCTCGGCGCTCGGCGAGGTGTCGTCGTTCGTGCAGGAGAACCGCGAGGTGCTCGGCCGCAACATCCAGGGGCTCAACCGCGTGGCGAAGGTGCTGGTCAAGCAGCGCGGCGCGCTCGACGAGATCCTCACCGCCGGCCCGCTGGCGCTCAACAACCTGGCCCTGACCTACAACCCGCAGGCCGGCACGCTCGACACCCGGGCCAACATCGGGGAGCTGCCCGGCCAGGTCGCGGCCGACCCGGCCGCCTTCCTGTGCAGCGTCGTCGACCAGGTCGACACCAGCGGCAACACCTGCGACCTGATCAACCGCGGCCTGCCCCGGGCCGCCTTCGGCCAGGTCGGCGTGCGCACGCACGACCGGTTCGACCCGACCCTCGGCGGCCTGGCGGAGGTGCAGCCATGATGACCCGTCTCAAGGCCCTGCTCCTGCTGCTCGTCACCTCGGTCGCGCTCAGCGGCTGCGACTTCGACGTCTACGAGCTGCCGCTCCCGGGCGGCACCGACGTCGGCGACGACCCGATCATGGTCACGGTCAAGTTCCGCGACGTGCTCGACCTCGTGCCCAGGTCGACGGTCAAGGTGAACGACGTGAACGTCGGGCAGGTCACCGACATCACGCTCGACGGCTACACCGCCGACGTCACGCTCGCCCTGCAGAACGACGTCGACCTCCCCGACAACGCGATCGCCGAGCTGCGGCAGACCAGCCTCCTCGGCGAGAAGTTCGTCTCCCTCAGCCCGCCGCCCACCGGCGCGACCGGACAGCTGGAGTCGGGCGACGTGATCGGCCTCGACAGCACCGGTCGCAACCCGGAGGTCGAGGAGGTGCTCGGCGCGCTCAGCCTGATCCTCAACGGCGGCGGGGTGGCCCAGCTGCAGACGATCGCGCCCGAGCTCAACCAGGCGCTCGAGGGGCGGGAGGACTCGGCGCGCTCGGTGCTGCGCCAGGTCGAGCTGCTCACCGGCCAGCTCGACGACAACAAGGAGGACATCGTCCGGGCGATCGACTCCCTCAACCGCCTCGCGGTCTCCGTCAACGACCAGACCTCGAGCATCGACTCCGCGCTGGAGGAGCTGCCGAGCGCCCTTGAGACCATCGACAAGCAGCGCGGCGACCTCGTCCGGATGCTGCAGAGCCTCAACCGGCTCGGGGACATCGGCGTCCGGGTCATCAACGCCTCCGAGGACGCGACGATCCAGACGGTCCGGCAGCTCGACCCGGTGCTCACCGAGCTCGCCAACAGCGGCAAGGACTTCGTCGACGCGTTCAACGTGTTCCTGACCTACCCGTTCGTCGACGAGGTGGTCGGCCGCGACCCGCAGGTGGCGCGCAACCTCCACATGGGCGACTACACCAACCTCTCCGTCGAGCTCGACGTCAACGTGGGGAGCGACGAGAACGACACCGGGCTGCCCGACCCCACCGACCTGACCGACCTGCCCACGGTGGTCGACCCGACGGTGGTCCTCGGCGACGTCGCGAAGTGCCTGCGGTCCGGCAAGGTCACCAGCAAGGCGTGCCAGAGGGTCCTGAAGTCGCCCGAGAAGCTGCTCAAGCTCCGTGAGGAGTGCGCGAAGCCGGAGAACGAGGACAAGCCGATCTGCACCTACCTCGTCAACCAGGTCCCCGGCCTGCCCTCGCTGCCGAGCCTGCCGGGCCTGCCGGGCCTGCCCCGCGTCGGGTACGGCCCCTCCCTGCCGGACGCGTCGTACGACCCGGCGAAGGGACCGACCATGGGCTGGCTGCTCAAGCGCTACGACCCCGCCCTCGTCTCCCTCCTCGTCCCCGGGATGGTGACCCGGTGATCACGCGTCGCACCAAGGTCCAGCTGATGGTCTTCGTGCTCATCACGCTGCTCGGCGTCAGCTTCGTCGGCGCCCGCTACGCGCGCCTCGACAGGCTGCTGTTCGACGACACGTACGCCGTCACCGCGCACTTCGCCGACTCCGGCGGCATCTTCGCCGGCGGCGAGGTGACCTACCGGGGCGTGCGGATCGGCCAGGTCGAGAAGCTGGTGCTGACCGACCAGGGTGTCGACGTCGTCATGGACATCGACAAGGGCTACGACTCGATCCCCGCCGACACCCTCGCCGTGGTCGGGAACCGCTCCGCGGTGGGTGAGCAGTACGTCGAGCTGCAACCGCAGGTCGACGCGCAGCCCTACCTCTCCGACGGCGACGAGATCGCCGAGGAGGACACCCGGACCCCGATCCAGACCCAGCAGCTGCTCGGCGACATCTCCGACACCGTCGAGTCGGTCGACAAGGACGCCCTGTCCACCACCGTCTCCGAGCTCGGCGACGCCTTCGGCGGCACCGGGCAGGACCTCCAGCGGATCATCGACTCGGGCAACTCGTTCATCGCCGAGGCGAATGCCAACTTCGACACCACGAAGGCGCTGATCCGCGACAGCAACACGGTGCTGCGCGGCCAGCTCGACTCGGCGCAGGCGATCCGCTCGTTCGCCCGCGACCTCCAGCTGTTCACCGGCACGCTGGCCGGCTCTGACCGGGCGCTGCGCGAGGTCATCGACAACGGGTCGGCCACGGCGACCCAGCTCCGCACGTTCCTCGAGGAGAACGACGTCGACCTGGGCGAGCTGATCGGCGAGCTCGTCACGACCGGCGAGGTCGTGGTCGAGAACATCCACGGCGTGGAGCAGATCCTCGCGATCTACCCCTACGTCGTCGAGGGCGGTTTCACGGTGGTCTCGAAGTCCCCCGAGACGGGCCTGTACGACGCCCACTTCGGCATGGTGCTCACCCAGAACCCGTCCGTGTGCCACGACGGCTACCAGGGCACCGACATCCGGCCGCCGCAGGACGGCAGCAACGCGAAGATGAACACCGACGCGCGCTGCACCGAGCCGCCGTCGCAGAGCGACCCGCGCGGGGCGCAGAACGCTCCGCGCGCCGCGGCCGCCTACCGCGCGCCCGTCGCGTCGTACGACCCGACCACGGACCGGCTGACATGGGGCAGCCAGGTGCCGGGAGGACTCACCTCCCCGGGCACCCCCGCACCACGCACTCTGGGAGAGGAGTCCTGGAAATGGCTGTTCCTTCAGCCCTTGTTGACAGGGAAGTGATCCACGAGGAGCAGACCTCTGCTCCTCCCGCCCCCCGTTCCCGCGGCTTCCGGGTGGCGCTGCTCGGCGTGCTCGTCGTGGCGCTGTTGGCCTCGGCGGGGACCCTCGTCTGGCTGTTGGCCGGCCGTCGCGGGGAGGCCGACGAGCTCCAGCGGCAGCGGGAGCAGGTGATGGCGCAGACCGAGCAGTTCATGCTCCGCATGGGCACCTTCGGTCCCGACCAGCTCGACGACCGGGGCCAGATGCCGGACTACCGGGAGAAGGTCAAGGAGGTCATCACGCCGAAGTTCGCCACCTCCTTCGACAAGGAGGTGACGACCGCCGAGCAGCTGGTCTCCCAGGCCGAGGTGTCGCGCGTGGCGAAGGTGTTCTCCACCGGGGTGTCGATGATCGACGCCGACTCGGCGACCGCGCTGGTGGCCGGCAGCTTCACCGACACCTACCCCTCGGCGAAGGACGGGGAGCCGGTGCAGGCCCAGCCGGTGCCGTTCCGGATCGAGGTGCAGCTGGTGAAGACCGACGGCCGGTGGCTCGTCGACGACTTCTCCCCGATCACCGGTGCCGACGGGGAGGAGCAGCAGTGACCCCGAGCATGTACGACCTGCTGGACGTCGACCGCGACGCGAGCCCGGAGGAGGTCCGGGTCGCCTGGAAGTCCGCGATCGCGGACCTCGACCCCTCCGACCGACGCTTCCGCGCCTACAACCAGGCGGCCGAGGTGCTCCTCGACCCCCGGCGCCGGGCCGCGCACGACCACGCGCTGGCCGCCGACGACGAGGCCGCGGGTGCCCCGGCCGCGGTGGCGACCGCCGTCCCGCTCGAGGACCCGCTCGAGGACGAGGAGGCCGGCTCCGCGCGGGCCGGCTGGGTGCCGCCCACCTGGTTGCTGGTGGGGCTCGCCGCCGTCACGGCGGTGGTGGGCGGCTTCGCGGGCTACCTCGCCACGACCCCGTCCGACGACGACGTCGAGGCCGCGACCCGGGCGGCCCAGAGCGCGGCCGAGCGCGCCGTCGTCCCGCTGCTCTCCTACGACTACCGCCACCTCGACGACGACCAGGCCGCGGCGCACGCGTACCTGACCTCCTCCTACCAGGAGGACTACGACCAGCTGTTCGGGGTGCTCCAGGACAACGCGCCGGGCACGAAGACGGTGGTGCAGGTCGACCCGCCCCTGGCCTCGGCCGTCGTGCGGTCCGGCGAGGACCGCGTCCAGGTGCTGCTGTTCGTCGACCGGCCGACCACCAACAAGGCCGACCCGGAGCGACCGGTCGTCTACAAGGACCAGGTCACGCTGACCATGGCCCGTGAGGGGGACCGGTGGCTGGTGGACGACCTCGAGACCTCCCCGGTCGCGCAGTAGGTCGTCTGCACACCTCCACCCGACGCTCCCGCGGCCCCGCCGCGGGAGCGTCTTCGTTCCCCCGGGATGCCGTGTTCTGCTTGACCTCGGTCGCGCGGTCCCTCATCATCGTCGGCAGGCGCTGGCCGTGAGGGCTGGCCGCGCCTTGTGGTGCGCGCTCTGTTGCGCTATCGTGGGTCCTTGCGTCTGCCCTCATATGCCCTTCCGCCTGCCCGGTGGCGGTCCTGGTGGTCGGTGGACGCCCTTCCCAGAGCGACCCTTGAAAAGGACACCTCTTGGCCGCGCGCACCACCTCTGGTCAGTCTCGCCGCATCTCCTTCGCAAAGATCACCGAACCTCTCGAGGTTCCCCAGCTCCTCTCTCTGCAGACCGACAGCTTCCACTGGCTGATCGGCGACGAGGGGTGGGAGCAGCAGGTCCAGGCTCGCGTCGACGCGGGCGAGGACGTCTCCCCGAAGTCCGGTCTCCAGGAGATCTTCGAGGAGATCTCCCCGATCGAGGACTTCTCCGAGACGATGTCGCTCTCGTTCGAGAACCCGGTCTTCTACGACCCGAAGTACACCGTCGACGAGTGCAAGGAGAAGGACTTCACCTACTCCGCGCCGCTCTACGTCTCGGCGGAGTTCACCAACAACGACACCGGTGAGATCAAGGGCCAGACGGTCTTCATGGGCGACTTCCCGCTCATGACCGACAAGGGCACGTTCATCATCAACGGCACCGAGCGCGTCGTGGTCTCCCAGCTGGTCCGCAGCCCGGGCGTCTACTTCGAGCGCACGGCCGACAAGACGTCCGACAAGGACATCTACACCGCGAAGCTCATCCCCTCGCGCGGCGCCTGGCTCGAGTTCGAGATCGACAAGCGCGACATGGTCGGCGTCCGCCTCGACCGCAAGCGCAAGCAGAACGTCACGGTGCTGCTCAAGGCCCTCGGCTGGACCAACGAGCAGATCCGCGAGGAGTTCGGCGAGTACGAGTCGATGATGCTGACCCTGGAGAAGGACCACACCCAGGGCCAGGACGATGCGCTGCTCGACATCTACCGCAAGCTGCGCCCGGGCGAGCCGCCGACGCGCGAGGCAGCGCAGACGCTGCTCAACAACTACTACTTCAACCCCAAGCGCTACGACCTCGCCAAGGTCGGCCGCTACAAGGTGAACAAGAAGCTCGGCCTGCTCGAGGCGTTCGACCAGCAGACGCTGACCGTCGACGACATCGTGGCCGCGATCCGCTACATCGTCGCGCTCCACGACGGCCGTGAGCAGCTCGAGACGCCCCAGGGCACCTTCGACATCTCCGCCGACGACATCGACCACTTCGGCAACCGCCGCATGCGCACGGTCGGCGAGCTGATCCAGAACCAGCTCCGCACGGGCCTGGCCCGCATGGAGCGGGTGGTCCGCGAGCGGATGACGACCCAGGACGTCGAGGCGATCACGCCGCAGTCGCTGATCAACATCCGCCCCGTGGTGGCGGCGCTGAAGGAGTTCTTCGGCACCTCGCAGCTGAGCCAGTTCATGGACCAGACCAACCCGATCGCGGGCCTGACGCACAAGCGTCGCCTGTCCGCGCTCGGCCCGGGCGGTCTGTCCCGGGACCGCGCCGGCATGGAGGTCCGCGACGTCCACCCGTCGCACTACGGCCGTATGTGCCCGATCGAGACCCCTGAGGGTCCCAACATCGGTCTGATCGGCTCGCTGGCGTCCTACGGCCGGATCAACCCGTTCGGCTTCGTCGAGACGCCCTACCGCAAGGTGAAGAACGGCAAGGTCACCGACCAGGTCGAGTACCTCACCGCGGACGACGAGGACCGCTACGTCATCGCCCAGGCGAACGCCCCGCTCGACGACAAGAACAAGTTCGTCGAGGAGCGGGTGCTGGTCCGCCAGCGCGACGGCGAGGTCTCCGAGGTCCTGGCCGACGAGGTCGACTACATGGACGTCTCCCCGCGCCAGATGGTGTCGGTGGCGACCGCCCTGATCCCGTTCCTCGAGCACGACGACGCCAACCGCGCGCTCATGGGCGCGAACATGCAGCGCCAGGCCGTGCCGCTCATCAAGAGCGACGCGCCGCTGGTGGGCACCGGCATGGAGTACCGCGCAGCGGTCGACGCCGGTGACGTGGTCGTGGCCCGGGCGGCCGGTGTCGTGAAGGAGGTGTCGGCCGAGGTCATCGAGACCATGAACGACGACGGCACCTACACGACGTACAAGCTGGCGAAGTTCCGTCGCTCCAACCAGGGCACCTGCATCAACCAGCGTCCGCTGGTGACCGAGGGCGACCGGCTCGAGGTCGGCACCCCGATCGCCGACGGTCCGTGCACCGACAACGCCGAGATGGCGCTGGGCACGAACCTGCTGGTCGCGTTCATGCCGTGGCAGGGCCACAACTACGAGGACGCGATCATCCTCAGCCAGCGCCTGGTGCAGGAGGACATGCTCACCTCGATCCACATCGAGGAGCACGAGGTCGACGCCCGCGACACCAAGCTCGGCCCCGAGGAGATCACCCGGGACATCCCGAACGTCTCCGAGGAGATGCTGGCCGACCTCGACGAGCGCGGCATCATCCGCATCGGCGCCGAGGTCACCACCGGTGACGTGCTGGTCGGCAAGGTGACGCCGAAGGGCGAGACCGAGCTGACCCCCGAGGAGCGCCTGCTCCGCGCGATCTTCGGCGAGAAGGCGCGCGAGGTGCGCGACACCTCGATGAAGGTGCCGCACGGCGAGTCCGGCACCGTCATCGGCGTCCGGGTCTTCGACCGCGAGGACGGCGACGAGCTGCCCCCGGGCGTGAACCAGCTGGTCCGCGTCTACGTCGCGCAGAAGCGCAAGATCTCCGTGGGTGACAAGCTCGCGGGCCGTCACGGCAACAAGGGCGTCATCGCGAAGATCCTGCCGATCGAGGACATGCCGTTCATGGAGGACGGCACCCCGGTCGACGTGGTCCTCAACCCGCTCGGCGTCCCGCGACGCATGAACATCGGCCAGATCCTCGAGCTCCACCTCGGGTGGCTGGCCAAGCAGGGCTGGGACATCGAGCTGAGCGAGGACAAGAAGACCGAGGCCTGGAAGCAGCGCCTGATCAAGATCCACGCCGAGAAGGCCGAGCCCAACACCAACGTGGCGACACCGGTGTTCGACGGCGCGCGCGAGGACGAGATCACCGGCCTGCTCGGGGCGACCCTGAAGAACCGCGACGGCAACCGCCTGATCGGCGTCAACGGCAAGGCCAACCTGTTCGACGGCCGCTCCGGCGAGCCGTTCCCGGACCCGGTCTCGGTCGGCTACATGTACATCCTCAAGCTGCACCACCTCGTGGACGACAAGATCCACGCGCGCAGCACCGGCCCCTACTCGATGATCACGCAGCAGCCGCTGGGCGGTAAGGCCCAGTTCGGTGGCCAGCGGTTCGGCGAGATGGAGGTCTGGGCGATGGAGGCGTACGGCGCCGCCTACGCCCTGCAGGAGCTGCTGACGATCAAGTCGGACGACGTGCCCGGCCGGGTCAAGGTGTACGAGGCGATCGTGAAGGGCGAGAACATCCCCGACTCGGGCATCCCCGAGTCGTTCAAGGTGCTCGTCAAGGAGATGCAGTCGCTCTGCCTCAACGTGGAGGTGCTGTCGCAGGACGGCACGGCCATCGAGATGAAGGACGCCGAGGAAGACGTCTTCCGGGCGGCCGAGGAGCTCGGCATCGACCTGTCCCGTCGCGAGCCCAGCAGCGTCGAAGAAGTCTGAGGTGACCCCGTCGCCGTCGGTCGAGCAAGTCGAGACCACGGCGGCGGGACCTCGGTCCACAGCCTTGACTCAAGAGAACTAACCGAAGGAATCCAGCCATCGTGCTCGACGTGAACTTCTTCGACCAGCTTCAGATCGGCCTGGCCACAGCGGAGGACATCCGCCAGTGGAGCCACGGCGAGGTCAAGAAGCCGGAGACCATCAACTACCGCACGCTCAAGCCCGAGCGTGACGGCCTCTTCTGCGAGAAGATCTTCGGTCCCACCCGGGACTGGGAGTGCTACTGCGGCAAGTACAAGCGCGTGCGCTTCAAGGGCATCATCTGCGAGCGCTGCGGCGTCGAGGTCACCCGCTCCAAGGTGCGCCGCGAGCGCATGGGCCACATCGAGCTCGCCGCACCGGTCACCCACATCTGGTACTTCAAGGGTGTCCCGAGCCGCCTCGGCTACCTGCTCGACCTCGCCCCGAAGGACCTCGAGAAGGTCATCTACTTCGCGGCGTACATGATCACGAGCGTCGACGAGGACGCCCGTCACCGTGACCTGTCCTCGCTCGAGGGCAAGGTCGGCCTGGAGCGCGAGCGGCTCGAGAAGCGCCGCGACGGCTCGCTCGAGGACCGCAGCAAGAAGCTCGAGGAGGACCTCGCCGCGCTCGAGGCCGAGGGTGCCAAGGCCGACGCCCGCCGCAAGGTGCGCGACGCCGCCGAGCGCGAGATGAAGCAGCTGCGCGACCGTGCGCAGCGCGAGCTCGACCGTCTCGACGAGGTGTGGAACACCTTCAAGACGCTCAAGGTCCAGGACCTCATGGGCGACGAGATGCTCTACCGCGAGATGAAGAACTGGTTCGGCAAGTACTTCGAGGGCCACATGGGCGCCACGGCGATCCAGAAGCGCCTGCAGGACTTCGACGTCGAGGCCGAGGTGGAGTCGCTGCGCGAGACCATCGCGACCGGCAAGGGCCAGCGCAAGGTCCGCGCCCTCAAGCGGCTCAAGGTCGTCGACGCCTTCCGCAAGACCGGCAACCAGCCGATCGGCATGGTGCTCGACGCCGTCCCGGTCATCCCGCCGGACCTGCGCCCGATGGTGCAGCTCGACGGTGGCCGGTTCGCGACGTCGGACCTCAACGACCTCTACCGGCGCGTCATCAACCGCAACAACCGCCTCAAGCGGCTGCTCGACCTCGGCGCGCCCGAGATCATCGTGAACAACGAGAAGCGGATGCTCCAGGAGGCCGTGGACTCGCTGTTCGACAACGGCCGCCGCGGCCGGCCGGTGACCGGTCCGGGCAACCGCCCGCTCAAGTCGCTGTCCGACATGCTCAAGGGCAAGCAGGGCCGCTTCCGCCAGAACCTGCTCGGCAAGCGCGTCGACTACTCCGGCCGTTCGGTGATCGTCTCCGGTCCGCAGCTGAAGCTGCACCAGTGCGGTCTGCCCAAGCAGATGGCGCTCGAGCTGTTCAAGCCGTTCGTGATGAAGCGGCTCGTCGACCTGTCGCACGCGCAGAACATCAAGTCCGCCAAGCGGATGGTCGAGCGCGCCCGCCCGGTCGTGTGGGACGTCCTCGAGGAGGTCATCACCGAGCACCCGGTGCTCCTCAACCGTGCGCCCACGCTGCACCGCCTTGGCATCCAGGCCTTCGAGCCCCAGCTGATCGAGGGCAAGGCGATCCAGATCCACCCGCTCGTCTGCACCGCGTTCAACGCGGACTTCGACGGCGACCAGATGGCGGTGCACCTGCCGCTGTCGGCCGAGGCGCAGGCCGAGGCCCGGATCCTGATGCTGTCGACGAACAACATCCTCAAGCCGTCCGACGGCCGCCCGGTGACGATGCCGACCCAGGACATGATCGTGGGTCTGTTCTTCCTCACCACCGACCGTGACGGCGAGCCCGGCGAGGGTCGCTCGTTCTCCTCGCAGGCCGAGGCGATCATGGCGTTCGACCGTGGCGAGATCTCGCTGCAGAGCAAGGTCCGGATCCGCCTCGACGACGTCGTCCCGCCGCTCGACTGGGACCTCACCGACTGGGAGGAGGGTCGCTCGCTGACCCTCGACACCACGCTGGGGCGCACGCTGTTCAACGACACGCTGCCGGCCGACTACCCCTACGTGAACTACGAGGTGGGCAAGAAGGCCCTCGGCGCGATCGTGAACGACCTCGCCGAGCGCTACACCAAGGTCGAGGTCGCCGCGTCGCTCGACGCCCTCAAGGACACCGGTTTCCACTGGGCCACCCGGTCCGGTGTCACCGTGTCGATCGAGGACGTCGTGACGCCCGCCAACAAGGCGGAGCTGCTCGCGGACTACGAGACCCAGGCGGCCAAGGTCCAGAAGCAGTTCGAGCGCGGTCTGGTCACCGACGAGGAGCGCCGCCAGGAGCTCATCGAGATCTGGACCGAGGCGTCGAACAAGGTCGGCCACGCGATGGAGACCAACTTCGACCGCACCAACCCGATCTACATGATGGTCGACTCGGGTGCCTCCGGAAACATGAACCAGATCCGGCAGGTGGCCGCCATGCGAGGCCTGGTGGCGAACCCGAAGGGCGAGATCATCCCGCGGCCGATCAAGTCGAACTTCCGCGAGGGCCTGACCGTGCTGGAGTACTTCATCGCCACGCACGGTGCCCGCAAGGGTCTGGCCGACACCGCGCTGCGGACCGCCGACTCGGGTTACCTGACCCGTCGTCTGGTGGACGTCTCGCAGGACGTGATCATCCGCGAGGACGACTGCGGCACCGAGCGCGGCCTGCCCAAGCGGATCGGCCGTCGCGACGACGCCGGCGTGGTCCGCAAGGACGACAACGCCGAGACCGCGGCGTACGCCCGGACCGCCGCCGTCGAGGTCACCCACCCGGAGACCGGCGAGGTGCTGGTCGGGGCGGGCGAGGACCTCGGCGACGTCAAGATCGGCGAGCTGGTCGCGGCGGGTGTCGAGGAGGTCAAGGTCCGCTCCGTGCTGACCTGCGACGCCAAGACCGGCACCTGCGCCAAGTGCTACGGCCGCTCGCTGGCCACCGGCAAGCTGGTGGACATCGGCGAGGCCGTCGGCATCATCGCGGCCCAGTCGATCGGTGAGCCCGGCACGCAGCTGACCATGCGTACCTTCCACACCGGTGGTGTGGCCTCGGCCGACGACATCACGCAGGGTCTGCCCCGCGTGGTCGAGCTCTTCGAGGCCCGCTCGCCCAAGGGCCGGACCCCGATCTCCGAGGCCGCCGGCCGCGTGGAGATCGAGGAGACCGACAAGGCCCGCAAGGTGCTGGTCACGCCCGACGACGGCTCGGAGGTCCAGGAGTACCCGGTCTCCAAGCGGTCGCGCCTGATGGTCGCCGACGGCGAGCACATCGAGGTCGGGCACCACCTGACGGCCGGTACGCCGGACCCGCAGGACGTGCTGCGGATCCTCGGCGTGCGCAAGGCGCAGGAGCACCTGGTGGACGAGGTCCAGGCCGTGTACCGGTCGCAGGGTGTGTCGATCCACGACAAGCACATCGAGATCATCGTGCGGCAGATGCTGCGCCGGATCACGGTGATCGAGTCGGGCGACACCAACCTGCTGCCCTCCGACCTCGTGGACCGTGTGGTCTTCGAGGAGGAGAACCGGCGCGTGGTCTCCGAGGGCGGCAAGCCGGCCTCGGGTCGTCCGGTGCTCATGGGCATCACCAAGGCCTCGCTGGCGACCGAGTCGTGGCTCTCGGCGGCCTCCTTCCAGGAGACCACCCGCGTCCTCACCGACGCGGCGATCCACGGCCGCTCCGACTCGCTGCGCGGTCTGAAGGAGAACGTGATCATCGGCAAGCTGATCCCGGCGGGCACCGGCCTCGAGCGGTACCGCAACATCCGGGTGGAGCCGACCGAGGAGGCCCGCGCCGCGGCGTACTCCGTCACGGGCTACGACTCCTACGACTACGAGTTCGGCAACACCGGCGGCCAGGCCGTCGCGCTGGACGACTTCGACTTCGGTTCCTACCAGAACTGAGCCGACCCCACGCTGACCCGCCGTTAGTTAACGGCGGGTCAGCGTTGATTTCGGGCCCTGACCTGCCGCCTGAGAGAATCGGGGCCGTGAGCACAGGAGTTCCCGCGCAGACCGACGTCCTGGTCGTCGGCGCCGGCCCGGCCGGGTCCGCGGCTGCCGCGTGGGCCGCGCGCGCGGGTGCTGAGGTGCTGCTCGCGGACGCGGCCGTCTTCCCCCGCGACAAGACCTGCGGCGACGGGTTGACGCCGCGCGCGGTGCACGAGCTCGAGAAGCTCGGCCTGCGCGACTGGCTGCGGGCCCGCACCGTCAACCGGGGCCTGCGCGCCCACGGGTTCGGGCAGACCCTGCACCTCCCGTGGCCGGGCGGCTCGCTGCCCGACTGGGGTTCCGCCGTGCCCCGCACCGAGCTCGACGACCACCTGCGCACGACCGCGATCAAGGCGGGGGCCACGGCCGTCGACGGCGCCCGCGCGGTCGACGTGCGGATGGACGGCGACCGGGTCGCCGCCGTCGTGTTCCGGGGCCAGGACGGCACCCACGAGATCGCCTGCCGCCGCCTCGTCGTCGCCGACGGCGTGCGTTCGCCGCTGGGCAAGGCGCTGGGCCGGGAGTGGCACCGCGACACGGTCTACGGCGTCGCCGGTCGGGCGTACGTCGAGTCCACGCGCGCCAACGACCCGTGGATCAGCTCGCACCTCGAGCTGCGGGGCGAGTCGGGCGAGATCCTGTCGGGCTACGGCTGGATCTTCCCGCTGGGCTCGACCTCCGGCACCGGCGAGATCAACATCGGCGTCGGCACCCTGGCCACGGCCAAGCGCCCGGCCGAGGTCGCGCTGCGCCCGCTGATGCGCCACTACGCCTCCCAGCGCCGCGAGGAGTTCGGGCTCAGCTCCGACCTGCGCGCGCCGACGTCGGCGCTGCTGCCGATGGGCGGTGCGGTCTCCCACGTGGCCGGCCGCAACTGGGCCCTCATCGGCGACGCCGCAGGCTGCGTGAACCCGCTCAACGGCGAGGGCATCGACTACGGCCTCGAGACCGGACGCCTGGTCGCCGAGGAGCTGGCCGCCGGCGACACCGACCTGGGGGAGCGATGGCCGGCGGTGCTGCGCGAGCACTACGGCGAGTCGTTCTCGATCGCCCGACGCCTGGCCGGGCTGGTCACGGTCCCGCGGCTGCTGCCCACCCTCGGCCCGGCGGGCATGCGCTCCGACCTGCTGATGACCCTGGCCCTGCGCTGGATGGGCAACCTGGTCACCGACGACGACCGCGACCGCGCCGCCCGCGTGTGGCGCTGGGCCGGTCGTCGTTCCATCGCGCGCGACGCGCGCCCGCCCTTCGCCTGAGCCGCCCGTGCGCCACAATGCCCCGGTGGCCGGGACGGGAGCGCGGGAGGGTTGGTACCGCAGCACGGTGCTGCTCGGCCGGGGCCTGCTGCGCGGCCTCGGCGTGCGGGTCCGGCTCTCCGGCACCGAGCACCTGCCGGCCGACGGCCCGGCGCTGCTCGCGGCCAACCACGTCTCCTTCCTCGACTTCGTCTTCCTCGCCCACGCCGGGATCGACCGCGGACGCCACGTCCGTTTCCTGTGCCGCCACGACATCTGGGGCGCTCCGCTCGTCGGCCGGGCGATGGACGGGATGCGCCACGTGCCGGTCGACCGCGCCGCTCCGGCGCACTCCTACCTGGTCGCCCGGCGGCTGCTCCGGGCCGGCGAGGCGGTCGGCGTCTTCCCCGAGGCAGGGGTCTCCCACTCGTTCACGGTCCGGGGGCTGATGCCCGGCGCCGCGGCGCTCGCCCGCGACACCGGCGTCCCCGTGCTGCCCGTCGCGCTCTGGGGCGGCCAGCGGATCTGGCGGGCCGGGCGCGCCCCCGACGGCCGGCGGATCCGGCCCGAGCTCGCCCGGGGCCGCGTGGTCGACGTGCGCATCGGCGCGCCGCTGCCGGTGGCGCCCGACGCCGACCCGGTCGTCACCACCCGCCGGATCGGCGAGGTGCTCACCGGCCTCCTCGAGGACGTGCAACGGCTCCCGGACCACCGGCCCCGGCCCGGCGAGGGCGCGCCGTGGTACCCCGCCCACCTCGGCGGCGACGCTCCCGACCGGCGCGCGGCCCTGGCGCTCGACGTTCTGCCGCGCTCGGCCGTCGCGCCCACCTGGGGGCCGAGCCTGCCGCCGCGACCCGCGCTGCCCGAGGCCGGCTGATGGCCGGGCTGCCGCGACGCCAGCGGGTCGGCGCGTACGCCGTGATCGTCCGCCACGACCACATCCTGCTGACCCGCCTCGCACCCCACATCACCCGCGGCGAGCTGTGGACGCTGCCCGGCGGCGGACTCGACCACGGCGAGGACCCGCGCGACGCCGTGCTGCGGGAGATCCGCGAGGAGACCGGCCTCGAGGCCCAGGTCGGCGAGACGGCGCGCGTCTACTCCGCCCACCTTCCCGCCACCTGGCGCGACGGTCGCCGGGTCGACGCCCACGCCCTGCGCATCGTGTACGACGGGTGGGTGGCGCCCGACGCCCCCGAACCGCAGGTGCTGGAGGTCGGCGGCTCCACGGTGGCGGCGGCCTGGCACCCGGTGGCCGGCGTCATGGACGGCTCGGTGCCGGTGGCCGCCCTGGTGCGCGAGGCCCTCGCCGACCACCGGCCGTTCCGGCGGCAGCGGGTCGCGGCGTACGCCCTGTGCGTGCGGGGATCGGGCGACGCCGCCGAGGTCCTGCTGACCCGGATCTCCGCGCTCGGCGCCCACGCCGGCTCGTGGACCCTCCCCGGCGGAGGCATCGACCACGGCGAGCCGCCCCGCTCGGCGGTGCTCCGGGAGGTCCGCGAGGAGACCGGCCTGGAGTGCGAGGTGGGCGAGCTGCTCGACGTCCACGACGTGCACTTCGACGGGGTCGCGCCGACCGGGCGGTTCGAGGACTACCACGGCCTCCACCTCGTCTTCGCCGCGACGGTGTCGGGCGGGGAGCCGCGCGTGGCCGAGGTCGACGGCACCACCGCGGAGGCCGCGTGGGTGCCGGTCATCGCGGTCGCCGACGGGAGCTGCGAGGTGCTGGACGTCGTGCGGCACGCGCTGGCGGTGGCGGGGGAGGGGTAGTCCCCGACGTCAGGGTGGTCTATCGGGGGGATCGACCACGGGAACGTCGGGGACTACCGGTCAGGGGACGCGCCGACTACTGCGGGGCGACGGCGTCCCAGAGGTGCAGCGGCTCGAGGACCGACTGCATCCAGTCCTGCACCGCGGCGGTGTCGACGCGGTAGGAGAAGCCCTGGCCGCCACAGCTCCAGTTCTTCACGAACGAGTTGACCGCCAGCACGCTGGTGGTGTCGCCGGCGAACACCGGGCCGCCGGAGTCACCGAAGCAGGTGCCGACGCGGCCGCCGCCGGGGTTGGACGACAGCTGCAGGTTGTAGCCGGCCGTGTACGTGTTGCGGGTGCTGATGATGAACGCGTGGCCCATCAGGCGCTCGCGGAACGACACCGTGTGGTTGCCGTTCCTGCCGTTGACGCGGGTGATGCCGTAGCCCGAGACCGTGACCACGGCGTCCTCACCCGTGCCGAGCAGCGAGGCGTCACCGACGCCGGCCAGGGTGCCGTAGGTGTCGATGTCGGGGTACACGTCCGCGACCGCGCCCGGGGCGAGCACGATCAGGCCGGCGTCGTGCGTCTCCGGGATCGAGCCGAGGTCGGTGAACCCGTAGTTGTAGAGCATCGTCGAGGTGACGCCACCCGACTCGGGGTAGCCCGAGGGGGCCGGCGTTCCGGTGGCCGGGTCGTAGCCGACCCCGGCGTCCTGCTCGAACCAGATGCGGGCCGAGGGGGCGACGTTGCCGGCGTCGTCGGCGGCGACGCAGTGCCCGGCGGTCAGGAAGACCTCGGGGGAGAGCAGCGTGCCGGTGCAGCGGTGGAGGAAGTTGCCGTCGGCGTCGTAGAAGGCGACGAGACCGACGTACTCGTGCTCGAAGTCGGGGGCGATGTTCTTGCCGGTGACCGCGAGCGAGGGTGGGGCGATCAGGGCGGCGAGCAGGGCCAGGGCGAGCGCGAGTGGCGCCAGCGCGAGGCCGGTGAACTTCTTGAGCATCAGGGCTCCTTCACACGGTGGGTGTATCCGACCCTCGGTTGTAACCCGGCAGCCGCGCCGCGGCGGCGTTCGTCGTGAGAGTTACCCAAAACCGGTCTGCCGGCGACGCCGGCAGACACCCCGCGCGAGTCAGTGGGCGCGGTGGGAGGCCGAGGAGTCGGTGGGGTGGAGGGCGTCGACCTCGTCGGCGAAGCGGGCCAGCGAGTCGGTGAGCTCGTCGAGGGTGCGGCGGTCGGCCTCGAGCTCGGGCGTGGCCGGGGCGCCGGCGCCCATCGCGATCCGGTGGGCCTCGCGACGGGCGTTGAGGCGGATCAGCTCCGCGTCGAGCTCGGCCTGGGCCATGAGGAGGTCGGTACGGCGCTCGGCCTCGGCCTCGATCGCCTCGAGGTGGCGCAGCATCGCCTGCTCGGTGTCGAGCAGCCGCTTCACCACCCGGCGTGCGACCTCCTCGACACCGGTGTCGTCCCCGGCGTGGCTGCCCGGGCGCGCGGGCAGCGGCGGGGCGACGGGGTCGGGGGCGAGGGCGTCGGGGCGGCGGGTCGGGTCGTCGTACCACGCCTCGACGAGGTCGCGGCGGGCCGGACCCGTGGTCGTCGCCGGCCCGGTCGTCATGGTCGGTCCCTGCGGCTCGGTCGTGCTCATGCTCTGCTCCCGTGGTCCGGGCGTGCCTGATGGAACGGTTTCCCTGCGCCCGAGACCTCGCTTGCCACGATAGGGAGGGCGCCCGGCGCGTCCCACGCCGACACGCGTTTGTGGAGAGACTGTGGACGGGTTGTTACCGTCTCGTTGATCTGCGAGCCCGCCCCGCGAGGGCCGGTCTGGCCCACGTCACCGCCGAGGAGCGCCCGTGCCCGAGCCGTCTGCGGAGCAGGTCTTCACCTACGGCGCCCCGGCACTGAAGTTCGGGCCCGGTGCGTCGGCCGAGATCGGCTTCGACCTCGAGCAGCTCGGGGCGCGGCGCGTGCTGCTGGTGACCGACCCCGGGGTGGCCGCCGCGGGGCACCCCGCCGCGATCGCGGAGCGGCTGGCCGACCGCGGGCTCGACGTCACGACGTACGACCGCGCGCGGGTCGAGCCGACCGACGCCTCGCTGGCCGACGCCGCCGACTTCGCCCGCGCCTCCGGACCGTACGACGCGCTGGTCGCGGTCGGCGGAGGATCGGCGATCGACACGGCCAAGGCGATCTCGCTGCTGCTCACCAACCCCGGCACGGTGCTCGACTACGTCAACGCGCCCGTGGGAGGGGGGCGCGCCCCCGCCCACCCGCTGCTCCCGCTCGTCGCCGTGCCGACCACCACCGGCACGGGTAGCGAGAGCACCACGGTCTGCGTCCTCGACGTGCTCGACCAGCACGTCAAGAGCGGCATCAGCCACCCCCGGCTGCGCCCGACCCTGGCGGTGGTCGACCCGCAGCTGACCTGGTCGCAGCCGGCCATGGTCACGGCGAGCTCCGGGATGGACCTGCTCTGCCACGCGCTCGAGAGCTGGACGGCGCGCCCCTACTCGTCCTTCCCGGCCAGGCAGCCCGAGCAGCGCGTCCCCTACTGCGGCGCGAACCCGATCTCCGACCTGTGGGTCGAGCGGTCGCTGGTGCTGCTGGCCGGCGCGTTCCGCACGGCGGTGCACCGGGGCGACGACGTCGTGGCCCGCGAGCAGATGGCGACGGCGGCGACCTTCACCGGCATCGGCTTCGGCAACGCCGGCGTGCACGTGCCGCACGCGAACGCCTACCCGATCGCCGGCCGCGTGCGCGGCTACCGGCCCGCTGACTACCCGCAGGACGAGCCGATGGTGCCGCACGGCATGGCGGTGTCACTGACCGCGCCCGCGGCGTTCCGGCTCACCTTCGACGCCGACCCCGCGCGCCACCTGCGGGCCGCGCGGCTGCTCGACCCCGACGGCGCGGGGGTGCCCGACGGCCCCGACCAGCTCCCGGCGGTGGTCTCCGCGCTGATGCGCGACGTCGGGATGCCGCCCGGCCTCGCCGCGATCGGGTACGGCGAGGCGGACGTCGACGACCTCGTCGCCGGCGCCCTGCAGCAGCAGCGGCTGCTCGCGACCGCCCCGCTGGAGGTGACGCCGGACGACCTGGCGGGGGTGTTCCGGCGGTCGCTGGAGCTCTGGTGACCGGCGCCCCGCCCGACCCCGCGACCGGTGACCTGCTCGCGGAGCTGCGCGGCCGCGGCGTGACCGACGTCGACGCCTCCACGCTGACCCGGGCGCTCTACTCCTCCGACGCCTCCCTGTACCGGGTGGTCCCGCGGGCCGTCGCCCGGCCTCGGCACCCGGACGAGGTCGTGGCCGCGCTCGAGGCGGCCCGCGCGGTCGGCGTGCCCGTCACCGCCCGCGGCGCCGGCACCTCGATCGCCGGGAACGCGGTCGGGCCCGGCCTGGTCCTCGACACCGTGCGCCACCTCGGCAAGGTGCTCGAGGTCGACCCGGAGGCCCGCACCGCGCGGGTGTGGCCCGGCACCGTGCACGCCGACCTGCAGCGCGCCGCCGCGCCGTACGGCCTGCGCTACGGCCCCGACCCCTCGACGCACACCCGCTGCACGATCGGCGGGATGGTCGGCAACAACGCCTGCGGCTCGCGGGCGCTCGGCTACGGCCGCACTGCCGACACCGTGCGCGACCTGCAGGTGGTGTGGGGGACCGGCGAGGTCGGGCGTGCGGGCGACGGCGCCGTCGGTCGCGCGCTGGTCGACCTCGTCGCCGACGACCTCGGTCACGTGCGCATGCACTTCGGGCGCTTCTCGCGCCAGGTGAGCGGGTACGCGCTCGAGCACCTGCTGCCCGAGCGCGGCGGGCGCGTCGACCGGTTCGTGGTCGGGTCGGAGGGCACGCTCGGGCTCGCGCTCGAGGCGACCGTCGACCTGGTGCCCGAGGAGCCGCGCACCCTCGTCGTGCTGGGCTACCCGAGCATGGCGGAGGCGGCGGACGCCGTGCCCGCGATCCTGGCCAGCGGCCCGCGGCTGGTGGCCTGCGAGGGGCTCGACCACCGGATCACCGACCTGGTCGCTTCGGTGCCGCCGCTGCCGCGAGGCGCGGGCTGGCTGTTCGTCGAGACCACCAGCGACACTGCCACAGCGGCCGCCGCGGTGGTGGCCGCGGCCGGCGCCCTCGACCACCGGCTGGTCGACGACGAGCGCGAGGCCGCCGCCCTCTGGCGGATCCGCGAGGACGGCGCCGGCCTCGCCGCCCGCAGCCTGGAGCGCCCGGCGTCGAGCGGCTGGGAGGACACCGCCGTCCCGCCCGAGCACCTCGGCGCCTGGCTGCGCGACCTCGACGGCCTGCTCGACGAGCACGGCCTGCAGGGCGTGCCGTACGGCCACTTCGGCGACGGCTGCGTGCACGTGCGGATCGACTTCGCCTTCGACGACGGCGGCCGGCGGTTCCGCGAGTTCCTGGTCGCCGGCGCCACGGCGCTCCAGCGGTACGGCGGTTCGCTCTCCGGCGAGCACGGCGACGGCCGGGCCCGCTCGGAGCTGCTGCCCCTGATGTACGACGAGCGCTCGCTCGCGCTGTTCGCCGCGGCCAAGGCGGTGGCCGACCCCGAGGGCCTGCTCAACCCCGGGGTGCTCGTGGACCCGGCCCCGCTCGACGCCGACCTGCGCCCGGCCCGACCGGGGCACGAGCCGGCGCTCGCGCTGCGGATGGTCGACGACGGGGGCTCCCTGGCCGCGGCCGTCCACCGCTGCACGGGTGTCGGGAAGTGCGTCGCGCCGCGGCCGGGCGGCGTGATGTGCCCGTCCTACGTCGCCACCCGCGAGGAGAAGGACTCCACCCGCGGCCGCGCGCGGGTGCTGCAGGAGGCCCTCGACGGCACGCTGGTGCACGGCCTGGACGACCCGGCGGTGGCCGAGGCGCTCGACCTCTGCCTGGGCTGCAAGGGCTGCGCGAGCGACTGCCCCACCGGCGTGGACCTGGCGACGTACAAGGCGGAGGCGCTGCACCAGCAGTACCGCGGGCGGCGTCGCCCCCGCGCGCACCACGTGCTCGGCGCCCTGCCGAGGTGGGCCGCGCTGGCGCCGCCCGGCTCGGGCGCGCTGGTGCGGGGGCCGGTGGCCGCGCTGGCCAAGGCCGTCGCCGGCGTCGACCGTCGCCGCTCGCTCCCTGCCCTGGCCCGCACCAGCGCCCGCCGGGCCGCGGGGGAGCCGCCCGCCGACGTCGACGTCTGGATCTGGGCCGACACCTTCACCGACCGCTTCCTGCCGCAGACCGCCGCCGCCGCGGTCGAGGTGCTGGCGGCCGCCGGCCTGCGGGCGGCGGTGGTGCCGGAGGCCGCCTGCTGCGGGCTGACCTGGTTCACCACCGGCCAGCTCGACGAGGCGCGGGCGCGAGTCGCCGACGCGGTGCGCACCCTGGCGCCGTACGCCGGGCGGGGCACGGTCGTCGGCCTCGAGCCGTCGTGCCTGGCGATGCTGCGGGGCGACGCCGCCCAGCTCGTCGGCGGGACGGTGGAGATCAGCACCCTGGCCGAGGTGCTGACCCGGCAGCTCGAGGCCGGGGCCTGGACGCCGCCCGACCTCGCCGGCGTCGAGGTGGTCGCGCAGCCGCACTGCCACCACGCGTCGGTGCTCGGGTGGGAGAAGGACGAGGCGCTGCTCCGCGCGGCGGGGGCCACCGTGACCCGGGTGCCGGGGTGCTGCGGGCTCGCCGGCAGCTTCGGCATGGAGCGCGGCCACTACGACGTCTCGGTCGCCGTGGCGGAGTCGCACCTGCTGCCGGCGGTGCGGGCCGCGGGTCCCGGCGCGGTGGTGCTCGCCGACGGGTTGTCGTGCCGCCACCAGCTCGCGGACCTCGCCGGCGTCCCGGCGCAGCACCTGGCCGAGCTGCTGGCTCGCCCCGCTCAGTAGGCTCGGCTCGTGAACCCTCGCCACCGCCGCCTGATCATCCCGGTGGCCCTGGGCCTGCTGATCCTGATCGTCGTCGTCGCCGCGGTGGTGTGATGGCCGAGCCCCTCCTGCGTGCGCTGACCCGACTCCGGTCGCACCTGCTCGACCCCGACGCGCTGGTGCGCGCCGTCGCCTCGGGTCGGCAGAAGGGCGCGACGCCGCGCTGGCGGCGCGCCGAGCTGCGCTACGTCGACCTCAAGACGGGCCGCCACCTGCAGGTCACGACGTACGACGAGACCCAGGCCTTCACCGCCAACCACGCCCCCGGTGAGCCCGCGCGCGAGGCGGTCGACGCGCTGCTCGACGAGCCCTTCGGCAACTGGCACGTCGAGACCACCACCCAGCAGCACCAGCTGCGGGTGACGCGCAAGGGCGAGGCGCTGGTGCACACCACGGACCGCGCGGACGACGTCGAGGTCGACCGCGACCACGACCGCGACAAGGGCCGGCTGCTGCCCGAGGACGACGCCGCCCTCGTGGCCCTCGGCATCTCCGACCACGAGGGCCGCGTCAAGCCCAGCCGGCAGGCGAAGTACCGCCAGGTCGAGGAGTTCCTGCGCATCCTCGACGCCTCCCTCACCGACGCCCTGGCCGGCGGGCACGTCCGCACGCCGACCCCCGACGACCCGCTCCGCATCGTCGACCTCGGGTGCGGCAACGGCTACCTCAGCTTCTCGGCGCTGCAGTTCCTCGGCAACGTGCGCGGGCTCCCGGTGCGGCTGATCGGGGTCGACGTGCGCGAGCAGTCGCGCGAGCACAACGAGCGGATCGCCCGCGAGCTCGGCGACCGGCTCGGCGGTGCGACGGAGTTCGTGGTCGGCACGATCCACGACGCGACCCTGCCCGAGCCACCCGACGTGGTGCTGGCGCTGCACGCCTGCGACACCGCGACCGACGAGGCGCTGGCGCGGGCGGTCGGCTGGGGAGCCGGGCTGGTGCTCGCCGCGCCCTGCTGCCACCACGACATCGCCGCGCAGCTGCGCAAGCAGCAGACGCCGTCGCCGTACGCCGCGCTGACCCGGCACGGCATCCTGCGCGAGCGGTTCGCCGACACCATGACCGACGCGCTGCGGGCCTCGCTGCTGCGGCTCGAGGGCTATCGCGTCGACGTCATGCAATTCGTCGAGAGCAAGCACACCCCGCGCAACACCCTGCTCCGCGCGGTGCGCACCGGATCGCCGGTGCGCGGGGGCAAGCTGCGCACCGAGTACGACGACCTCGTCGCCACCTGGTCGGTGCACCCCCGGCTGGCCGAGCTCCTGGCCGGCGGGGAGGCCGACCGTGCGTGACGCCGTGCTCGGCGTGGCGGCCGTGGTGCCGCTGCTCCTGGGGTCGGTGGTGGGCGGCGACGAGGTCGACGGCCGCGTCGAGATGCGATTCCAGGACCCTCAGATCACCGAGGCGAGCGGCCTGGTCGTACGCGACGGGCTGGTGGTCACCGTCAACGACTCCGGCGACTCGGCGCGGATCTTCACCGTGGACCCGGCGGACGGCCGCACCGTGGGCATCACCACCTGGGACGCCAAGCCGGTCGACGACGAGGCGCTGGCGCCCGCGGGGCCGGGCAAGGTCTGGGTCGGCGACATCGGCGACAACGCGGCGGCCCGGCCGTCGGTGACGGTGACCCGGGTGCCGTTCGGGCCGGGCGAGCGCCACCTCGCAGGCACGCCGTACGAGCTGGTCTACCCCGACGGTCCGGTGGACGCCGAGACGCTGATGGCGGACCCCGGCACCGGCCGCCTGTACATCGTCAGCAAGGAGGTCTTCGGCGGCACCGTGTACGCCGCACCGGAGACGCTCGACCCCGACCGGCCCAACCGGCTCGAGGCGGTCGGGAGCGCCCTGGGCATCGCCACCGACGGCGCCTTCCTGCCCGACGGCCAGCACGTCGTGGTGCGCGACTACCGCCAGGCGGCCTTCTACACCTGGCCCGACCTCGACCTCGTCGGCGAGGTGCAGCTGCCGCCGGAGCGGCAGGGCGAGGCGATCGCGGTGGACGAGGAGTTCTCGATCCACGTCACCTCGGAGGGCGTCGAGGCGCCGGTGCTGAGGGTCGACGTGCCGACCCGCCTGGCGCGCCAGGTGGCGCCGGCGTCCGCGCCGATCGCGTCGCCGCCGCCGTCGCCCGAGGTCGACCGCGAGGGCAGCGAGCTGCCGGAGGCGCCTGCCTCGGACCGGCCGGCGTGGCCGTGGTTCCTCACCGGCTGGATCGGGCTCGCGGTGATCGTGGCGCTGGTCTTCGCGCTGCGGCGCCCCCCGAAGCAGCGCGGGCACGACGAGCCGCCCCCTGGTCTTGACCGGCCCTCCTAGGGTCACCGCATGACCCGCTTGCGCCGCAGCTCGCCCGACCAGCCGGGCTGGACGCGCCGGCGTGCGGGCAAGGGCTTCGTCTACCTCGACGAGTCGGGCGCCCGCCTGCCCGAGGAGGACGCGCAGCGCGTGCGCGACCTGGTGATCCCGCCGGCGTGGACCGACGTGTGGGTGTGCCCGTGGCCCCACGGCCACCTGCAGGCGGTCGGCACCGACGACGCCGGACGGCGGCAGTACCTCTACCACCCGGCCTGGCGCAGTCGGCGCGACAGCGAGAAGTTCGACCGGGTGCTGCTGTTCGGCAAGGCGCTGTCGAAGGCGCGCGAGCAGGTGCTCACCGATCTCGGCAACGACGGCATGGACCGGACGCGCGCGTGCGCGGTCGCCGTCCGGTTGCTCGACCTCGGCTACTTCCGGATCGGCAACGACGTCTACACCGACAAGCACGGCAGCTTCGGGCTGACCACCCTCGAGCGGCGGCACGTGCGTCGCAAGGGCGACGCGCTCGTGTTCTGCTTCGTCGGCAAGTCGGGCGTCGAGCACTCGATCACGATCGACGACCCCGCGACGGTCGAGGCGCTGGAGGCGATGCGGCGCCGCCGGGGTGGCGAGGACCGGCTGCTGGCCTACAAGGAGGGGCGCGACTGGCGCTCGCTCGACTCGGCCACCGTCAACGACTACGTCCGCGAGACCACCGGGATGGACGCGACGGCCAAGGACTTCCGCACCTGGCACGCCACCGTGATCGCCGCGGCGGCCCTGGCCGAGACCACGGAGAAGGGCGCGTCGAAGGCGTCGCGCAAGCGGGCGATCACCGCCACGATGAAGGAGGTCGCGGAGTTCCTCGGGAACACCCCGACGCTGGCGCGCACGTCGTACGTCGACCCGCGTGTGGTGGACGCCTACGAGGAGGGCCGCACGATCGCCTCGACGACCCGGCGGACCTTCCAGACCGCCGACGAGCGGCAGGCAGCGCTGGAGCGTGCGGTGCTCCGGCTCCTGCGCAACCAGGGGTGAGGCCGTGTCCGCGCGGGTGACGGTGGTCGAGGGCGACATCACCGCCCAGGAGGTCGACGCGGTCGTGAACGCCGCGAACCGCGCGATGCGTGGTGGCGGCGGTGTCGACGGCGCGATCCACCGGGCCGGCGGGCCCGAGGTGCTCGAGGACTGCCGCCGGCGCTTCCCGCACGGGCTGGCCACCGGCGACGCCGGCTGGACCACCGCCGGCCGGATGCCCGCCCGGTGGATCATCCACGTGGTGGGACCCAACTACCGGGCCGGCGAGACCGACCGGGCGCTGCTCGTGTCGTGCTACGCCCGCGCCCTGGCGGTGGCCGACGAGCTCGGGGCCTCGACCGTCGCCTTCCCGCTGGTGTCGGCCGGGATCTACGGCTGGCCGCGGGGCGACGCGATCGATGCCGCGGTCTCGACGCTGGGCTCGACGCCGACGTCGGTCGAGGAGGCCCGGCTGGTCGCCTACGGTCGTGCGGCGTACGACGAGATCGTGACGGCGCTCAGCCGGTGACCTCGACCTCGCTGATCGCGTAGCCGATCTCGTCGTCGACGGCGTCCTGGATCGGGTCGAGACCTGCGCTGTCGGGCCACGCCTGGTCGGCCGGCCAGTCGAGCGTGACGCGGTCGACGCGCGGGTCGAGGGCGCGGTCGATGATCTCGGGGATCGTGAGCCGCAGGAACGCGGGGACTGCGGGCGACCGCGGGACCTGGTGCGCCTGCGTCACCTCGCCGTCGGCCACCGTGATCCGGGTCTGCGTGCCCGCACCGGGGCAGAAGCAGCTGACCACGAGCGTGTAGGAGTAGTCGTCCGCGGTGAAGGCCGGGCGCTCGCCGACCGGGGTGTCGACCGTGGTGGGCGCGCCGTCGGTGGTCGGGCCGGCCTCACCCGGGTCGCCGTACCCCGTGCCCGACCCGCAGCCGCCGAGCAGCGCGAGCGCGGCGACTGCCGCCGCCAGCACGGTGATGCGTCGTCGGGAGGCGGGGCTCATGCGGGTCGGACGTGTGCGCCGCCCGCACGGTTCCGTGCCGGTACCGGTGCCGGGTCAGAGGCGCTCCACCACGAAGTCGACGCACGCGGTCAGCGCCTCGACGTCGGCGGGGTCGATGGCGGGGTACATCGCTATGCGCAGCTGGTTGCGGCCGAGCTTGCGGTAGGGCTCGGTGTCGACGATGCCGTTGGCCCGGAGCACCGCCGCGATCGCAGACGCGTCGATGCCCTCGTCGAAGTCGATGGTGCCGATCACGAGCGAGCGGTCGGCGGGGTCGGGGACGTACGGCGTGGTGTACGCGGTCTTCTCCGCCCAGCCGTAGAGCGCGTCGGACGACGCGGTGGTGCGCTCGACCATGCCGGCCAGGCCGCCCTGGGCGTTCATCCAGTCGAGCTGCTCGGCCATCAGGAACAGCGTCGCCACCGAAGGGGTGTTGTAGGTCTGGTTCTTGCGCGAGTTCTCGACCGCGGTCGGCAGGTCGAAGAACGCCGGGACGTGCCGCCCCGACGCCGCGATCTCGTCGACCCGCGCCAGCGCGGCCGGCGACATGATCGCGATCCAGAGTCCGCCGTCGGAGGCGAAGCACTTCTGCGGTGCGAAGTAGTAGGTGTCGACCTCGGCGGGGTCGAGGGGCAGGCCGCCCGCGCCCGAGGTCGCGTCGACGAGCACCAGCGCGTCGTCCGCCGTCGTCCCGGCCGGCCGGCGTACGGGCGCCATCACGGCGGTCGAGGTCTCGTTGTGCGCCCAGGCGTAGGCGTCCACGCCCTCCTCGGCCACCGGCTCGGGACGCGATCCCGGGTCGGAGGCGATCACCGACGGGTCGGCCAGCCACGGCGCGGCCTGTACCGCCTTGGCGAACTTCGCGGAGAACTCCCCGAAGGACAGGTGCTGGCTCTTCTCCCGGATCAGGCCGTAGGTCGCGACGTCCCAGAATGCCGTCGCGCCGCCGTTGCCGAGGACGACCTCGTGGTCCTCGGGCAGCGAGAACAGCGCCGCGAGCCCGTCGCGCACCCGGCCGACGACGTTGCGCACCGGCGCCTGGCGGTGCGAGGTGCCCATGAGGGAGGTGCCGGTCGCGGCCAGCGCGTCGAGGTGGCTGGTCTGGATCTTGGAGGGCCCGGCGCCGAACCGGCCGTCCGCGGGCAGCAGGTCGGCGGGGATCGTGATCGCGGGAGCGTCGCTCATCGAGGACAACCTTCCGGAGGAGGGATGGGGTGGTCTGTCACGACGGCGCTGTCGGGGCCGCCTATTGTGTCACGGTCACGCTCGGGAACGACCAGGGGGAAAGCACATGGACAGCACGCCCGACACCCACCGGCAGGGCTCCGCCGGCCCCGGCCTGCGCGACCAGGGCGCCGCGCGCACCGTCTTCCGCGTGCTCGGCTGCCTGCTCACGCCCCTCGGTGCGGTGCTGGTCGCGGTGGGGTTCTACCGGTTCGTGACGGTCGACCCGGGCTTCGACGGCCCGCCCGCCGGGTTCCTCGTGTTCGCCGCCGGCGGCTTCATGACGGTGGTCGGCTTCGGCTTCCTCAACGCCGGCTTCCTCGGCACCGCGGCGCGCTACAGCGCGGGCGAGACGATGCCCGTGGTGAAGGACAGTGCGTCGTACCTCAGCGACGGTGAGGGCATCCTCGGGATGGGCCGCACCGTCGACGACGGCCGCCCGGCCCCGACCGCCGGCAGCACCGCCGCGGCCGGCCCGTACTGCCGCTCCTGCGGCACCCGCAACGACCCCGAGGCCAGGTTCTGTGACGGGTGTGGACACTCCCTCGCCTGAGGTCACCTTCGTCCGGGTGGGCTTCGGCCACCCGGACGCCCTGCTGCTGATCGAGGCGGTGCAGGAGGAGTACGTCGCGCGCTACGGCGGGCGCGACGAGACGCCGCTCGACCCGGCGATGTTCGACCCGCCGAGCGGCTCGTTCTACGTCGGGTACCTCGACGGCGTGCCTGTCGTCTCGGGGGCGTGGCGCCGCCGGGACGACGTCGACGCGCTGGGGACCCGGCACACCGCCGAGGTCAAGCGGATGTACGTCGCGCCGGCCGCGCGCGGCCTCGGGCTGGCGCGCGCGATGCTCGCGCACCTCGAGACCACCGCGCACGCGGCCGGCGCCGCGGCGACCGTCCTCGAGACCGGGCTCGCGCAGCCCGAGGCGATCGCGCTCTACGAGTCCTCGGGCTACACGCCGATCGCGAAGTTCGGCTTCTACGCCCACGCGCCGCAGTCGCGCTGCTACGCCAAGCGGCTGGGCTGAGCCTCGGCGGCCTCGGCGGCCTCGGCGGCCTCGGCGGCCTCGGCGGCCTCGGCGGCCTCGGCAACCTCGGTGCGGCGCGCGGCGACCAGGCTGGTCGCCGTCGTCGCGGCGAGGATGGCCACGATCACGCCCAGCGAGGCCAGCGTCGGGATCTCGGGGACCGACGGCCACACCAGGTGCGCCCAGTGGAGCACCAGCTTGACGCCGATGAAGCCGAGGATCGCCGCGAGGCCGAAGGCGAGGTGCGAGAGCTTCGACAGCGCGCCCTCGAGCACGAAGTAGAGCGCCCGCAGGCCGAGCAGCGCGAAGGCGTTGGTGGCGAAGACCAGGTAGGGGTCGCCGGTGATGCCGTAGACCGCCGGCACCGAGTCGATCGCGAACACCAGGTCGGTGACGAAGACGGCCGCCACCACAATCGCCAGGGGCGTCAGGGCCCGCACGCCGTTCTGGGTGACGGTGAGCCGGGGGCCGTGGTAGTCGTCGGTCACCGGGCGCCAGCGGCGCAGCAGGCGGACCACCCGCATGTTCGCCACGTCGGGACCGGCGTCGTGGCCGCGCACCGCGTCGCGGAGCAGCTTGACGCCGGTGACCAGCAGCACCAGCCCGAACAGCAGGAACACGACGTCGAACGCCGACAGTGCGGCCGCGCCGAGCGCGATGAAGATGCCGCGCAGCACCAGCGCGCCGATGATGCCGTAGAGCAGCACCCGCTGCTGGAGCTCGCGCGGCACGGCGAAGGCTGCGAGCAGCAGCAGGAAGACGAAGAGGTTGTCGACGCTGAGCGACTTCTCGACCAGGTAGCCGGTGTAGTACTCGACGCCGGTCCCGCTGCCGTGCTGGGTCCAGACCCAGACGCCGAAGCTGAGCGGCAGGGCGACGTAGAACGCCGACCAGGCCAGCGCCTCCTTCATCGAGACCTCGTGCGGGCGCCGGGTGACGACGAAGTCGACCGCCAGCAGGGCGATGACCGCGCCGATCGTCACCGCCCACAGGGTGGGGGTGCCGATGGTGTCGAGCGCCAGCGGCGCCGGCGACGGCAGGGAGACGGAGGGGAGTACAGCGGACAGGGGCACAGCGGGCTCCTCGGATCGGTGAACGGTCCGAGGTCTCCCTCACCCGGCGGGCCGGGTGTCCACCCGGGGCGCCAGTGGCGCCGTACTGACCGGGATGGAGCTGGTGAGGTACTCCCCTCGGGGTAAACCGTACCGGATCGGTTCAGTTCGTCCAAACGGTGACCCCTTGAGAAAATCTTGTGAAACCGCTGACGGGCTCCGGAACCACACGTAGCGTCGATGACGAGTCGCACGAGCCCGTGGGAAGGCCCGGCGGCCACGACCGCCGCCGGGGAGCGTGGCGGTCTCGTCATGCAGACCGACCACGGGGAGGGACGCACGTCATGGACGCGCGCGCACACACCGACGACCACACGCTCCGCACGCCCGCGACGACCGGCCCGGGGAGGGTGGTCCGCGTCGTCGCCGGGCTGGTGCTGGCGCTGCTGCTGGCACCGCTGCTGGCGCTCGCCGCCGCCGGGCCCGCCTCGGCCAAGATCGAGGACTACCCGGCCTACCAGCCGCAGACTCGCTGCTCGCCGGCGGCCAAGGTGGGCACGCTCCGGCTCGCCACCTACCTGCTGCACCACGGTGGCGGCGACCTCGGCATCTCGCGCTCGTGCACGATCGGGGGGACCTCTGAGCACAAGGAGGGCCGGGCGTTCGACTGGGCGCTCGACGCGACGTCGAAGCACGACCGCAAGCTGGCGATGTGGTTCATCGACATGGTGCGCGAGACCGACGAGCGCGGCAACGAGGACGCCGTCGCCCGCCGCATGGGGATCATGTACATCCTCTGGAACGACCACTCCTGGTCGGCGTGGAACGGCTACGAGAAGGCCGACTACCTCAGCTCGAGCTGCAAGTCGGTCAAGAAGTGCTCCGTGACGCTGCGGCACCGCAACCACGTGCACGTCTCGATCACGCGGCCCGCGGCCCGCGGCGAGCTGTCGTGGTACACCCGCCACGGCGTCACGCCGGTCACGCCGACCAGCTGAGCCGACCGCTCAGTCGGCGCGGGCGGTGACCAGGTAGCGCTCGTCGTCGATCTCGCGGCCCCAGTACGCCGCATCTCCCAGCGGGTGGAGCTCCGGTTGCACCCCCTGCGCTCGCAGCAGGGCCACCGTCTGCTCGCCGGTCAGCCCGGCGCCGGTGCCCCAGTGGCCCTCGACGAGCACCAGCTGCCCGCCGGGCACGAGCAACCGGCGCCAGCGGTCGAGGGCGGCGGGCTGGTCGGGGAGTGCCCAGAGCACGTGCCGGCAGAGCACCACGTCGTACGACGCGTCGGGCAGCGGCGGGTCGCCGGCGTCGCCCTCGGCGACGGTGAGACCGGCGAGCCCGGAGTCCGCGACCTTGGCCCGGGCCCGCTCGACCATGGCGGGCGAGAAGTCCACACCGTCGACGGCGTAGCCCTCCTCGCCGAGCAGCACCCCCAGCGTCGCCGTGCCGCAGCCGAGGTCGGCGACCCGGGCGGGCGCCGGTGGCAGCACGCCGCGCAGGAGCTCGCGCCACGCGGCGCGCACCGCCGGGTCGTGCAGGCCGTGGTCGGCCGCCTCGTCGAAGGTCTCCGCCTCGCGGTTCCAGAGCCCGACCGCGTCGTCCCGAGTGCTCATCCGGCCATCCCACCACGGGCGGCTCGGTACTGCCTGCCCGGGAGCTGCGCCGCCCGGACCGGACGACCCACGGCCCACCGTCCGGGGCCTTTCGGCACTTACCGCGGCACGGGCTCGGGACCACCATGGAACGAGAGGGACCCAGCAAGGAGGCACTGTCATGCAGTGGGACCTGGGACTTCAGGGATTGGCCGTGCTCGGCGTCATCTCCCTCGGCTTCGGGGTGGTCGCCGGGTTGCTCGTCGGGGGAGGTCGAGCGCGCCGGCTGTGGGCGACCGTGATCACGACCGTCGCCTGCTTCGGCGTGGGGATGCTGACCAGCGAGTGGGTGTTCGGCTGGGCCACGGAGGAGGACCTGCAACCGAACGTCGACGGGTTGTCCCGTGACGAGGTGCTCCTGTCGAGCCTGCTCACCACCGCGGCGGTCGTGCTGGTGATGCGGTACCTCGCCCACGGGCGGACGCGGTCGACCTCGCGCGGCAGGCACCTGGTCGGACAGCACCGCGGTCAACCGACCGGCCACGCCTGAGCCACCGCAGGCGCCGACCTCGCCGGCGGCTGAGTCGCCGGCGGTGTGACGCGCATCCGCGCATCGGAGGCATCCGTGGCACCTGACACCACCGCCGTCCAGCCCCGGGCCCGGCTCGTCCACCTGGACCGGCTGAAGATCGTGCTCACGGCCGGGGTCATCGCCGCGCACGCCGCGATGAGCTACGGCGCGGCCGGGACCTGGCTGTACGAGGAGAACTCCCTCTCGGACGCCCTGGCCCTCGTCCTCAGCGTCCTGGTCGGGGGCGGCGTGATGTTCGTGCTGGGGCTGTTCTTCCTCATGTCGGGGATGCTCACGACCGGGCCCCTGCAGCGGCGCGGTCCTCGACAGTTCCTGGTCTCGCGACTCGTGCGTCTCGGCGTCCCGGTGCTCGCCTATGCCCTGGTGGTGTGGCCGGTGCTCCAGTGGCTGGTCGAGAGGGTTCGGTCCGGGTCCACGTCGTCGCTCGTGGACTTCTACCGCTCCGAGTTCTCCGCCACCAGCTGGACGTCGCGCGGCACCGGCCCCCTCTGGTTCGTCGCCATCCTGCTGGTGGTCACCGTCGCCTGGTGCCTGTGGCGTTGGAGGTTCCCGGCCTCTCCCTCGACGACTCCGGCCGGCACGACTGCCGCCCTGGCTGCCGTGGCCGTGGCCGTGGGCACCTTCGTCGTCCGCACCCGGTTCCCGATCGACTCGGAGCAGTTCCTGGACCTCCACGTGTGGATCTGGCCCCAGTCGCTCGGCCTCTTCGTGCTGGGCGCCGTCGGTGCCGAGCGGGGCTGGATCTCGCCCGTTCCCCGCACCGTGCTGAGGGGATGCCGCTGGGCGGTCCTCGGCGCCGTGCTCCTGCTCGCCCTGCTGGTTGCGCTCTCCCAGGGTCCGGACGCCTTCAGGGGCGGGTGGCACTGGGAGGCGGCCGGCATGGCCGTCTGCGAGGGTGCGATCTCGGTCAGCGTCTCCCTGCTGGTCCTCGACTGGGCGCGCCGTCACGTCGTGGCGCGCGGCCGGTTCGAGCGGTCCCTGGCCGAGTCGGCGTACGGCGCCTTCGTGGCCCAGGGTCCGGTGCTGGTGCTCAGTGCCCTGCTGCTCACCTCGCTCGACCTCGCCGGCGACGTGAAGTTCGCCGTCCTCGCCGTCCTCGGCGTCGCGGGCTCCTTCGCCTGCGGCTGGGTGGTGCTCGTGCTCGTCCGAGCGCTCACGGGATCCGGAGCCGACGGCGGGTGCCCGGGACGTCATACGCTTCGCGCGTCCTGACCGGCAGACCGTATGACGTCGGCCCGTGGTGCCGTCCCGCTCAGCCGGCGGCCTCCTGCCGCAACGCGGTGACGACGGGTGCGCTCGAGCCGGGGAGCAGGCGGGCGGCGTCGGTGGGGAGCTCGATCCGGGCCTCGACCGAGGAGGAGAGCCGGTAGGGCTGGTGCTCGAGCACGGGCCCCAACGAGCGCCGCAGGCGGGAGAGCTCGGCGCGGACGGTCACCACGCGGGTGTCGTCGGCGAAGAGGTCGAGGGCGAGCTCGCGCGCGGAGCGTCCCTCGGGGTGGCGGACGAGCGCGAGCAGGAGCTCGGTGTGCCGGGGTGAGAGCCGGTGGGTCCAAGTGCCGCTCGGCCCGCTGACCGTCACCGTGGGCACGTCGCCGGCGAGGTCGAGCACCAGCTGCGAGGCGCCGGGCGTGGCGCCACCGTCGAGCCGCAGCAGCCAGCCGCCGGGCACCGCCTCCGCCGTGGCCGGTCCGAGCGTGGGCAGCCAGGTGGTGCCGACGGCGAGGTCGTCGGGCAGCGGCACCCGGGCGGGCGGGCTGGTGCCGACGGCGGCGGCGACGTGGCCGTGGGGGTCGACGACGAGCGCGGGGCCGGGCAGGCCGTGCACGAGCGGCGCGGCGTAGGCGCGGAGCCGGTCGAGGCCGGCGCGGTGCTGCTCGCGGACCTGGAGCTCGGCGACCTGTGCGGCGAGCTGCACCATCGCGAGCGCGTGCGGGTGCATCGCCGGCGCGGGGCCGCTGACGTCGAGCACGCCGAGGGTCCGGCCGGTCCACGGGTCGTGCACCGGGGTGGCCGCGCAGCCCCAGAAGGTGTGGGAGTCGACGAAGTGCTCGCCGCCCTGCACCATCACAGGCGCGTCGAGCACCAGCGCGGTGCCGATGGCGTTGGTGCCGACGTTGCCCTCGGTCCACGCCGAGCCGCCGACGAACCCGAGCCGGTCCGCGAGGCGTCGTACGGGCATCTCGCCGGTGCGCCACAGCACCCGCCCCTCGGCGTCGCTGACCACCGCGAGCAGGCCCGACTGCTCGACGGCCGGGGCCAGCGCCCGGCGCAGGTGCGGCAGCAGCGGGGCCAGCGGGCTCTCGGCTCGCCGACGTTCGAGCTCCGCGCCCGTCAGCGGCGCGACCCGCGGGCCGCCGCCGGGGTCGAGTCCGCGCGAGCGCATCCGCCGCCAGGACGCGGCGACGACCGGGCGCACCGAAGCGGCGCGGCCGGCGAGCACGGCCTCGCGCCGCCGCTGCCGCTCGATCTCCTCGCGCACCGTGCCTCCCGCACCGCTGCAACCCGCTGCAACCCTTCCCGGCCGACGCGGCTCGGAGTGTGCTGGCGGTCACACCAGACTAGCCGTGAGGAGAGCCATGACCCAGACCCTCGACTCCGCCGGTGCGCTCGAGCAGCGCGTCGACGGGTGGTTCGCCGACCTGCAGGCCGCCTTCGACGCCCGCGACAGCGCCGCGGTCGCCGGGCTGTTCGCCCCCGAGTGCTACTGGCGCGACCTGGTGTCGTTCACCTGGAACCTCAAGACCGTCGAGGGTCGCGACGAGGTCGCGGCCATGCTCGACGAGGTGCTCGACCGGGTGGCGCCCTCCGGGTTCGCGGTCACCGAGCCGCCCACCGAGGAGGACGGCGTGGCCACCGCGTGGTTCCGCTTCGAGACCGCGGTCGGGCGGGGCACCGGCCTGCTCCGGCTCACCGACGCGGGCGCCTTCACGTTCCTGACCACCCTCGACGAGCTCAAGGGCCACGAGGAGCCGCGTGGTCGGCGCCGCCCGCAAGGTGTCGACCACGGCGCCTTCCGCGACCGTGAGGTGTACGCCGAGCGCCGCCGGCGCGAGGCCGAGGAGCTCGGCATCTCCACGCAGCCGTTCGTGCTCGTCATCGGCGGCGGGCAGGGCGGGATCGCGCTCGGCTCGCGGCTGCGCCAGCTCGGGGTGCCCGCGCTGGTCGTCGACAAGCACCCGCGCCCGGGCGACCAGTGGCGCCGCCGCTACAAGTCGCTCTGCCTGCACGACCCGGTCTGGTACGACCACCTGCCCTATCTCAAGTTCCCGGACAACTGGCCGGTCTTCGCGCCCAAGGACAAGATCGGCGACTGGCTCGAGTCCTACGTCACGGTGATGGAGGTGCCGTACTGGTCGAGCACCGAGGTCAAGCACGCGTCGTACTCCGACGAGACCGGCGAGTGGACCGTCGAGCTCGAGCGCGAGGGACTCCCGCTCACGCTGCGCCCGCAGCAGCTCGTGCTCGCCACCGGCATGTCCGGCAAGCCGCGGATCCCCGACCTCCCGGGCGCGGACGTCTTCCGCGGCGACCAGCACCACTCCTCGCAGCACCCCGGCCCCGACGCGTACGCCGGGAAGCGGGTCGTGGTGATCGGCTCGAACAACTCGGCGTTCGACATCTGCGGTGCGCTGTGGGAGGTCGGCGCCGAGGTGACGATGGTGCAGCGCTCCTCGACCCACATCGTCAAGTCCGCCACCCTGATGGAGATCGGGCTCGGCGGCCTCTACTCCGAGGACGCTCTGGAGGCCGGGATCACCACGGAGAAGGCGGACCTGATCTTCGCCTCGCTGCCCTACCGGATCCTGCACACCTTCCAGATCCCGCTCTACGAGCAGATGGCCGAGCGCGACCGCGACTTCTACCTGCGCCTGGAGAAGGCCGGCTTCGAGCTCGACTGGGGCGACGACGGCTCCGGGCTGTTCATGAAGTACCTGCGCCGCGGCTCCGGCTACTACATCGACGTGGGTGCGGCCGACCTGGTCGCGGACGGCGAGGTGAAGCTGGCGCACGGGCAGGTCGACCACCTGACCGAGGACGCCGCGGTGCTCGCGGACGGGACGACCCTGCCGGCCGACCTCGTCGTCTACGCCACCGGCTACAACTCGATGAACGGCTGGGCCGCGGACCTGATCGGCCAGGACGTCGCGGACAAGGTGGGCAAGGTCTGGGGCCTCGGCTCCGACACCACCAAGGACCCCGGCCCCTGGGAGGGCGAGCAGCGCAACATGTGGAAGCCGACCCAGCAGGAGCACCTGTGGTTCCACGGCGGCAACCTGCACCAGTCGCGCCATTACTCGCTCTACCTCGCGCTGCAGCTCAAGGCGCGGTACGAGGGGCTCGAGACCCCGGTGTACGGGCTGCAGGAGGTGCACCACCTGGGCTGACCCACCGTCCCGCGCACGTCGGGCCCAACGCCTCTGGCGGTCCACGCTGGCCGCTGGCAGCGTGGAGATCGAGGCGAGGACCATGGACGAGCTCCTCCGGCGGTTGCGGACCCGGGTCGAGGACGTCGACGAGCTGCGGTGGAGCGCGCTCGCAGTGGCGCTCGGGTTCGTCGGCCTGGTCACGCTGTTCGTCGGCGGCGACGCCGTGACCGATCCGGGCGGGTGGACCGGGATCGGTGGCACGGCTGCGGGGCTGCTGGTGCTGCTCGGGTCGTGCGTGCTGGCCTGGTGGCGGCCGGGCTTCGCGCTCGTGCTGCTCACGGTCCTCGCGTGCGCCCCGCTGGCCTTCGGCCTCTGGTCGCTGGTCGACTACGGTGCGGCGCACCACTGGGAGAACGACCACGGACCCGTGTCCCTGGTGTTCGTCCTGGCCGTCTGCGCACCGGCTGCCGTCGCTGGCCTGTTCCGTCCGCGCGCCGCCGGCTGGCTGATCCTCGCGGTGACCGTCGTCCCGCTCCTGCTCGCCGCGGTGGGCGCGACGTCCCACTTCTTCGAGCCGCTGTCGGTGGGGGTGCTGGTCACGCCGCTCGTGGTCTCCGGCGCGCTGTTCCTGCGGTCCGCTCGACGGCAGGACCATCCCGGCACACGGCCTGCGGTGGGGCAGGGACGCGGCGCGTAGCATCGCCGCGATGACTCACGAGCCTGCCGCGGAGGTCGCCGTCATCGGCGGCACCGGCTTCTACTCCTTCCTCGAGGACCCCGTCGAGCACGTCGTCGGGACGCCGTACGGCGCGCCGTCGGCGCCGGTCTCGGTCGGCACGGTCGCGGGGCGCCGGGCAGCGTTCCTGCCGCGGCACGGCCCGCACCACGAGCTGCCGCCGCACCGGATCAACTACCGCGCCAACCTGTGGGCGCTGCGCTCGCTCGGAGTGCGGCAGGTGCTCGCACCCTGCGCGGTGGGCGGGCTGCGTGACGACGTCGCGCCGGGCGACGTGGTCGTGCCCGACCAGCTCGTCGACCGCACCTGGGGCAGGGCCCAGTCGTACGTCGAGACGGGCGCGGTGCACGTGCCGTTCGCCGACCCCTACTGCCCGCGGGTCTCCGCAGCGGTGGTCGCGGCCGACGAGCGGGTGCGGCACGGCGGCACCATGGTCGTGGTGGAGGGCCCGCGCTTCTCGACCCGCGCAGAGTCGCGCCACTACGCGGCGCAGGGGTGGACGCTGATCAACATGACCGGGCACCCCGAGGCGGTCCTCGCCCGCGAGCTCGGGCAGTGCTACGCCGCGATCGCGCTGGTCACCGACATGGACGCCGGCGCCGAGAGCGGTGCCGGGGTGGGGCAGGAGGAGGTGTTCGCGCGCTTCGCCGCCAACCTCGACCGGCTCCGCGGGCTGCTGGCGACCGCGATCGGCAACCTCGGCGACCCCGATGGCTGTACGTGCTCCACCTGGGCCGACGGCATCGAGCTGACCTACGAGGTCCCGTGAGGGTGCTGGTGACCGGATCCGCCGGATTCATCGGCGGGGCCGTGTGCGCCGCACTGCGCGAGCGCGGCGACGCGGTCGTCGGCGTCGACGTGATGCTGCCGCTGGCCCACGGCGCCGGTGAGGCGCCGGCCGGCACGCACCGGCTCGACGTGCGCGACGCCGACGACTGGCGCTCGCTCCTCGAGGGCGTCGACGTCGTCTGCCACCAGGCCGCGGTGGTGGGCGCCGGAGTCCGTGTCGGCGACCTCCCGGCGTACGCCGCCCACAACGACCTCGGCACGGCTGCCCTGCTGGCCGCGATGCACGAGGCCGGCGTCGCCCGGCTCGTCGTCGCCTCCTCGATGGTGGTCTACGGCGAGGGGCGCTACACCTGCCCCGAGCACGGCGACCAGCTGCCCGGGCCGCGCCGTCGCGACGACCTCGACGCGGGGCGCTTCGAGAACCCCTGCCCGGTCTGCGACGGCCCGCTCGACTGGGCGCTGGTCGACGAGGACGCCAGGCTCGACCCGCGCAGCGCCTACGCCGCGAGCAAGGTCGCCCAGGAGCACTACGCCGCCGCGTGGGTGCGGCAGGCCGACGCGGCTGCGGTCGCGCTGCGCTACCACAACGTCTACGGCCCCCGGATGCCGCGGGACACGCCGTACAGCGGGGTGGCGGCGATGTTCCGCTCGTCGCTCGAACGGGGCGAGCCGCCGGTGGTGTTCGAGGACGGCGGGCAGGTGCGCGACTTCGTGCACGTGCACGACGTGGCGCGGGCCAACCTCGCGGCGCTCGATGCCGTCGTCGACCGGCCGGGCGGCAGCTGGGAGACCTACAACGTCTGCTCGGGCCAGCCGGTCACGATCCTCGACGTGGCCCGCCTGGTCGCCCGCGGCACCGGCACCGGCACCGGCGTGGAGCCGCGGGTCACCGGGCAGTACCGGCTCGGCGACGTGCGGCACGTGGTCGCCTCGCCGCGGCTGGCGGCCGAGCGCCTCGGCTTCCGCGCGGAGGTCGCACCCGAGGACGGCCTGACCGCCTTCGCGACGGCGCCGCTGCGTCACCAGGTCGTGTAGAGCAACGTCTCGATCACCACCGCGGTGGCCACCTGGAGCACGAGCCCCCAGCGCCGCCACCGCTCCGACAGCAGGGCCACCGACAGCAGCAGCCACGGCACGAAGGGCAGCCAGATCCGCTCCACCTCGGCCTTGCTCATCCGCGACGCGTCCGCGAGCAGCACGGACGCGGCGGCCGCCCCGACCAGCCACCGCACCACCGGCTCGGCCCGGCGCCGCAGGGCCAGGAGCTGACCCACGCCCGCCGCCAGCAGCAGGCCGGCGCTCAGCAGGAGGGCGGCCAGGTTGCCCCAGAGCCAGTACGACGCGGGCCGCAGCTTGGCCAGGCCCCGCCAGTAGCGCTGGTCGAGCGCCGGGTAGGCGTCCCACCACGCGAAGCCGGCCCACGCGAAGCCGAGCACGACGGCCAGGGCCACCGCGGCGGCGACCGGCAGCGGGCGCCACCGGCCGGCGAGGTGCAGCACCGCGAGGGCGAGGAGCCCGAGCAGGGGCAGCCCGTAGGAGAGCATCACGCACGCGCCGAGCAGCAGGCCGGCCAGCACCGCCCGCGCCACCCACCAGCCGTCGCGCCGGGTCGCCGCCAGGGCGAGTGCGGCCAGGCCCCAGGCCGCGACCGCGCCGAAGAGCGCGTCGGCCGAGACCGCCATGAAGACCGCGGCCGGGCCCAGCACCAGGAACGGCGCCGCCCGGCGGGCCACCGGCTCGGCGCCGAGGGCACGCAGCGTCACCAGCACGGCCGGGGCCGTGGTCGCGGCCAGCACCACGACCACGAGGCCCGCGGCCAGGTCGCCACCCAGCCCGATGCGCACCAGGCCGATGAAGAACAGCACCGCCAGCGGCGGGTGCCCGGCCACGTGGGTCGGCCAGTTGTCGGGGTGGTCGGCGTCGATCCGCGCGACGTACTCGTGGAGCATGGCGCCGACGTCGGTGACCGAGCGGGCGGTGCCGAGGTACTCGTAGGGGTGGGCGAGCGCGCGCGAGATGCCCACGGTGCCGTCGACCAGGGCCAGCGACAGCATCCAGGCCAGGGCGGTGGCGAAGGCAGCGACCAGCAGCCACCGCCACGGGAGTCGGGCCGCGAGCGGCACGGCGTACACGCACCCGAGCACGGCGAGCACCAGCGTCGGCAGCGTGCCGGGGCCGAACCAGATCGGGTCCCACAGGCCGTGCAACGGCTCGGCGGCGTGCTCGGGGCTCGAGCGCGCGGTCACCGGCCAGTCGAGCAGGCGGGGGAGCGTCGCCGCCAGGAGCACGAGCACCGCGCCCACGGCCAGCCCGACCCAGGGCGCGCGGGCCCGCGGCTCTCCGGGGCGGTCGTCCACGCGAGCAGCCTAGGAGGAGGGGGTGCGGACGGCCCGCTCGACCGGGCGGCGTCACCGATCCGTAAGGACGGCAGGGCCGCTGCCGCCCACAGGCCTCCTACGGTGGCGACGTGGATGCCGACTGCGACCTCGTCCTGCCGTGCCGCGACGAGGCGCGAGCGCTGGAGCGGCTGCTGCCGCGGGTGCCCGACGGGATCTCCGTGATCGTCGTGGACAACGGGTCGGTCGACGACACCGCCGCCGTCGCCCGCGCGCTCGGGGCCCGGGTGGTCGCCGAGTCACGCCCGGGGTACGGCGCGGCCGTGCACGCCGGCGTGGAGGCCGCGACCCGTGAGCTGGTCGCGGTGATGGACGGCGACGACTCCTTCGACCCGCTCGACCTGCTGCCGCTGATCGACGACGTCCGCAGCGGCGCGGCCGACCTCGCCGTCGGCCGCCGGCGGCCGGTTGCCCGGGGTGTCTGGCCCTGGCACGCCCGCGCCGGCAACGCCGCCGTGGTGGCGCTGCTGCGGCGCCGCGGCTTCCCCGCCCACGACATCGCGCCGATCCGGGTGTGCCGGCGCCGGGCGCTGCTCGAGCTCGGGGTCGCCGACCGCCGCTTCGGCTACCCGGTCGAGCTGCTGCACAAGGCGACCGTCGCCGGCTGGCGGATCCGCGAGCGCGACGTCGCCTACCACCCCCGGGCCGCGGGGACGCGCTCGAAGGTGTCGGGGTCGGTCCGCGGCACGGTGCGGGCGGCGCGCGACTTCTGGCGGGTGCTGGCATGACCGACCTCCGGGTGCTCGTCGTCGCCAAGGCCCCGGTGCCGGGCCGGGTCAAGACGCGGCTGGGGGCCACGATCGGTGCGACCGCGGCCGCGGAGGTCGCCGCCGCCTCGCTGCTCGACACGCTGCTGGCCGGCACCGCTGCCGCCGGCGCGGGGCGCTGCCACCTGGCGCTGGAGGGTGACCTCGCGGAGGCGGTCCGCGGCCGCGAGCTGCTCGCCGCCGCGGCCGGGTGGACGACCAGCCCGCAGCGCGGGTCGGGACTGGCGGAGCGTCTCGTCCACGCGCACGCCGCGGTGCCCCCCGGACCCGGACCCGTGGTGCAGGTCGGGATGGACACGCCCCAGGTCACCGCCATCGACCTGGTCGAGGTGGCCGGGGCGCTGGGGGACGCGGACGCCGTGCTCGGCCCGGCCGACGACGGCGGCTGGTGGGTGCTGGCGCTGCGCGACCCGGCGGCGGCGCGACCGCTGCTCGGCGTACCGATGTCCACGCCGACGACCCACGACGACACCCTGGCTGCCCTCACCGCCGCCGGCCTGCGGGTCGCGAAGGCGCCCGCGCTGCGTGACGTCGACACCGCCGAGGACGCCGAGGCGGTTGCCGCGCTGGCGCCGGACGGGCACTTCGCCCGCGCGTGGCGGGCCCACCGCGTGGTGGCAGGAGGTACGGCGTGACCGCGGCGGGGAGCGACGTCGAGGACCCCTTCCGCGAGGTCTTCGCCCGGGCCCTGCGGGGGGAGCCCTGCTCGGTGGTCGGCCCCGGCGGACTGTCGGCGCCGCTGCCGGTCGGCCGGTGGAACGACGACGACGACGCGCACGACGCCAGCCTGCTGCGGCACTGCCGTGGCGCCACGATCGACGTGGGCTGCGGCCCCGGCCGCCTCGTGGCCCGGCTGGCCCGGCTCGGCCACGTCGCCCTCGGCATCGACGTGGTGCCGGAAGCGGTCCGGCAGGCGCGCGAGCGGGGTGCGGCCGCCATCGTGCGCGACGTCTTCGACCCGGTGCCGGGGGAGGGGCGCTGGGACACGGCGCTGCTCGCCGACGGCAACATCGGCATCGGGGGCGACCCGGAGCGGCTGCTCAGACGGGTCCGCGCCCTGCTGGCGCCGGGCGGCCGCGTGGTCGTCGAGGTGGCCGCACCCGGGACCGGTCTCCAGTCGTCGTGGGCGGCGCTGCACTGCGGCGAGGTCCGCAGCCGGCCCTTCCGCTGGGCCGTGGTGGGCGGCGACGCGGTCGCCCCGCTGGCCCGCGACGTCGACCTCGAGCCCGGGCCGGTGGACCGGCACGGCGACCGCTGGAGCACGGTGCTGCGGAGGCCGTGGTGAGGGCGCCGTCGGAGTCCGACTTCGGCTCGCGCCTGCGCAGCGCCGCCGTCGCGGCGCGGGTCGGCACCTGGCTCGGGGTCTGCTTCCTCGTGGCCTTCGTGACGGGTCTGGTGAGCCACTACGCCCAGACCGGCCACCAGCCGGTGCCCTTCCCGGCCTCGCCGGCGTGGGGATACCGGCTCACCCAGGGCGTCCACGTCGCGGCCGGCACCGCTGCCGTGCCGCTCCTGCTGGTCAAGCTCTGGACCGTCTACCCGCGGCTCTTCCAGCCGCTGCCGCGGGGTCGGGCACGGGCGCTGGTGCTGGCGGGGCTCGAGCGCGGCTCCATCGCCGTGCTGGTCGCGGCGGCGATCTTCCAGCTCGTGACCGGGCTGGCCAACGCGGCGCAGTGGTACCCCTGGTCGTTCTCGTTCCGGTCGAGCCACTACGCGATCGCCTGGGTGGCGATCGGCGCGCTCCTGCTGCACGTGGCCGTCAAGCTCCCGGTCGTGCGCGACGCGTGGTTGACCGACGTGGACGGCACGACGCACGACCGGCCGGCCGCCGTCGAGCCGGGGTCGCTGACCCGGCGCGGCCTCCTGCGCACCACCTGGCTGGCGGCCGGGGTGGCCGTGGTCGCCACCGCCGCGAGCGGGGTGCCGGGGCTGCGCCGCGCCTCGGTGCTCGCCGTCCGCTCCGGCGAGGGCCCGGGCGGGGTGCCGATCAACCGCTCGGCCGCGGCCGCCGGGGTCACCGCCGACGCCGTCGGCCCGTCGTACCGGCTCCAGGTCGCGCACGGCGACCGCCTGGTCGAGCTCAGCCGGGACGACCTCGTGGCGATGCCGCAGGCCACCGAGGTGCTGCCGATCGCGTGCGTCGAGGGGTGGAGCGCGTCGGGCACCTGGACCGGCGTCCGGCTGCGCGACCTGCTGGCCCTGGTCGGTGCGCCGGCGGACAGCACGGTGCGGCTCACCTCGCTGCAGACGCGGTACGCCTTCGGCACCTCGACGCTGCCGGGGCAGTTCGCCGCCGACCCGCGCACGCTTCTGGCGCTCGGCCTCGCCGGCGAGGACCTCGCGCTCGACCACGGGTTCCCCTGCCGGCTGATCGCGCCTGACCGGCCGGGCGTGCTGCAGACCAAGTGGGTACGACGGATCGAGGTGCTGGCGTGAAGGCCGTCCGCCTGGCCCTGGGTGTCGTCGGGCTCGCCGCGGCCGCGTACGGCGCCTGGCTGGTGCTGGGCCTGTCGACGTCGTCGTGGCCGGGACTCCTGACCTGGCTGGCGGCGGGGGTGGTCGTGCACGACGCCGTGCTCGCGCCGCTGGTCGTCGCGGTCGGTCTCGCGCTGCGCCGGGTGGTGCCGGGCCCGGCGCGGGGGCCGGTGGTGGTGGGGGCCGTGGTGCTCGGCGCGGTCACCCTGGTGGCGGTGCCGGCGATCGGGCGCTTCGGCGCCCGCCCCGACAACCCCACGCTGCTCGACCGCGACTACGTCGCCGGGTGGCTCGCGCTGGCCTGCCTCGTGGCCGTCGGGGTGGGGGCGGCGACGCTCGTGCGGAGCCGTCGCGAGCGCCGCCGGGATAGGGTCTGACGTGGCCCGCGTCCTGGTGGTCGACGACGACCCGACCGTCCGTGAGGTGGTCGTCTCCTACCTCCGCGCCCACCACCACGAGGTGGTCGAGGCCGCCGACGGCGAGTCGGCGCTGCGGCTCTTCGCCGCCGAGCAGGCCGACCTCGTCGTCCTCGACCTGATGCTGCCCGACCTCGACGGGCTCGAGGTGTGCCGCCGGCTGCGCGCGCGGGCCGACGTGCCCGTCGTCATGCTGACGGCCCTCGGCGCCGAGGAGGACCGCGTCGCCGGGCTCGAGCACGGTGCCGACGACTACGTCGGCAAGCCCTTCAGCCCGCGCGAGCTGGCGTTGCGCGTCGACTCGGTGCTGCGGCGCTCGGGCGAGGCGACGTCCGAGGGCCCCCAGCAGCTCGTGGACGGCGACCTCGTCGTCGACGTGCCGGCCCACGTGGCCACGCGCGCGGGCGCCCCGCTCGCGCTGACGGCGCGCGAGTTCGACCTCCTGCGCTTCCTGCTGGCGCACCCCGGCACGGCGTACTCCCGCGACGAGCTGTTGCGCCAGGTCTGGGGCTGGACCTTCGGCGACCAGTCGACGGTCACCGTGCACGTCCGCCGCCTCCGCGAGAAGGTCGAGCCCGACCCCACGCGGCCCGAGCGGCTCGTCACGGTGTGGGGCGTCGGCTACCGGTGGGAGCCGGCATGAGCAGCGACCAGGTGCAGATCGTGCTGGTCGCGATCGCGGCGGCGCTGGTGGTCGGCGCCGTCGGGCTGCTCGCGGCCTGGGGGGTGCGGCACCGCTCGATCCGCTGGCAGATGAGCGTGGTCGCGGTCGTCGGGGTCGCCGCCGTCCTCGCCGGCGTGCTGGCCACCGCGCAGCTGATGTTCCTGTCGGCGCACGACTTCCAGGTCGTCGTGGTGGTGGGCGCCGCGGCCGGCGCAGTCTCGCTGGGCGTGGCGCTGGTCGTCGCCGCCGCCGTACGCCGGTGGTCGGAGCGGCTGCGTGTCGAGGCCCGGCGGTTCGGCACCGACGGGGTCTTCGTCGCCGAGCGGCACGGGCCCGCCGAGCTCCAGGAGCTCGCCGAGGAGCTGGCCCGCACGAGCGAGCGGCTCGAGGAGTCGCGGCTGCGGGAGGCCCGGCTCGAGGGCTCGCGCCGCGAGCTGGTCTCCTGGGTCTCCCACGACCTGCGTACACCCCTGGCCGGGATCCGCGCGATGGCGGAGGCGCTGGAGGACGGGCTGGCCACCGACCCGGCGCGCTACCACCACCAGATGCGCCTCGAGGTGGACCGGATGGCGCGGATGGTCGACGACCTCTTCGAGCTCTCGCGGATCCAGGCCGGAGCCCTGCGCGTCAGCGTCGAGCGCCTCGTGCTCGGCGACCTCGTGAGCGAGGCGATCGCCGGCGCCGACCCCGTCGCCCAGGCCCGGCAGGTGCGGCTCGGTGGCTCGGTCGAGCAGGGCCTCGAGGTGCACGCCGACCCGGCGGGCCTGTCGCGGGTGCTCTCCAACCTGGTGATGAACGCGATCCGGCACACCCCCGCCGACGGCACGGTGGAGATCCGCGGGCGGGCGGTGCCCGAGGGCGTCGAGCTGACGGTCGTCGACGAGTGCGGCGGCATCAGCGACCAGGACCTGCCGCGGGTCTTCGACCTCGCCTGGCAGGGCAGCCGGGCCCGGGCCACCACGGTCGACGACGCGGTCGCCGGCCCCGGGGCCGGGCTGGGGCTGGCGATCGTGCGCGGCATCGTCGAGGCGCACAGCGGCACCGTCGAGGTGGCCAACCAGCACGACGGCTGCCGGTTCCGGGTGCTCCTGCCGGCCTGACCGGCGGCCCGTGCCCGCGCTACTCCCGGCGGAGCTCGTGGACGACCTCGCCCTGCTCCCAGCCGGGGATCGGCTCGTCCCACTGGTCGACGTAGGTGCGGACGTACGACATCCCGAGGCGCTCCATCACGCGGCGCGAGCGGGTGTTGACCGCCATCGTCTCCGCCCACACGCGGTGCAGGCCGAGGGTGGTGAAGGCGTGCTCGACGAGCGCCCGTGCCCCCTCGACGGCGTACCCGTGCCCCCACGCGGCACGGGGGAGGCGCCACCCCGTCTCGCCCGCGTCGGGGTCCTCGGGGTCGGCCGAGAGGAACCAGATGCCGGCGAAGCCGTCGGCCGCGTCACCGGCCCAGAGGCCGAAGTCGCCCTCGCCCGCGACCCAGCCGGGCAGCTCGGCGGCGACCTCCTCCGCGGTCTGGGTGGGGCCGAGGTACGCCATCACCTCGGGGTCGGCGTTCATCGCGACCAGGGCCGCGAGGTCGTCGTCGCGGACCGGCCGCAGCGTCAGCCGCGCGGTGCGCAGCGTGGGTCGCACGGCGTCGTCCGCCCGGGCCCGACCGGTGCCCTCAGCCCGCCCACGTCTCGTCCCACCCGGGGACGTCGCTCGCCGGTCGCGACGCCGGCCCGGTGTAGATCGCGGAGGGGCGGATCAGCCGGCCGGTGCGCTTCTGCTCGAGGATGTGCGCCGACCACCCACCGGTGCGGGCGCAGGTGAACATCGAGGTGAACATCGGCGCCGGCACGTCGGCGAAGTCGAGCACGATCGCGGCCCAGAACTCCACGTTGGTCTCGAGCACCCGGTCGGGCCGGCGCTCGCGCAGCTCGGCCAGGGCCGCCTCCTCCAGCGCCTCGGCGACCTCGTAGCGCGGGGCGCTCAGCTCGCGGGCGGTGCGGCGGAGCACACGGGCACGGGGGTCCTCGGCGCGGTAGACGCGGTGGCCGAAGCCCATCAGGCGCTCGCCCTTGTCGAGCAGCTCCTTGACGTAGCCGCGGGCGTCGCCGCGCTGCTCGACCTCCTCGATCATGCCGAGCACCCGCGAGGGGGCGCCGCCGTGCAGGGGGCCGCTCATGGCACCGATCGCCCCGGAGAACGCGGCCGCGACGTCGGCGCCGGTCGAGGTGATCACGCGGGCGGTGAAGGTCGAGGCGTTCATGCCGTGCTCGGCGGCCGAGGACCAGTAGGCGTCGATCGCCCGCACGTGGTCGGGGTCGGCCTCGCCGCGCCAGCGGATGAGGAACTTCTCGGCGAGCGTCGCGCCCTCGTCGACGATCCTCTGCGGCACCACCGGGCGGCCGAGGCCGCGCGCCGACTGCGCGGCGTACGACAGGATCATGACGGCCACCCGCGACAGGTCGAGGCGCGCCTGCTCGTCGGAGATGTCGTAGGTCTGGCCCATGCCCAGCATCGGCGCCAGCATGGCGACGGAGGCCTGCACGTCGGCGCGCACGTCGCCCGTGTGGATGGCGATGTTGTAGGGCTCGGCCGGCGGGAGGCCCGGCTCGTAGGAGCCGTCGACGAGCAGCCCCCAGACCTTCTCGAAGGGCACCCGCCCGACGAGCTCCTCGATGTCGACGCCGCGGTAGCGCAGCGCCGACCCCTCCTTGTCGGGCTCGGCGATCTCGGAGGCGAAGGCGACGACGCCCTCGAGCCCGTGGTGGACCTCGGTCATGACCAGTCTCCCGTTCCGGCACGGCGCCACGATGGCCGCGCCGGTCGCATTCTGCCCCGCACCGCCGGTGCGCTGTGCAGCCGGACCTACAGTCGGGACCATGGACCTGGCTCACCTGCGCGAGGAGTACGCCCGCGGCGGCCTCGAGGAGTCGCACCTCGCCGCCGACCCCTTCACGATGTTCGGCCGCTGGATGGAGGAGGCGGTCGCCGCCGGGCTGCACGAACCCAACGCGATGGTCGTGGCCACCGCCGACGCGTCCGGCGTGCCGTCCGCACGGATGGTGCTGCTCAAGGGGTACGACGCGCGGGGCTGGGTGTTCTACACCAACACCGCCTCGCGCAAGGGCGAGGAGCTCGCCGCCAACCCCCGCTGCGCGCTGCTCTTCCCGTGGCACCCGCTCGAGCGGCAGGTGCGCGTCGACGGCACGGCGACCCGGGTCTCCGACGACGAGGTCGCGGCGTACTTCGCCCGCCGCCCGCGCGGCTCACAGCTCGGCGCCCACGCCTCCCGCCAGTCGCGCCCGGTCGCCGGCCGCGAGGAGCTCGCCGCGTCGTACGACGAGGTGGCGGCGCGGTGGGACGGCGACGCGCCCGTGCCCGTGCCGGAGGAGTGGGGCGGCTACCGCGTGGCCCCCGAGGCGGTCGAGTTCTGGCAGGGCCGTCCGGGCCGGATGCACGACCGCCTGGTCTACCGGCGCTCCGGCGATGTCTGGGGGACGGTCCGCCTGGCGCCGTGAGCGCCGCGTGGAGAACCCACTTGTGAGTGAGTGCTCACTCACTTACTCTCGACCGGGTGACCACGCCGAAGCCGACCCGTGAGCGGGCCCGCCCGATGTCGCCCGACGAACGGCGCGCCGCGATCGTGGCCGCGGCCCGGCCGCTCTTCCTCGAGCACGGGCACGCCACGACGACCCGGCTCGTCGCCGAGGCGGCCGGGGTCGCCGAGGGCACGATCTTCCGGGCTTTCGCGACCAAGGAGGAGCTGGTCGACGCCGTGCTCGACGCGGAGTTCGACCCGCAGGTCTTCCTCGACCAGGTGGAGCAGATCGACCTCGACCTCCCGCTCGAGGAGCGCCTGGTCGTGGCGACCTCGCTGCTGCAGCGCCGGTTCCTCAAGGTCTTCCACCTGATGACCGCGCTCGGGCTGACCAAGCCGCCCGAGCGGTTCCGCGCCGAGGAGTTCCGCCGCCGCCTCGGCATGGAGGGCATCGCGCGGGTGGTCGGCCCCGACGCCGACCGCTTCCGCGTGCCGCCCGCGGAGGTCGTGCGCGTGCTGCGCCTGCTGACCTTCGCCGGCAGCCACCCCCACATCTCCGACGGCCGCACGATGACTCCCGAGGAGATCGTCGGCGTCGTCCTCCACGGGACCTTGAAGGAGAACGACTGATGCTCCTGCACCTGATGCGCACCTACCTGCGCCCCTACCGCCGCTGGCTCACCGTCATCGTCGTCCTGCAGTTCACCGCGACCGTGGCCATGCTGTTCCTGCCCTCGCTCAACGCCGACATCATCGACAACGGCGTCGCCACCGGTGACACCGGCTACATCGTCCGCATGGGCGCGGTGATGCTCGCGGTCTCGCTGCTCCAGATCCTGTGCTCGGTGGTCGCGGTGTGGTTCTCCGCCCGCGCCGCCATGGCCTTCGGGCGCGACCTGCGCGGCTCGCTCTTCCACCGGGTCGGCTCGTTCTCCGGCAGGGAGGTCGCGGCGTTCGGTGCGCCGTCGCTGATCACCCGGACGACGAACGACGTGCAGCAGGTGCAGATGCTGACGCTGATGACCTGCACGATGGCGGTCTCGGTACCGATCATGATGGTCGGCGGTGTGCTGATGGCCATGCGTGAGGACCTCGCCCTCTCGTGGCTGCTCGTGGTCGTGGTACCGGTGCTGTTCCTCTGCGTCGGGCTCGTGGTCTCCCAGATGGTGCCGAGCTTCCGGCTGGTGCAGGTGCGCATCGACGAGGTCAACCGGGTGCTGCGCGAGCAGATCACCGGCATCCGCGTCGTGCGGGCCTTCGTGCGCGAGCCCCACGAGACGCAGCGCTTCAGCGAGGCCAACGCCGGGCTGACCGAGGTGTCGGTGCGGGCCGGGCGCTGGATGGCCACGATGTTCCCGCTGGTGATGCTGGTCGTGAACATCTCCAGCGTCGCCGTGATCTGGTTCGGCGGGCACCGGGTGAACGACGGGGAGATGGAGGTCGGCGCCCTCACCGCCTTCCTCAGCTACCTGATGCAGATCCTGATGTCGGTGATGATGGGCACCTTCATGCTGATGATGATCCCGCGCTCGTCGGTGTGCGCCGACCGCATCGGCGAGGTGCTCGACACCGACTCGACCGTGGTCCCGCCGGAGCGGGGGGTCACCGAGCTCGACCTCCGGGGCCACCTCGACCTCGACGCCGTCTCGTTCACCTACCCCGGTGCCGAGCAGCCGGTGCTCGCCGACGTCTCGTTCAGCGCCCGCCCCGGCCAGACCGTGGCGGTGATCGGCTCGACCGGGGCGGGCAAGAGCACCCTGGTCAACCTGGTGCCCCGCCTCTTCGACGCGACGGCGGGCAGGGTCCTGGTCGACGGCGTCGACGTGCGCGACCTCGACCCCGACACCCTGTGGTCGCGGATCGGGCTGGTGCCGCAGAAGGCGTTCCTCTTCACCGGAACCGTCGCCAGCAACCTGCGCCACGGGGACCCCGACGCCACCGACGAGGAGCTGTGGCGCGCGCTCGAGATCGCGCAGGCCCGCGACTTCGTCGAGGCGATGCCGGGCGGACTCGAGTCGCCGATCGTCCAGGGCGGCACCAACGTCTCCGGAGGTCAGCGGCAGCGGCTCGCGATCGCCCGCGCGCTGGTGCGACGCCCCGAGATCTACCTGTTCGACGACGCCTTCTCGGCGCTCGACCTCGCCACCGACGCCCGGCTCCGGGCCGCGCTGCGACCCGTGACCCGTGACGCGACGGTGGTGGTGGTCGCGCAGCGCGTCACCACGATCCGCGACGCGGACCTGATCCTGGTGCTCGAGGACGGGCGGGTGGTCGGGCGCGGCACGCACGCCGAGCTGCTCGCCGGCAACGCGACCTACCAGGAGATCGTCGCCTCCCAGCTGAGCGCCGAGGAGGCGGCATGAGCACCGACACGAGCGCCGGCACCGCGGCCACCAGTCCCGCGGCCGGCAAGCCCGGCGCCGGCCCGACGATGAAGGAGACCGAGCGCGTCCAGGCGCCGATGGGCGGCCCGGGTCGTGGTCCGATGGGCGGCGGCATGGTCGGCCAGAAGGCGATGACCTTCGGCCCCTCCGCACGCCGCCTCGTCGCCCGGATGGGCCCCGAGCGCGCCCGCGCGCTGGCGGTCGTCGTGCTCGCCGTGGTGAGCGTGACGCTGATGGCGCTCGGGCCGCGCCTGCTCGGCCACGCCACCGACCTGATCTTCGAGGGCTACCTCACGCAGACGCCCATCGACTTCACCGCCGTGCGCGACGTGCTGCTGACGGTGCTCGCCGTGTACGCCGGGGGCGCGTTCCTCGGCTGGGTGCAGGGCTACTTCCTCAACGACGTCGTGCAGCGGACGGTGCAGCGGATGCGCGCCGACGTGGAGGAGAAGGTGCACCGGCTGCCGCTGGCGTACTTCGACCGCCAGCCGCGCGGTGAGCTGCTGAGCCGTGTCACCAACGACATCGACAACGTCAGCCAGACGCTCCAGCAGACGATGAGCCAGCTGCTCACCTCGCTGCTCACGGTGGTCGCGGTGCTGGTCATGATGTTCTCGATCTCCCCGCTGCTGGCACTGATCGCGCTGGTCTCGGTGCCGATCTCGATGGGCGTCACGGCGCGGATCATGAAGCACTCGCAGGGCGAGTTCATCGCGCAGTGGCGCCGCACGGGGGTGCTCAACGCCCACATCGAGGAGACCTACTCGGGCCACGCGCTGGTCACGGTGTTCGGTCGCCAGCGCGAGACCCAGCAGACCTTCGACGACCAGAACGACGAGCTCTACGAGGCGTCGTTCAAGGCGCAGTTCATCAGCGGCCTGATCATGCCGGTGATGATGTTCGTCGGGAACCTCAACTACGTCGTGATCGCGGTGGTCGGCGGCCTGCGCGTCGCCAACGGCACGCTGTCGCTGGGCGAGGTGCAGGCCTTCATCCAGTACACGCGCCAGTTCACCCAGCCGCTGACCACGGTCGCCTCGATGACCAACCTGCTGCAGTCGGGCGTCGCCTCCGCCGAGCGGGTCTTCGAGCTGCTCGACGCCGAGGAGGAGCGCCCCGAGGCCACCGACGACGTCGTGTGGCCCGAGCGCAGCGGCGAGGTGCGGTTCGAGGACGTCTCGTTCCGCTACGAGCCCGACAAGCCGGTGATCGAGGACCTCTCGCTCGTGGCCCGGCCGGGCGAGACGGTCGCGATCGTCGGCCCCACCGGCGCCGGCAAGACCACGCTGGTCAACCTGGTGATGCGCTTCTACGAGCTCGACGCCGGCCGGATCACCCTCGACGGCACCGACATCACCGCGCTTCCGCGTGCGGAGCTGCGGGGCCGGATCGGCATGGTGCTGCAGGACACGTGGCTCTTCGAGGGCACGATCCGCGACAACATCGCCTACGGGCGTCCGGGGGCGACCGAGGAGGAGATCCTCCGCGCCGCACGGGCGACGTTCGTCGACCGCTTCGTGCACTCGCTGCCCGACGGCTACGACACGGTGATCGACGAGGACGGCGGCAACCTCTCGGCGGGCGAGCGGCAGCTGATCACGATCGCGCGGGCGTTCCTGGCCGACCCCGCGCTGCTGATCCTCGACGAGGCGACCTCCTCGGTCGACACCCGCACCGAGCTGCTGGTGCAGCACGCGATGGCCGCGCTGCGCACCGACCGCACGTCGTTCGTGATCGCGCACCGGCTCTCCACGATCCGCGACGCCCACCTGATCCTGGTGATGGAGGAGGGGCGGATCGTCGAGCAGGGCACCCACGACGAGCTGCTCGCCCGCGAGGGCGCCTATGCCCGGCTGTACCAGTCGCAGTTCGCGGCGGCGGTCGCCTGACCCGTGGGAAATGCCTTGAGCGCGCCCGGTGCGCGACCTACGGTGTGGGCACACGGGAAAGGAGGTGATCCGAAGAATGAATTCTTCTGGGACGCGTGAGGTGGCTGCCCGCTAGCAGCCCCAGCACCATCACGGGCTGAGACGCCCGCGACGCTGCTGGCGAATCCTTGGCAGCTACCCGACCCGCAGACGAGCCGGTACCACGTCCACCGGTGCGGGGCCTCTCCGGAGGCTCCACGTCTGCGGGTCGCTGCATTTCCCGGATTCCGCCATGCCGGGGGCGCTCCGCTCCTAGCCTTGGGAGAGTGCCGGCTCGACGAACGACCCCGTCGCGGCACAGGACGGAACGTCGACCTGTGTCGTGGCGCTACCGCGGCTGCGCGGTCGCAGCCATCCTCGCCCTCCCCCTCGCGCTGAACCCGAGCGAGGGCGTCCTCGCGTCCCTCTCGCACACCCCCGCGCCAGCGGCCTCCGAGGCCGAGGTGACGACCCTCGCGGCGACCGTCCGGCAGCTCGACGCCCTGGCGGCGTACGCACGCGCCGGCGCCGACCACGCGCAGCGGACCGTCGAGGTGAAGACGTCCACGGGCACCGTCACCTGGACCGCCAGCTCGCTCACCGACAATGGCCTCCCGTCCGCGGCCCGCCGCGCGTACGTGCGTGCGGCCTCGTCGATGGCACAGACCGATCCCGCCTGCCAGGTCCCGTGGACGCTGCTGGCCGGGATCGGCCGGGTCGAGTCCGACCACGGCCGCGACGGCGGCTCGGTGCTCGGCGCGGACGGAGTCTCGCACCCGCTCATCATCGGGGTGACGCTCGACGGGTCCGGCCCGGTCGCGGCGATCCGCGACACCGACGACGGACGGTTCGACAAGGACCCGGTCTGGGACCACGCCGTCGGCCCGATGCAGTTCATCCCGTCGTCGTGGGCCGCGGTCGCGCGCGACGGTGACGGAGACGGCGTGAAGTCGCCCAACGACATCGACGACGCGGCGCTCGCGACCGCCGCCTACCTCTGCTCGGGGAGCGGATCGGTGCTCGGCGAGACGGCGATGCGCGCGGCGATCTACAGCTACAACCACTCCCGGCAGTACGTCGCGCTGGTGATGGCCATGGAGGTCGGCTACCGGACCGGCGTCTTCATCATGCCGACCTTCGGGGGCCACCACGGTGGCAAGCACGCGCACCACGGTGGCAAGCACGCGCATCACGGCGGTCACGGGGGCTCCGGCTCCGGCGGGCACTCCTCGACGGGCGACGGTGGCGGCCAGTCCGGCGGCGGTGGCGGTGGCTCCACGGGCGGCGGCTCGACCGGTGGTGGCGGCGGTGGCGGCTCCACCGGCGGCGGTGGCGGTGGCTCCACAGGCGGTGGCGGTGGCTCCACCGGCGGTGGTGGCGGCGGCGGTGGCGGTGGCTCGACCCCGCCCCCCGACCCGACGACCGAGCAGAAGTCCGGGACGCTGGCGACCTGCGGGTCCGGGTGGTGCCTCGACGGCTGGGCGCTCGACCTCGGCGGCGACGCCGTGCTCGCGCAGACCGCGACCCACGACTACGACGGCGACGGCGCGTCCGGCGAGACGAACCAGCAGGAGCTCGAGGGCCTCGCCGGCGTGAACGTGACGGTGGTCGTGTCGTTCGGCACCGCCACGGTCCTCAAGCTCCAGGGCCTCGCCTACCCGTAGCGCACGTCCCAGGTCTCGGAGAATTGCGGTCGACCAAACCAGCAGGCTGCGTGGTCCCCGGCGAGCCTGACGTGCGGATCTCGGTCACCAGCGGCGTGACGGACGCGGACGCCGTGGAGGTCTGGCTCGTCCACGACGAGGTCTTCGGCGACCAGCCCCGACCTGACCACGTGGCGTGGGGCGGTCTGGGACCACCACCGCGGACGCGCGTACTTCCGTCTCGCCCGGGCGCACGACTCGGGCGAGAGCACGGCGCGGGCGTGGTCGGTGAACCACTGGCCGTCCTCCCCGGTGTGGCCGTAGGCGAAGGCACCAGGCGGCTTCGCCGTGCTCGCCCTCGAGTCCGAGCCGCTCGACCCGCGGCTCTGAGCGTCAGCGCCGACGGCTCCCGGAACGAGATCCCGCCCGGGCGCGGCCGGGTACTTCGAGAGCCGCGCAACCCTCAGCGTCGGGATCTCCAGCAGGTCGTTCACGGACCTGCACTCGGGGCGCACGCCGAACAGGTTCACCTCCTCCAGCTTCGTCAGCGCCCTGAGCGGCTCGAGGTCGGCGGCGAGCCAGTCGATGACCTCGAGCGACACCAGCTCGGTCAGCTCGCCGATCGCAGCCCAGTCGGCGTAGCGGCAACCTTGCACCCGGGCGTGAGTGATGGCGAGGAGCTGCGGGAGGTGCGGGAAGGCCTCCTGGCGGTCTCCGACGATCATGAGCTCCCGCGCCATGCGCGGAGCCTCGGGCCGGACATGCCGCTGGCCCCGCCGTGGGGCGGGGTGTGGGGCGGGGTGGTCAGGTGTGGCCGGGTCGGCCGGGTGGGCCGGGTGGGTCGGACAGGAGTCGGGTGCCGGTGTGGTCGCGGAGCAGGTGGAGGCCGTGGGGCGAGCGCCAGAGGTACTCGCCCGGACGGATGACGGTCAGGTGCCAGCCGGCGTGGGTCTTGGCGCGGTGGTGTCGGCGACACGGGGGCGCGGTGTTGTCGGTCGACGTCGGTCCGCCGGCGTCCGAACGGCTGGACGTGGTCGGTGTCGCAGCGTTCGGCGGGTCGGGTGCACCAGGGGAAGATGCAGGTGTGGTCGCGCAGGGCGGCGTGGTCGCGGATGCGGTCGGGGACCTCGTAGGCGTTGACGTGGATCCGCTGGTTGAGGTCGATGACGGGCTTGATGACGAGGTGGTCGGCGGTGCCGCACCAGGTGCGGATGGTGTCGGCGGTGACGGGGGTGTGGGTGGTGCCGACCCGGCCCAGCGGCTCCGCGCCGGGTCCCGAGGTCCGTCGTGTGGCTCCCCGGCCGTGGACCCCTCGCCGACCCGTCGCCAGCCGCCCTCCTCCGCTTCGCTCCCCCGGTACGTTGCCGACGGGTCGGCTCCGAGCCCGTCGCCGGGAGAGGACGCTCCGCGCCCCCTCGCCAGCAACCGGGTCAGGCGGTGCAGTCGAGCGGTGACGTCGAGCGCGGTCTCGGCCGTGTGAGGCGGGCATGCCGCGCCGCCACCGCGGCGAAGTAGCCCTCGCGGCGCCGGTCCGCGCGGCCGCCCGGACGCGGGGGAGCGGACACCAGGTCGGGGTCGAAGGCCTTGTTGACGGCGTCCCGCAGCAGCGCGAGCGCCTCGGCCCGCAGCTGCGAGATCCGCGACTCGGTGACCCCGAGCTCGGCGGCGATGTCGGCCATCGTCCGCTCGGACCGGAAGGACTCGCAGACGACGAGGCGCGGTCGCCAGGGGAGCTCCTCGACGGCGGCCACCACGTAGCAGAGCTGCTCGCGGTGCTCGACCTCGGCACCCGGGTCGGGCTCGCTGCTGACCAGGAGGTCGTCGAAGGCGCCCTCCCGGGTGGCCTGGAGCGAGAGCACACGGGCGCGGGCCACGTCGTGGTCGTTGGCGACGACCTTGTCGACGGGGACGCCGAGGGCAGCGGCGACCTCGTCGTCGGAGGGGGACCGGCCGAGCGTGACCGACAAGGTGGCGCGCGTGTCGTCGAGGTCGCGTGCGCGGCGGCGGACCGCCCGCGAGGCCCAGTCGAACGAGCGCAGCTCGTCGAGGAGGGCGCCGCGGATCCTCGTGGCGGCGTACCGGGTGAAGGGGACGCCTCGCGAGGCGTCGTAGGCCCGACCCGCCTGCACGAGCGCAGTCAGGCCGGCAGACAGGAGGTCCTCACGGTTGACGTGGGCGGGCACCCGTCCCAGCGTCTCGCGCACCAGGTGCCCGACGAGCGGGATGTTCTCGGTGATGAGGTCGTCGACGGTGGTCTCGGCGGGGGGTCCGAGGGGGTCGACCTGCTGGGGGTGGGAGCCCGGTTTCGGGGGGAGGGGCGGGGTCACCTCCCAAAATTGAGTCAATCTTGAGGATTTCGGACGCCGTCCGGGGCATTTGGCACCGAGGTGCTACCCCTGGTGGGACCTTGGTCCCGGTCGACCCCTCCCGTGCTGACTACGGCCCGCCCCAGGTCAGGCGACGCCGAGCTTGGCGGCCAGCAACGCGGCCTGCGTGCGGCGGGTGACGCGGAGCTTGGACAGGATGCTGGTGACGTGGTTCTTCACGGTCTTCTCGGCCAGGGAGAGCTCGTCGCCGATCTGGCGGTTGGTCATGCCCCGGGCGACGAGCACGAGCACCCGGCGCTCCGTGGGGGTGAGGTCGGCGAGGCCGGGGGCCTCCTGCGCGGCGGGCTGGTTGCGCTCGGCGAGCCGGAGCACGACGGCGGGGTCGATCATCGAGTGCCCGCTCGCGACGAGGCGCACCGAGCTGACCAGGGTGTCGATCGCGATCTGCTTCTGCACGAAGCCCGACGCGCCGGCGACCACCGCGGCGAACAGCGCCTTGTCGTCCTGGAAGCCGGTGAGCACCAGGCCCTTGATCTCCGGGTTCTGCTGCCGGACCTCGCGCAGCACCTCGATGCCCGACCCGTCGGGCAGGCGTACGTCGAGCACCGCCACGTCGGGCGAGGCGTCGAGGATCGCGTCGGCGGCGCCCCGCGCGGTGTCCCACTCGCCGACGACCTCGAGGTCGGGCTCGGCGTCGAGCACGGCGCGGATGCCCTCGCGGACCACCTCGTGGTCGTCGAGCAGGAACACCCGTTTGCTCGTCACCCGGCCATCCCACCATCCACGGGCGCCCGAAGGCGCATTGTCCGGCAAATGCTGACGGACCGCAGCGCCAGTGGTCTGGTCGGGCGGCAGGTCGTCTGGTTTGGACACCGGAGCGTCGTCCCGATATGGTTGCCAATGGCAACTAATCCGCGTCCCCGAATCGAGCAGCTGTGCCTCAGACCCCGCAACCCGCCGCCGCGCCCGGTGCCCAGACCGCCGTCGCCGGTGCCGCCAGCAGCGCGGAGCAGGCCGGGCAGATGACGCACCGGGAGGTGCTCGAGGCCCTCAGCGGCCTGCTGCTGGCCATGTTCGTCGCCATGCTGTCGAGCACCGTCGTCACCAACGCGCTGCCGCGCATCATCAACGACCTCGGCGGCAGCCAGACCGGCTACACGTGGGTCGTCGTGGCCACTCTGCTGACGATGACCGCGACCACCCCGATCTGGGGCAAGCTCGCCGACCAGTTCAGCAAGAAGCTGCTGGTGCAGTCGGCGCTGGTGATCTACTCGATCGGCTCGTTGGTCGCGGGCCTCGCCCCCTCCATGGGCGTGCTGATCGGTGCCCGCGCCGTGCAGGGCCTCGGCGTCGGCGGGCTCACCGCGCTGGTGCAGGTCGTGATCGCCTCGATGGTGCCGCCGCGCGAGCGCGGACGGTACGCCGGCTACATCGGGGCGACCTTCGCCCTGGCGACCGTGAGCGGCCCCCTCGTCGGCGGCGTGATCGTGGACGCGCCGGGCATGGGCTGGCGCTGGTGCTTCTTCCTCGGCATCCCGATCTCGATGATCGCCTTCCTCGTGCTGCAGAAGACCCTGCACCTGCCGGTGATCCGGCGCGCGGTCGACATCGACTACCTCGGCGCCACGCTGCTGGTCGCGGGTGTCTCGCTGCTCCTCGTGTGGGTGTCGCTGGCCGGGTCGTCGTTCGACTGGGTCTCGCTGACCAGCCTCGGGCTGGTCGCCGGCGGCCTGCTCGTGGTCGCCGCGGCGATCTACGTCGAGGCCCGCGTGGCGGGCGACCCGGTGATCCCGCCGCGGCTCTTCCGCGACCGCACCATGTCGCTGGCCACCGGGGCGTCGGTGCTGGTCGGCCTCGCGATGTTCGGCTCGACGGTCTACCTCAGCCAGTACTTCCAGCTCGCCCGCGGCATGAGCCCCACCGAGGCCGGCCTGATGTCGGTCGCCATGGTCGGCGGGCTGCTGGTCTCCAGCATCATCAGCGGCCGCCTGATCACGAAGTACGGCCGGTGGAAGAAGTTCCTCGTCGGCGGCATGACGCTCGTGGTGGCCGGCCTGCTGCTGCTCTCGCGCATCGACGAGACGACCAGCCTCCTCTACGTCGGCGCCTCGATGTCCGTGCTCGGGCTGGGGCTCGGCGCCTCCATGCAGAACCTCGTGCTGGCCGTGCAGAACAACGTCCCCCAGTCCGACCTCGGGGCCGCGAGCTCCGTGGTCACCTTCTTCCGCTCGATGGGCGGCTCGATCGGCGTCTCGGCGCTCGGTGCCGTGCTCGCCCACCAGGTGGCCCAGCAGGTGGCCTCCGACCTGAGCCGGCTCGGGATCGCCGCCCAGCACAGCACCGGCGGCATCCCCGACCTCCGCACGCTCGACGAGCCGTTCCGGTCGATCTTCGAGCACGCCTTCGGTGTGGCCACCGGCCACCTGTTCCTCGTCGCCGTGCCGTTCGCCGCGCTCGCGCTGCTCCTCATCCTCTTCATCGAGGAAGTGCCGCTGCGCACCACCGTGCTCAGTGACGACGAGATCGCCCAGCAGCAGGATTCGGCGGAGCCGGGTGCCGAGCAGGAGCCGGTCCGGTGAGCGCCGCCACGGTGACCCGCACCGAGACGCTCCGGCGTCTCGAGCAGGAGGTCGGCGTGCTGATCCGTCGGGTGCGCCGCGTCATCGGCGAGCGCGCCCGCGCGGTGCACCCCGACCTGCAGCCGTCGTCGTACCTGCTGCTCGCCCACGTCGCCGAGGCCGGCCCACAGCGGTCGTCCGCGGTCGCCGAGGCGCTCGGCATCGACAAGGGCGCGGTCAGCCGCCAGGTGCAGCACCTCGTCGACCTCGGCCTCGTCGACCGCACTCCCGACCCCGCCGACGGTCGCGCCACGCTCGTCTCCGCGAGCACCGACGCCGTACGCCGGCTGGCCGAGGTGCGCGGGAAGCGTCGCCGGCAGCTCGAGGACCGGCTCGGCGACTGGACTGACGCCGACCTCGACGTGCTGGTCACCATGCTGGGCCGCTACAACGCCTCGCTCGACACGCCGGCGCGCTGAGGCCCGCCCGACCTACTCCACCAGTGGCTGCCAGGCGATGCCTACGAAGTAGCCCGGGGACACCAGCCGGTCATCGGACCCGTCCGGCCGCATCACGTGCAAGCCGGCGGAGGGACCGTTGTGCCGCACCGTGACCGCGAGGTACCGGCCGTCCGGGCTCCAGGTCATGACGGGAACCGGCTGTCCTCCGCACGGACACGAACCCGCGTCGAAGAAGCGGTGTTCGCCGCTGCCGTCGACCGCCATGGTGACCACGGTCCAGTCGAGCTCGTCGTCGTCGCCCCCGTCGCGGGGCACCCCCTCGAGAAAGGCGATCCTGGAGCCGTCTGGCGAGAAGGTGACGGGTCGCCAGACCGCGGCCCGCCCCGGCAGCGGCTGCACGAGGCGCAGGTCGCTCCCGTCCGGTCGTACGAGGTAGACACCCTCGGGAGATGTGAACGCGATCCAGGAGCCGTCAGGTGACCAGCTCGGCCACCCGGCCCAGTCGACCTCGTCCGTGAGGGGGATCGTGCGCAACTCGTCCTGCCCGACCTGCTGGAGGCGCAGCCCCGGCGGCCCGCTCCAGGCGAGGGTGGAGCCGTCGGGTGAGAGTGCGGCCACACACACCTGGTCGGGGCACGTGCCGATGACCTGCGAGCCACCCGTGTAGACGTCCAGCATCAGGACTCTCCCGCGCTCGTCCACGTAGACGGCCTGACGGCCGTCGGGCATGAACTGGAGGTCGGTGCCGTCGCTGGAGGAGTCGGGGAGGTGGTCCAGGGCCGGTCCCTGGATGACCCGCCACCCGCCGACGGCGTCGCTGACGTCGGGCGCCGCGACCAGGGCGCCGTTGCTGACCCGGTGGGGCGACGGGGCCGGCTCGATCCGGTCGTCGTCGGTGTTGGTGGCGACCCACGCGGTGGCGCCGACGAGGGCGGCGGCCGCGACCGCGAGAGCGGCGAGGCGTCCGGTGTCGCGGCGGCGCCGGGTGGCCCGGAGGTCGGCGAGCCGGCGGGTGACGTCGACGTCGGTGGCGGCGAGGAGCTCGCGGACGGCCGCATCGGCGCGCTGGTCGAGGGTCATCGCTCCTCCTCCCCGGGCTCGACGTGGAGCGCGGCCGCGAGGCTGTGCCGGGCCCTGCTGAGGTGCTGCTTGACGGTGCCCTCGGTGCACTCCAGCGTGTGGGCGATCTCGGCGACCGGCAGGTCGTAGACGTAGCGCAGGGCCGCCGCCTGCGCCTGCCGGGCGGGCAGGGCCCGGACCGCCGTCCAGAACTCCTCGGCCTCCGCCCCGAGCTCGGCTGCCGGTGTCTCGGGCGTACGACGACCGCCGAGCCGCGACACCGCGCGGAGCTCGACCACCCGGCGGCGGAACGTCGAGACCGCGAGGTTGGAGCACGTACGCCGCACCCAGGCCTCCGGCCGCTCCAGCGAGCTCACCTCGCGCCAGCGCCGGTAGGCCACGAGCATCGCCTCCTGGGCGACGTCCTCGGCGTGCGCCGGGCCGCACAGGCCGCGGGCCAGGGCGACCAGCCGCGGCAGCTCCGCGACGTAGAACTCGTCGAAGTCCCTCTCCCGGGCACCGGCGCGCGAGCGACCACGGGTCGCTGCAGCGGTGGGAGAGGCGTCGTTCATGACCAGTTCCTCGCGCGAGCCTCGGATCAGGATGACACGACGTGTCATCCCGGCGAGGGGTCGCGCGCGAGGACAAGGCAAGGACCGAACCCCGAGGAGGACGTCATGCCCCTGCCCACCACACCCGCCCGACGGCTCACCCGACCGGCTGCGGCCGCCGCGGCCCTGGCCGGTGTCGCCGTCGCCCTCGCGCCGGCCGCGGCCCACGCCGCCGGGCCGGTCCCGACCACCTTCACCGACCAGCGGTCCGTCACCGGCGAGAGCGTCGTCACCTCCGACCTGCCCGGGTGCACCACGGGCACCGCGGTCGACCTGCGCGCCGGCGCGCACGACCACCCCGGCGGCGGCGTGTTCAGCGCCGTCCGCGAGGTCCGGTGCGACGGCGGGTCGGGCTTCGTGCTGACGATCACCGCGCGCTACGGCGGCGGCGACTCGACGGGCACCTGGGCCGTCACCGGCGCCTACGGCGAGCTGGCCGGGCTGCGGGGTCGCGGCACGGTGGAGGGCGCGCTGTTCGACGCCGACGGCGACGGCCAGCCCGACGGCATCACCGACACCTACACCGGGGCCGTGGTCCTGGGCTGACCCGGCCCCTCAGACCAGCCAGGCCGCGCTGTCGGGCGGCAGGGAGCCGCCGGCCACCGGGGAGCTGGCGGCGACCACCGTTCCGGCCGGCAGCGCGACCGAACGGTCGCTGCAGTTGACCACCACGGTCAGCGGCCCGCGACGCAGCACGAGCACGTCGTCCGCGCTGGAGACGACCTCGAGGTCGTCGCCGGCCGGGTCGGCGTGCGCCCGCCGGGCTGCCAGCGCCCGGCGGTAGAAGGACAGCGTGGAGCCCTCGTCGCCGAGCTGTGCCTCGACCGTCAGCGCCTTCCACTCCGCGGGCTGGGGGATCCAGGGCTGGCCCTCGCCCGGCCCGAACTCGAAGGGCGGCTCCGTGCCGCCCCACGGCACGGGCACCCGGCAGCCGTCGCGCCCGACCTCGCCGGTGCGGAACCAGACCGGGTCCTGCCGGTGCTCGGGTGCGACGTCGACCTGCTCGAGGCCGAGCTCCTCGCCCTGGTAGAGGTAGGCCGAGCCGGGCAGCGCGAGCATCGTCAACGTGGCCGCCCGGGCGCGGGCCAGCCCGCGCTCGCCCCCGCCGTAGCGGCTGACGTGACGGTCGACGTCGTGGTTGCTGAGCACCCACGTCGGCAGCGCGCCGACCGGCTCGACGGCGGCGAGGCTGTGGGTGACCACCTCGGCGAAGGCGACCGCGGACCACGGCGCCATCAGCCAGGCGAAGTTGAAGGCCTGGTGCAGCTCGTCGCGCCGCACGAACGCTGCCATCGACTCCGGAGTGCGGGTCCAGGCCTCGGCGACGGCGATCCGCTCGCGGCCGGGCGTCGAGGCGGCGTCGAGCACGCGCCGCCAGCGGCGGTAGACGTCGTGCACCTCGGGCTGGTCCCACATCGGCTCGTCGTGGTGGCGGCGGTCGATGAGGCGCGTGTCCTCCGCGGGCTCGCCGGCGTCGCGGACCTGGTCGCGGAGGTTGACCTCCTTGTGCAGACCGTGGGCCACGTCGACACGGAACCCGTCGACCCCGCGGTCGAGCCAGAACCGCAGGACGTCGTCGAACAGGTCGGCGACCTCGGGGTTGCGCCAGTCGAGGTCGGGCTGCGTGGCGTCGAAGAGGTGGAGGTACCACTGGTCGCCGCGCGCGTCGGGCACCTTGGTCCACGCCGGGCCTCCGAAGACCGACTCCCAGTTGTTGGGCGGCACGTCGGGGGCGGCCGGGTCGACGTCGCGGAAGTGGTAGCGCGCCCGCTCGGGGCTGCCCGGTCCGGCGGCGAGGGCGGCGCGGAACCACGCGTGCTGGTCGCTGGTGTGGTTGGGCACCACGTCGACGATCACGCGCAGGTCGAGCTCGTGCGCGCGCGCGATGAGGGCGTCGGCGTCGGCGAGGGTGCCGAAGAGCGGGTCGACGTCGGTGTAGTCGGCGACGTCGTAGCCGTGGTCCTTCTGCGGCGAGGTGTAGAAGGGCGTGATCCAGAGCGCGTCGACGCCGAGGTCGCGCAGGTGCGGCAGGCGCGCGGTGATGCCGGCGAGGTCCCCCACCCCGTCACCGTCACTGTCGGCGAAGCTGCGGACGTAGACCTGGTAGCAGACGGCGTGCTGCCACCAGAGGCTCTTTGGATCGTTCCAAGACATGCGGGCAATTGGACCGGCCGGGCCGGGGTCGCGTCAACTCCCGGGCCGCGGGCTCAGGCCGGGTCGTTGAAGACGGCGGGGTCGACCGCCACCCAGAGGTGCTCGGCCACGGCGACCACCCGACCATCGGCGTCGCGCAGGGTCGAGGCGGTCCAGGTCTTGCGGCCCTCGATGCCGCGTCCCTCGCCGACCACGACGTGCGGCTCGCCGACCTCCGGGAGCGCGTCGACCCGCGCGGTCATCGAGGCGAGCACCATCAGCCGCTCGGTGAGGTCGCCGGCCCAGCCGCCGACGCAGTCGACGGCCGCCCAGGTGGCGGCGAGCAGGTCGTCGGCGAGGGAGGCGTCGGGTGTCCACGAGGCCGCGACCCGGGCCAGCGGACCGCCGTCCGCGCCCTCGTCGACCGAGTCGGCGACCCGTCCGGGGAAGATCCGCAGCCCGTCACCCGGTGCCCGGGCGGTGCCGCAGGCGAAGCAGGTGGGGAAGGGGTGCGAGGCCAGCCCGGCGTACGACGCCTCCGCGGCGCGGGCCTCCTCGAGCGAGACCCCCTCGACGTCGGTGAGGGCGCCGTGGACCTCGACGGCGCTGGCGACCACCGTGGCCGGCGTGCCGTCGAGGGTGACGCTGGTGGTGCCGGCGTGCTCGTCGACCAGCACCGGCATCGCGGTGTCGAGCGGCGGTGGCCGGTGCAGCGAGACGCGCACGGTGGCCCGGGTGTCGGACGTGAGCGCCGCCAGCGCGCCGGCGGTCCAGCCGCCGTTGCCCGAGGCGGCCGGCCCGCAGAACCGGGCCGGGACGACGAGGCTGCGCTCGCGCGCCGGGGTCACGCCCGCACCGCCTGGTAGCGGTCGAGCGCCTCCTGGCGCTCGGCCTTGTGGTCGACCAGCGGGGCGGGGTAGCCGACCTCGCGCCTGGTCGCCTCGTCGGGGTCGTGCGGGTCGGGCACCCGGTCGGGGTCGGCGAGCTCGGGCACCCAGCGCCGCACGTAGGCACCGTCGGGGTCGAACTTCCTGCCCTGCGTCGTGGGGTTGAAGACCCGGAAGTACGGCGCGGCGTCGGTGCCGCTGCCCGCGACCCACTGCCAGCCGTGGTTGTTGGACGCGAGGTCACCGTCGACCAGCCACTGCAGGAAGTGCCGGGCGCCGTGCTGCCACTCGACGTGCAGGTCCTTGACCAGGAAGCTCGCCACGATCATCCGCACCCGGTTGTGCACCCAACCGGTCGCACGCAGCTGGCGCATCCCGGCGTCAACGACCGGGAAGCCGGTGCGCCCCTCCCGCCACGCGTCGAACTCCGCGCCCGGCTCGTCGTACGCCATCCGCGACAGCTCGGGGCGGTAGTAGTCCCGCGCGCTGTCGGGCCGGTGGTGCAGCACGTCGGCGTAGAACTCCCGCCAGGCCAGCTCGGTGCGGTAGGTCGCGGCACCGCGCGAGCGGCGCCGGGCGAGGTCGGCGAGCAGCGTGCGGGGGTGGACCTCGCCGTACTTGAGGTGCACCGACATGCGCGAGGTGCCGTCGGTGCCGGGCAGGTCGCGCCGGTCGGCGTAGTCGTCGACGTCGTCGAGGAACTCCGCCCACCGGCGCCGGGCCGCCGCCTCCCCGGCCTCGGGCAGCGCGATGCCGTCGGGCAGCGCCGGGTCGGGGATGTCGGTGGTGTCCTCGTCGAGCGAGAGCCAGTGCGCGCCGGTCGGCGGGTCCACCGGCGCCCGCCACCCGTGCTCGGCCCAGGCCCGCGAGAACGGCGTGAACACCTGGTAGGGCTTGCCGGAACCGTTGGTCACCCGCCCCGGCGCCACGGCGTACGGCGAGCCGGTGCGCACCAGCTCGATCCCGGCGGCGGTCAGCGCCTCCTCGACGCGACGGTCGCGCTCGGCGCCGTAGGGGCCGTGGTCGGCGGCGACGTGCACCCGGTCGGCGCCGACCGCCTTCGCCGCCAGTACCACGCGGCGCACCGGGTCGCCGCGCACGACGGACAGCCCGGCCCGCCGCTGGCGCAGCGACGCGTCGAGCGAGCGCAGCGAGGCGCCCAGGTAGGCGCGCCGGGGGGCGCCCGCCGGCCCCCACAGGTGGGGGTCGAGCACGAACAGCGGCAGCACGCCGCCGCCGGCGTCCGCGGCCTCGACCAGGGCGGGGTTGTCGGCGAGCCGGAGGTCGCGGCGGAACCACATCACCGCAGTCGGGGAGCTCATCGGTCCCCATGCTGCCAGCCGCCACCAGCGGACGTCGCGGGTCATGGGGGAGGATGGGCCGCGTGAGCGACCTGATCGACACGACCGAGATGTACCTGCGGACCATCTACGAGCTGGTCGAGGAGGGCATCGTCCCGCTGCGCGCGCGGATCGCCGAGCGGCTGCACCAGAGCGGGCCGACCGTCTCGCAGACCGTGGCCCGGATGGAGCGCGACGGGCTGGTCACGGTCGAGGGCGACCGGCACCTCCAGCTCACCGACGAGGGCCACCGCCTCGCCACCCGCGTGATGCGCAAGCACCGCCTGGCCGAACGGTTGCTCACCGACGTGATCGGGCTCGACTGGGAGCTCGTCCACGCCGAGGCGTGCCGCTGGGAGCACGTGATGTCGGAGACCGTCGAGCGGCGCCTCATCGAGCTGCTCGACCACCCCACCGAGTCGCCGTACGGCAACCCGATCCCGGGGCTCGACGAGCTCGGGGAGTCCGGGCTCGGCGAGGAGTTCCGCGACGGGGTCGAGCCGCTGTCGCGCGCCGCCGGTGCCGAGGAGTCACTCGTGCACATCCGGCGCATCTCCGAGGAGATGCAGAAGGACGAGGTGCTGATGTCGGCCCTGCGCCGGGTCGGCGCCCTGCCCGACAAGACCGTCACCGTGGCGGCGACCTCCGAGGGAATCCTGATCGGCTCGGGCGGGGAGACCGCCGAGATCGTGCCCGAGGCGGCCGAGCACATCTTCGTGCGCCGCGGCTGACCACCGGATCAGCATCCGGACCAGACCGGGACCGTCCTGCTGGTCCTGAACGCCCGTGCAGCCGCTCCGGGCGTCGCTACGCTCCCGGGAACGGCGCTCCGGCGCAGCAGTGCCACGTCCTCATCGGCACGTCAGGACGGACAGGCCGGACGACAGGGGGACAGGAGCACACCATGGAGCTGATCGACGTCCCGGTGACGCGCCTCGAGGGGCACGAGGGGACCGTCGAGGTCTCGCACCGCGCCGCGGGCTGCCGTCGCGGGCTCGAGTTCGGCGAGGTGGTCATGCTGCGCGGCGGTGACGGCCAGACCTGCCTGGCCCGCGTCGCCGACATCGCCTTCGAGCTCGACGACACCGTCTACCACCTCGAACCGGTCGTTCCTGCCACCGTGGACGGTCTCAACGCGCTGCTCGAGGAGCTCGACCTCCCCGGCGTCGCCGCCCCCGCGCCGCGCGACGCGCGCACCCCCGACCTCAGCTCCTGACGGTCGCGTGGCTCAGGGCGCCAGCCTCGCCAGGAACTCGCTGCACCCGGCCTCGACCCGCTCGGTCGCGAGCGGGTCGCCCCGGGTGGCGCCGCGGTTGACGACCACCACCGGGACCCCGGCCCTGGCCGCCCGCTTCACGAACCGCAGCCCGCTCATCACTGTCAGCGACGAGCCGGCCACCAGCAGCGCCCCGCCGGAGCCGGCCAGCGCGTCGACCGCGTCGTAGCACCGGGCCACCCGGGGCGCCGGCACGTTCTCGCCGAAGAAGACCACGTCGGGCTTGAGCACACCGCCGCAGTCCTCGCAGGCGGGCACCACGAAACCGTCGGTGTCGTCGAGCTCGACGTCGCCGTCGGGGCGCACCGTCGCCGCCCCGTGCCGCTCGGCGTACGACGGGTTGGCGACCGCCATCCGCTGCTGCAGCGCGGCCCGGCTCGACGTGGCCCGGCAGTCGAGGCAGACGACGTCGGCGATCCGGCCGTGCAGGGCCACCATGCTGCGGGTGCCGGCGCGCTCGTGGAGGCCGTCGACGTTCTGGGTGATCAGCAGGTGCGGGTCGAGCCGGGCCAGGGCGCGGTGGCCCGGGTTGGGCTCGGCGTGCCGCATCCGGCCCCAGCCGACGTGGCTGCGGGCCCAGTAGCGCCGGCGGGCGTCGGGGCCGGAGACGAACTCCTGGTAGGTCATCGGCATCCGCGCCGGGGCCATCGGCCCGCGGTAGTCGGGGATGCCGGAGTCGGTGGACAGCCCCGCGCCGGTGAGCACCACGAGCGGGCGTCCCGACAGCAGGGCCAGGGCCCGCTCCGCCGCCGCGGGGTCGGGCGCGGGCGCGGCGTCACCGCTCGCGGGCGGTCCGCCGTACGCGGTGCGGAGCGTGGGCACGGTCAGCGGCCGTAGCGCACGGCGGCCCGGGCGCGCGCCTTCTCCGCCTCGACCTCGCGGTCGCGCGGCGGGGCGGCGGTGACCAGCGCGTCGAGCAGGTGCCGGGTGGCGTGGGCGACCTCGGCGACGGCGCGGTCGAAGGCCTCCTGGTTGGCCTGCGAGGGGTGGGTCGAGCCGCTGACCTTGCGGACGTACTGCAGCGCGGCGGCGTGCACCTCGTCCTTCGTGGCAGGCGGCTCGAAGTTGTGCAGGGTGCGGATGTTGCGGCACATGGCGACGAATCTACGCCGCCGCGGAAGGCGTCAGTAGTCGAAGGCCGACACCTCGTCGCCGGCCACGAGCACCACGCGGGTCGGGCCGTCGGGGTCGTCGGCGGTGGGCGGCAGCGGCACCAGCCGCACGCCGGCGGCGGGACCGTGCGCGACCTCGACCAGCCGCCTCTCGACCGGCCCGCCGTCGATGGTCAGCTGCGAGACCCAGACGCCGCGCGGCCGCCAGCCGTGGCTGACGACGGTCAGCACCTGCCGCTCGCGGGGCAGCCAGGTCAGCTGCCGCGGGTCACCGGCCGCCGCCGCCGTCGTGCCCGGGCCGTAGTGGACGACGTGCAGCCGGCGCACGTGGGCGAGGTCCTGGACGTCGAACAGCGCGGCCTGCGCGCCGCCGCGGCCGGTCTGCCCGACGCCGAGCATCCGGCGGGGGCCGAAGGGGTGGAGGTACTCCGAGAACCCCGGGATCTCCAGCCGCCCGGCCAGTCGTGGGTCGGCCGGATCGGAGAGGTCGACGGTCCAGAGCGGGTCGACCTGGCGGTAGGTGACCACCACGGCGAGTCCGTCGAACCAGCGCACCGACTCGATCTGCTCGTCGCGGCCGAGCCCGCCGAGATGGCCGAGCTCGACCAGCCGGTCGCCCTCCTCGGCCAGGGTCACGACGGCATTGGCCCGGCCGGTCCCGACCGAGGGTCCGACGGCGACCCGCAGCACGCCGTCGACCTCGTCCATCGCCCAGCGGTCGGCGACGGTGCCCGCGACCTCGCCGGCGGCGGTGTAGGTGGTGGCCGGCCCGTCGAGGGAGAAGGAGTAGAGCCGGGTGACACCGCGCCCGACGGCGTCGGTGACGCGCCAGCAGCAGCCCCAGCCCAGCGGCGCGGGTGGCGTCGCGAGGTAGAGCCGGTCGGTCGAGACGTAGGCGATGTCGGAGCCGGTGGCGATCCCCTGCGCCGACGTCGTGGTCGGGGCGGCCGGGTCGAGGCCGACGACGGCCAGCGTCCCGAGCCCGGCGTCCTTGCCGGGCACCGCGACCTGGTCGCAGCCGAGCAGCCGTTGCGTGGTGCCGTCGGGCGACCCGGTGGTGACGTGGGGGAGCCAGTCGTCGAGCGTGGAGCTCCGCACGACCTCGCGGTTGCGCCGCTCCGCCCACCGGGTCGCGGGGGCACGCCAGCCGTGCGGCACGACGAAGTCGAGGTCGGGGAGGGGAGTGGTGAGCACCAGCCGGACTGTGCTCCCGTGCTGCACCGCGCTGACCAGCCCGGTGTCGTAGGTCGAGGTCGAGGCCACCGACGGCTCCGCGGGGTCGGCGAGGTCGACGACCACCGCCGCCGTCGACGCCCGCCCGCTCGGTGCCGTGTGGCTGCCCAGCACGACCGCCCGGGTGCCCACCAGCAGCAGCTCGGGGTGGCGGCCGGGGAGGTCGAGGGCGCGCGAGCCGAGCTCGGTGGGCTCGCGCGCGGAGACGTCGTACGTCGTGAGGGTGGCACCGCGGACGCGCACGAGGAGCTCGCCGTCGGCCTTGACCTGGTCGGGCTCGTCGACCCCGGCCTCCTGCACGGTGGTCCCGGTCGCGCTGGCCACCGCCTGCGAGGTGTGCGGCCCGCTGGCGAGTGCCTGGCGCGCGAGCGTCGCCGTGTCACCCTCCGCGGCCGCGAGCGTGGCGGTCGGCCCGTCGTACATGCCGAGGTAGGGCGACGACCAGCCCCAGGGCCCGACCTGCTCCATGCCGAGGCCGACGTAGTGGTCGAGCAGGTCGGCACACGACCCCGGGGCCAGCGCCTCGTCCCAGGCGGCCGCAGTGATCGCCGGCGCCTCGGTGCGTGCGGCCGGCGCGGCGTCCTCACCGGGCCGGGCCGCGACGGCGCCACCCGCCAGCGCGGCGGCCGCCAGGGCGAGCACGACCGCGCTGGTCAGGGGGCGGGTGAGGAGTGGGCGTGCCATGGCTGCTCCTGCGGGTGGTCCGGATCCACGTCTTGGACGCTGCCCGCGGCGCGCTGGTTCCCCCCTGCCACGATGGCGGCATGCCCCGTGACACCCGTGAGTCCCGCGAGCTCGACGTCGTCCTGTTCGGTGCCACCGGCTTCACCGGCCAGCTGACCGCCGCCTACCTCGCGGAGCACGCGCCTGCCGGGCTGCGGTGGGCGATCGCGGGACGCAACGCCACCAAGCTGGCGGCAGTGCGTGACGCCCTGGTCGCCGGGCACCCCGACCGCGCCGGCCTCGCCGACCTCGAGCTGGTCGAGGCCGACTCCTCCGACCCGGCGTCGCTCGCGGCCCTCGCGACCCGGACGAAGGTGGTCGCGACGACGGTCGGCCCCTACCTCTCCTACGGCGAACCGCTGGTCGCCGCCTGCGCCGAGGCCGGCACCGACTACGTCGACCTGACCGGTGAGCCCGAGTTCGTCGACCGGATGTACGTCGCGCACCACGCCACGGCGTCGGCCAGCGGCGCCCGGATCGTGCACGCGTGCGGCTTCGACTCGATCCCGCACGACCTCGGCGCCTACTTCACGGTGCAGCAGCTGCCCTCCGACCAGCCGATCACCCTGCGCGGCGTCGTGCGCAGCGGCGGCAGGTTCTCCGGCGGCACCTTCCACTCGGCGATGACCGCGATGTCGCGGCCGCTTCAGATGAAGGAGGCGCGCAGCGAGCGGCGGGCGCTCGAGCCGCGCCCCGCGGGCCGCTCGTCGCGCTCGGTCGGCGCCCGGCCGACCCGTGACCCCGACCTCGGCTACTGGCTGCTGCCGCTGCCGACGATCGACCCGCTCGTCGTCGCCCGCAGCGGCGCGGCACTTGCGTCGTACGGCCCGGAGTTCCGCTACTCCCACTTCGCCGGGTGCAAGACCCTGCGCTACGCCGTCGGTGGCGCGTCGGCGGTGACCGCGCTGGGCGTCGCTGCCCAGGTCGGGCCGGTGCGACGGGCCCTCCTGGGCAGGGTCTCGCCGGGTGACGGTCCCGACGCGGGCCGTCGGGCGAAGTCGTGGTTCACCGTGGACTTCATCGGCACGGCGGGTGGCCGGTCGGTGCACACCCGCGTCTCCGGGGGCGATCCCGGCTACGACGAGACCGCCAAGATGCTGGCCGAGTCGGCGATGTGCCTCGCGCTCGACGACAACCCGCCGACGTCGGGCCAGGTGACCACCGCCCAGGCGATGGGCGACCACCTGCTTGCGCGGCTGCAGGAGGCCGGCATGCGGTTCGAGGTCGTCGGCTGAGCCGAGGGGGGCAGCTCGCTGGGCTCCCGCCGGACCCGTGGCAGCACGGGTGAGCGGGGGCCGGGGCGAGGGTGCCGGTCCCCACCCCGCCCCCCTGCGGAAACCGTACTACCGCGGGCAGGTGGCTGGACCTGTCCGGTCTCTCAAGGGTTGGTCAAACTCGGACGCGACCCGCGCCCGGCGTGCTCCCGATGCGCGCGCGGGCGCCGGCGCGCCCTATTCTGGGGCCGTGACGACCGACCAGCTCGACGTGGCGAAGCCCAAGGCCCACGGGCCCGACTTCGCCCTCTTCCTCGTCATCGGCGTCGCCCTGCTCGTGCTGGCCGCCCTCTACCCGGCGGCGAGAGTCGTCGACGCGTATTTCGACAGCAAGCGTCCGCTCTACGACGACGTGAGCGAGATGGCGTGGATCCAGTACAACTACTACCAGCTCGAGGGCGAGGCCTACCCGATCGAGGTCCAGGGCGGCCAGTCGGTGACCGTCGGCGACCAGACCTACGCGGTCAACCCGGGCGTCGAGCTCGCGGTGAGGGCCACCGAGGACGGCTGGTGCATCAAGGGCCACGACGACCACGGCAACAGCGGAGACTGGTGCTTCCCGGGTGACGTCGACCCCGGCAACCCGAACTGAGGCCTGACCGGCCGAGAGACACCCGACGCCCCGCCGGTCGTGGCCGGCGGGGCGTCGAGGGTGGAACCTCAGGGGGTGCGTCCGGAGCGGCGTCAGCCGACCGAGACGCAGGAGGCGTACGCAGTGACGTCGAAGCTGGTGGTGCCGGTGGCACGCCGGAACGTGACCACCCAGCCGCCCGACGTCGGGTAGGTCGCCGCGACCACCAGGTCGGTGGTGCTGTAGACGCCGCCGCCGAGCGCGACCTTGCCGGTCGGGCAGCTGACGGTCACCGTCTTGTTGCCGGCGCCGTTCTGCGTCGAGGTCGCGGTGACGAGCTGGTAGCCCGAGACGCCCGCGGGACCCGCCGGGCCCTGCGGGCCCTGCGGCCCCTGCGGACCCGCGGGTCCCTGCTCACCCTGCGGACCCTGGGGGCCCTGCTCGCCCTGGGGGCCCTGCGCGCCGTCGGCGCCGTTCGCGCCGTCGGCACCGTCGCGGCCGTCCGCGCCGGGCGCGCCTGCCGCGCCGTCGACACCGGCCGGGCCGATCGGACCGGCGACGCCGTCCGCGCCGTCCGCGCCGTCCTGGCCGTCCACGCCGTCGACACCGTTCGTCCCGTCGACACCGTCGGCGCCGGCCGGACCCGCGGGGCCCTGCTCACCGGCCGGACCCGCCGGGCCCTGCTCGCCGGCGGGGCCCGCCGGACCGGTGGCGCCCGTGGCGCCGGTCGCCCCCGTGGCACCGGTGGCGCCGACCTGGCCGGCGACGCTGTCGATCCAGGCCAGCAGGGTGTCGGAGAGGTCCACGGACGTCAGCGTGCCGTTGCGCACGTCGTTGCTGCGGACGTTGTTGTTCTTGATCTTCTTGGTGGTGACGGCGTTCTTCTTCAGGTCCACCGAGCCGATGCTGCGGTCCTGGATGTCCTGGCCGCCGACCTTCTGGGAGGCGACGGCGCCGCCGACCCCGCCGAGGGCGAGGAGCAGCGAGGCGCCGGTGGCGACCGCGAGTGTGCGACCGCGGAGTGCGGAGCTGGGCATGGGTTTCTCCCGTGTCGAGAAAGGGGGCGACGGGAGGGCGGCCTCTGAGGCGAACGGCCCCGTCCGCCGGTCGCGTGACCATTGAGTCAAGAAAGTTGCCGAAAACCTCAAGATCGCGCCAGAGTGGCCGATGGGCCTACGGGGTGGTGCGGCCCTGACCACGTACGGTCTGGTGCCGCAGGGCTGGTCTGGACCGCCCTAGGTCCCGGGTCTGCGCTCGTCCGAGCCTCAGCCGACCTCGCCGAGCGTCCGCCGCAGGACGCGGCAGGAGACCCAGCCCTCGCGCGCCTCGCCCTTGCGGCAGGCGGCATCGAGGCGCACACGGAGCGCCCACAGCTCCATCTCCGGCGAAGCGGGCCAGTCGAACTCGCTGACTGGTGCGGGGTCCGGGCGCCGGTGACGGCCGGGTGCGGCCGTCTGCCCGGTCCGGGGCTCGGCGTCGAGTGCGGTCATCGCCACCACCTCCGTGCGAGGACGGCTCCCGCGTCCTCTCCCGACGACGGTAGGGAGGACCGTGCCTGCGGGGGCGGATTCGGTGGGCACGTACCCCAACCTGAGGACCGCCGGCGGACGGGAGGCCGCCGTGAGGTGCCCCAGGCAGGAGTCGAACCTGCGACCTTTCGCTTAGGAGGCGGCTGCTCTGTCCACTGAGCTACTGGGGCCCGGACGCCGCCCCCGGGCGGCGTCGGCGCACATCTTGTCACGCGCGCGGAGGGGCGCTCGTGGGGGCGTCCGGGGCCCCCGCGCGCGGTGCGGGCATTTTGTGGTACGGCTCCGCCGCCGTCATATTGGGGTGCTGGCGTAGGTTCGGCTTGCGCCTACCGCCCTGCCTCCGACCGCGAAGGCCCCCATGTCAGATCTCGAGAACGGCCCCGACGACGCCGCCGAGACCGGCGACGCCGCTCAGCCGTCCGACGGCGACGAGGACGTGGCAGGCAATGACGTGACGGGCCAGGCCGGCGAGGGGGACGACGGCAAGCCGGGGGCTCCCAAGCGCAAGGGCAAGACGGCCAGGAAGCACACGGTCGGCAAGGTGCTGCTGGCGTCGGTCCTCGTGCTCGCCCTGGCCACCGGCCTGGGCGTCACCTACCTCTACCGGCACCTCAACGGCAACCTCAACGTCGTCGACGTGACCGGCCAGCTGGAGAACCGGCCCGAGAAGAAGCAGGTCGAGGGTCCGGCCGAGCCGCTCAACATCCTGGTGATGGGCTCCGACGAGCGGTTCGGGCCCAACAGCGACGGCTCGGCCCGCTCCGACACCACGATCCTCATGCACCTCTCCGCCGACCGGCAGCGGGCGTACGGCATCAGCATTCCGCGCGACTCCCTCGTCACCCGGCCGAGCTGCAAGCAGGAGGACGGGACCCGGATCCCCGGCGGCACCGACGTGATGTGGAACGAGGCCTTCCAGCTCGGCGGCCCGGCGTGCACGATCCAGCAGTTCGAGCAGACCACCGGCGTCTTCATCGACCACTACGTCGTCGTCAACTTCGAGAGCTTCGAGAACATGGTCGACGCCATCGACGGCGTCCCGGTGTGCATCCCCGAGCCGGTGGTCGACCCCGAGCACAACATCAACATCCCGGCCGGCACGCGCGAGATCCAGGGCAAGGAGGCGCTCAGCTACGTGCGCGCCCGCTACACCCTGGGCGACGGCTCCGACATCAGCCGGATCAAGCGCCAGCAGGCGTTCATCGCCGGCATGGTGCACAAGGTGATGTCGGCCGGCACCCTGACCCGCCTCGACCGGCTCGTGCGGTTCCTCGACGCCGCGACCAAGGCGCTGCAGACCGACATGGACAACGTGGTCAAGATCGCCAAGGTCGGCGTCGGCTTCCAGAACATCGGTCTCGACAACATCCAGTTCCTGACCGTGCCGATCGAGTACGACCAGCGGCCCGAGTACGCCGGCCGCGTCGTCTGGACGCCGGCCGCCGACAAGCTGTGGGCCAAGATCGCCGCGGACGAGCCGCTCAGCAAGCAGCTGACCGCGGACTCGATCAACGCCGCGAAGCTGCCGGGCGCGGACGAGTCCCCCAACTCGAAGGACCCCTCCTCCAGTCGTCCGAGTGGCCAGTCCTCGTCGAGCGTGTCCCCCTCCGACTCGCCCTCGTCGGCCGCGGAGGCCGAGGCCAACGGCCTCTGTGCCTGAGGGTCACGCGGTGAGCGAGCGGCAGGAGACCCCGGACACCCCGGACACCCCGGAGACCCCGGAGCAGCGCCGCCGCCGGCTGGCCGCGGTCTTCGGCGACGTCCTGCCGGAGACCACCACGGACGAGCGCGACCCTGCCGAGGACCGGGGCACCTCGGGCGACGACTGGCTGCGCGCCCAGGTGCCGCCGCACCACGGCAGCTGAGCCGCCCGGCCAGCCTCAGGGCGTGGGCGTGGTGCCGCGCTGCTGGGCGAGCAGGTCGCGGATCTCCTCGAGGAGCTTGACGTCGTCCGGGACCCCCGGCTCGTCCTTCGGGAAGTACTTCTCCTGGGCCATGGTGTAGGGCTTCACGATGAGGAAGTAGACGACGGCGGACATCACCACGAAGGAGATCACCGCGGTGATCCAGGCGCCGACGGACAGCTGGTAGGGGTCCCAGTCGCTGAAGTCGGGGGAGCCTCCGACCTTGCCGATCAGGTCCATGATCAGGTTGACGGTCGCCGTCACCACCGCCGTGAAGGCCAGTGCCATGATCAGGGCCACGGCGAGCTCGACGAGGTTGCCGCGGAGGAGGAAGTTCTTGAAGCCGGTCATCTCGACTCCTGCGTGAGGGCCCCGAGGGGAGCCGGTGGGTGGACGCGCCTCACGCTAGCGGGCGTAGGCGTAGCCGAGGAACAGGCGGGCAGCCGCCCCGGACACCGCCGCCACCTCCACGGGCTCGACCCCCACGACCACGAGCGCGCCCGGCGGCTCGGCACCCGTCGTCCCTGCGGGCGCGGGCAACGCCAGCACGGTCGCGCGGGCGGCGACGGTGTCGGTGGTGCCCGACTGCGGGTCGGTCGCGAGCAGGTCGATCCGGTCGCCGACCGCCAGCAGCCGCACCGCACCCGCGTCGGGCATCCGCACCGGCAGCGCCGTGAGGCCCGGGTCGGCGGTCGCGAGCGGTGTGCCGACCAGGCGCACGTCGGTCAGCGGCTCGCCGCGGCGCACGGGGGCGGCGAGGGTCCGGCCGACCGCGTCTCCGAGTGTGGTCGTCGCGCCGTCGGGGACGCCGTCCGGTGGCAGCGCGACGTGGGCCAGGTCGTCGTCGTCGAGCAGCGTGCCGGCCGGCAGGTCGCGGCCGGCGGCGAGCACCGCCACGGTCGGCGGCGGTGGCGCGGCGACGACGTGGAGCCCCGCGACCACGGCGACCGCGAGGAGCCCCGCGGCGATCAGGCGCCGGCGGCGCAGCACCGCCCGCCGGAGGCGGCTGCGGGCACGGGCGAGGTCGTCGCGGGCGGGCATGGCGCCACGCTAGGCAGGATCAGCAGCCCGCGTCGGCCGCTCTCCACAGGCGCCGGCGTGGGTCCGGGTCAGTCGGAGGAGGTGCTCGCGGCCGGGGCGGGGGACTTGGCGCCGGAGTCCCCCGAGGAGCCCGAGGACCCCGAGGACGACGAGCCCGCGTCGCCCGACGACGAGGAGCCCGAGGTCGTCGAGGAGGAGCCGGTGGTGGAGCGGCTGTCGGTCCGGTAGAAGCCGGAGCCCTTGAAGACCACGCCCACGGCGTTGAAGACCTTGCGCAGGCGGCCGCTGCACTCGGGGCAGGTGGTCAGGGCGTCGTCGGTGAAGCTCTGCACCTGCTCGAAGGCGTGGCCGCACTCGGTGCAGGCGTACTGGTAGGTCGGCACGGTTCCTCCGGTGGGGTTCTCCGCTGGGCGTCGCCGTGAGGGGTTGGCACTCGCGGTCGGCGACTGCCAATGGTACGGCACAATGACGACACGATGACGAGTGCGACCCCCGGCCCGCCCCCGCCCACCCCGTCGGCGTCCACGTCCGAGGACGCCGCGAGCGAGCGCGCGAGCCGTACGTCCGGCCCGGCCGCCTGGTGGCGCGCCTTCCGCGGCTGGCCACGTGCAGGCCGGGTCGCGTCGTACGTCGCCGTCGGGCTGGTGCTCGTGCTGGTGGCGGTGCTGGCCGTCGGCGTGGTGCTGGTCCGGCGCCCGATCCCGCCCTACTCCGGCGAGATCGACCTGCCGGGCCTCGACGCCGACGTGACCGTGCTCCGTGACGCCCACGGCATCCCGCAGCTCTACGGCGACTCGGTCGAGGACCTGGTGCGTGCCCAGGGCTACGTGCACGCGCAGGAACGGTTCTACGAGATGGACGTGCGCCGCCACGTCACCTCCGGCCGCCTCTCGGAGATGTTCGGCGAGACCACGGTCGAGACCGACGAGTTCGTGCGCACGCTCGGGTGGCGCCGGGTGGCGGAGAAGGAGCTCGCGCTGGTCGAGCCCGAGACCCGCGACGCGCTCGAGGCCTATGCCGACGGCGTCAACGCCTACCTCGAGACCCACAGCCCCAGCGAGATCGCCGTCGAGTACGACGTGCTCCGCGCGGGCGGGCTCGACTACACGCCCGAGCCGTGGACCGCGGTCGACTCGCTGGCCTGGCTCAAGGCGATGGCGTGGGACCTGCGCGGCAACATGACCGACGAGATCGACCGCGCCCTCGCCCTCGCCGAGCTCAGCCCCGACCAGGTCGCCGACCTCTACCCGCCGTACGAGTACGACCGGCACCAGCCGATCGTGACCGGCGGCGCGGTGGTCGACGGCGCGTTCGAGCCCGACGCCACCGGCCCGGGCACGCGGCTGCCGCAGCGCCCCGCCCCGGGAGCCCTCGAGCCGCTGCGGCGCGTGCGCGACGCGGCCGCGCAGCTGCCCGACCTGATCGGTGAGGGCGACGGCATCGGCAGCAACTCGTGGGTGGTCGACGGCGACCACTCCGCCACCGGGGCGCCGATCCTGGCCAACGACCCCCACCTCGGCGTCTCGGTGCCGGGCGTGTGGATGCAGATGGGCCTGCACTGCCGCACGGTCGGCGACGACTGCCCGCTCGACGTCGCCGGCTTCACCTTCTCGGGCGTGCCCGGCGTGATCATCGGCCACAACGACCGCGTGGCCTGGGGCTTCACCAACCTCGGCCCCGACGTCTCCGACCTCTACCTCGAGCAGGTCGAGGGCGACCAGTGGCTCTACGACGGCCGGATGCGCCCGCTGAGGATGCGCACCGAGACCATCGAGGTCGCCGGGGGCGAGGACGTCAGGATCACCGTCCGGTCCACCGCGCACGGGCCCCTGCTCTCCGACGTCTCCGACGACTTCGTGGACGTCGGGAAGGCGGCGCAGCCCGAGCACCTGGCCGGCACCCCGCCCGACGGGTACGCCGTGTCGCTGGCGTGGACCGCGCTGCAGCCGGCGCCGACCGCCGACGCGATCCTGGCGCTCGACACCGCCCACGACTGGGACTCCTTCCGCGCCGCGGCCGCGCGCTTCGACGTACCGGCGCAGAACATGGTCTACGCCGACGTCGACGGCCACATCGGCTACCAGGCCCCCGGACGCATCCCGATCCGCCAGTCCGGCAACGACGGCTACCTCCCGGCCGAGGGCTGGCGCGCGGACGACGACTGGACGGGCGACTACATCCCCTTCGACGGGCTGCCGCACGTGCTCGACCCCGACGACGGCTTCATCGTCACCGCCAACCAGGCCGTGGTGGGGCCCGACTACCCCTACTACCTGACCTCGGACTGGGACCGCGGCTACCGCTCGCAGCGGATCCGCGACCTGCTGGAGCAGGAGGGCGAGCTCTCGGTCGACGAGATGGCCGCGATCCAGCTCGACGCACGCAGCCCGATCGCGCCGGCGCTGGTGCCGCGGCTGCTCGACGTCCAGCTCGGCCACCACCAGGAGGACGACGGGCAGGAGCTGCTCGCGGGCTGGGACTACCAGCAGGACGCCGACAGCCCCGCCGCGGCGTACGTCAACGTCTGCTGGCGGCTGCTGCTCGAGCAGACCTTCCACGACCAGCTGCCCGAGGAGGTCTGGCCCGACGGCGGCGACCGCTGGGTCGAGGTCGTCGAGCGGCTCCTCGACAAGCCCGACGACCCCTGGTGGGACGACGTGGAGACCGAGGAGCGCGAGGAGCGCGACGACGTGCTCAAGTCGGTGATGCTCGACGCCCGCGACGAGATGACCCGGCTGCAGGCGCGGCGCGCGGAGGACTGGACGTGGGGCCACCTGCACCAGCTCGACCTCGAGAACTCCACGCTCGGCACGTCGGGCGTCGGCCCGGTCGAGGCGCTGGTCAACCGCGGCGGCTGGGAGGTCGGCGGCGGTTCGTCGACGGTGAACGCGGCCGGCTGGGACGCGCGCGAGGGCTACACGATCGACTGGGCGCCGTCGATGCGGATGGTGGTCTCGCTCGCCGACCTCGACGACTCGAGGTGGATCAACCTCACGGGCGTCTCGGGCCACCCCTTCAGCTCGCACTACACCGACCAGACCGACCTGTGGGTCCGGGGCGAGACGCTCGCCTGGCCGTTCAGCCGCGAGAGGGTCGAGGCCGCCACCGAGGACGAGCTCACCCTCCGGCCGGCCCCCGACCGCGAGCAGACAGGGGGGTGATGCCGCGCGGGCTCGCGGCCGCCAGCACCGGGCGGTCGTGGGGCTCGACCGGCACCTCCCGACCGACCTCGTCGTCGTAGAGCAGCACGATCGTCGGGGTGCCGACCGGCACCCGCGCCAGCGCGCGGTCGTAGCAGCCGCCGCCCTTGCCGATGCGGTAGCCCGCGTCGTCGACGGCCAGCCCGGGCACCAGCACCACGTCGGCGGTGGCGATCGCGTCCACGCCGAGCGGCGGACCCTCGGGCTCCAGCAGGCCGCGCCGGGTGGCCAGGCCCGCGCCGGTGCCCGGGTGGACCGCCCAGTCGAGGTCGAGGTCGGGGAGCACCACCGGCACGATCACCCGCTTGCCCTGCGCGTGCAGGGCCTCGAGCAGCAGGCCGGTGCCGGGCTCGCTGCCCACCGAGACGTACGACGCGACCGTCGCGGCGCGCCGTACCTCGGGCAGCGCCAGCAGGTGGTCGCGCAGCCGGCGACCGGTCTCGGCGACCTCCTCGAGGCTCCGGCGCTTGCGCGCGGTCGTCAGCTGGTCGCGCAGCGCGGTCTTCGCGGCCCTCGCTGGGGAGGGTCCGGGATGGGGCCGTTGGGTCTCGGGCACCCGGCCAGCCTACGATCGAGTCATGGCTAGTGCCGGTCTCAACGCTGCACGCGACAAGATGGTGAAGGCGGGCGTCGACGCGACCGCTATCGAGACCTTCGCCCACTACTACCGGTTGCTCGAGCACGGGGAGACCGGGATGGTCCCCGAGTCCTCGATCGAGCCGATCGACATGGAGTCGCTCGCCGACGTCGAGGTCTCCGACGACGACGCCGCCCGGGCGATCGCGACCACCGCGGTGGTCAAGCTCAACGGCGGCCTCGGCACCTCGATGGGCATGGACCGTGCGAAGTCGCTGCTCTGCGTGCGGCGCGGCCTCTCCTTCCTCGACATCATCGCCCGCCAGGTGCTCCACCTCCGTCGGCAGTACGACGCCCCGCTGCCGCTGGTGTTCATGAACAGCTTCCGCACCTCCGCCGACACGATGGAGGCGCTGGCCCGCTACGACGAGCTCCCCGTCGACGGACTGCCGCTGGAGTTCCTGCAGAACAAGGAGCCCAAGCTCCTGACCAAGAACCTGATGCCGGTCAGCTACCCCCGCGACCCCGACCTCGAGTGGTGCCCGCCGGGCCATGGGGACCTCTACACCGCGCTGCGCGGCACCGGCCTGATCGACCGGCTGATCGAGGAGGGATTCGAGCGGGTCTTCGTCTCCAACTCCGACAACCTCGGCGCCGTGCCCGACGCCCGGGTCGCCGGGTGGTTCGCGACCTCCGGCGCGCCGTTCGCGATCGAGGCGGTCCGGCGCACGGCGTCCGACCGCAAGGGCGGCCACTTCGCCCGCCGCAAGATCGACGGGCGGATTGTGCTCCGCGAGACCGCCCAGACACCGTCGGCCGACCAGAAGGCGCTCGCCGACCTCGAGCGGCACCGCTACTGCTCGACCAACAACCTGTGGTTCGACCTGCGGGCGATGCAGGCCGAGCTCGACCGCCGCGGGGGCATCCTCGGGCTGCCGCTGATCCGCAACGTCAAGACCGTCGACCCGGCCGACCCGAAGAGCGCCGAGGTCGTGCAGATCGAGACCGCGATGGGTGCGGCGATCGAGATCTTCGACGGCGCCCGCACCATCGAGGTGGGCCGCGACCGGTTCGTGCCGGTGAAGACGACCAACGACCTGCTGGTGCTGCGCTCCGACGTCTACGACCTCGGCGACGACTGGGTGCTCGACCTCAACACCTCGGCCGTCCCGTTCGTCGACCTCGACAGCGACCACTACCAGCACGTCGGCGAGTTCGACAAGCGGTTCCCCGAGGGTGCGCCGTCGATGAAGGAGGCCACCTCCTTCCGGGTGGCCGGCGACTTCACCTTCGGCCGCGGCGTGCGGGTCGTCGGCGACGTGAGCCTGAAGGCGAAGTCCGCCCAACGGGTGGCCCCCGGCACCGTGCTCACCGTCGACGCTGCGGACCGTGCATGAGCGAGGCCAGGAGCAGCGACGCACTGAGCACCGTCGAGGAGCACCTCGGCCGCGTGCTCGCCCACCTCGAACCGCTGGCCGACTACCCGCAGCCGCTGATGGACGCCCTCGGGCTCTCCGCGGCCGAGGACGTGGTCTCGCCGATCGCGCTGCCGTCGTTCGACAACTCCGCGATGGACGGCTACGCCGTGCGGCAGGAGGACGTCGCCGGGGCCTCCGACGACACGCCGGTGCACCTCCCCGTCGTCGGCGAGATCGGCGCGGGCCAGGGCGGGCTGATGGCCCTGTCACCGGGCACCGCGGCCAAGATCATGACCGGCGCCCCCCTGCCGGCGGGGGCCGACGCGGTCGTCCCCTACGAGTGGACCGACCGGGGCGTCGCCCAGGTCCGGATCGTGGCGGCGCCCAGCGTGGGACAGCACGTACGCCGCGCGGGCGAGGACGTCGCCGCCGGCGACCTCCTCGTGGAGCACGGCACCGTGCTCGGGCCGCGCCACCTCGGGCTGCTCGCCAGCGTCGGCCGCACCACCGTGCGCTCGCGCCCGCGGCCGCGCGTGGTGATCCTCTCCACCGGCTCCGAGCTGCGCGAGCCCGGGCAGCCGCTCGGCCGCGACACGATCTACGACGGCAACTCCTGGCTGCTCGCCGCCTCGGCCCGCGCGGCCGGCGCGATCGCCTACCGCGTCGGCATCGTGCCCGACGAGCCGCGCGCCTTCCTCGACGCGCTGAGCGACCAGCTGGTGCGGGCCGACCTCGTCGTCACCTCGGGCGGCGTCTCGCAGGGCGACTTCGACGTGGTCAAGGAGGCGCTGCGCCCGCTCGGCACGGTGTGGTTCGGCGGCGTGGCCATGCAGCCGGGCAAGCCGCAGGGCTTCGGCACCGTCGGCGAGGACCGCGTGCCGATCTTCACGCTGCCCGGCAACCCGGTGTCGTCGTACATCTCCTTCGAGACGTTCGTGCTCCCGGCGATCCGCAAGCTGATGGGCCGCACGCCGCTGGCGCGGCCGAGCACGCGCGCCCGGCTCACCCACGCGATCTCCTCACCGCCCGGGCGGCGGCAGTTCGTGCGCGCCAGCTACGAGGTCGACAGCGGCGGGCCGTTCGTCTCGCCCGTGGGCGGGCACGGCTCGCACCTGATCGGCGACCTGGCCAACGCCAACGCGCTGGTGGTCGTGCCCGAGGACGTCACGTCGGTGCCCGCGGGCGAGCAGGTGCGGGTGCTGCTGCTCGACGAGGAGTTCTGATGGCCGACGAGCAGCGCCTCACCCACGTCGACGAGCGCGGCGCGGCCCGGATGGTCGACGTGTCCGGCAAGGACGTCACCGCTCGCAGCGCCACGGCGACCGGGCGCGTGCTGGTCTCCGCCGAGGTGGTCGGCCTGCTGCGCGGCGAGGGCGTGCCCAAGGGCGACGCGCTCGCGGTCGCGCGGATCGCCGGCATCCAGGGCGCCAAGCAGACCCCCGCGCTGGTGCCGCTGTGCCACCCGCTCGCGATCTCGGGGGTCACCGTCGACCTCGAGGTCGCCGACGACGCCGTCGAGATCACCGCGACCGTGCGCACCACCGACCGCACCGGTGTCGAGATGGAGGCGCTGACCGCGGTCGCCGTCGCCGGGCTCACCCTGGTCGACATGGTCAAGGCCGTCGACAAGCGCGCGGTGATCACCGACGTGCGGGTCGAGGCCAAGAGCGGTGGCCGCTCCGGCGACTGGACCCGCGAGGGCCGCCCGTGAGCATGCGCGGCGAGGTCGTCGTCGCCTCCAACCGGGCCGCCGCCGGCGTGTACGCCGACGAGACCGGCCCGCTGATCGTGGCCTTCCTGCAGCGTCTCGGGTTCGCGACCAGCGACCCGGTCGTCGTGCCGGACGGCGAGCCGGTGGCCGCAGCGGTCGCGGCCGCGGTCGAGGGCGGTGCCCGGGTCGTGCTGACGACCGGCGGCACCGGGCTCACCCCCACCGACCGCACCCCCGAGGTGACGCGGCCGCTGCTCGACGCCGAGGTGCCGGGCATCGCCGAGGCGATCCGGGCCGCCGGGGTCGCGAACGGCATCCCGACCGCGGTGCTCTCGCGCGGCCTGGCCGGCGTGGTGGGCTCCTGCCTCGTGGTCAACCTGCCCGGCTCGCGGGGCGGGGTGAAGGACGGCCTCGCCGTGCTCGAGCCGATCCTGCTCCACGCCGTGGAGCAGGTCGTCGGCAGCGACCACTAGTCCCGCCGGTGTGGCCTAGGGTGACGCCCGTGGTGAAGGGCTGGCCGGCGCGCCTGAGCTCCGGAGAGGTCACGTTGCGGCCCCTCCGGCGCTCCGACGAACGCGTGTGGCGCTCGGCCCGCAGCCGCAACGCCGCCTGGCTGCTGCCGTGGGAGGCCACGGTGCCGCCGAACGGCGACCTGCGCCCCACGTCGTACAAGCAGCTGGTGCGGAGCCTGGAGCGCCAGGCCCGGGCCGGCGAGACCTTCCCGTTCGCCGTCGAGGTGGACGGGCGCTTCTCCGGGCAGCTGACCGTCAACAACATCGTGCGGGCCTCGGCGCAGTTCGCCTCGATCGGCTACTGGCTCGACCGCGACGTCGCCGGCCGCGGCGTGATGCCGCGGGCCGTGGCGATGGCGATCGACCACTGCTTCACCACCGCCGGGCTGCACCGGATCGAGATCGCGATCCGCCCCGAGAACAGCAACTCGCTGCGGGTGGTGGAGAAGCTCGGCATCCGCGAGATCGGGTTCGCGCCGCTCTTCCTCCACATCGACGGCGCCTGGCGCGACCACCGGATCTTCGCGATCACGGTCGAGGAGTGTCCTGAGGGCCTGCTGACGCGACTGTCCCACCCGTCACACGAGTAGACACGAGTAGTTCTGCGACACACGGGGGCGCCTCCCCGGCGGGACGCCGGCGCGAACCTACCCTCGGATCCGTGGACCTGAGCGCCTTCATCTTCGTCGCCCTCGCGGTGGCCTGGGCGGTGTACCTGGTGCCCAAGGCCCTGCGCCACCACGACGACGTCGTCCGCAGCCGCTCCGTGGAGCGGTTCTCGCACACGATGCGCGTGCTGGCCCGACGCGAGCCTGTCGCCGCCCGCCGCTCGCGCGGCGAGGCCCGCCTCGTCGTCACCCCCGGCCGCGGCCGGTCGGTGCCCGAGGTGACGACCAAGCCCTCCTCGGCGGCTGCGGTCGCCGAGGCCCACGAGGTGGCCGAGGCCGCCGAGGTGCCGGCGGCGCCCGCCCGGGACCTGTCGCCCGCCGCGCGCCGCGAGGCCGCCGCGACGGCCGCCCGCCGGCGTCGCCGCGTGCTCGGACTCCTGCTCGGCGTGCTCGTCGCCGTGGCCGCCGTCGCCGCGTCCGGCGTCATCTCCTGGTGGTGGACGGCCGCGCCCACCGGGCTGCTCGTCGCCTGGCTGGTCGCCTGCCGGCTGATGGTGCGCTCCGAGCGCGCCGCCCGGCGCCCCGGCGCGATCGTGCCGTCGGGCCCCTCCCGCGAGACGGAGGCCGCGCCCGAGGACGCCCCGGAGGAGGACGCCTTCGCCGAGGCGCACACCGCCTCCACACCGGCCATCACCGACGAGGGTCTCTGGGACCCGATGCCGGTCACCCTCCCGACCTACGTCTCGAAGCCCGCGGCCACGCGCACCGTGCGCACCATCGACCTCGAGTCCACCGGCGTGTGGACCTCGGGCCGCACCGAGTCCGACGCTGCCCTGGCCCGTGAGGCCGACGAGGCGGGCCGTGCGGAGCGTGCCGAGCGCAAGCGCCGGAACGACGACGACGGCCGCGCCGTCGGCTCCTGACCGCCCCCGGGGATAGCCTCGGAGCATGAGCGGACCCCTGGGCGTCGCCGCCAGCCGCACCTACCCGGTGCCCGTCGACCGGGCCTTCGACGTGGTCGCGCCGGCGCCGCTGCCGACGATCTTCCGCCGCCGCTACGGCCCGCTGCCGCCGATCCGCACGGTCCGCGACCAGACCGGCGGTGCGTGGGCGACCGGGCTCGGGCAGACCCGCACGATCGTGCTCGCCGACCGCGGCACGATGCGCGAGGAGCTGGTCACCCTCGACCGCCCGCACCGCTTCGGCTACGAGCTGACCCGGATCACCGGCCCGATGGCGCCCCTCGTCGAGCGGGTCGAGGGGGAGTGGTCGTTCGAGCCCGCCGGCACCGGGAGCCGCGTCACCTGGTCCTGGGTCCTGCACCCGAGATCGGGCGTCACCGCACCCGTCGTACGCCTCGTCGCGCGGTGGTGGAAGAGCTACGCACGCCAGGCCCTGGAGGAGATCGAGCCCCTGCTCGTCGACTGACGGGGACGATTCGGAACGCCCGCCACCCGGGTGCTAACGTTTCCCCTCGCTTGGGGCTGTGGCGCAGTTGGTAGCGCGTCTCGTTCGCAATGAGAAGGTCAGGGGTTCGAATCCCCTCAGCTCCACAACGCCGATGAACCCCGGTGAGAGCGCAGAGTGCTCCCACCGGGGTTCTCGGCCTCTCCACGGGCTGTGCGCCGACCGACGGGCCCCTGCCGGTTCGACGGGCGCCCGCGAGCCGGGTTCGGCACCGCGCGGACGCGGCAGCCCCGGGCACACACCGAGGCGCGGCGGTTCCCGCACCGCACATGTGACACCGAGGGGTTCCTCGGCGCTGGACCAGGAGGACAGGACCACGCCGGCGCCGCAGCCCGCGACCAACGGCTGGCCGACGCCTGGCTCGTCGCCGCCTGGACAGTTGAGAGCCACACCCGCACGTGGGCAGCCGATGTGAGAACGACAGTCCCAGACACCTCGACCGAGCCTCGTCAGCACCCGATCGTGAGGTCAATGGAACAAGCACCCGATGAGCGGGCGGTTGCGCTTGGCCCCTGGCAGCCAGGTCGAAGGCAACCACGGTCGAAACGATCCCTCGCACCTGGCTCTCGAGGGAGAGCGCCGCCAGCGTCGGTCACAGGGGTGGTAGGCATGCCAGCATGCTTCCGATCGCAGAGCTCCATCTCCACCTCGAAGGCACTCTCGAGCCCGAGACCATCTTCGCGATTGCCGAACGGAACGGGGTCGAGCTGCCGTACGCGGACCTCGAGGACTTGAGGGCCCGTTACGCCTTCTCCGACCTGCAGTCCTTCCTGGACCTCTGCTATGCCAACGTCGCCGTGTTGCGTACCAGCGAGGACTTTGCCGACATGACCACCGCCTATCTGGATCGTGCTGCCGCGGCAGGAGTCCGGCACGCCGAGGTCTTCCTCAACCCGCAGGCACATGTCGAGCGTGGGGTCCCGCTGCGTGACGTCATGGCTGGCGTGACGGGCCCGCTGTCCGAGTCGTTGCGGACTCACGGCGTGAGCAGCGGGCTCATCGTGGCGTTCCTGCGCGACGAAGGCGAAGAGTCGGCGATGGCGACCCTCGAGGCAGTCCTGGCGCTCGACGCGCCTTTCATCGGGGTGGGCCTGGACTCCGCCGAGGTGGGCCACCCGCCGTCGAACTTTGCGAGGGTGTTCGAGCGGGCGCGCGCCGAGGGCCTTCACTGCGTCGCTCACGCGGGCGAGGAAGGTCCCCCCAGCTACATCTGGGAGGCACTCGACGTGTTGCGCGTCCAGCGAATCGATCACGGCATCAGGTGCCTCGAGGATGACCAGCTCGTGCAGCGCCTCGTCCAGGATCAAGTGCCGCTCACAGTGTGCCCACTTTCGAATGTCAGCCTGAAGGTCGTGAACAGCATCGCCTCGCACCCTCTGCCGATGATGTTGGAGCGGGGTCTCAAGGTGACCGTCAACTCGGACGACCCCGCCTACTTCGGTGGGTACGTCGACGACAACTTCGACGCGCTGATGGGGGCTGGTCACCTTTGTGCCGCCGACGTCGCGACGCTCGCGCGGAACTCGATCGACGCGTCCTTTGCCGACCCTTCTCGCAAGCGGCAACTGATGAGCGAGCTCGACGTGGCACTCGCCGACCCCGGCATCGACACCGTGCACCAAGGTCCTCCTGGCTCGCAGCCCTAGAGGCCGACAGAGCCGGCCTGTCGACAGCGCCATCGGCCTCCAGCGCCTTTCGATCGCTGTGACCAGCTTCCAGCGCGGATGAGCGGATGGTCAGTTGGAGCGACCGACGCCCGGTACTTCCGGGGCCAGAGCCGCGCTGGAGCCGCTGCCGCAGAGCAGCAGCAGCGCTCAGGCTGGGGTCTGAGCAATGGCCTCCCGGCGCATCGCCCACGCCGTCGGCCCATCCTTGCCGAGGGTTGCCTCCTCGAGCACGCTGAACCCGAGCCGCTCGTAGAAGGGAACGTTGGCGGGTGTGTTGGTGTTGAGGTAGCACGGCAGCCCCGCCTCATCGGCCCTGGCCAACCCGTCCCGCACGAGCGCGCTGCCGCGCCCCCGACCCTGCAGCGCAGGGTCCACTCCGACGATCAGCAGCTCCCAGTGAGGTCCGTCCATGTGACGCTTGTGGATCTTGTCCATGACCCCGTTGGCACCGCCGAACCTGGCCATGGGCCCCAGCCCGGTCCGGAAGGGCACAGCGAGCATTCCGGACCGGACCATCCGCCCGGGGGACATCGGCTCCCCAGGTGGGATCCAGATCGCGACGCACCGGCCCTCGTCGGACTGCCGGACGTAGCCGTAGCGCAGTCCGTACTCAAGGGGGACCCGGTTGAGTCGGCGCAGGCGGCGTGGCCGGGTCGCGGGATCGGGGAACACCCACCGGAACAGCGAATCGTCCATGAAGGCCGCCACCAGCGTGTCGTCCGCCACGTCCAGCATCGACCGGGCGAACGGTGCGACCGCCGAGCTGTCATTCATGCCGGGACTCCGCTTCGTGGGTGGAAGGGACCCGAACCTACCCGCTGGGCAAGCGACATGTCTGGGGATCGATCATGGCGACGTCCCTCGCGGACCTGCGGCCATCAAGACCGATCAGGAGACCGCGACGTCGCCCGCTGACCTCGTCGAACGTCCATGCGGGCAGGTGGGCCACGCGAGCCAGGTTGCCGGATATTGCCCAGCACGACGCCACGCCGTCCTCACCCACCGCTCATCGGCAGGAGTGCGAGCAGACAGCGGCATGCGCGGACCGCTGCAGCGTCGCATGCTGTCTAAGCAGTGGAAGATGAAGAAGTTGCTCCCTCAGCGCGACGCTTGATGCCCCTGAGCATCTTGCGCTCCATCGCGAAGTCACCGAACTCCATCAGCCAGAGGTTGAAGGCCGCGAGGCGCGGGGTTTGCCACCTGTAGTCCTGCTTCATGCGCGTTACCAGACGCGTTCTTCCTCCGGGCTGCTCGACCAACCGCCAGCTCCACGTGCTGTCGGGCGCCTCGCCAGGATGCGGGCGGTGGACCCACAGCATCGAGGTGGGCGGGTCCATCGAGTCGACGTCGTAGGCGATGGCGAGCCCGTTCATCTCGTGGAACATGGGGATGGCATCGCCGACCTCGAGGTCCTGGAGCTCCTCGACGACGCGCTCCGCGCTGGGCTCGCCGGCGTTGTCCAGCAGGTCGTAGGTGTAGAAGCCGCCGCGCCGGTATCCCAGCTGGATGATCCACGGCCACACCGCCGAGGGAGGCGCCCCGATGGTGATGGCCCGGGTTGCGTTGAACTGTGCGCGCTTCACCACCTCATCCCCGGGCATGTCGCCCGCGACCTCGTCGGTGGTCGCACCCCATCGCATGTGCCACGGCCGTACGAAGGGGGAGGCGATCCAGACGGGAACCGCTGGCAGCGTCTCGAGAAGCATCCCGGGCCGCGATCGCGGCGACCGAGGCATCCGAGCGCGGCTGCGACGTGACATTGCTGGACCTCCTCCTGCCGACGAGCACAGCACCGGGGCAGTTCCGAGGTACAGGGTCGAAGGTCAGGTGTACAGACGTGTGCTCTTTTGTCCGCGTACGGGTCCCGAGTGCATCAGTCGCGACACGAGCACGACCCGATCAACAGGGCCGGAACCTCAACCTTCGTGGATCTTGGGAAGACGGGCTCGCTTACCTTGGCGACGTACTTCGTTGTGCCTTGTAGTCATTCCGTTCGCGAACGACTTCGCGGAGCGATCCCCGTTGGGTTGATGTCCTGTTGGGCACCTGGCAAGCCACCAGCAGAACACGGTGGTCTCCGACTCCATGACTGACATCTCTCCCATTCGAAGCAGGATTGCGGTGTTTGAAGCCTGCCCACGGGAGCCGCTCAGCGGCACGACCGCGCACAATGCGGCATGACCGGATGGCCGCAGCGAACGCGAACCTATCCGTGCGCCCGGGCGAACGCGTGGACTACCGGCGGGTGGGCGAGGAGTGGCGTCTCGAAGGAGAGGTGGCACATGCCGAGGCAACGCTCGACGCTGCGCGGGGCCGGGATCCGCCCACAGGTCCAGCACCTACCTCATCTGGGTGATCACGCCATCTCGACCTCGGCGCTGCCACGAAGTGGCGCCTACGGTCGCCAGATGAAAGTGCGGAAGGTTCTGTTGTCGGCGGGTGCAGCGTGGGTCGTGGCGTTGGGGACGGTGCTCGGCCCCGTGGGTTCGGGAGCCAGTCACGCAGCCACCCCGCAGACCAGTCGCACGCCCATCCCAGCCGTCGGCTCCACCGTGGGGCAGCGGGCGACCGACCCGTGGTTCTCCACCGTGAAGTTCACCCCCACGACGATCTACCCGCAGGTGCGCGACGGCTACAAGGACTACGTGAACCTGTACTGGTACTCCGATGATTACGACGGCGACGAGAACGCCCCCTACGGCGCGGACTACACGGTGACCAACAGCGACGGGGAGGTCGTGTTCGCCGGGCATGTCGGTACCGACAAGACCTACCTGCGGTGGCGGGGTGTCGATGACTCCGGTGGGAAGGTGCCGGTCGGGGTCTACACGGTGACCCTGACCGCCTACGACGCGGGGGGCGATGGGCACGTGCTGACCCGGGAGGTCACCGTCGCCACCGGGGAGGTCCTCAAGCGGGACCGGGTGGTCGCCAACGCCGACACTCCCGGCCGCTACCGGGCTGCGGCCCGCGGAAACTGTGACGTCCGCTCGGAGTCCACCGACGTGCTACTGGCCTGCTGGGACGGGAAGTTCGCCATGGTGACCTTCACCCTCAACATCCCCGCCAAGCGGCCCGACAACGCACAGGTCACCAAGAAGTACTTCATGTACGGGAAGCGAGAGTGCTGCCGCCGCGGCACCTTGACGAAGAAGGTGTGGAAGGTGGACCGCGACACCATCAAGGCGAGCATGAAGGTCACCGGCCGGTGCGCCTACCGGATCCGGGGCGTGGTGATGCACTACACCTACACGACCCGCATCTGACTCGCAGGGCGACTCCTGGAGGACAGGGGGTGCCTGTGGTGCCCCCTGCTTCCGTCCATCCGGGGTTCAGCGTCCCCTGCGGCTGCGGCGCGCTCGGGCACTCTGCCGTCACCCAGGACGTCCCGCCACACGGCGCGCTCGCGCGACCACTCATCGGCAGGACCGCGCAGTCTGCGGGATGAGCGGATGGTCGCAGCGTCGCCGGCCGCGGCAGGTCCAGCGGCACGCGCTCGTGCCTCGAGCTGACCTGTCAGGCGCTGATGTTCTGGTTGAGGCGGAAGAGATTCGTGGGATCGGTCCGCCGCTTGACCTCGACCAGGCGCTCGTACTTCTTCTCCCCGTACGCACGCCGCACGAAGTCCTGGCTGCTGTCGGACTGTTCGTTGACGTAGTTCGAGGTCACGCCCGATGCCTGGCTGAACAGCGCAGCAGTCTCGCGGCCCCACTGTGCGGCGACTTCACGGTCCTCGGGTCGGTCCCAGCACCCTGTCACGACGTAGTAGTAGGCGTTGGCTCGACCTGAGTAGGCGGTCTCGTCGTCATCGACGTCAGCGACAGCTCCCCCGAGTTGGATCATGTAGACGTCACACTCGGCGGTTGGTGCTGCGGCGATCTGCTGGGTCATCAGAGCGACGAAGTCATCGTCGAGCTCGGAGACGAAGCCTCCCTTGGAGTAGCAGCAGATCCCCCAGGCGACTGATTCGTCGGAAGCGTGTTGCAGCTCGGTGAACGTGCTGGTCGCCGACTTGCCACGCTGACCACCCAACCGCGTCGCCGGGGCCAAGCGCGCTTCGGCGGTGGCCGTGTCGCCGAACCAGACGGACTTCACCCTGAGCTCGTCGCGTGACAGGAACAGTCCGATGGTCTGGTCGCGGGGCAGATCGCTGGCGATGCCGGCCAGGTCTTCGAGCACCTGGTCGGCGGCGGACGTGGGGTAGGCGCTCGTGACGACACAGGGGGAGCCCAGCTCGCGCATTCGAAACTCGAACCACGTGACGACCCCGAAGTTGCCACCGCCGCCGCGGATGGCCCAGAACAGCTCCGGGTCGGACTCCGCGTCGACCGTGCGGCACGTTCCGTCAGCGGTGACCAGGTCCACGGAGAGGAGGTTGTCGATCGCCAACCCGTAGCGACGACTGTTCCACCCCATTCCCCCACCAAGCGTCAGCCCACCGACTCCGGTGTGCGAGACGACGCCAGCGGAAACGACGCCGTTGACCGGGACGGTGGCCGCATCGAGGTCGTGGAGCAGGGCGCCGCCGGGTACGCGCACGCGAGCGCGGGCGACGTCGACCTGCACCTGGTCGAGGCTCCCGAGGTCGAGCACGATGCCGTCGTCGCAGGTGGAGAAGCCGGCCAGGCTGTGTCCGCCTCCGCGCACCGCCAGCGTGAGTTCACAGTCGCGGGCCGTCGAGACGGTGCGTTGAACATCCTCGACGACGGCCGGGCGAACCACCGCCAACGGGAATCGATCGAACGCACCGTTCCACACCCGGCGCGCGGCGTCGTAGTCGGCATGGTCCCTGCCGATCACCTGACCCTCGAGAGACGCGCGCATCTCCGCGAGGACGGACTCAGGAGACGTCATCGTCCACCTCCTTCCGCGGCGACTGCGCTCCGAAACGGAATCACTGCGCCCCGGCCCGGTCAAGAGCAGGCGATGGTTTCCCCCCACGGCGCCGTCTGACCCGCGGCGTGACCGGGCGGCCGCGGCGTCGCTCGCCAGAGGCGGCACAGCCGGACCGTCAGGCCAGCAGGCGAACCTTGCGGTCTCGTCCCGAGTGAGGTGCCCACACGGCGGCTACTGCCAGCATCTCGCCGTGCGGGGCGCGGATCGGTAGGAGGTGGCTTGCGAACCGCCGGGCGATCCCGTCAGCGCACATCACAGGAATCATGATCGGTGCGCCCTGCGCGAAGCCGTTGGCGCGCACGCCCGCCCCAAGCCTCCCCATGACGAGCTCGGAACTCCTCAGGGATCAGAGAGGTGACCTTGCTGCCCGCAATCGGACGTGGGTCGGCCCTGAGGCATGTCCGAAGGCGGTCACCTGACCGTTGTCGAGGGACAGGGTCCCGGGCACGGTGGTCTCGTTGCCGCTTCCGGGCACTCGCTTGACCCAGGTGAAGATGACCTCCTCGTGGTCGGGCGAGAAGGTCGGCTGGAGGGCGCTCTGCCCCCTTCCGGCGGCATGACCCCCGGATGGCCGCAGCGACGTGCGGCCAGCACCGGAGGTACGGAAGGGGTGCATCTGCTTCCCAAGTCCAGACGTAGAGCATGCAGTCGCCCATCTCGGCGGCGAACTCGTCAGCCGCCCTTCTTGCGCATCGGACTCGAGCCGGTGTTTCTGCAGCGCTTGCCGATCAACAAAGAACCTCAGCGGCAGGTACACGCCGGGGGACACTCGCGAGGCAACGGCAGGCAACGACCTGACGGGACGCCGGATCCCCCCTCCGGACCGACACTCGGGCGTCATCGTATGGCGTCCTCGCGGGGGCAACGAGCCCCGAGTCCGGCACGCCGGTGCAGCATCGCCGGCCGCCGGGACACCAACCGTGCTCAGAGTTGCGCAGCTCTTCAGTGGTTGCTTGACAATCGGGGCGTTCGCGCTTGGATGAGGCATGACCGAGCGATCGTTCGATGTGGTGATCGCCGGCGGTGGACTTGCGGGCTCGGCGTTGGGGGGCGTACTGGCCAGGTCCGGTCTCGGCGTGCTGGTGGTCGAGAAAGAGGATGGGTTCCGGGACCGCATCCGTGGCGAGCTGAGCTTCCCGTGGGGGCACTCGGAGGCCCTGAGGGCCGGGCTCGGCGAACCGCTGGATTCGGTGGGCGCCGTGCCGCTGCCGGAGATGGGCTTCTACGAAGACGGGCGCCGCGTGGATGGGCTGGCCTGGAACTCGATCTCGATCGACGGTTTGCCCGCGATCGGGTTCTCGCATCCGCGGCTGCAGGAGGTGATGCTGGGCTGGGCGGAGTCACAGGGCGCGACCGTGCTGCGGCCCGCCAAGGTCGTCGGTGTCGCTGACGGCCACGGTGACGGCGGCGCCATCGTGTCGGCCACCAGCAGGGGTGCCACGACGGAGTACCACGCGAGGCTGGTGGTCGGGGCTGACGGCAAGACCTCGGGTGTCCGGCGTTGGCTGCAGGCGCAGACGGTGACCGATCCCGAACATCACCGGTTCGGCGGTCTTCTCCTGTCGGGCGTTCGCTGGGACGACACATTCGCCTGGGCCAGCACACCCGCGAACGTGGTGGGATGGTTCCTCACCGGCGCCGACTCGTGCCGTGTCTACATCCGGCTGACCGCCGAGCGCGTTCACGAAACAGGAGCTGGGCGCTCCCCCGAGGCGTTCATCGCCTTCGCCGCCAGGGCCGCGCCCGAGGGTACGTTCGACGGCGCGAACCCAGCCGGACCCCTCGGCTTCTTCGCCAACAGCTGCACGTGGGCCAGCCACGTCACTCGCGGACCCATGGTCCTCGTCGGAGACGCGGCCGGCGCGCTGGACCCCTCCCAAGGCCTGGGGACGTCGCTGCTCTTCCGGGACGTGCGCCTGCTGAGCGAGCTGCTTCTTGCGGACCGCGATTGGCAGCGCGCTACCGCCGAGTTCGCCAAGCGGCGAGAGGCGTACTACGACGTGCTGCGCGCCTACGACCGGTGGCTTGCCCTCATCGAGCACGAGGAGGGACCCGAGGGCGCACGTCGAAGAGAGCTGCACGCGGCCGCCCGTGAGGCGGACCCCACCCTTGGTGGGTTCGCGACCTTGGAGGCGTGCGGCCCAGACGGACTGACCGCGGACGAAGCAGCACGCAGGGGGTTCTTCGGCGAGCCTCCGGCCTGACGCCGAATCACTCAGGTTCGCCCGGTTCCATGCCGGCGTCCCTCACCGTTGGAAGTCGGTGACCGCGTCGCCATGGGGCAGTGGGCAGCACCGCCGCCGGGTTGCCTGCATCGAGTCGCCCAAGACACCAAGCGTCACTAGTGAACCCGCAGCACTCGAGGTGCCGGCTGAACTCACACGTCCCGCGAGACCGGTCCGTTGAGGAGGGGCGTTCACGGGCGTTGCAGGAGTCACGGGGGAGGAGTCGTCGTTGTTGGCGCGCGCCTGCCAGGTGGCCTGGCCCAGGCCGAGCCGGTGCCAGGCGCCGAGAATGATGCCGTGGGCTTGTCGGCCCCATGGCCCAGGCACCGTCCCTGGTCCCGTCCCAAGATCGCGCGCACATCGCGGCATGACCGGATGGCCCGGCTAGCGGCCCTTGAGGTCGCGGGCGTTGGTCGCGCTTGTCCGGTCTGGGCAGTGGTGGCGCGGCTAGGGGTATGTCCTGCTGGGTGTGAGTGGGAATGGCGGCGTGCGGCGCCATGCGTAGAAGCGCTCCGCGAATTCGAGACTTGGCAACAGTTCCAACTCCGAATAGAACGCGACGACAGCACCATCGGCCGAGATGTGCGCGTCGACGCCATCAGTGAGGATCTGGGGGTCGAGATTCGGTGACAGGCAGGTCGTCGTCTGCTCGAGGCGGTCGTGGAGGTAGACGTGGGAGTGAGAGTCCGTGCAACCCGGGGTGCTGGTGATGTCGGGGCGGCTGGAGTCGTAGGCGACGTATCGGCCGTCCTCGCTCAGCGTCGGCCTGTAACTGCCTCCGGCCAGCGGGTCCGGGGCCACCGGCGTCGTTGTGCCGGCGACCAAGTCGCGCACCAACGCCTCCCACTCGTTGTCGGTGGAGCTGAGGCCGAGCGAGTGGGGGCGCGCGATGAACGCGGCGGTGCTGCCATCGGCGCTGACGGTTGGCCACCAGGCTGGGCCGCGCGACTGGCCGCCGTCGGCGGTGACGTTGAGTCGCGTGGTCGTGCCGGCATCAAGGTCGCGCAAGAACACGTCCGCGGTGTCGTTGGTGTCGCCCCGAACCAGATTGGACGCCACCGAGATGAACACGACGGTGCGTCCGTCCGCCGTCATGTCCATGCAGCAGCTCAGGCCGTTGCCGGGACGCCCGCGCGGGGTAGCGCTCACCAGATCAACGTGCCCACTGCGACGGTCGAGAACGAAGACGTCACGACGAGCATTCGTGTCGTGCAGTGCGAAGTCAGGATCGCGCGAAGCGAACGCGACGTAACGCAGTCCACCCCCAAGGACAGGGCCCTCACTGAGGTGGGCGCCCCCGACCCGGTCGCTGACCCTCAACACGCGGCGGGTGACGTCGCGTCGCACGTCGTGGACGTAGATGTCCGCGACCAGGCGAGAGTGGCCCTGCCGGCCCACGACGTCGGTGTTCAAGTAGGCGACGAACCGACCGCCGGAGGTGATCACCGGAGCGCGCGGCATGTGATCTCGGGGCAGCGCCAACTGCTCGGTGACATCGTCGCGCAGATCGCGACGGTAGGTCCTGCCTTGGCTCTCGAAAAGCACAAACCGCCCATTGCCACTCAGGTCGAAGCTGCCCAACGTGTCCGCCAGTCGGCCATCGGGCCAGAAGCTCGCCACCTCAAGATCGCCCTCCACATCGCGGCCGGCGGCGGAGGCTGAAACTCCAGCCGTAAGGACAAACACAAGAGCCCCGACAAGTCGGACTCCTCGGCTCCTCATGGGGTCACTATGTTCTCATGGCCTTGCGGCGACAAGGAAAGACCGCGATGGCGTTGCCCGGGTCTGTCACCGGCCCTTGGCGCTGCCTTCGCACGCCGGCACGACCATCAGCACCGCGAGATGACCGGATGGCCGCAGCGAACGCCATGCGGCATGAGCGGGCGGTTGACACGCTGGAGACCCTGGTGACCTCAAGGCTCGCTGCTCATGGGCGAGTTGGTGCATCCCTGCTGCCTCCGGTCGGATGCAACCGCGAGCAGCGGTCAGGCGTGTCAGGCTGTGACAGGTCCCTCTTCTCAGCAGATGGGGAATCGCATGGATCCCAGCAGACAGGGCGACTTCACCGCGTTCTACGACGCCACCTGGCCCCGCACCGTCGCCTGCGCCTATGCCATGACCGGGATCCTCGGCGAGGCCGAAGACCTGGCGCAGGAGGCCTACAGCAGGGCTTGGCCGCGGTGGTCCTCACTGCGCGAGTACGACGACCCGGGCGCATGGGTTCGCCAGGTGGCGACCCGGTTGGCGATCTCCCGCTGGCGGAGGACGCAGACCGTCGTGAGGTTCTTGGCCAGGTCGAGGGAGCCAGAGCCGACAGCGCCTCCGTCGGAGGCGACCGCCGCCCTGGTCGCAGCGCTCCGGCAGCTGCCGGAGGCACAGCGCCGGGCGATCGTGCTCCACCATCTCGGCGATCTCCCGCTCAGCGAGGTCGCGCGGATCGAGCACTGCCCCGAGGGGACCGTCAAGGCCCGACTCTCTCGAGGCCGCGCCGCTCTCGCGACCCTGCTCGCTCCCCAGGACGGAGAACCCACCCATGCCTGACCTGGACGAATTCCTCGCCACCTTCGTCGCCGACGTCAGCGAGAACACCCGCCCCCCCGGGGCCGCGAATGCCATCAAGCGGGCCCAGCGGAGGCGTGCGAGTGCCACGGCCGCCGTGGCGGCCGTCGCCTTGGCGGCCATCGCAGTGGGCAGCGCTCTGGCCGCAGGGACTCACAGCGCCAGCGACCAGCCCTCGCCGATCGGGCAACCCACGACACCCGCGCCCACCACGCCGTCGAAGCCTGCCGCGCCGGGTTCCGAAGAAGAACTCGACATGATCCTTGCTCGCGCGGCCGCGCAGGTGCCCGGCTGGACGGTCGCCGACCACATCACGTACGACGACTGGGCGTATCAGGGGGAGTGCTCGGGAACCTGGTCGGACCGCTCCATCTCAGGCAGAAGCGGAGGTGTCAGCGGCTTCCGGTCGGAGGCCCAGGCGTCGGACGCCGCGGACACGCTCGCCGAGAACCTCATCTCCTGCACCAAGACGGCCTGGCGGACCCAGCCGATCGCCCAGACCGGTGCGATCCTGGCCACGAGCCACGGCGCGGTGGCCTGGATCGTGCAGAAAGGCACCTTTGTCAGGGTCTACCAAGTGCCCACAACCGACGGGCCGCCGCCCGCCGACGTCCAGGTTGCCATCGCCGAATGGAATCTCCATCGCGACATGCGGAGCGAGTGACCGCACGCAGATTCTGGCCGTCGGCGACAGCGAGGTAGTTCGTCTGTTCTTCGCACGAGCTAGTCCCCAAGCCGGAGTCGTAGCGCGCACTCGCGAGCCCAGCGGGACAAACGGAGACCGCAACTTCCGCTCATCGGCAGATCAGCGCGAAATCAGCGGCTGACCGGGCGGCCGCAGCGAACGCCATGCGGCATGACCGGATGGCCGCAGCGAACGCCATGCGGCATGACCGGATGGCCGCAGCGAACGCCATGCGGCATGACCGGATGGCCGCAGCGAACTCGTGATCGCTCCACCTCCACTGCGCAATAGTGCTCCCATGAAGGCTGGCGGCGAAGAACTAGCGGACGACTGCGACGAGGCAATGCGCCTAGTGCTGAGGTTAGGACTGCTCGAGATCAGGTCCGTTGCCGCCACGGGACACCGCGTGGACGCGGAGGGTGCGTCCGACGGTGATCAGAATGTTCGAGACCACATCTTCATGCTCGCGAACCTCCTCCATCACGTGCCGTCATACGTGGGCAGCGACGGACCCAAGATGAGCGGCCCCCTGCCACCCCCATATCGAGAGGGGCGTCCAGGCTTCAACTGGCTCTGTTCGCTGTGGCAGTTCAGGTCCGAGACTCAGGAGGCATGGCTCGGGAGCACGCTTGCCAACGGCGGTTACACCGTTGGGGGACTCATCGGCCCCGATGCCCTCGCGAAGGTCGAGTCGCACCGCGACGTGATGCGGCGGAGAGTCTGACACCGCGCCACCAGCGGCATGAGCGGATGGCCCCCGACTCGGTGCACCAGATCTGCAGGGAGGTCGCGACTTACGCTCGGTCGAGCCCCATGACCTGCACGCCGGGCCGCAAGGGGCCGAGCGTCCTCCATCCTGAGCGGGCGTACAGGCGTACGGCCGGGTCGTCGGGGTCGCTACTCGTGCTGAGCAGGCACCTTCCCGTCCAGCCATCCAGCAGGCAGTCATGAAGAGCCTTTCCGAGGCCCCTGCGTCGATGTTCGGGGAGAACGGCAAGCTCGACGACGTCGAAGTGGCCACCCACCCAGGAGGACGCGATCCGCTCAGGAAGCGAGTCACACAGCAGATCGGCCCAGTATTCGCCGCGGTGGCCGATGTACCCCCAGGCGTACCCAGTCACGGTGTCGTCTTCCTGGATCAGCGCCAGTCGATGCCGCTCCCGCTTGGTGTGCTTCTCGAAGAGGTCCGAGTACCACGTCGCGTAATCGGCGAAGTCATCAACGAACACGCGTTGGTGGCAGGTCCATACCCTGGTTGCGAAGGTCAGAGCCGCACTCCCGCACACCAAGCTGGGAACTTCGGGGGAGCGGTCAGACATCTTCGCACCACAAGTCAATGAGAACTCGGATCTTCCAGGGTACCCGGCTCACCCGTCACGGGATTGACGAGCAGCACATGGGCCGGAGCCTACGGCGACCCGTTCTCAGCGATGCAGTCGGTGAAGGTCATGGCTGCACGCACATCGGCATGTGAGTGTCTCGTCGGGGCATACGTGGGCGTTCAGACCAGCCCCGCTTGGTCCAACACCTGTTGTACCTGCGCGTCAGGCTCAATCACGACAAGCTCCAGCGCGATGTTGTCTGGATCGCGAAAGTTGAGGTGGTGTCCCCATTCGCTCCTGCGCAGGTCGGAGTGCACGCCCCACTGCGTCAGCCTCGTCTGCCAGTCCGTGAGCAGTGGCAGGTCTCGAACCGCGAGGCTCACGTGGTCGAGGCCGGGACGCAACTCGCTGAACGGCTCGGGGACCCCGTCCTCATGGTGGGTGAGGATCAGCGCAGAGAGGCTGCCGCCGCCGATCAGCAGCGCACAGTACGAATCGCTCGAGTCCAGGACCGTCAGTCCGAGGGTCTCGGAGTAGAACTCCCGCGAGACCTTCATGTTGCTCACGGTCAGGGCGACGTGCGAGAACCCGGCGACGAGCATCACACCAGCATGGCTTCGATTCAGTCGTGTGAGCAACCCCGACACCCGCCCGCTCATCGGCACGTTGGCGCGCAACCAACGGCACGACCGGATGGCCGCAGCGAACGCTATGCGGCATGAGCGGATGGCTCTGGACCTGGCCGCCAAGGCTCAGGTGACGACAGCAAGGAGAGCAAGTC